>CAZHSD010000003.1:0-188890 GCA_964534975.1 uncultured Ottowia sp. | reverse complement strand
TGTAGGTGTTGCGGACCATGAACTCCTTGAGGATGTCGTTCTGGATGGTCCCGGCCAGCTGGTCCTGGCTCACGCCCTGCTCCTCCGCCGCCACGATGTAGCCGGCCAGGATCGGCAGCACCGCGCCGTTCATGGTCATGCTGACGCTCACCTTGTCGAGCGGAATGCCGTCGAACAGGATCTTCATGTCCTCCACGCTGTCGATCGCCACGCCGGCCTTGCCGACGTCGCCCGTCACGCGCGGGTGGTCGCTGTCATAGCCACGGTGCGTGGCCAGGTCGAACGCCACGCTGACACCCTGCCCGCCAGCGGCCAGCGCCTTGCGGTAGAAGGCGTTCGATTCCTCCGCCGTCGAGAAGCCCGCGTACTGGCGGATGGTCCACGGACGCACCGCGTACATGGTGGCTTGCGGGCCGCGCAGGAAGGGCTCGAAGCCCGGCAGCGTGTCGACGTACGGCAGGTCCTTGGTGTCCGCGGCCGTGTACAGCGGCTTGACCGTGATGCCGTCGGGCGTGAGCCAGTTCAGCGCGTCCACGTCGCCGCCTGGCGCGGATTTCTGCGCGGCCTTTTGCCAGTCAGCCAGGGAACTGGGCTTGAACGAAGGATGCGGATGGCTCATGACATGGACTCTTTGTAGCGAAGTGATTCGGTCGGACTGCTTGCGCAGCGTGTTGCCAGGCTTGCAGTCACCCGCACGCGGCACGCGCCCATTGTCCATCGGACGGCAACGGCGCCCAATCCACCATTGGCCCGCCGCGCTCGGCCACCATCCGACCCGTAACTCGTAATTATTAATTAAAATCCTGCCCACAGCTTACAATCCGAACATTCTTTGTCGATCATGACCGTCAGCGTCAGCCGCCTTGCTCCGCGCGCCCTCTACGAAGAGGTCGCCGAGCGCCTGCGCCAGCGCATCTTCAACCGCGAGCTGACGCCGGGCAGCTGGATCGACGAGCTCAAGATCGCCGAGGAACTCGGCATCAGTCGCACCCCGCTGCGCGAGGCGCTCAAGGTGCTGGCGGCCGAGGGTCTGGTGACCATGAAGGTGCGCCGCGGCGCCTACGTGACCGAATCCTCGGCCAAGGACCTGGCGGACGTGTATCACCTGCTGGCCCTGCTGGAGACGGATGCGGCCGAAACCGTCGCCCGCAGCGCCACCGACGCGCAGCTGGAGGAGTTGTCGGCGCTGCACGCCGAACTGGAGCAGGCGGTGAATGATGCCGAGCGCTTCTTTGCGCTCAACGAGGCGTTTCACCTGCGGCTGCTGGAACTGGCCGACAACAAATGGCGGTTGCAGATGGTGCAGGACCTGCGCAAGGCGATGAAGCTGCATCGCCAGCATTCGCTGCAAAAGGCCGGCCGGCTGCAGGAATCGCTGGCCGAGCACCGCACGCTGATGGCGGCGCTGACCGCGCGCGACGGCAAGCGCAGCGCGCATAGCATGCAGGCGCACTTCCGCGGTGGGCTCGAGGCCGCGACCTGAGCGTGTGGCGGCGCGTGGGGGCATCTGGCCATAGGATTGGCAGCTTGCCGTATTCGCCACTTCGATCGACCATGCATCCCACATCCGAATTCCGACCCCCGGTTCCCGCGCGGATCGACCGGCGCGCCCTGCTGTTCGCGGCGCTGGCCGGCACGGCGCTGCCGCCCTGGGCACAGGCGCAGCCACCGTCAGCGCCCGCGCTGTGGCCACGCCATTCGTCGGTACCGGGCGGCGTGGCCCGGATCGACCTGGGTCCAGCCGCCGCCCGACCCGAGGCGTTCGCCGGCGAAGTCCCGCTGCTGGTGATCGGCGACGTCATCAGCTGGACCGCGCTGGTCGGCATCGCGCTGTCGGCCGAGCCGGGCCAGGCACGCATCCGCGTGCGCGGCGCGGGCGGCGACACCGAACTGCCCTACACCATCACCGCCAAGCGCTACACCGAACAGCACCTCAAGGTTTCGCCGCGCACGGTCGATCTGTCGCCCGAGGACCTGGCGCGGCACGAACGCGAGCGCGCGCACCAGCAACGCGTCATCGCCACCCACAGCGCGCCGCCGGCGGGCGAGCTGCGCATGCGGCAGCCAACCACCGGGCGACGCTCCAGCTCGTTCGGCCTGCGCCGCTTCTTCAACGGCCAGCCGCGCAACCCGCACAGCGGCATGGACATCGCCGCGCCCACCGGCACACCGGTGCTGGCGCCGCTGCCGGCCACCGTCATCGACACCGGCGACTATTTCTTCAACGGCCGGACGGTGTGGCTGGACCACGGCGGCGGCCTGCTGTCGATGATGTGCCACCTGAGCCGCATCGACGTCGGCAGCGGCGACCGGTTGGCCGCGGGCGAGCGCTTGGGTGCCGTCGGCGCCACCGGCCGCGTGACCGGACCGCACCTGCACTGGACCGTGAGCCTGAACCGTGCGTCGGTCGATCCGGCGCTGTTCCTGGACAGCTGACCGGCAGCGCACGCAGCCGCGATCGGTATCGCCGGTCCTCACGCCGATTCCGCCCAGCACGCCAGACTTATCCGCAGCTGACCTGCGACGATGCCGACGCTGTCTTTCCGCTGACCGGCTGCAGCGGACCGGTTCACGTGGCCAAATGGCGCCCACAGAACTTGAAAAGAAGGCCACATGAACACATGGAAGGACATCCTGCGCATTGCCGGCGCGTTCGTCGGCGTCGTCGTCGGCGCGGGCTTCGCGTCGGGGCAGGAGATCATGCAGTTCTTCACCAGCTTCGGTGTGCTGGGGCTGGTGGGCGCGCTGGTCAGCAGCGCCCTGTTCATCTTCCTGGCGATGGCCCTGGTCACGCTGGGGCAGGCGCACGCGGCCACCTCGCACAAGGACGTCATCATGACCATCTGCGGGCCATACCTGGGGGCATTGCTCGACTGGCTGATCACGGCCTTCATGTTCGGCGTCGGCGTGGTGATGCTGGCCGGCGGCGGCGCCCTGGTGGAGCAGCTGACGGGCATCCCCAGGCACTACGGCAGCATCGCGATGACGGTGCTGACGGTGCTGATCGTCTGTCTCGACGTGCGCAAGGTGGTCAGCATCATCAGCGCCATCACCCCTTTGCTGGTGCTGATGACCGTGCTCGTGGCCGGGGCCACAGTGCTCCAGCCCACGGACGAGCTCGACGTGCTGGCGCAGGCCGCCACGGCCCAGCCGCGCGGCGCGTCGAACTGGCTGCTGGCCGCCCTGCTGTACGTGTCCTACAACATCGTGGTCAGCACACCGTTTCTGGTCATCATGGGCAACCAGACCACGGATCGGCGCGTCGCCGCCTGGGGCGGCATCGCGGGTGGCGTGCTGCTGAGCGCGCTGATCCTGCTGATCGCCGGCGGCATGTTCGCGCAGGTGACCGAACTGAAGGACGTACCGATGCCGATGCTGCTGCTGGCCAGCAAGATGTCACCGCTGCTGGGCGCGATCATGGGGATCACCATCTTCGGCATGATCCTCAACACCTCGGTCGGCGTCTTCTATTCGTTCTCGGTGCGCCTGTTCACGCCGGGCACGGCCGGCTTCGTCTGGGGCACCATTGCCACCGCCGCGCTGGCGTTCGCCGGCAGCTTCGTCGGTTTCATCAAGCTGGTCGGCACCGTCTACCCGCTGTTCGGCTACCTGGGTTTCGTGCTGATGGTCTTCACCATCCTCGGCTGGTGGCGGCGTGCCGCGCCCACGCAGGCACCCTGATCCCCGGCGCGGCACGAAAAGCCGCAAGATCTCGACTTCTTCACACGCTTGGTGTTGGCACGCGTTGACACCCGACGGCGCCACTGCCAGCATTCAAGCCCATGTCGCATCGCGCACCCGCCTTTCCGCTCCACTGGGCCTGCCTGGCCGCCGCCTCGCTGCTGATCGGCTGCGGCGCGCCGCCGACGCTGGCGCCACCCATCCTCGTTGCCACGGCCGACGCCGCCAGGGAGGTAGTCACCGATCAACTGGGCATGCGCTTCGTGCGCATACCGGCGGGTGAATTCCTGATGGGCAGCGACGAATCGCCGCAGACCCTGGCGCGCGCCTTTCCCCACGCCGACCCACGGCGACTGGACGAGTTGTCGGACGAAGCGCCAGTGCATCGGGTACAAATCACGCGCGACTTCTGGCTGGGTGCACACGAGGTCACGGTGGGCCAGTTCCGCCGTTTCGTCGAGGCCTCGGGCTACCTGCCCGAATCGATCCGCGACGGCACCGGGGCCTATGGCTTCAACCCCAACTACGAGCCCTCGCGCACCGAGCGCGGCGACCTGTTCGAAGGCCGCGATCCACGCTACTCCTGGCAGCACACCGGCTTCGCGCAGTCCGAGCGGCACCCGGTCGTCAACGTGAGCTGGAACGACGCCATGGCGATGGCGCGCTGGCTGAGCCAGCAAGAGGGCGCCGTCTACCGCCTGCCGACCGAGGCCGAGTGGGAATACGCTGCCCGCGCCGGCTCACGCACCCGCTATCCGACCAGCGACGACCCGGCAGCGCTGCCCACCACCGCCAACACCTTCGACCGGGAGGCCGCGCTGCGCTGGCCGCGCTGGCGCGAGCAGGCGGGCAGCGGCAACGACGGCCACGCCTTCACCGCACCCGTAGGCAGCTACGCACCCAACGCCTTCGGCCTGCACGACATGATCGGCAACGTCTGGGAATGGTGTGCCGACTGGTACGGCGAGGACTATTACGCGCAGGCGCCGCTGGAAGACCCCGCCGGGCCAGCAACCGGCCAGGTGCGCGTGCGCCGCGGCGGCTCCTGGCACAGCTGGCCGCTGTATGCGCGCGTGGCCTATCGCAACTGGAACACGCCGGGATCGCGTCATGTGCTGGGTGGCTTCCGGTTGCTGCGCGAATCCGGCGCGCCGGCGGCGCGCTGACGCGCGCAACCCAGCACCAGCGCCAGAAAAGATGAAGCCACCCAAGGGTGGCTTCCTGCGTTCGGGCTGCGCCATGGGCGCAGCCGGCGGTCAGCGCCCGATCAGTGGAACTGCTCTTCCTCGGTCGAACCGGTCAGCGCCTTCACGCTGGAGGAGCCGCCCTGGATCACGGTGGTCACGTCGTCGAAGTAGCCGGCGCCGACTTCCTGCTGGTGCGACACGAAGGTGTAGCCCTGCTCGCGCGCCTTGAACTCGGGCTCCTGCACCATCTCGACGTAGTGCTTCATGCCCTCGCCGCCGGCGTAGGCCTTGGCGAATTCGAAGGTGCGGTACCAGTTGACGTGGATGCCGGCCAGCGTGATGAACTGGTACTTGTAGCCCAGCGCCGACAACTCGTCCTGGAACTTGGCGATCGTCGCGTCGTCCAGGTTGCGCTTCCAGTTGAAGGACGGCGAGCAGTTGTAGCTCAGCAGCTTGCCGGGGTGCTTCGACAGCACGGCCTGGGCGAACTCGCGCGCGAAGCCGAGGTCGGGCGTGCCGGTCTCGCACCACACCAGGTCGGCATACGGTGCGTAGGCGACGCCGCGGCTGATGGCCTGCTCGAGGCCGTTCTTGACGCGGTAGAAACCTTCCTGCGTGCGCTCGCCGGTCAGGAACGGCTTGTCGTTGGCGTCGTGGTCGCTGGTGATCAGGTTGGCGGCCTCGGCGTCGGTGCGCGCCAGCACGATGGTGGGCACGCCCATCACGTCGGCGGCGAAACGCGCCGAGATCAGCTTCTCGACCGCCTCCTGCGTCGGCACCAGCACCTTGCCGCCCATGTGGCCGCACTTCTTGACGGCGGCCAGCTGATCCTCGAAATGCACGCCCGCGGCGCCGGCGGTGATCATGTTCTTCATCAGCTCGAAGGCGTTCAGCACGCCGCCGAAGCCGGCTTCGGCGTCGGCCACGATCGGCAGGAAGTAGTCGACGAAGTCCTTGTCGCCGGGGCCGACGCCACGGCTCCACTGGATCTCGTCGGCGCGCTTGAAGGTGTTGTTGATGCGGCGCACCATGGTCGGCACCGAGTCGTAGGCGTACAGCGACTGGTCGGGGTACATGGTCTCGCTGGTGTTGCCGTCGGCCGCCACCTGCCAGCCCGACAGGTACACCGCCTCCAGGCCCGCCTTGGCCTGCTGCATGGCCTGGCCGGCGGTGATGGCGCCGAAGGCGTTGACGTAGCCCTTCCGGGCCTCGCCGTTGATCAGGCGCCACAGCTTCTCGGCGCCGCGCTTGGCCAGCGTGTACTCTATCGGCAGGCTGCCGCGCAGCCGCACCACGTCGGCGGCGCTGTAGCCGCGCTTGATGCCCTTCCAGCGTGGGTTGCTGGCCCAGTCCTTCTCGAGGGCGGCGATCTGCTGGTCGCGGCTCAGTTGTTCGTTGGTGTTCGGCATGAAAAGCTCCAGTCGGAAAAGTTGAACAAACTCGGGCGGTCGTGTCCGTCGGTCCAGCGGGTCACGCGGCTCAACCGTTGGCGCAATCATAACTCTTGTATAAGACCTCAATTCATTCTTATGTCTTATACAAGATTATTTTTTTCTTCATATGAATCAATAACTTAAATCCTAAATTCCTCTATATGGAATATAAAATCTCATCACGGGAAATTATATTGCGCCGCAGCATCGGGTTTTTCGCATCTTCGCGTTCAATTATCACGATGCGAAATCGCACGAGCTTCCGTGCCAAGCACCGGCGCCCACAACGAACCCGGCAACGCATTCGGGCATGATGCGCAACCCGCCCTGCCCTGATTTTCCGCTCGCATCCGTCTTGTCTACCCCAGCCGTTCCCAGCCGTCCCGTGGCCTACGGCTGCCTGGCCTTGTCGATGGCACTGGTCGGCAGCTACGTCGCACTGTCCAAGCCGCTGGCGGCGGTGTTTCCGGTCCTGTTGCTGGCCTGGCTGCGTTTCGGCATCGGTGCGCTGGCGATGGCGCACTGGCTGAAGAAGCCGCCGGAGGAGCCGCCCTTGAGCGCCACCACGCGGCGCCTGCTGTTTCTGGAATCCTTTCTCGGCAACTTCCTGTTCACGCTGTGCATGATCTACGGCGTCAAGCTGACCTCGGCGGTGTCGGCGGGCGTGATCATGGCGGCGATTCCGGCGGCGGTGGCGGTGCTGTCCTGGCTGTTCCTGCGCGAACGGGTGCCGCCGCGGGTCTGGGCCGGCGTGGCCTGCGCGGTGGCCGGCATCGGCCTGCTGTCGCTGTCGCGCATCGAGCCGGCGGCGCCGGGCGGCGCTGCGTCCAGCAGCGCTGCCGGCTCACTGGTGTGGCTGGGCAACCTGCTGCTGATCTGCGCCGTGCTGTGCGAGGCCAGCTACGCAGTCATCGGCAAGAAGCTCACCGGCAGCCTGGGGCCGCGCCGCATCTCGGCGCTGATCAACCTGTGGGGCTTCGTGCTCAGCACGCCGATGGGCCTATGGCTGGCGTGGCGCTTCGATTTCGGGGCCGTGGAAGCCGGCACCTGGCTGCTGCTGGTGTTCTACGCCCTGGCCGCCTGCATGTGGACCGTGTGGCTGTGGATGACCGGGCTGAAGAGCGTGCCGGCCGCGCAGGCCGGCGTCTTCACCGTGCTGCTGCCGATCAGCGCCGCCGTGGTTGGCGTCGTGGCGCTGGGCGAGCGGCTGGGTGGCTGGCAACTGCTGGCCTTTGCCATCGCCCTGGCCGGCGTGCTGCTGGCCACGCTGCCATCGCGCGCGGCCTGGCGCGTGGGCAGCCGGCGCCGGCCGCATTGAGGGGCTGGATGGGAACGCTCGGCGCCACTGGACGCCGCGACGGGCGCGCCGTCCGCATGTCCGCCAGCCAACCGATTCCTGCGGCGCAGACCGCCGCACATGGCTCCGGCACGGCTCGCAGCCGCGGCACGGCGAGTCGCTGAAACGCACCGCGGGCGCGCACCCCGCACGGCCTCAGCACGCCCGGCGGCACGATCGCTGCAGAAAAAGCAACATCCACAGCGCCGAACCCACACTTTTCCCTTGGAGAGGTGCTACTTATCCAGTAGCATCGTGGGCAGCCAGCTGAATGTGTTCGTCGCTGGCCAAGCACGCTAACGCAACAAAGAGGAACAGCAAGCATGGCAACTGCAAAGAAAGCCCCCGCGAAGAACGCGCCGGCCGCGACGAAGAAGGCGGCCGCGCCGGCCAAGAAGCGCACGCCCAGCGCTGCCTTCATGAAGGCCATGACGCCCAGCCCGGCGCTGGCGGCCGTGATCGGCAGCCAGGCCATGCCGCGCACCGAAGTCACCAAGAAGGTGTGGGAGTACATCAAGGCCAACAACCTTCAGGACAGCGCCAACCGTCGCAACATCAACGCCGACGCCAAGCTGAAGGAAGTCTTCAAGAAGCCGCAGGTCACGATGTTCGAGATGACCAAGCTGATCAACGCGCACCTGTCCTGATCCGTGGGGGCGTTCGCGCCCCGCTGACACGACCCAAGCCGGCCCGATGCGCCGGCTTTTTCTTGCCTCTCAGCGCCGGCTCTGGCGCTCCAGCGCCTGCTCGCGGATGCGGCTGAGCGTGGTGCGCGTGGTGATGATCTCCTCGCTCAGCATCACCTCGATCAAGGTTCCCCGCGGACGCGCCAGCGCGGCTTGCAGCGCCGGCTCGAACTCCTCCGTGCGGTTGATGCGTTCGCCGGCGTAGCCGTAGGCGCGCGCCAGCGCCGCGAAGTCGGGGTTGCCCAGGCTGGAACCGCTGACACGGGTCGGAAACTCGCGCTCCTGATGCATGCGGATGGTGCCGTAGCTGCCGTTGTTGAGCAGCACGATGATGCTCCTGGCGCCGTGCTGCACGGCGGTGGCCAGTTCCTGCCCGTTCATCAGGAAGTCGCCATCGCCGGCGATGGTGAACACCGTGCGCCCGGTGGCGATCGACGCCGCGATGCCGGCCGGCACGCCGTAGCCCATGGCGCCGTTGGTGGGCGCCAGCTGCGTCTTGTGCCCTTTGGCAAGGCCGCGGTAGCGCCAGAAACGGTGCACCCAGCCGCTGAAGTTGCCGGCGCCGTTGGTGACGACGGCATCCGGCGGCAGCTGCGCCGCCAGCGTGGCGACGATGGCCGGCATGTCGATCGGCCCCGGCAGCGCCTGCGGCTCGAGGTTGGCCAGGTAGTCGGCGTGGGCGGCCTCGGTCCAGGCCTGCCATGGCGTGGCGGCCGGCGCCGGCAGCGCGTCCAGCATGGCGGCAGCGCCGGGCATGCTGGCGCACAGCGCCAGATCGGCCTGGTAGACGCGGCCCAGCTCGGTCGGATCCGGATGGATGTGCACCAAGCGCTGCCTCGGCCGCGGCGCCTCGATCAGCGTGTAGCCGCCGGTCGTCATCTCGCCCAGGCGCGGGCCCACCACCAGCAGCAGGTCGGCCGCCTGCACGCGCTCGGCCAGCCTGGGGTTGATGGCGATGCCGACGTCGCCCGCGTACTGCGGGTGGTGGTTGTCGAAGGTGTCCTGGAAGCGGAAGGCGTTGGCCACCGGCAGCCGCCAGCGCTCGGCGAAGCGCTGCAGCGCCTGCGCCGCAGCCGGCGTCCAGCCGGGGCCGCCGGCGATCAGCAGCGGACGTTCGGCACTCGACAGCGCAGCGCGCAGGTCGGCTGCGCCCTGCACATCGCCTTGATACTGGACCGGCTCCACGCGCGGCAGCGGGCGCGCGTCGACATGCTGCATCAGCATGTCCTCCGGCAGCACCAGCACCACCGGGCCGGGGCGGCCGTTCATGGCGCTGGCGAAGGCCCGCGCGATGTACTCCGGGATGCGGCGCGCGTCGTCGATGCGCTCGACCCGCTTGGCCAGGCCCTGCGTGCTGGCACCGAAGAAGACGCGGAAATCGATCTCCTGGAAGGCCTCGCGGTCGCGCATGCTGCTCGCCACGTCGCCGACGAACACCACCATCGGCGTCGAATCCTGGAACGCCGTGTGGATGCCGATGCTGGCATTGGTCGCGCCCGGCCCGCGGGTGACGAACAGCACGCCGGGCCGGCCGGTCAGCTTGCCTTCGGCCTCGGCCATGAAGGCGGCGCCGCCTTCCTGCCGGCAGGTGATGAACCGAAAACGATCGCCATGGGCATGAAAGCCATCCAGCACCGCCAGATAGCTCTCGCCCGGCACGCCCCAGGCGCGCTGCACGCCCTGCGCGATCAGGCACTCGACGATCAGGTGTCCGGCAAGCTGGTTCATGGCCTGGGCAAGGGGTTCAACGGAGACCGCTGCGCTGGCCCACCGCCAGCGCAGCGCCCACCGACAGCATCAGCAGCACCGCCGCCACCATCAGCGTGGTGACGTACATGCCGCGGTCCATGAACACGCCGTACAGCGTCGGCGCGATGGCGAAGCCGATGTCCAGCCCGGAGTACACCGTACCGTACACGCGGCCGGTGGCGCCCTGGGGCGTGGCGCGCTTGATCATCATGTCGCGGCTGGGGCCGCCGACGCCGACGGCAAAACCCGTCAGGGACAGGATGGTCATGGAACCGAAGCCACCCAGCCAGCCGGTGCCCGCCAGCGCCAGCAACAGCGCCCCGATGCCCATCGCCCAGGCCACCACGCGGTCGCTCTGGTTGGGCAGGTGCGCCGCCACGAAACCGCCGACGAGTACGCCGACCGCACCGGCCAGCATGTAGGCCGTGAGCATCGACGTCGCCGCCTCGAAGCTGACGCCGTGCATGGCCTGCATGATCGGCGAGGCGAAGTTCTGCACCACCGCCAGCGTCATGGTCGAGAGCAGGAAGAACGCGAAGCACCACCACACCACCGGCAGCTTGAGGAAGGCCACGTCGCTGCGCCGGGATGCGCCTTCGGGACGCCGCACCACCTCGGTGGCCAGGTGCTCGCGCTGCAGCACCAGCACCGCCAGGATGCCCGCGTACATCAGGGCAGCCGCCAGGTAGCCGGTGCGCCAGCCCGACCAGGCGGTGAAGAACAGCAGAAACACCGGCGTCAGCGCCCAGCCGAGGTTGCCGGACAGGCCGTGCGCGCTGAAGGCGTAGCCCAGCCGCGCCGTCGACACGCGCTGGTTGAGGATGCTGAAGTCCACCGGATGGAACGGCGCATTGCCCAGACCGGCGAACATGGCCACCAGCATCAGGCCCCAGTAACCCTGCGCGACGTAGCCGGCCAGGCAGGCCAGGATGAAGCAGATGAAGGACGCGAACAGCACCGGCCGCGCGCCCACCTTGTCGACCAGGAATCCCGACATCGCCTGACCCGCGCCCGAGATGGCGAAGAACACTGTGCTCAGGAAACCCAGCTGGGCAAAACTGAGCTGGAACTCGGTCATGAAGATCGGAAACAGCGTCGGCAGCAGCAGGTGCGCGAAGTGGGAACTCGCATGCGCCAGCCCGACCAGGCCGATCACCTTGGCGTCGTCGGCCAGCGGAACGGGCGGCGGAAGTGGCGCTGCAGAGGCGCCTGCGGTGGTAACGGCAACCGGATTCATGAAACCGCATGCTAAGCCAAGCGACAGCCCGCTGGCGCGGCCCAGGTTTCGTCGCCGCCGTGTCGCGAGCGGAGGCGCAACGCCCACCGCAGTGGCGCGGATGACATTCTCGCGCACAGCGCCAGCGCCACGCGCCGCATGGTGGCCGCGCCGGCAGCCATGGGCGCGTCACCCGGCTGGGACAGCGGCCACTTCGAGCACAGGCACACCCGGGTCAAGGCGGTGCTGGCTGACAGCGTCGTCTGCTGCCTTGAAGAGGGAGGGGGTCATTCGCGCCGCGGCCCGCGGCCAGCCGCAGCCGCAGCGGTGTCGGCTGGGCGCGCTGCGGGGATACTTCGCGTTGGAGTTGCCCCGCATGTCGCCCCTGCCATCATCTGCCCCGCCCACCGACCCCAGCGACCTTCGCCAGGACGATCGCCTGACAGCGCACGAACTGCACGATCCGGCACCGGCACCCGCGTTCCGCCACGCACACGCCGGACACGGCCATGGACACGCACATGACCATGATCACCCTGCCACGCCGCACGACTTCAGTCGCGCCTTCGCCATCGGCATCGCGCTCAACCTGGGCTTCGTGCTGGTGGAAGCGTTCTACGGCTGGCACGTCAACTCGCTGGCCCTGCTGGCCGACGCCGCGCACAACCTGAGCGACGTCGCCGGCCTGGTGCTGGCCTGGGCCGGCGCCTGGGCGGCGCGCATCCGGCCCGACGCGCGCCACACCTACGGCTGGCAGCGCGCCTCCATCCTGGCGGCGTTCGCCAACGCGGTGCTGCTGCTGGTGGCGATGGGCTCGCTCGGCTGGGAGGCGGTGCAGCGCCTGGGCGATCCGCAGCCCACCCAGGGCTGGACCATCATCGTCGTGGCGGCGATCGGCATCGTCATCAACACCGCCACCGCGCTGCTGTTCATGCGCGGACGCGAGTCGGACATCAACATCCAGGGCGCCTTCCTGCACATGGCGGCCGACGCACTGGTGTCGCTGGCGGTGGTGATCGGCGGCGCGCTCTACCTGTGGCAGAACTGGGGCTGGATCGACCCGGTGCTGAGCCTGCTGATCGCCGGCGTCATCGTCTGGGGCACCTGGGGCTTGCTGCGCGAATCGACCCACCTGCTGTTCGACGGCGTGCCGGCGCACGTGGACCCGGCGGCCGTGCGCGCCTACCTGGCCGCGCTGCCGGGCGTGGCGCACGTGCACGACCTGCACATCTGGGCCATGAGCACGACCCAGGTGGCGCTGTCGGCGCATCTGATCACTCCCGCCGGCCACCCTGGCGACGCCCTGCTGCGCGCAGCGACGGAGGAGCTGAGGGCGCAGCACCGCATCGATCACGTCACGCTGCAGCTGACGGCCGAGGCGATTGCGCCGATGTGCGAATCCACCGCCGATTGAAGCGGTGCCGGCGGCGCCAGCTCAGGAGAAGTACTTGCGCACCACCAGCCGCCTGACAAAGCGCAGCTTCTGCCCCAGCGGAAAGCCGCTGAAGTTGGTCTGCGTGGTGCCCAGCGTGAAGGCGGTGGGCTTGCCGTAGTCGATCGCCACGTCGACGATCACCGGCCTGTCGCGTGCCGCCAGTTCGCGCGCCTCGAAGATCGCCGCCGCGGCGCCGGCGTTGTCGGGCAGCGCGACGTAGGCAGCGCCGGTGGCCTGCGCCACGCCGGCCAGATCGATGGCCTGCCCCAGCTCGGTGCAGGTCAGGCGCTGGTACGGCCGCTGCTGGGCCTGCGCGATCTGCGACAGCGCACCGTCCTTGAACACGTAGAACACCACGCCCAGCCGGTTGGCGGCGGCCGTCATGATTTCCATGCAGGTCATGGCAAAGCAGCCGTCGCCCACGATCACCGCCACTTCCTTGTCCGGCGCAGCCAGCCTGGCGCCGATGCCGGCCGGCACCGCGTAGCCCATGGCGTTGAAGTCGGTCGGCGTGATGAGCTGGGCGCCTGCGGGCTGCGGGTACAGCTCGGCTGCCAGGAAGGTGTGGTTGCCATCGTCGAGCACAGTGATGCTGTCGGCCGGCATCTGCTCGCGCAGCGCAGCGAAGAAGCGCGCCGGGTTGACGCGCGCGCCGCTGTCGTGCTCGAGCCATTCCTTCTGGTAGGCGGCCTTGTCCCGGGCGATCTGCTGCCGCAGAGCGTTCTGGGCCTCGGCCGCCGGCGGCACCTGCCCGAGCCGCTTCAGTTCGGCCAGCAGCGCCGACAGCACCGCTTGCGCATCGCCCTCGATCGCCACGCGAGCCGGGTAGTTGGCGTGGAACACGCCGGCGTCGATGTCCACGTGCACCAGATCGGCCGGCACCTGGGCACCGAAGCTGCCGGTCGGAATCTCGGAAAAGCGCGTGCCCACCGCCAGCAGCGCGTCGCAGGCCTTGAAGGCGTTACGCGCCGCCGGCACCGCCGAGCGGCTGAAGCCGAAGCCGGCGTGCAGCGCGTGGTCGGCCGGGAACACCGCCAGTCCTTGCAGCGTGGTGCTGACCGGCGCGTTCAGCAGTTCGGCCAGTTCGATCAGCTGCGCCTGCGCATGGCGTGCGCCCCAGCCGGCGAAGATACCGACCTGCCGGGCGCGCGCCAGCACCTGCGCCGCGTCGGCAAGCGCGTCCGCATCGGGCGCCGCCGGCGGCACGGGTGGCTGCCACGCCGGCGGCTCGTTCACCGGCGTCGAGAACAGCTGCAGGTTGACCGGGATCTCCACCAGCACCGGCCCCGGAAAGCCGCTGGTCGCGATGCGGTAGGCCTCGAAGATGGTCGGCACCACCTCCTCATGGCTCATGACGCGAAACGCCGCCTTGGTGAAACCTTTGGCGATCTCCAACTGGTCGACACCGTGCAGCTTGTAGCGCTGCGGCGTGTCGGTGCGGATGCCGCCGGTGATGATCAGCATCGGCACGCCGCCCAGGTACGCCTCGCCGATGCCGCTGGCCGCGTGCGTCAGGCCGGCGGCGGGCACGATCAGCAGCGTGCCGATCGCCCGGCCCGCGCCCTCGGCAGCCGCCCCAGCCCACTGGATGCGGCTGAAGGCATCGGCCATGAAGGCGCCGCCGCCCTCGTGCGTCACCAGCAGCGGCGTGATCTGCGCCGAATTGGCCAGCTCGTCGTACAGCTCGGTGTTGTGCACGCCGGGAATGCCGAAGGTGTGCGTGATGCCGAGCTGTTCCAGCGCGTGCACGGCGAGTTGGGCGGCGGTCTTCTTCATGGCGAAGATCTCGGCTCGAACGAAGCGCCCATCGTTCGCGTGCGCGCCAGATCGATGGCCGCCTGGATGGCTGCACGCGCCTGCGGGCTGCTCTTCCAGCAACTGGATCCGGTCAGTCTTGCCCCGCCCGCCAGGATGTCGAGCGCGCTGGCCTTGGCCAGGTGCGCCAGCGAGGCATAGCCCAATTGCTCCAGCCGCGTCACCACGGTCGGCCCTACGCCCTTCACGGCCAGCAAGGCGCGCCGTTCACCCGGTTCAAATACAGCGGTCATACAAAAAACCCTCGCATGTTGGGTGACGCGATTCCAACACAATGTCTCCTCGGGATCACCGGCCCATCGCCCGCGCCGCACGCTGCGCCGAGTAGATGCAGCCGCCGAGGAAAGTGCCTTCCAGCCCGCGCAACCCGTTCATGCCGCCGCCGCCAAAGCCGGCCGCCTCGCCGATGGCGTACAGACCCGAGATCGGCTGGCCGTCAGCGTCCAGCGCCTGACTGGCCAGGTTGGTCTGGATGCCGCCCAGGCTCTTGCGGCTGATGATGTGCTCTCGGATGGCGATCAGCGGCATCGCCTTGGCGTCGAGAATGCGCGCCGCCGCACAGGTGCGCAGGCGGTCGCCCTTCCATTGGCGCAGCTGAATGATGCGCTGACGCTGCAGGTCCTGGCTGGCTTCGCCCCGGGCCACCTCGGCGTCGTAGCGCGCCACCACGTCGCGCAAGGTGTCGGTGCGCACATCGTCGGTGCCCTGCAGCGCGTTCATCTTCTCGGCCAGCTCCTGCAGCGTGCGCGCCGTCACCACGTCGGTGCTGTGCGTCAGCACCTCGTTCAACAGCCAGCGGTTGCCGCGCAGGATGTCCAGCACGAAGCCGAGCTTGCGCCGCTCGCGAATGCTGGGATTGAACTCGGCGCCGGAGATCGCCAGTTCCTTCAGCGCGATGCGGCGGTTCATCAGCTGCCACGAAGTGCCGCCCGGCTGCGCGCAGACCTGCGTCACCAGATCGCGCGTATCGAAGCCGCTCACCAGCGGCGGCAGGATGCGCTGGCCACGCGCGTTCAGCCACAGCGCGGACCTCGGCGGCACCAGCGACAGGCCATGATTGCGCTTGCGCGGCCGCCAGTGCGCGATGCCGGCGGCGTAGTTCCACTGGTTCTGCAGATGCGTCAGCTGCGCGCCCACGGCTTGCGCGGCATGGTGCAGTGTGCCGTCGGCGAACTGGTGCGAGCCGTTCAGCAGGCTGGCCGGCGGCTGGCCCCAGTCCGGATGCCAGTGCCGCCGCGCCAGGCTCAGGTCGCCGCCGTTGATGCCGCCGGCAGCGATGACGACCTGCGCTGCATGGGCTTCGAAGTCCCGCAGCCCGCCCTCGCCCACCGCGACGCCCCGGCAGCCGGTGACGGCGCCGTCGGTCGTCAGCAAGCCGTCGACCTTGTGGCCGAAATGCAGCGCGAGCCGATCACGGCGCGGATGCCGCTGCAGCCGCTCGAGCAGCGCCGCCACCAAGCCCTGCCCCGTGCCCCAGACCACGTGCCAGCGTGGCACCGAATTGCCGCGCGCGGCGCCGCCGGCGCCCGGCCCCATGCCGCGCTCGACCCACAGCGGCAGCGGCAGAAAACCGACGCCGCGCTCCGTGAGCCACTGGTACAGGTGTTCCCGCGAGTCGTTGACGTAATGCTCGGCCCACTGCCGCGGCCAGTACTGCGCGTGGCCAGGTTCGGCGCTGGCGCCATCGAAGCCACCGAAGGCCAGCCAGTCCTGCAGCGCCAGCGCGGGCGAATCCTTCAGCTTCTGCCGGCGCTGCAGGGGCGTGTCGACCATCAGCAGACCGCCAAAGCTCTCCTTGGCCAGGCCACCGAAGTTGGCTTGCACATCGCAATCCAGCAGCGCGATGCGCGGCGGACTGGCACGGTCAAGCAATTGCAGCGCACAGACGATGCCCGCCAGACCGCCGCCGATGATGAGCACGTCGCTGTCGTGGCGCTGCACCCGGCACCCTCCTCGCGGGACCCTACAGCAGGCGGCGAATCCAGCCCATCACGCGGTCGAAGCGCGCGCCATAGGGCGGGTACAGCAGATGGCCCATGGCCCAGCGCGACTGCACGAACACGCTCTTTTCGTGCGTGAAGCGCAGAAAGCCGGTTTCACCGTGGTAGGCGCCGAGTCCGCTTTCGCCCACGCCACCGAACGGCAGTCCGTCGTGCGCGATGTGCAGCAGCGTGTCGTTCACCGTCACGCCGCCGCTCACCGTGCCGCGCAGCACCGCGTCACGCGCGGTCTGGTCGTCGCCGAACCAGTACAGCGCCAGCGGGCGCTCGCCGGCGTTGATGTGGGCGATGGCCTCCTGCGGCGTATCGCAGGGCAGCACGGGCAGGATGGGGCCGAAGATTTCCTCCTGCATCAGCCGCAGCTGCGGGGTGGCGCCGAACACCAGCGTGGGACGCATCTGCCGGCCGGCGCCGTCGCCGGCCGCCGGCGCCACGTCCTCGACCCGCGCGCCCGCCGCGCGCGCCTCGTCCAGCAGGTCCTGCAGGCGCGCATGATGCCGCTCGCTCACGATGGCGGCGTAGTCCGGATTGCCTTCGATGCGCGGAAACAGCCGTGCCACCGCCGCGCGATAGGCCTGCGCGAAGGCCTCTTCGCGCCCGCGCGGCAGCAGCAGGTAGTCGGGCGCGATGCAGGTCTGGCCGCCATTGAGCAGCTTGCCATGGGCGATCTTCAGTGCCGCGCCATGAAGGTCGCCGCAGGAGGCGTCGACGATGCAGGGCGACTTGCCGCCCAGCTCCAGCGTGGTCGGCGTCAGGTTCTTCGCCGCGCTTTGCGCCACCTTGCGCCCCACGGCGGTGGAGCCGGTGAAGAACAGGTGGTCGAACGGCAGCGCGGCAAACTCGGCCGCCACGTCCGGCCCGCCCTGCACCACGCTGAACTCGTCGGGCGCGAAGTGCCTGGCCACCAGGTCGGCCAGCAGCGCCGAGCTTTGCGGCAGCACCTCGGTGGGCTTGAGCATCACCCGGTTGCCGGCCGCCAGCGCCGTGGCCGCCGGCCCCAGCGCCAGCTGCAGCGGGTAGTTCCAGGGGCTGATGATGCCGATCACGCCGAGCGGCTGGCGCTCGATGTGTCCGCGCCCCGGCATCAGGTACGGCGGCGTGCGCACGCGCCGGGGCCGCGACCAGCGCGCCAGGTTGCGCCGCAGGTCGCCCAGCATGGCGCGCAGCAGGAACAGGTCGGCAATCTCGGTCAGGCGCTGGCCGCGGACGCCGAAGTCCGCCTCGACCGCGCTGCCGAGTGCGGCCGCGTTGTCGTCCAGCAGGCGCGCCAGGCGCGCCAGCCGGTCCTGGCGTTCGGCCAGCCCCGGCGGCTGCCCGTCGCGCGAACGCGCATGCTGGGCTTCGAACAAGTCCTGAACAGTCACCTGTGATCCTCCGTTCGCGGTAGGTCGGCCACCCCAGTGTGCCAAAGAAAAACGCGCCCGCGTTGTCGCGGGCGCGTCTCACGGGGGCGAAAATCCCAACGGCCGGGTCAGGCAGCCACCGCCTCGGCTCCGGCGCTGAACTGGAACACCCCTGGATCGTTGATCGGATCGACCGTGACCTCGATCACCGACTTGGGCGGGAACTGCCCTTCCAGCAGCAGCTTCGACAGCGGGTTCTCGATGCGCTGCTGGATCGCGCGCTTGAGCGGCCGCGCGCCGAACACCGGATCGAAGCCGACCTTGGCCAGTTCGTCGATCGCCTGGTCGCTCACGTTCAGCTGCAGGTCCATCTTGGCCAGGCGCTCCATCAGCACCTTGAGCTGGATCTTCGCGATGGCGCCGATCTGACCCGCGTCCAGGCCGTGGAAGACCACGATCTCGTCGATGCGGTTCAGGAACTCGGGCCGGAAGTGGTTCTTCAGCTCACCGAACACCGCGTCCTTGATGTCGTCGTACGGCTGCCCGGCCATGCTCTGGATCATGGGCGAGCCGATGTTGCTGGTCATGATGATGACGGTGTTCTTGAAGTCCACCGTGCGGCCCTGGCCATCGGTCAGGCGGCCATCGTCCAGCACCTGCAGCAGCACGTTGAACACGTCCGGGTGCGCCTTCTCGATCTCGTCGAACAGGATCACGCTGTAGGGCTTGCGGCGCACGGCCTCGGTCAGGTAGCCGCCTTCGTCGTAACCCACGTAGCCGGGCGGCGCGCCGATCAGGCGCGCAACGCTGTGCTTCTCCATGAACTCGCTCATGTCGATGCGCACCATGTGCTCTTCGCTGTCGAACAGAAAGCCCGCCAGCGCCTTGGTCAGCTCGGTCTTGCCCACGCCCGTGGGGCCGAGGAACAGGAAGCTGCCCAGCGGCCGGTTCGGGTCGCTCAAGCCAGAACGCGAGCGGCGGATGGCGTTGGCCACGGCCGAGATCGCCTCGTCCTGCCCCACCACGCGTTCGTGCAGGCGGTCTTCCATGCGCAGCAGCTTGTCGCGCTCGCCCTGCATCATCTTGCTGACGGGGATACCGGTAGCGCGGCTGACCACCTCGGCGATCTCCTCGGCGCCGACTTCGGTGCGCAGCAGCCGGTGGCCCTTGTCCTTGGCCTCGGCGTCCTGCTCGCTGGTCTGCGCCTCGTGCAGCTGCTTTTCCAGCGCGGGCAGCTTGCCGTACTGCAGCTCGGCCACCTGGTTGAAGTCGCCCTTGCGGGTGGCCTCCTGCATCTGGAACTTGATCTGCTCGATCTCCTTGCGGATCTGCTCGCTGCCCTGGGCGCTGGCCTTTTCGGCCTTCCAGATTTCGTCCAGGTCGGCGTATTCCTTCTCCAGCGCGGCCAGGTCTTCCTCGATCAGTTGCAGGCGCTTGCGCGAGGCCTCGTCGGTCTCCTTCTTCATCGCCTCGCGCTCGATCTTGAGCTGGATCATGCGGCGGTCCAGCCGGTCCATCACCTCGGGCTTGGAGTCGATCTCGATCTTGATCTTGGCCGCTGCCTCGTCGATCAGGTCGATCGCCTTGTCGGGCAGGAAGCGGTCGGTGATGTAGCGCGCCGACAGCTCGGCCGCGGCCACGATGGCCGGGTCGGTGATGTCGACGCCGTGGTGCGCCTCGTAGCGCTCCTGCAGGCCGCGCAGGATGGCGATGGTGTCCTCGACGGACGGCTCGCCCACCAGCACCTTCTGGAAGCGCCGCTCCAGCGCCGCGTCCTTCTCGATGTACTTGCGGTATTCGTCCAGCGTGGTGGCGCCGATGCAGTGCAGCTCGCCGCGCGCCAGCGCGGGCTTCAGCATGTTGCCAGCGTCGATGGCACCCTCGGCCTTGCCGGCACCGACCATGGTGTGCAGCTCGTCGATGAACAGGATGATGCGGCCCTCTTCGTGCGCCACTTCCTTCAGCACGGCCTTCAGGCGCTCCTCGAACTCGCCGCGGTACTTGGCGCCGGCCAGCAGGCCCGCCATGTCGAGCACCAGCACCTGCTTGTTCTTCAGCGTGTCGGGCACCTCGCCGGCCACGATGCGCTGCGCCAGGCCTTCGACGATGGCCGTCTTGCCCACGCCCGGCTCGCCGATCAGCACCGGGTTGTTCTTGCTGCGGCGCTGCAGCACCTGGATGGCGCGGCGGATCTCGTCGTCGCGACCGATCACCGGATCCAGCTTGCCCAGGCGCGCGCGCTCGGTCAGATCCAGCGTGTACTTCTTCAGCGCCTCGCGCTGCGATTCACCCTCGGCCGAATCCATGGTCTGGCCGCCACGCACGGCGTCGATGGCGGCCTCCAGGCTCTTGCGTGCCAGGCCGGCCTCCTTGGCGATGCGCGCCGCCTCGCCCTTGGCGTCGCTGAGCGCCAGCAGGAACATTTCGCTCGGCACGAACTGGTCGCCGCGCTTGATGCTCTCCTTCTCGGTCGCCTGCAGCAGGCGGATCAGGTCGGGGCCGGGCTGCACCTGCTCCTGGCCGGTGACGGTGGGCATGCGCTTGATCGCCGCCTCGATCTCCTGCGCCAGGCGGCCAGTGTTGACGCCGGCGCGCGCCAGCAGCGCCTTCGGGCCTTCCTCCTGGCGCAGCATGGCGGCCAGTAGGTGCTCCGGCTGGATGTAGGCGTGGTCGTTGCCCAGCGCCAGCGACTGGGCGTCGGCCAGCGCTTCCTGGAACTTGGTGGTGAGTTTGTCGAGTCTCATGCTTTCTTGATGCTGTCAGGAGCCGCCAGGGCCCGATGCCAAAGCATATGCCGGCTCGGGCCAGGTTTTCAAGCGTGGCGATGGCGCGGCTTGGCGGGCGGGGCACTCGTGCCGACGCGGGCGGGCCATCGCTGCCGCACGGGCATGAATGCCCGACCTACGGATCGGTCCTGGCCGCCACACCATCCACGCACGCACCGCCGGGCGCCTCATCGGGTCACGCAAGGTCCGTGGCGCCGGCGGAACTCGGCCGGCGTCTCGGGCCAGCGTTCGGCAAATACGCCGCGCCCATGGTGACGCGCCACCAGTTCTTCGCGCCAGTAGCTGCTCAGCCATGCCCGATGGCTGTCGCTCCAGGCCCAGCCCTGGCTGACCATGTGCGCCGCGGCGTCGACATCGTCGGCCAGGCGCCGCACCGACACCAGGGCGCGGCCGTAGCGGTCGTAAGCCCGGATGCTGACACGCACGCGCCGGTTCAGCACCAGGGCCTGCAGGGCGCTGCGCGACTGGCGGCCGAGCGGCTGGCAGATCTCGGGCGCGTCGATGCCGTCGATGCGCAGGCGCACGCGGGCACCACCACGCGCCGGCTGCGCCCAGAGCGAGTCGCCATCGACCACATGCGTCACGCGCGCCTCCCAGGTCACGCCGACGGCGGGCCGCTGGCCGTCCTGCGCCGGTGCCGCCAGTGGCGCCAGCGTGGCAAGCAGCATCCAGGCCGCCAGCCACGCCCGCATGCGCCGGCCGACCCGCGTCACGCGTTGCCGGACCGGATGCCCCAGCGCGCCAGCGCCGCGTCGTCGCTGACGCGCGCATCGACCCAGCGCGCACCATCGGGCGTCTGCTCCTTCTTCCAGAACGGCGCCTGGGTCTTGAGGTAATCCATCAGGAATTCGCAGGCCTGGAAGGCCTCGCCACGGTGCGCGCTGCTGACCGCCACCAGCACCACCTGGTCCTCGGGCTGCAGCAGGCCGACGCGATGGATCACGCGCACGCCGAAGATGTCGAAGCGGCGCTCGGCCTCGCCGATCATGGCCTCGATGGCCTTCTCGGTCATGCCGGGGTAATGCTCGAGCTCCATGGTGCGGATCGACTGGCCGTCGTTGCGGTCGCGCACGGTGCCGATGAACGCGCAGACGGCGCCGACACGCGCATCGCCCGCGCGCAGCGCGGCCACCTCGGCGCTCAAGTCGAAATCCTGTGGCTGAATCGAAACCCGGGGCTGGCTCATGCGCCCATTTTGCCCGGTACGCGACTGACTCACCGAGGGCATCCAGGCCGGGCGCCCGGCAAACCCCAGCCGTCGCGCCTACCCACCCGTCACCGGTGGGAAGAACGCCACCTCGGCGCCGTCGTGCAGCGCGGCGGATTCGTCGCTCATGGTCTGGTCGAGCGCCAGCCGCACGGCCTTGCCGCGCGCCAGCGCCTCGCCGTGCGCACCGCCGCGGGCGATCAGCTCATCGCGCAACGCCGCCAGGGTTGGCGCACTGGTAGCCACGCGCTCGCTGCCCACGTTCAGCGCCTCGCGGATCGAGGCGAAGTAGCGCACCGTCACCTGCTTCATGCCAGCAGCTCCGCCAGCGGGATGAAGCGCACCATGTCGCCGGCCGCGATGGTGCTGCCGGCCGGGTGGTCGATCAGCCCATCGGCCCAGTGCGTGGACGTCAGCACGCCCGAACTCTGGTTGCCGAACAGGTCGAGCCCGCCCTGCGCGTTGCGGCGCGCGCGCAGGAATTCGCGTCGCCGGTCGGGGCGCGGCAGATCGAAATCGGCACGCAACTGCAGCGCCGGCACCTCGAGGCGCGTCGCGCCCTGCAGCTTGAGCAGGAACGGCCGCACCAGCAGCAGAAAAGTGACGAAGCTGGACACCGGGTTGCCCGGCAAGCCCATGAAATGACAAACCATGGACGAGCCGCGCTGCCCCGCCGCTTGGCGGGGGGGCAAAGGGGAGGTGCCCACATTTGGCGCATCGCGTCGGCTCGATGGCGAAGCGATCGAGCCGTAAGCAAACGGCTTGCCCGGCTTCATGGCGATCTGCCACAGGTCCAGCGTGCCCAGCTGCTCGACGGCGGGCTTGATGTGGTCCTCCTCGCCGACCGACACGCCGCCGCTGGTCAGGATCAGGTCGTTGTCCGCCGCCGCCGAACGCAACGCCGCCAGCGTGGCGGCGCGGTCGTCGGGCACGATGCCCAGGTCATTCACCTGGCAGCCCAGGCGCAACAGCAGCGCGCGCAGGAAGAAGCGGTTGCTGTTGTAGATGACACCGGGCTTCATCTGCTCCGGCGGCACCTGGCTCGGCATAACCAGCTCATCGCCGGTCGAAAACAGCGCCACGCGCGGGCGCGCCGCCACCTGCAACTCGGCCAGGCCGATGCCGGCCGCCAGGCCCAGCGAGGCCGGCGACAGGCGCTCGCCACGGCGCAGGATCACGGCGCCGCGCGTGACGTCCTCGCCGGCGGCGCGCACCCACTGGCCGAGCGCCGGCACGGCGGTGATGCGCACCTGCGCGCCATCGGCCAGCGCCTCGGTGTCTTCCTGCATGACGACGGCGTCGGCGCCGGCCGGCATAGGCGCGCCGGTGAAGATGCGCGCCGCACTGCCGGGCGCCAGCGGGCCGCCGGCATGGCCGGCGGCGATGCGCTGCGTGACCGGCAGCACCACGCCGGCGGCGGAGACGTCCGCGGCGCGCACGGCGTAGCCGTCCATGGACGAATTGTCGTTGGGCGGCACCTGCAGCGCCGACACCGCGTCCTGCGCCAGCACCCGGCCGTCGGCGTCGAAGGTGCTGACGAACTCGGTGCGTTCCAGCGCCGCGGCGTGCTCCAGCACGCGCGCCAGCGCCTCGTCCAGCGGCATCAGGGGCGATCGGCGTGGGGCGTCAGACATCGTGTGGCAAGTACCTTTCGGGGCGATATTCAAAGCGCTCCCCATTGTCGACGAGCCAGCGCGCCACGGTTTCGGCGTCGTTCAGATCCAGCACCGGGCGCAAGGTCGCCTGCGGCAGCGCAGCGGGCGAATCGGTGGCAATGGCGACGATGAACTCGTCGTCGGGATAGCGCGCCGGCTTGTCCGAAGCGGCGCGCCAGACCTCGATCTTGAGCAGGTCGCTGTCCTTGAAACCCTCGACCAGCACCCAGTCGACGCCCTCGTACAGCTCGGCGATCAGGTGGTGCACGCTGAGCTGGGTCGGGCGCTCGAACTCACGCATCAGCGCCAGCCGCTGGCCGGATGCCACCACGACCTCGAAGGCGCCGGCCTCGCGGTGGCGGAAAGTGTCCTTGCCAGGGCGATCGATGTCGAAGCTGAGGTGGGCGTGCTTGACCACCGAGACGCGCAAGCCCCGCCGCTTGAGAATCGGGATCAGGCGTTCGATCAGCTGCGTCTTGCCCGAGCCCGAATAGCCGGCGAAGCCGACCACCCTCATCGTCCGCCCTCCCCGCACTGGCGTCGATCGCTCACCGGCACGCCTCGGCCATCAGCTGTTTGACCTGCGCCGCGTCGGCCGGCAGCACCCGCACGCGGCGCGGCAGGTCTTCGATGCCCTCGAAGCGCGCCGGCCGCTCGGGCTCGCGCCCCAGGGCCTCGCGGATCGTCGCCGCGAACTTGATCGGCAGCGCGGTCTCCAGCACGATCATGGGCACGCCCGGCTGCAGCTGCCCGCGCGCCACCTTGACGCCGTCGGCGGTGTGCGGATCGATCATCACGTGGTGCTTGTCGTGCACCTCGCGGATGGTCGCCAGGCGATCGGCGTGGGAGCTCCTGCCGCTGACGAAACCAAAACGCTCGCGCGCCTGCCGGAACGCCGCATCGCCGCTCAGATCGAACCGGCCGTCCTGCGCCAGCGCGTCGTGGAACAGCGCCCTGGTCCTGGCGCCGTCGCGCCCCAGCAGATCGAACACGAAGCGCTCGAAGTTGCTGGCCTTGCTGATGTCCATCGACGGGCTGCTGGTCTCGTGCGTGTCGGCGCTGCCGCGCACGCGGTAGACGCCGGTGCGGAAGAATTCGTCCAGCACGTCGTTCTCGTTGGTGGCCACCACCAGGCGGTCGATCGGCAGACCCATCTGCCGCGCCACATGGCCGGCACAGACGTTGCCGAAATTGCCGCTGGGCACGGTGAAGCTCACGCGCTCCGCATTGCTCTGCGTGGCCTGGAAGTAACCGGCAAAGTAGTACACCACCTGCGCCAGGAGGCGCGCCCAGTTGATCGAGTTGACGGTGCCGACACGATACCGGCGCTTGAAATCGAGGTCGCTGCTGACCGCCTTGACGATGTCCTGGCAGTCGTCGAACACGCCCTCGATGGCGATGTTGTGGATGTTGGCGTCGTGCAGGCTGAACATCTGCGCCTGCTGGAACGCGCTCATGCGCCCGTGCGGGCTGAGCATGAAGACGCGGATGCCCCGCTTGCCGCGCATGGCGTACTCGGCCGCGCTGCCGGTGTCGCCGCTGGTGGCGCCCAGGATGTTGAGCTGCTCGCCGCGGCGCGCCAGCTCGTATTCGAACAGGTTGCCCAGCAGCTGCATCGCCATGTCCTTAAAGGCCAGCGTCGGGCCGTTGGACAGGGCCTGCAGATAGAAGCCATCGACCAGCTTCTTCAGCGGCACGATCTCCGGCGTGCCGAACACCTCGGGCGTGTACGTCTTCTCGCACAGACGCTGCAGGTCGGCGGCGGGGATGTCGTCGATGAACAGGCTGAGGATCTCGAAGGCCAGCGCCGCGTAGCCCCGGCTGGCGTGCACGCCGCGCAGGCGCACCAACTCATCGGCACCCAGCTGCGGATAGCGCTCGGGCAGGTACAGCCCGCCGTCCGGCGCCAGGCCTTCCAGCAGGATGTCGCAGAAGCTGCGCGGCGTACGGTCACCGCGGGTGGAGAGGTAGTTCATTATTAACTATCAATACCCAACTCTGCGACCAGACAAGCTCTTTTTCAAAAACGAATTAAACCCATCAGCCAAGAGCCTTCTACGCTCCTCAAAAAAAATCTTAGAATTATCTATTCGCCAAACATCTTTATTTGATGGTATGTAGTGGGAGTCCAGAATTTTTTTCTCAATTTTTGACAAATATACTTCTGGTCCAGACATATTGATCGACTTATTGACAGACTCAGTAATAAAAGCAGCGTTAGCCAAAACATCCGAATTAGATCTCTCTGTCAACTCAAACTGAGCCCTCGGCAGTATATGATGCAAATTGACATCTTTTAGATAAGCTATTTTTCCACCACCAAAAAAGTCTCTAAAACCGTTACTATGACAGGTCACATACATAGCAAAAAGCCCACCCTTGTCGGCCAAAGCTCCAGAGAAATCCGAGGACTTAGCCAACAGGCCACCTCTGCTTTGACGAAGATTGGTAAGCAAAGCCCCAATCGGATCTGAAGAGCGGCATGCTTTCAAATCTTGCTCTAACGCCGTTTCACTTGCTGAACTGTATCTATGATGAAGAGCAGCTAACGCCATCCAACCAATCATCTCAGGAATCTTTCGTTCACGAGGATTTTGCACATGACAAATTGCTATCAACGGAATTAAGAGATTTCCCGACCATACTATATCCATGTTAAGCAAACCAAGCTCGCTTTTCAAAAGTGCTATGACACGCTTGGTAGCATTGCGCGTCTTAGCCCAAGCGGACCGCAGCTCAGCAGTGCTTAGTTCATGAAGCAAAGTCTTATTCCTGGCATCTGGCTTTGCAATAAAAGCACATGCCCTGAATAGATGCAATACATTGAGTCGACCATAGCCCTCTCTTTTTAACCACTCGACGAACGGGATAATTTCCTGAGAAATAAAGTTAGCATGCTTCGCGGCTATTTGCGCACTTTGAATATCTTCCGCCTTCAACCTCATTCCTGCGGTATTAATTCTTTGAAAAGCATCAACCGCATTGCCAAACGAATGACCCGCCATGCAAATAACAGGAACCTGAAATGCAAGAATTTTTCTTACTTCTTCAAACTTGCGTTCATATATCGCCGCATTCACTTCGTAATGAATACGGCTCCGCAACTCTCGGTACAGCTGATCATTAAGTATTTCGTGAACGAAGAACCAGCCGCTCCTCTCCCGCCGAATGGCAGCGTTCTCCAATGAAAATCGATCAGAATCCGGATGGAACATAACCCTAATATCACCATCGCAGATTTTTTCCAGCGTCCGAACACGCTGTTGCCCATCAATCAACCAACGTATTGGATACGAATAGCTCGCTTTATTTGACCGAGGGTGAACACTAACTTTCTCCTCGCTTTCCCATAACAAGACGGAAGAGATGGGATAGTTTCTATAGATGGAATCCAAGAGGAGTGGAGCCTTATTGGGCTTCCAAACATATCCTCTCTGAAATTCTGGCACAGCGATCCTGCCAGCACGATAGTTGTCAATCAGATCAGCTATGGAATATGTCTCGTTTTTCAGGGCAGGCATCTTTTCCCCATGGGCTTTCAACTATGTGATCCCTAAGCCAGTTCTTCCTTGCGAATGCGCACGATCGGCGCCAGCACGCTCGGCAGCGCCTGCAGCTGCGCCAGCGCGCCGTTCATGGCGCCTTCGCTGGTCTCGTGCGTCAGGATGATGAGGTCGGTGTGGTCAGGCGTCGGTTCGCCGGCGCCGGCGTCGGTGCCGGCCACGTCGTCGGCCTCGCGCTGCAGCACGGCGTTGATGCTGATGCCGGCATCGGCCAGGATGCTGGTCACCCGCGCCAGCACGCCGGCCTCGTCCTTGACGCGCAGGCGCAGGTAGTAGCTGGTGATGATCTGCTCCATCGGCAGCACGCGGACATCACGCATGGCGCCGGGCTGGAAGGCCAGGTGCGGCACGCGGTGCTGCGGGTCGCTGGTGGCCAGGCGCGTGACGTCGACCAGGTCGGCGATCACCGCGCTAGCCGTCGGTTCACTGCCCGCGCCCTTGCCGTAGTACAGCGTGGTGCCGACGGCGTCGCCGTTGACCACCACCGCGTTCATGGCGCCTTCGACGTTGGCGATCAGCCGCCGCGCCGGCATCAGCGTGGGATGCACGCGCAGCTCCACGCCTTCGCCCTCGCGCCGCTTGGTGATGCCCAGCAGCTTGATGCGGTAGCCGAGCTGCTCGGCGTAGCGGATGTCGGTGGTCGAGAGCTTGGTGATGCCCTCGATGTAGGCCTTGTCGAACTGCACCGGGATGCCGTAGGCGATGGCGCTCATGATGGTCGCCTTGTGCGCGGCGTCCACGCCCTCGATGTCGAAGGTCGGGTCGGCCTCGGCATAGCCCAGCTGTTGCGCTTCTTTCAGCACGGTGTCGAAATCCAGGCCCTTGTCGCGCATCTCGCTCAGGATGAAGTTCGTGGTGCCGTTGATGATGCCGGCGATCCACTGGATGCGATTGGCCGTCAGGCCCTCGCGCAACGCCTTGATGATCGGGATGCCGCCGGCCACGGCGGCCTCGAACGCGACCATCACGCCCTTCTCGTGCGCGGCCCGGAAGATCTCGGTGCCGTGCACGGCCAGCAGCGCCTTGTTGGCGGTGACCACGTGCTTGCCGGCCGCGATGGCCTCCATCACCAGCGTCTTGGCGATCCCGTAACCGCCGATCAGCTCGATCACGATCTCGATTTCGGGGTTGGCGATCACCTGGCGCGCGTCATCGACGACCTGAACCTGAGGCCCCACGATCTGCTGCGCGCGCGCCGTGTCGAGATCGGCCACCATGCTGATCTCGATGCCGCGTCCGGCGCGGCTTCTGATTTCTTCCTGGTTGCGTTGCAGCACCTGGAAGGCACCGCTGCCCACCGTGCCGATGCCCAGCAGGCCGACTTGGATCGCTTTCATGTCTTTGGTTCTTGCTTCAATGAACTTTGGTGCCACGCATGGCGTCGCCGTCAGGCGCGCGCGGCTTCCTTGATGGTCGTGATCGGCACCACCGATGCCGACTTTGCGTGGCGCTGGCGGTACTGCTCCAGGAACCTGGCCAGGCGCGCGATCGCCTCGCGCAAATCGTCCTCGTGCGGCAGGAAGACGATGCGGAAATGCTGGTTGTCGGGGTAGTTGAAGCCCGAGCCCTGCACCAGCATCACGCGCGTGGCGCGCAGCACTTCCATGAAGAACTGGCGGTCGTCCTGGATCGGGTACATCTTCGGGTCGAGCCGCGGGAACATGTACAGCGCCGCCTGCGGCTTGACACAGCTGACGCCCGGAATGGCGCTGATCAGCTCGTACGCCAGGTCGCGCTGGCGGCGCAGCCGGCCGCCCTCCCTGACCAGGTCATTGATGCTCTGGTAGCCGCCCAGCGCGGTCTGGATGGCGTACTGGCCCGGCACGTTGGAGCCGAGCTTGATGTTCGCCAGCATGTCGATGCCCTCGATGTAGTCGCGGGCCGCCGACTTGTCGCCCGAGATCACCATCCAGCCGGCGCGAAAGCCGCACGAGCGGTAGGCCTTGGACAAGGAATTGAAGGTCAGCGTCAGCACGTCGGTCGACAGGCTGGCCAGCGCCGTGTGGCGGGCGCCGTCGTACAGCACCTTGTCGTACACCTCGTCGGCCATGATGACCAGGTCGTGCTCGCGCGCGATCTCGACGATGCCGCGCAGCAGCTCGTCCGAATACAGCGCGCCGGTCGGGTTGTTGGGGTTGATGACGACGATGGCGCGGGTGCGCGGCGTGACGCGGGCGCGGATGTCGGCCAGGTTCGGCATCCAGCCATTCGATTCATCGCACAGGTAGTGCACCGGCTTGCCGCCCGACAGGCTGGCCACCGCCGTCCACAGCGGGTAGTCGGGCGCCGGCACCAGCATCTCGTCGCCCTCGGACAGCAGCGCGTTGGTCGCCATGCCGATCAGGTCGCTGGCGCCGTTGCCAAGGTAGATGTCGTCCATGGTGACACCGGCGATGCCCTGCGCCTGGGTGTAGTGCATCACCGCCTTGCGCGCCGAGAAGATGCCCTTGCTGTCGGAGTAGCCGGCCGAGTCCGGCAGGTTGCGGATCATGTCCTGCACGATCTCCTCGGGCGGCTGGAAGCCGAACGGGGCCAGGTTGCCGATGTTCAGCTTGATGATCTTCTGGCCCTCGTCCTCCATCTGCCGGGCCGCGTCCACGATCGGCCCGCGCACGTCGTAGAGCACGTTGGCCAGCTTGGCGGATTTGTGGATCGTCTTCATGAAAACCTCTTGAACAGGCGCGGCGTTGCCGGGCAAACATAGAATTGGAACACATCTGCCCATTCCCGGGTCGTTCCAGCGCATGAAATTCCAGCCCGATCAGTTCACGCATGCCATCACCGCCTACGGCCCGGGATGGATCGCGGTGGGCGCCGAGCGCATCACGCACAGCCTGGTGCTGCGCAGCAGCGGCGAGCATGCCGCCTGGGCATGCGCACGCTTCGAGGAGTTGACCGTCGCGCATTTCGAGCAGTTGGCGCGGATTCAACCGGAACTGGTGGTCTTCGGCAGCGGCGAGCGCCTGCGCTTTGCGCCTTTGAAGCTGCTGCGGCCGCTGATCGAAGCCGGCATCGGTGTCGAAACCATGGACACCCCGGCCGCCTGCCGCACCTACAACATCCTGGCCGGCGAAGGCCGCCGCGTGGTCGCCGCGCTCCTGCTGGAGACAGGCGCGTTGCAGGCAAATGAGCTAAAATAAGGAGGTGGTCACTGTTGCTGTGTCGCCCGCACGCGAGTTGTTGGCGCTGCGGGTTTTGCGTTTCTTGGCGCCACAGTCGACGGGCTTTTCAGTACAACACTCACCGGAGATTCATGCGCATATGGCAGTCGTTGTCAACAAACCCCTCCCCGAATTCGAAGCGATTGCCACCGGCGGCGTCAAGGTAAGCAATACCTCCCATGTGGGACAGGCGCTGGTGCTGTATTTCTACCCCAAGGACAACACGCCCGGTTGCACCACCGAGGCGATGCAGTTTCGCGACAAGTACAAGGATTTCGTCAAGGCCGGCGCCGTCGTGTTCGGCGTCAGCCGCGACAACATGAAGTCGCACGACGATTTCAAGGCCAAGCTGGAACTGCCGTTCGAACTGATCGCCGATACCGAGGAAAAGATGTGCCACATGTTCGGTGTGGTGAAAAACAAGATCATGTACGGCAAGAAGGTCAAGGGCATCGAGCGCAGCACCTTCCTGGTCAACGCCGAAGGCGTGCTGGTGCAGGAGTGGCGCGGCCTGAAGGTGCCCGGCCACGTGGAAGAAGTGCTCAAGGCCGTCAAGGTACTCAAGAAGGCCGCCTGAACCGGCACCGTGGACCCGGGAGCCAGCGGATCACGGTTCAGGGACGTCATCTCGCCCATGCATAATGGGTCCGTGATGTCGCTGCAGATGCAACGCCCGAGTCCGTTTCCAGAAAAGCCGCCTGGCCGACCGGGCGGCTTTTTTGTTTGGCCAATCGCCCGTCAGCGCGGACGGTTGATGGCGATTGGCCGCCCTTCCTGATCGACCTTTCCCTTCTTCACACGCATGCCCCTGCCTCCCCCGCCGACCAAGCGCGGCACCCAGCTTTCCTCCGAAGTCATAGACCTGTCGGCCCGCCGGGCCAAGGCCCGGCACGCAGCCACCAAAGCCGCCGCACCGGCGCGCCAGCAAGCGTCGCTGCTGGCGGCCAAGGCGCTGCCAGAGTCACCGGCGCCCGTGACGGCCCGCGAGGCACCGCCAGCCGCCCCCCCGCCACCGGCCGTCGCGGTCATTGACACCCGGGACAAACCCGAGGCACGCCCGGGCGCCCGCCGCAAGGCGCGACGCAACGGCCCGACCCGCCTGTTCGTGCTCGACACCAACGTGCTGCTGCACGACCCGATGGCGCTGTTCCGCTTCGAGGAGCACGACATCTACCTGCCGATGGTGGTGCTGGAGGAGTTGGACAACCACAAGAAGGGCATGACCGAAGTCGCCCGCAACGGCCGTCAAACCAGCCGCATGCTGGACGCGCTGGCGCGCGTCAAGGACGCCGACATGGCGCAAGGCCTGCTGCTCGATTCAACCGGCCATGTGGAAGCCGGCGGCAAGCTGTTCTTCCAGACCGCGCCACTGGACGCCGCCATGCCGGCCGCGCTGCCGCCGGGCAAGGCCGACAACCAGATCCTGGGCGTGGTTGCCGCGCTGGAGAAGCAGCACGCACCGCGCCCCGTGGTGCTGGTGTCCAAGGACATCAACATGCGCGTCAAGGCCAGCGCGCTGGGCCTGCACGCCGAGGACTACGAGAACGACAAGACGCTGGAAGACGGCGACCTGCTGTACTCGGGCGTGCTGCAGCTGCCGCCCGACTTCTGGACCCGCCAGAGCAAGACCATCGAAAGCTGGCAGTCGGGCAGCGCCACCTTCTACCGCATCGGCGGGCCGGTGGTGACCAACCTGTACATCAACCAGTTCGTCTACTTCGAAACGCCGGGCGAGCCCAGCCTGTACGCGCGCGTCACCGAGATCCGCGACAAGACGGCGGTGCTGAAGACACTGAAGGACTACACGCACCTGAAGAACGCGGTTTGGGGCGTGACGGCGCGCAACCGCGAGCAGAACTTCGCGCTCAACCTGCTGATGGACCCCGAGGTCGACTTCGTCACCCTGGCCGGCACGGCGGGCACCGGCAAGACGCTGCTGGCGCTGGCCTCGGGCCTGACCCAGGTGCTGGACGACCGCCGCTACACCGAGATCATCATGACCCGCGCCACCGTGAGCGTGGGCGAGGACATCGGCTTCCTGCCCGGCACCGAGGAAGAGAAGATGGGCCCCTGGATGGGCGCGCTGGACGACAACCTGGAGTTCCTGGCCAAGGGCGATGCCTCGGGCGCGGGCGAATGGGGGCGCGCCGCCACCAACGAGCTGATCCGCAGCCGCATCAAGATCAAGAGCATGAACTTCATGCGCGGGCGCACCTTCATGAACAAGTGGATCATCATCGACGAGGCGCAGAACCTGACGCCCAAGCAGATGAAGACCCTGATCACGCGCGCCGGCCCCGGCACCAAGATCATCTGCATGGGCAACCTGGCGCAGATCGACACGCCCTACCTGACCGAAGGCTCCTCGGGCATGACCTACGCGGTGGACCGCTTCAAGGGCTGGCCGCACGGCGGCCACGTGACGCTGGCGCGCGGCGAGCGCTCGCGGCTGGCGGATTTTGCCAGCGAGGTGCTGTGAATGACGCGCCTGACGGCGCATGACCTTGGCTTTCGCCCTCGATGACGAAACGACCTGGCGCCGCTCAAGTCATGGCGCGCAGCGCCGTCATTGAAGGCGTCAGCCGAAGTCATTTCGTCATCGGTACGACACGCGAAAAAAAGCCCCGCATCTCTCGGTAGCAGGGCTTTTCCTTTCAGCCGGTCACGCTGGTCAGACGGCGACTTCCCTGGCTGTGTCCGCGTACTCCTCGATCTGGTCGAAGTTCATGTAACGGTACACGCTGTCCTGGTCGGCATCGATGATGCCCATCTCGGCACGGTACTCCTCCAGCGTCGGGATGCGGCCCAGCTTGGCGCAGATGGCCGCGAGTTCGGCGCTGCCCAGGAACACGTTGGTGTTCTTGCCCAGGCGGTTGGGGAAGTTGCGCGTGCTGGTGCTCATCACCGTGGCGCCTTCGCGCACCTGCGCCTGGTTGCCCATGCACAGGCTGCAGCCGGGCATCTCGGTGCGCGCACCGGCGGCGCCGAAGGCCGCGTAGTGGCCTTCCTTCATCAGCTCGTCCTGGTCCATCTTGGTCGGCGGCGCCACCCACAGCTTGACCGGGATGTCGCGCTGGCCACCCAGCAGCCTGGCGGCGGCGCGGAAGTGCCCGATGTTGGTCATGCACGAACCGATGAAGGCCTCGTCGATCTTGGTGCCCGACACCTCGGACATGAACCTGGCGTCGTCCGGGTCGTTCGGGCAGCACACGATCGGCTCCTTGATGTCAGCCAGGTCGATCTCGATCACGGCGGCGTACTCGGCATCCTGGTCGGCCTGCAGCAACTCGGGCTTGGCCAGCCAGGCCTCGACCGCCTTGATGCGGCGCTCCAGCGTGCGCTTGTCCTGGTAGCCATTGGCGATCATGTTCTTCATCAGCACCACGTTGGACTTCAGGTACTCGATGATCGGCGCCTGGTTGAGCTTGATGGTGCAGCCGGCGGCGCTGCGCTCGGCCGAGGCATCCGACAGCTCGAACGCCTGCTCCACCTTCAGGTCGGGCAGGCCCTCGATTTCCAGGATGCGGCCCGAGAACACGTTCTTCTTGCCGGCCTTGGCCACCGTCAGCAGGCCCTGCTTGATAGCGTAGAGCGGGATCGCGTGCACCAGGTCGCGCAGCGTCACGCCCGGCTGCATCTCGCCCTTGAAGCGCACCAGCACCGATTCGGGCATGTCCAGCGGCATCACGCCGGTGGCGGCGGCAAAGGCCACCAGGCCGGAGCCGGCCGGGAAGCTGATGCCGATCGGAAAGCGCGTGTGGCTGTCGCCGCCGGTGCCCACGGTGTCGGGCAGCAGCAGGCGGTTGAGCCAGCTGTGGATCACGCCGTCGCCCGGGCGCAACGCCACGCCGCCGCGGTTGCTGATGAAGGCCGGCAGCTCGCGGTGCATCTTGGCGTCGATCGGCTTCGGGTAGGCAGCGGTGTGACAGAAGGACTGCATCACCATGTCGGCCGAGAAACCCAGGCAGGCCAGGTCCTTCAGCTCGTCGCGCGTCATCGGGCCGGTGGTGTCCTGGCTGCCGACGGTGGTCATCTTGGGCTCGCAGTAGGTGCCGGGGCGGACGCCCTGCTGCACGCCATCCACCACCGGCAGGCCGCAGGCGCGGCCGACCATCTTCTGCGCCAGCGTGAAGCCGGCATTCGACGCCGCCGGCGATTGCGGCAGGCGGAACGCGGTCGATGCCGGCAGGCCCAGGAACTCGCGCGCCTTGGCGGTCAGCGAGCGGCCGATGATCAGGTTGATGCGGCCGCCGGCACGCACCTCGTCCAGCAGCACATCGCTCTTGAGTTCGAAGTCGGCGACCTTCTGGCCGTTCTTCTCGATCCGGCCGTCGTAGGGGTAGATGTCGACCACGTCGCCCATCTCGAGCTTGGACACATCGACCTCGATCGGCAGCGCGCCGGAGTCCTCCTGCGTGTTGAAGAAGATCGGCGCGATCTTGCCGCCCAGCGTGACGCCGCCGAAGCGCTTGTTGGGCACGTAGGGGATGTCCTGGCCGGTGGCCCAGATCACGCTGTTGGTGGCCGACTTGCGGCTGGAGCCGGTGCCGACCACGTCGCCGACGTAGGCGACCAGGTGGCCCTTCTTCTTGAGCTCCTCGATGAAGGCGATCGGGCCGCGCACGCCGTCCTTCTCGGGCTTGAAGGCGGCGTCGGGACGCGCGTTCTTCAGCATCGCCAGGTAGTGCATCGGAATGTCGGGCCGCGTGGTGGCGTCCGGCGCCGGCGACAGGTCGTCGGTGTTGGTCTCGCCCGGCACCTTGAACACCGTGACGGTGATCCTGCGCTCGACCTCGGGGCGACGGGTGAACCACTCGGCGTCGGCCCAGCTCTGCATCACCTCCCTGGCCTTGGCGTTGCCGGCGCGCGCCTTGTCGGCGACGTCGTTGAAGGCGTCGAACATCAGCAGCGTCGTCTTCAGCGCCTCGGCGGCGACGCCGGCGAGTTCGGCGTCATCCAGCAGATCGATCAGCGGCTGCACGTTGTAGCCGCCGACCATGGTGCCCAGCAGCTCGGTGGCGCGGGCGCGGCTGATCAGCTCGACCTGGATGTCGCCATGCGCCACCGCGACCAGGAACGAGGCCTTGACCTTGGCGGCATCATCCACGCCCGGCGGCACGCGATGGGTCAGCAACTCGAGCAGATGCGCCGGATCCTCGCCCGCTGGCGGGTTCTTGATCAACTCGATCAGATCGCTGGTCTGCCTGGCATCCAGCGGCAGCGGCGGGATTCCCAAGGTGGCACGCTCGGCAACGTGGGTTCGATAGGCGTTCAACATCTTTTCTTCTCCTTGATACTGATTTCAATCTCTTGTCTCGCGGCCGCAACCCCGCCGGGCGCGACCGAAGTGGCCACGCCGATCAACCCGCGCCGCCGCCGCGGCGTCACTTGGCGGGGCCGTCCAGCAGGCTCGGTTGCGGGTTGGCCCGCATCTGCGCGGCGAATTCGCGCTGGGTCGGCGTGACGCACTCATCGGCCACGCGCTGGCCCAGTTTCTGGTTCAGCAGCATCGACTTGTTGCCCAGCTGCAGCCACATGGCGCCGGCGCCGTTGTCCTCCATGCGGATGGCGCCGGTGCGGCTTTCGACCGGATGCATGTAATAGCGCTGCTTGCCGGTGGCGACGTGAAAGAAACCCGGATTGCTCTCGTCGGCGGTCACCGTGACGTCGGCACCCAGTTCGCACTGGATCCTGCCGGTCTGGATGTGCTTGGAGATCGCCACCTCGGCATCGCTCAGGCGCTGGGTCGGCGTCTGCACCGGCGTGACGGACTCGACCGCGCGGGCGGTCTTGGCCGGCACGCGCTTCTTGGTCTTTGCCTTGGCGACCGGCTTCCTGGCCGGTGTCTTCTTGGCCGTTGCCTTCTTGGTGGCGGCGGGCTTTTTGGCCTGCCTGGTCGTCTGGGCCTGCGCGGGACCGGCCGCCAGGACCAGAGCCATGGCCAGAGGTGCGAGAGCGAGCAATTTCATACTGCGTTCACTTCCGTAAAAAATGGAGAAGACGGCAATCATGACACGCCGCGCGTGTCAAAACCATGAGGCCACTGCCGCCGGCAAGTTCCGCCCGGTGGCATGCGCACGCTCCAGAACCTGCCAGAAATGTCGATAACTGGCGCGGTCGTGCAGACTGCCATCGAAGCTGATCGGCGCCCAGTCGGCAGCGGCAGCCGCCAGCAGGATAGCGCTGGCGGTCTCGATCTGCCGCTCATCCGGCGCAAAAGCTTCCAGAATCGGGCGGATCTGGCTCGGGTGGATGCTCCACATGCGGGTGTAGCCGAATTCGCGCGCGGCGCGGCGCGCGGCGGTGCGCATGGCGGACTCGTCCTTGAATTCGGTCACCACGCAGTGCGATGGCACCTTGCCGAAGGCATGTGCCGCCGAGGCGATCTCCAGCTTGGCGCGCAGCACCAGCGGGTGCGTGAACTGACCATCGATGCCCATGCCGTCGGCCGGGATCGCCCCGGCGTGCGCCGACACGAAGTCCATCAGGCCGAAACTGAGCGACTGCACGCGGGGGTGCGCGGCAATGTCGAAGGCGCGCTGCACTGCCGCCGGCGATTCGATCAGCACCTGCAGCGGCAAGCCCTTGGGGTAGGCCGCCAGCAGGGCTTTTTCGGCGCGCATCACGTCATCGACCGACTCCACCTTGGGAATCATGATGTGCGTCAGACGCTGCCCGGCATCACGGGCGATCACGTCCATGTCGGCCTCGAAGGCCGGGTGGTCCACCGGATGCACGCGAGCCCCGACCCGCGCGCCATCGGGCGCCGACATCACCAGCTCGGTCACCAGCAGGGCGTGCTCGGCCTCGCCACCCACCGGCGCGCCGTCCTCGCAATCCAGCGTGACGTCGAACACGCAGGTGCCGAACTCCTCGCTCATCTCGGCCTGCAGCTGCAGGCTCTTGCGCATGCGCGCCTCGACGCCGCTGTAGTGGTCGCACACCGGCAGGCTGACGGCGCCGCCCTGGGCGCCGAGGAGAATGTCGCGGGGATGGCTTGGCATGACTTCGTCGCTGCGCGACTCAATGACTTCGCCGCTGGCGCGGCATCGATGACGAAATGACCGGGTCAGTCATGCGGCCAAGGCCGCATCATCGGGGGCTTGCCAGTGCCGAGGTCATTTCGTCATCACAGCAGGTGCTGGACGCCCTCCTTCTCGCTCTCCAGCTCGGCCAGCGTCTTGTTGATGCACTCCTGGCTGAACTGGTCGATCGGCAGGCCCTCGACCACCTTGTACTCGCCGTTCTCGGTGGTGACCGGAAAGCCGAACATCACCTCGTTCGGGATCCCATACCAGCCCTGCGACGGGATGCCCATGGTGACCCACTCGCCGCCCGTGCCCAGCGCCCAGTCGCGCATGTGGTCGATGGCGGCGTTGGCGGCCGAGGCGGCCGAGGACAGGCCGCGCGCCTCGATGATGGCGGCGCCGCGCTTGCCCACCGTGGGCAGGAACACGTCCTTGTTCCAGACCTGGTCGTTGATCATGTCCTTGACGCAGACGCCGTCGATGGTGGCGAAGCGGTAGTCGGCGTACATGGTGGGCGAATGGTTGCCCCAGACGCACAGGTTCTTGATGTCCTTGACCGCCTTGCCGGTCTTGGCGGCGATCTGCGACAGCGCGCGGTTGTGGTCCAGACGCAGCATGGCGGTGAAGTTCTTGGCCGGCAGGTCGGGCGCCGACTTCATGGCGATGTAGGCGTTGGTGTTGGCCGGGTTGCCGACCACCAGCACCTTGACGTTGCGGCTGGCCACGGCGTTCAGCGCCTTGCCCTGTACGGTGAAGATCTGCGCGTTGGCCGCCAGCAGGTCGGCGCGCTCCATGCCGGGGCCGCGCGGGCGCGCGCCGACCAGCAGTGCGTAGTCGGTGTCCTTGAAGGCGGTCATCGGGTCGCTGTGCGCCTCCATGCCCACCAGCAGCGGGAAGGCGCAGTCTTCAAGCTCCATCATCACGCCCTTGAGCGCCTTCTGCGCCTTCTCGTCGGGGATTTCCAGCAACTGCAGGATCACCGGCTGGTCCTTGCCCAGCATCTCGCCGGAGGCGATGCGAAACAACAGGGCGTAGCCGATCTGGCCAGCGGCACCGGTGACGGCGACGCGAACGGGTTTCTTGCTCATGGAAATGGCTCCGGACAGTGGTGATGAAAGAAAACGGGGGTCAATGTCGCGCCGGTCGAATGCCTCAATCGCACGCGCGCACAGCGTTCGGATTTTATCCGTGAAAACCCTGCGCAGTCAATTTGTCTTGTGTCTTATATAAGATATGATTGCCGCATCCAAGTACACGAAACTGACAGTTTCATGGCGACCGTCGCACCCTCTTCCCCTGCCCCCGACATTGCCCAGCTCACGGCCGCCGACGCATCCGGCCGGCCGAACCACACGCCGTCCTTCAGCCCTCTGTACCAGCAGATCAAGGCTCTGCTGCTGCAGAGCCTGCAGCAGGGGGAATGGAAGCCGGGCGAGGTGATCCCGAGCGAATTCGACCTGGCGGCGCGCTACAAGGTCAGCCAGGGCACGGTGCGCAAGGCGGTGGACGAACTGGCGGCCGACAACCTGCTGGTGCGCCGGCAGGGGCGCGGCACCTTCGTCGCCACCCATTCCGAGCAGCAGGTGCAATACCGCTTCCTGCGCCTGCAGCCCGACAGCGGCACGCTGGACAGCGAAGGTCCGGCGCAGCGTGACGTGGTCGAGTGCCGGCGCCAGCGCGCCAGCGCCGAGGTGGCGCGCGCGCTCGGCCTGCGCGCGGGCGATCCGGTGCTGCAGGCGCGCCGGCTGCTGCGCTTTGCCGGCGAGCCGACCATCCTGGAGGACATCTGGCTGCCGGGCGGCCCGTTCCGCGGGCTGACCGCCGAGCGCCTGTCGCAGCACCACGGGCCGATGTATGCGCTGTTCGAGACCGAGTTCGACGTGCGCATGGTGCGCGCCGACGAGAAGATCCGCGCCGTCCTGCCCGACCAGGCGCAAGCGGATCTGCTGGAGGTCAGCACCGCCACGCCGCTGCTGAGCGTCGAGCGCGTGGCCTACACCTACAACGACGTGCCGATGGAACTGCGACGCGGCCTGTACCGCACTGACACCCACCACTACCGCAATCGGTTGAGCTAGGTCAAGCGATGCCGCCGCACCGCGCGGCATGGCCTGCATCGGACCCGGCCATACCGCAATCTGCCTGATGCCTTGCAATAGAATGACCCAGTTGCCCCGCCAACACAGAACGACAAGATCGACCCCCTTCGAAGAGTGATGCCATGAGCGACGCAAGCAAACCCCGGCCCGAATTCCGCAACCTGAACCTGTTCGCCGACTTGCCGACCTTGCGGTGGCCGCTGGCGGCGATCGTGTCCGGCCTGCATCGCGCCAGCGGCGCGCTGATGTTCTTCCTGCTGCCGTTCATCATCTGGTTGTTCGACAAGTCGGTGTCCTCGGAGATCTCGTTCGGGCAGTTCAGCGCCGCTTTCTCCAGCGGCTTGTGGATCTTTCCGGGTTGGTTCATCAAGCTGGTGGTGCTGGCCCTGATCTGGGCCTATTTGCACCATGTCCTGGCTGGCCTGCGCCACCTCATCATGGACGTGACGCACCGCACCACCATTGCCTTCGGCCGCCAGACGGCCGCCACCGTGCTGGTCCTGAGCGGCCTGCTGACACTGATACTGGGCGCCAAGCTGTTTGGCCTGTACTGAGAATTCAAGCAACGAGGAGTGAGGACATGGCTGTGACCTACGGCTACAAGCGTCTGGTGGTGGGCGCGCACTACGGCTGGAAGGACTTCCTGGTCCAGCGCATCACCGCCGTCGTGCTGGCGCTTTTCACGCTGCTGGTGCTGGCGCGGCTGCTGCTGATCCGGGGCCCGATCGGCTACGACGCCTGGGCCGGCGTGTTTTCCCCGCAGTGGATGAAGGCGCTCACCTTCGCCGCCATCGTGGCGCTGATCTGGCACACCTGGGTCGGCATGTGCAGCATCTGGTACGACTACGGCAAGCCAGTCGGCCGGCGCCTGCTGCTGCAGGTGGTTTCCGCGGTGTGGCTGATTGCCTGCGGCGGCTGGGCCTTGCAGGTGCTGTGGCGCCTCTAGAACGGCCGCGCTTTCTCGCGCTTTCGGATACCGCGACAAGAATTTCGGAAACCCAAAGAACATGAGCTATACCAAAGACAAAGTCGTCACCCGCAAGTTCGACGTGGTGATCGTCGGCGCCGGCGGCTCCGGCATGCGCGCCTCGCTGCAACTGGCGCGCGCCGGCCTCAACGTGGCCGTGCTGTCCAAGGTCTTCCCGACCCGCTCGCACACCGTGGCGGCGCAGGGCGGCGTCGGGGCCTCGCTGGGCAACATGAACGAGGACAACTGGCACTACCACTTCTACGACACCGTCAAGGGCGGCGACTGGCTGGGCGACCAGGACGCGATCGAGTTCATGTGCCAGGAAGCGCCGCGCGTCGTCTACGAGCTTGAGCACATGGGCATGCCGTTCGACCGCAACCCGGACGGCACCATCTACCAGCGCCCGTTCGGCGGCCACACCGCCAACTACGGCGAGAAGCCGGTGCAGCGCGCCTGCGCCGCCGCCGACCGCACCGGCCACGCCATGCTGCACACCCTGTACCAGCAGAACGTGGCCTCGCGCACCACCTTCTTCGTCGAGTGGATGGCGCTGGACCTGATCCGCGACGCCGACGGCGACGTGGTCGGCGTCACCGCCATCGAGATGGAGACCGGCGATTTCTACGTGCTGCACGCCAAGACCGTGATGCTGGCGACCGGCGGCGCCGGCCGCATCTTCGCCGCCAGCACCAACGCCTTCATCAACACCGGCGACGGCCTGGGCATGGCCGCGCGCGCCGGCATCCCGCTGCAGGACCTGGAGTTCTGGCAGTTCCACCCCACCGGCGTGGCCGGCGCCGGCGTGCTGCTGACCGAAGGCTGCCGCGGCGAGGGCGCGATCCTGATCAACAGCGAGGGCGAACGCTTCATGGAGCGCTACGCGCCGACGCTGAAGGACCTGGCGCCGCGCGACTTCGTGTCGCGCTCGATGGACCAGGAGATCAAGGAAGGACGCGGCTGCGGCCCCAACAAGGACTACGTGCTGCTGAAGATGGACCACCTGGGGGCGGACACGATCCACAAGCGCCTGCCCTCGGTGTACGAGATCGGCGTCAACTTCGCCAACGTCGACATCACCAAGGAGCCCATTCCGGTGGTGCCCACCATCCACTACCAGATGGGCGGCGTGCCGACCAACATCCACGGCCAGGTCAGCGTGCCGGTCGGCGGCGATCCGCTGGTGCCGATCCACGGCCTGTACGCGGTCGGTGAATGCTCGTGCACCAGCGTGCACGGCGCCAACCGCCTGGGCACCAACTCACTGCTCGATCTGCTGGTGTTCGGCAAGGCGGCCGGCGATCACATCATCGCCAACCACGACAAGGGTGCCCACAAGCCCTTGCCGGCGGACGCGGCCGACCGCTCGCTGGCGCGCCTGGCGCGCCTGGACGCCGCCCACGACGGCGAATACGCGCAAAGCATCGCGGGTGATATCCGCGCCACGATGCAGACCCATGCCGGCGTGTTCCGCACCCAGGCCATGATGGACGAAGGCGTGGAGATGGTGGCCAAGCTGCGCGAGCGGGTCGGCAACCTCGGCCTACAGGATCACTCGCGCGTGTTCAACATGGCGCGCCAGGAAGCGCTGGAGGTCGAGAACCTGATCGAGGTGGCGCAGGCCACCATGACCTCGGCCGCCGCCCGCAAGGAATGCCGCGGCGCGCACACGGTGAGTGACTACGAGCATCCGGCCGACCACCCCACCGCCCCGCTCGGCCGCGACGACGCCAACTGGATGAAGCACACGCTCTGGTACAGCGAGGGCAGCCGGCTCGAATACAAGCCGGTGCGCAGCAAGCCGCTCACCGTCGACACGATTCCGCCCCAAGTCCGCACCTTCTGACGGCAGGCTCGCGCATCCGGAGAAACCGACCCATGGAAAAACGCACTTTCAAGATCTACCGCTACGACCCGGACAAGGACGAGAAGCCGTACATGCAGACGGTGGAGATCGAGCTCGACGGCCACGAGCGCATGCTGCTCGACGCGCTGATGAAGCTCAAGGCGCAGGATCCGACGCTGTCGTTCCGCCGCTCCTGCCGCGAGGGCGTGTGCGGCTCGGACGCCATGAACATCAACGGCAAGAACGGCCTGGCCTGCCTGACCAACATGCGCACGCTGCCCGGCACCATCGTGCTGAAACCCCTGCCGGCGCTGCCCGTGGTGCGCGACCTGATCGTCGACATGACGCAGTTCTTCCAGCAGTACCACTCGATCAAGCCCTACCTGATCAACAACGACCCGCCGCCCGAAACCGAACGCCTGCAGTCACCCGAGGAGCGCGAGGAGCTCAACGGCCTGTACGAGTGCATTCTGTGCGCCTGCTGCTCCACCTCCTGCCCCAGCTTCTGGTGGAACCCGGACAAGTTCGTCGGCCCCGCCGGCCTGCTGCAGGCCTACCGCTTCATCGCCGACAGCCGTGACCAGGCCACCGGCGAGCGCCTCGACAACCTCGACGATCCGTATCGCCTGTTCCGCTGCCACAGCATCCTGAACTGCGTCGACGTCTGCCCCAAGAGCCTGAAGCCGGCCGCCGCCATCAGCAAGATCAAGGAACTGATGGTGCGCCGGGCCATTTGAGGGCGGCCGAGAAAATACCCACGGCGCTGCATGGCCGCTGACCAAGGCATCGACGAGCACGCGCTGGCGCGCCTGAAATGGCGCTGCCGGCGCGGCCTGCTGGAAAACGACCTGCTCATCGAGCGCTTTTTCCAGCGCCACGAGGCCGGCCTGACGACCCCGCAGATCAATGCGCTGATCCACCTGATGGACTTGTCCGACAACGATTTGCTCGATCTGCTGCTGCGGCGCAAAGAGCCCGAGAACGATCTGAATTCGCCCGACGTGCGCGAGGTGCTGGAGATGCTGCGGCCACCGCGACATTGAACCGGCCACCTTGCCTGCTTTAAGCCAACCCCAGGAAAACACAACATGAAACTTGCCGACAACAAAGCCACGCTGTCATTTTCAAACGGCGCCCCCGAAGTCGAACTGCCGGTATACCAGGGCACGATCGGGCCGGACGTGGTGGACATCCGCAAGCTGTACGGCCAAACCGGCATGTTCACCTACGACCCGGGCTTCATGTCGACGGCGGCGTGCCAGTCCAGCATCACCTACATCGACGGCGACAAGGGCGAACTGCTGTACCGCGGCTATCCGATCGAGCAACTGGCCGAGAAGTGCGACTACCTCGACACCTGCTACCTGCTGCTCAACGGCGAACTGCCGAGCAAGGACGAGCGCGACGCCTTCCACAAGCTGGTGCTGCAGCACACCATGGTCAACGAGCAGATGCAGTTCTTCCTGCGCGGCTTCCGTCGTGACGCCCACCCGATGGCGGTGCTGACTGGGCTGGTGGGGGCGATGTCGGCCTTCTACCACGACTCGATCGACGTGCACAACAAGGAGCATCGCGACATCGCCGCCATCCGGCTGATCTCCAAGATGCCGACGCTGGTCGCCATGGCCTACAAGTACGGCGTCGGTCAGCCCTACCGCTACCCGCTCAACCACCTGAGTTACGCCGGCAACTTCCTGCACATGATGTTCAGCACCCCGTGCGAGGACTACAAGGTCAATCCGGTGCTGGAAAAGGCGATGGATCGCATCCTCATCCTGCACGCCGACCACGAGCAGAACGCCTCGACCTCGACCGTGCGCCTGTGCGGCAGCTCGGGCACCAATCCCTTCGCCGCCATCTCGGCCGGCGTCGCCTGCCTGTGGGGTCCGGCGCACGGCGGCGCCAACGAGGCCGCGCTGAACATGCTGGAGGACATCCAGAAGATGGGCGGCGTGGCCAAGGTCGGCGAGTTCGTCAACATGGTCAAGGACAAGAACTCCAACGTGCGCCTGATGGGCTTCGGCCACCGGGTCTACAAGAACTACGATCCGCGCGCCAAGCTGATGCAGCAGACCTGCGACGAGGTGCTGGCCGAGCTCGGTCTGGAGAACGACCCGCTGTTCGCGCTGGCCAAGGCGCTGGAGAAGATTGCGCTGGAGGACGACTACTTCGTGCAGCGCAAGCTGTACCCCAACGTCGACTTCTACTCCGGCATCGTGCAGCGCGCCATCGGCGTGCCGGTCAAGCTGTTCACCGGCATCTTCGCGCTGGCCCGCACCGTGGGCTGGATCGCGCAGCTCAACGAGATGATGGGCGACCCGGAGTACAAGATCGGCCGTCCGCGCCAGCTCTACATCGGCTCGCCGCGCCGCGACGTGCCCTGAGCGACGCGCATCGATCCAGGCCATCGACAGACACAGCCCGCCGCCCGGCGGGCTGTTTCGTCTGCGCCGGCCGCTCAGCTCTGCCTTGCTGGTGAATCTTCAGCGCCCGTCCACGTACTCCAGCGCGAACAAAGGCACCTCGGCCTGGCGGCTCAGCCAGAGACCGCCGCCCAACTCCAGCATGTGCGGGCGCAGACCGCGGCGGTATAGCCCGACGCGGTGGCGGAACTGGCGCGCGTCGGTCAGCTCTTCGTCGATGACACCCTGCTCATAGTCCTCGCGCGAGACCGCCTCGACGTAGAGCGCGCCACGGCTCAGCTGGCCCAGGTTGGCCAGCGCACGCCGCAGGTCCGGCGGGCTCAGGTAGGGCAGCACGCCCTGGCAGATGACCAGATCGAAGGGTTCGGAGGCAACGTAATCCACCGCCGAGCCGCGCTCCCAGCCGTAGCGCCGGCACAGGTAGTCGCTGATCTCCACGCCGTGGTAGCTGGCGGCGGGAAAATGCCGTGCAATCGGCCCCTGCCACAGGCCGATGCCGCAGCCCAGGTCCAGCACCCGCCGCACCGGCACGCGCAGGTACTGGAGGTATGCGGCGACAAACCTGCTCAACCGATCCACGTGGGCAGGATCGACCACGCTGGTCTTCTTGTCGAAGTAGAAGCGCTGGTAATAGGCTTCATCGAACGTGGTCGCGGGGGCAGATTGCATGGGGTGGGGAATGGTGGAAACGGCGCGCACCAGGCGTACAGCCAGGGACAGAGTCTGCCTCGCACCATAACCCAGCGGCGTCCAGCGCCGAGAGCCGCATGCGGCGCAGGCCCGCATGCACCGACACAGCCATCGCTGCCCGTCACTCAGGCCATCTCCATTCACGATGTCCAGTCTTGGAATTCCCGAGAAAATCACCCAAAGACCATCTTCAGACAAGACGCTCATCTGGCCCATCATGCGACTCAGCGAACGCAGCTTCGCCCGCCGCATCGACTTGACGTCGCTGCAGTTGTTCGTGGCCGCCTGCGAGACCGGCAGCATCGGCAAGGCGGCCGAGCGCGAGTTCATCGCCGCCTCGGCCGCCGCCAGCAAGCGGCTGGCCGAGCTGGAGAGCACCCTGGCCACCACCCTGCTCTACCGCCGTGCGCGCGGCGTCGACCTGAAACCACCCGCGGGCCAGGCGCTGCTGCATCACGCCCGCAGCGCGCTGTATGGACTGGAGAAAATGCACGGTGAGCTGAGCGACTACGCCGCCGGCGTGCGCGGCCACGTGCGCGTGCATGCCAGCATCTCGGCCATCGTGCAATTCCTGCCCGAGGACCTGGGCCGCTTCGTGCAGCAGCACCCCGAGGTCAAGATCGACCTGGAGGAGCACCTGTCCAGCGACGTGCTGCGCCGTGCAGGAAGGTGCGGCCGGCCTCGGCATCTGCAACGCCAGCACCATGAGCCATGCGAGCAACAGCCTGCAGATGCAGCCCTACCGACACGACCACCTTGCCGTGGTTATGCCTGCAGGCCATGTCCTGTCTACGCAAGACGCTATGAATTTCGCAGAAATCCCTGGACTTCGACGACGTCGGCCTGCACGCCAGCAGCTCGATCGCGCTGGCGATGCATCAGGCGGCCGCACAGGCGGGCCGCGCCATCCGGCTGCGCATCCGCGTCACCGGGCTGGACGCCATGTGCCGCATGATCGGCAACGGCCTGGGGCTGGGCATCACGCCCCTGCGTGCCTTCGAGCTGATGAACGGCAGCCGGCGCTTGCGCGCGCTGCCGCTGACCGATCCGTGGGCCCGGCGCGAGATCAGCCTGATCGCGCGCGATTTCGACAGCTTGCCGACGACCGCGCGGACCCTGCTTGAGCACCTGCAGGCCCGGCTGCCGCAACCGCCCGCCACGGCATAGAATTTGAACCGACGAGAACCCCAAGCCATGACCGCAAGAACGCTGTACGACAAGATCTGGGACGAGCACGTCGTCCACACCGAAGACGACGGCACCGCCGTGCTCTACATCGACCGCCACCTGGTGCACGAGGTCACCAGCCCGCAGGCCTTTGAAGGCCTGCGCCAGGCGAAGCGCCGGCCCTGGCGTGTCAGTTCGGTGGTCGCCACCGCCGACCACAACACGCCCACCACCGGCTGGGAGCGCGGCTACGACGGCATCGAGGATCCGATCAGCAAGGAACAGGTCACCACGCTCGACGCCAACATCAGGGAGCATGGCGCGGCGGCCTTCTTCCCGTTCCTGCACCAGCGCCAGGGCATCGTGCACGTGATCGGCCCGGAGAACGGCGCCACCCTGCCCGGCATGACCGTGGTCTGCGGCGACAGCCACACCAGCACGCACGGCGCCTTCGGCGCGCTGGCACACGGCATCGGCACCAGCGAAGTCGAGCACGTGCTGGCCACGCAGACGCTGCTGGCCAAGAAGGCGAAGAACATGCTGATCCGGGTCAATGGCAGGCTGGCGCCCGGCATCACCGCCAAGGACATCGTGCTGGCCATCATCGGCAGGATCGGCACCGCCGGCGGCACCGGCTACACGATCGAGTTCGGCGGCGACGCCATCCGCGCCCTGAGCATGGAAGGCCGCATGACGGTGTGCAACATGGCGATCGAGGCCGGTGCGCGCGCCGGCCTGGTGGCCGTCGACGACAAGACCATCGAGTACCTCAAGGGCCGCCTGCTGGCCCCGGGCACCGACGCCGCGACCGGCAGGTTCGTCGGCGGACCCGAGTGGGACCAGGCGGTGGCCTACTGGAAGACCCTGCACTCCGACCCCGACGCCAGGTTCGACACCGTGATCGACCTCGACGCCGCCGAAATCGTGCCGCAGGTCACCTGGGGCACCAGCCCGGAGATGGTGACCGGCATCGACGGCCGCGTGCCCGATCCCGACAAGGAAAAGGACGCATCGAAGCGCGGCGCCATCGAGCGCGCGCTGAGCTACATGGGCCTGGAGCCCAACAAGCCCATGAGCGACATCCACGTCGACAAGGTGTTCATCGGCAGCTGCACCAACAGCCGCATCGAGGACCTGCGCGAGGCCGCCGGCCTGCTGAAGAAGCTGGGCCGCAAGGTGGCGCCGAACGTCAAGCTGGCCATGGTCGTGCCGGGTTCGGGCCTGGTGAAAAGCCAAGCCGAGGCCGAGGGCCTGGACCAGATCTTCACCGGCGCCGGCTTCGAGTGGCGCGAGCCGGGCTGCAGCATGTGCCTGGCGATGAACGCCGACCGGCTGGCGCCGGGCGAGCGCTGCGCCTCCACCAGCAACCGCAATTTCGAAGGTCGCCAGGGCACCGGCGGCCGCACCCACCTGGTCAGCCCGGCGATGGCCGCGGCGGCCGCGGTGCATGGGCATTTCGTTGATGTCCGTGCTTTTTCATGAGTGCCCGGCAACGGGTGTTTTTCAACTGTAGGAGATGAGGATGATGAAAAAACTCGCAGCACTGCTGGGTATGCTGGCCTTTGTGGCGAGCCTGACCGCCTGCAACACCGTCGCCGGCGTCGGCAAGGACGTCGAGAAGGCCGGCGAAGGCGTGCAGAACGCTGCCGACAAGGCCAAGCGCTGAGCGGGTGAGCGCCGGAATGCCCTCTGGTAGCAGGGCCTCCGGTGCCTCCCGCGTCCGGCACGCGGAGCACCAGCGCCGCGATGCCGTGTTTTTTTGCCCCGTTGTTCCTCCGCGCGCACTGCCCGTCTGATCTGACCATGGACAAGTTCCTCACCCATCAAGGTCTGGTGGCTCCACTCGATCGTGAAAACGTCGACACCGATGCCATCATCCCCAAGCAGTTCCTGAAGTCGATCAAGAAGACCGGCTTCGGCCCCAACCTGTTCGACGAATGGCGCTACCTGGACCACGGCGAGCCGGGCATGGACCCGGCAACGCGCAGGCCAAACCCCGATTTCGTGCTGAACCAGCCGCGCTACCAGGGCGCGAGCATCCTGCTGGCACGCAAGAATTTCGGCTGCGGCTCCAGCCGCGAGCACGCGCCGTGGGCGATCCAGCAGTACGGGTTTCGCACGCTGATCGCGCCCAGCTACGCCGACATCTTCTTCAACAACTGCTTCAAGAACGGCCTGCTGCCGATCGTGCTGCCCGAGAGTACCGTGGCCAAGCTGTTCGACGAAGTCGCGGCCTTTCCGGGCTACCAGTTGACCGTCGACCTGGAGCGCCAGGTCGTGGTCAAGCCGGATGGCACCGAGATCGCCTTCGATGTGCAGCCGTTTCGCAAGCACTGCCTGCTGCATGGCCTCGACGACATCGGCCTCACGCTGCAGCACCAGGACAAGATCCAGGAATTCGAAGCCCGTCGGCTGGCGGCCAAGCCCTGGCTGGCCCGGACGTTGGCGAGCTGAACCCCGAACAGCCGGGACGCAAAAACCCGCAGAGAACGCGGAACAGGCGATTGCGGTTTTTTCTTTTGCGTCCTTCGCGAAACCTCGGCGCCCTCTGCGTTCCGGCTGCTTTCACGCCCTTCTCGATGACAAGATTCACATGAAAATCGCAGTTCTCCCAGGTGACGGCATCGGCACCGAAATCGTGGCCGAGGCCGTCAAGGTGCTGCAGGCGCTGGACCTGAGGCTGGAGCTGGAGCAGGCCCCCGTCGGCGGCGCCGCCTACGACACGCACGGCCACCCGCTGCCCGACAGCACGTTGAACCTGGCCAGGGCGGCCGACGCCATCCTGTTCGGCGCCGTCGGCGACTGGAAGTACGACACGCTGGACCGCCCGCTGCGTCCCGAGCAGGCCATCCTGGGCCTGCGCAAGCACCTGGGCCTGTTCGCCAACTTCCGCCCCGCCATCTGCTACGAGCAGCTCACGCACGCCAGCAGCCTGAAGCCCGAACTGGTGGCCGGCCTGGACATCCTGATCATCCGCGAGCTCACGGGCGACATCTATTTCGGCCAGCCGCGTGGCCGCCGCACCGCACCCGACGGGCACTTCCCCGGCACCGAAGAGGCGTTCGACACCATGCGCTACTCGCGCCCCGAAATCGAGCGCATCGCCCGCGTCGCCTTCGAGGCCGCGCGCCAGCGCAGCAAGCGCGTCACGAGCGTCGACAAGGCCAACGTGCTGGAGACCTTCCAGCTGTGGAAGGACGTGGTGACCGAGGTGCACCAGGACTACCCGGACGTGGCGCTCGACCACATGTACGTCGACAACGCCGCCATGCAGCTGGTCAAGGAGCCGAAGAAGTTCGACGTCGTGGTCACCGGCAACATGTTCGGCGACATCCTGAGCGACGAAGCGGCGATGTTGACGGGTTCCATCGGCATGCTGCCCTCGGCGTCGTTGAACGACAAGAAGCAGGGTCTGTACGAGCCCAGCCACGGCAGTGCGCCCGACATCGCCGGCAAGGGCGTGGCCAACCCGCTCGCCACCATCCTCAGCGCTGCGATGATGCTGCGTTTCAGCCTGAACCAGGCCGAGGCCGCCGACCGCATCGAAGCCGCAGTGAAAAAAGTGCTGGCGCAGGGCCTGCGCACGGCCGACATCTGGAGCGAAGGCACGACCAGGGTCGGCACGCGCGAGATGGGCGAGGCGGTGCTGAAGGCACTGGCCTGACCGCGCACTGCGCCATCGGTACATCCCCGATACCGCCCACGGGCCGCGGCCGATAGCATCGGCCGGTTTCGGATCCACTCCCCGGAGCACCGGCCCATGAAACACGCTCATCCCCACTCGCCCACGGCCGGATGGCTGATAGGCAGCCTGACTGCCTTCATGCTGGCCCTGACCGCCTGCGGTGGCAGCGACGACGCACCACCCGATCCGCTACAGCCTTACCGAAACCAGGCGCTGCAATGGAGTGATTGCCCCGCGACGATCACGGGCGAGGACCTCGACGGCACGCAAACGCTCTACAAGGCGCAGTGCACCACCATGCGTGCACCGATGAACTACGCCGCGCCCGAGGACGGCGAGGTGCAGATTGCCGTGCTGCGCGTGCCTGCCCTCACCAGCCAGCGCAAGGGCGCGGTGCTGTTCAACCCTGGAGGTCCGGGGGCGGATGGCCAAGTCCTGGCATTCCTGTTTCACAGCCTCGTTTCCCAAAGCAATCCCACCAACCCGCTGGGCGCGCTGCAACTGCGGCTGATCAAGGAATACGACATGGTCGGCTTCGCCCCGCGCGGCGTGGCGCCGAGCACCGTGCTGAAGTGCAGCTCCGACGAGAAATACCTTGAAGTGGATGACACCGCCGAAGGCCGCGCCATCGCCGCCAACGTGGACGCGATTTTCACCAACACGCGCCACGAAGCCGAGGCCTGCAGACAGAACCCGCTGGCACCCTTCATCACGACCGACGCCACCGCACGCGACATGGATTTGCTGCGTGGCCTGCTGGGCGACGAAAGGCTCAACTACATCGGTTACTCCTACGGCACCTGGCTCGGTGCCTGGTACGCCAAGCTGTTCCCCGAGCGCGTGGATCGCATGGTGCTCGACAGCAATGCCGATTTCTCCAACGCCTACATGAACTTCTCCGAGCTGCAGCCCGGCGCACGCCAGCGCCTGCTCGACGAAGTCATGGCGCCGTACGCCGCGCGCCATGCCGATTTCTTCCAGCTCGGCAGCAGCGCCGACGAGGTACGCGCCGTGCTTGCTTCGCTGCATCCGGTGGTCCGGGCCACTACGTTCGCTCCGCTGGCCACGGCCAGCTACAAGAATACGGCGGCCAACGCATTTCTGCTGAACATCACCGCCGCACGGGGGCTGGACGAGACGCTCAAGGCCCTGCCCGGCGCATCGCCTGAAGCCGTGCAGGCCGTGCTCAAGACTCAGGTGTTCACGCCCATCGATGCCGCCACCAACGCCGAAGTGCAAGAGCTGGCGTTGGCTTTGCATGAATCGTACCTGGACGCGATCGAGATCGTTCCCGGAACCCTCACGCAAAGAACGATCGAAGTCGACTCGCCCGTCTACAACGCCATCACCTGCAACGACAGCGCCCCCGCGAGCACCGATCCGGCCTACTGGCGCGCGCTCGGAGATCGGCTGCTCGCGCAGTCCCCGCTGTTCGGGGCGCATTCCGCATATCCTCCGACCCGGCCCTGTCTGTACTGGGGCGGCCCAAGCGTGAGCCACCCGCCGATCGCGGCGATGCAGGGGCTGGATGTGCTGATGGTGCAGTCCGAATACGACGCCGCCACCCCGACCAGCGGCGCCACGCGCGCCGCAGCGGCACTCCCCGAGGCCCGCATCGTGTTCGTGCCCGGTGAATACACGCACGGCGTGTTTCCCTACAACGACCAGTGCGTGGACAGCCTGGTGATCCGCTATCTCCTCGGTGAAACACCGGCCGCGCGCCAGCTGGACTGCCCTGCCCAGCCGCTGGCGCTTGACAGGATGGAGCAGAAACAAGGCAGCTCCGCATCGGCCACCTACACCGATCCCGAGCTCGCCAGCCACCGCGTCCGGCAGTTCAAGGAGCGCATAGGACGGCACTGAGCCGCCCCGTGAGGCCGCATCACGGGCGCGGTCGAGGTGGGCCTATGCCATCCTTGTAACGCTCGATCAAACGCCGCGCAGCCTCCGGATCGCGGTACACCGGCTGGTCGTTTGCGGGCAGCGGCGGCAGCGGGGCCGATGCGGGCTCGGCTGCCGCCTGCGGCGCGGGCCGCGTCGACACACCAGGAGCGTCATCGACGCTGGTGCATGCCGCGCATGGCACCAGTCCAGCCAGCAGCACCAACTTCCACCACCTGTACACCATTGCCCGTTCCCTCTGTCGCACATGGCACCTTGCGCTAACGTGCCAAGGTATTCGCCACTATAGCGGCACACCACGACACAGATGGCTGATAGATTCGAGGTTGCCCGCGCCTAGCTGAATGCCGACCCATGCCCAATAGCACCCCAAGGATCCTCGCCTTCGACGTCTTCGGCACCGTGGTCGACTGGCACGGGTCGATCAGGGCGGAGATGGCGCGGCTGTATCCGGAGGTCGATGGTGACGCGTTCGCGCTGGCGTGGCGGGGTGGCTATCGGCCGGCGATGGCGCGGGTGATGTCAGGCGAACTCGGGTGGACCAGGATCGACGACCTGCACCGCCTGATCCTGGATGACATCCTGCCGCGCTTCGGCCTGCAGGACATGCCCGAGCCGGAGCGCCGGCACCTCAACCGCGCGTGGCACCGGCTGAACCCCTGGCCGGACGTCGTGGAGGGGCTGGCGCGGCTGAAGCCGCGGCACATCATCTGCACGCTGTCGAACGGCAACGTCGGGCTGCTGACCAACATGGCCAAGCACGCCGGCCTGCCCTGGGACTGCGTGCTGTCGGCCGAGGTGTTTCGGGCCTACAAACCTGACCCGCGCGTGTACCAGGGCGTGGCCGACGTGTTCGACGTGGCACCCTATGACGTCATGATGGTGGCGGCCCACCAGGACGATCTGGCCGTCGCGCGCACCTGCGGGCTGCAGACCGCCTACGTCGAGCGCCCACTCGAATTCGGCACAAGCCAACCCAAGGACGTGTCGCCAAACCCCGAGAACACGCTGCACGCAGCCGACTTCCTCGATCTGGCGGATCAACTCGCCGCCTGAGCGAGCGGCTGCGCGAATGTCGCCTGGGCACGTCACTTGACCCCGGCCGGGTGCAGGCCATTGCCGGCCCGTTGACCGACGCTGCGGTAGAATCGTGCTTCATGAACGCGCGCGATCAACTCGATCCCATCGCCCCGGACCACGCGTCCGGCGCTGGCGCGCGCGCAAGCACCACCACCACGACCACCAAAAAGGGCTGACCAGCCCGGGTTCGTCGTGCGCGCCGCCTTCCGGAGCCAGACGAGCCCGGCAGGTCAGACAAATCCACTTTGTTTGAAAGGCGCGAAAGAAAATGAAAACTGGCAATCTCGTAGGCCTCGTCGGCTGGCGCGGCATGGTCGGCTCGGTTCTGATGGACCGCATGCAGGCCGAGAACGACTTCGACCTGATCGAGCCCGTCTTCTTTTCCACCAGCAACGCCGGCGGCACCGCGCCGGCGATGGCGAAGAACGAGAAAACGCTCAGGAACGCGCACGACATTGACGCTTTGAGCAAGTGCGACATCATCGTCACCTGCCAGGGCGGCGACTACACCAACGAGGTGTTCCCGAAGCTGCGCGCAGCCGGCTGGAAGGGCCACTGGATCGACGCTGCCAGCGCGCTGCGCATGAATCAGGATGCGGTGATCATCCTCGATCCGGTCAACATGCCGGTGATCGAGAACGCGCTGGCCCGGGGCGGCAACAACTGGATCGGCGGCAACTGCACCGTCAGCTGCATGCTGATGGGCGTGGGGGCGCTGTTCAAGGCCGGCCTGGTCGAGTGGATGAGCACCCAGACCTACCAGGCCGCCAGCGGCGGCGGCGCGCAGCACATGCGCGAGCTGCTGGCGCAGTTCGGCACCCTCAACCACGAGGTGCGCGACCTGCTGGCCGACCCGACCAGCGCCATCCTGGAAATCGACCGCAAGGTCATCGGCAAGCAGCGCGGTCTGGAAGATGCCGAGAAGGCCAACTTCGGCGTGCCGCTGGGCGGCTCGCTGATTCCCTGGATCGACAAGGACCTTGGCAACGGCGTCAGCCGCGAAGAATGGAAGGGCATGGCCGAGACCAACAAGATCATGGGCCAGGGCGAGGGCTTTGACACACCCGCGGTGCCGGTGGACGGCTACTGCGTGCGCATCGGCGCCATGCGCTGCCACAGCCAGGCGCTGACCTTCAAGCTGAAGAAGGACGTGCCGGTGGCCGACATCGAGGCCATGATCGCCGCCGACAACGACTGGGTGAAGGTGGTGCCGAACAACCGCGAGGACACCATGCGTGACCTGACGCCGGTGGCGGTGACCGGCACGCTGACCATCCCCGTCGGCCGCATCCGCAAGATGGCGATGGGCCCGGAATACGTGGGCGCATTCACCATCGGCGACCAGCTGCTGTGGGGCGCGGCCGAGCCGCTGCGCCGCATGCTGCGCATTCTGCTCCAGGCCTGAGCACCCGCCGCAGCATCCGCCGGCCAGCTTGAAAGCGCCACGCCGGGGCCGGTGGCGGAGTGCCCGCCACCGTTGGCCTCGGCTTGTCGCCGTGCGGCGTCGGTGTTAGTGTCGGTGCCCGCTCGGCAACTCAGACGCCGGGATCGGCAACAACGCGAGGCAAGTCACCCGAGAATGCAGCACACGAGTCAGGGAGCAAGGCGCGGACCGACTGGGCGCGAGGAGATCGCGCGCGTGCGGCGAGGGCCCGGAACGCTGCTTGCCACTGCGGCGGCGCTGGCCTTGCTGGCTGCCAGCGTGCATGCGCAGGCGCTGGAGCTGGGCGCCATCGCGATGCGTTCGGCGCTGGGTGAACCGCTGCGCGCCGAGATCGAAGTGCTGGAGATCGGCCCCGAGGAGGCCGCCACCCTGCAAGCCATGGTGGCCTCCCCCGCCACTTTCGACACCGTCGGCGTCAAGTACTCGCCCGCCCTGGCCGGTGTCCGCGTCAGCCTGCAACAGGGTTCGAGCGGACAAGCCCACCTCCAGCTGGCGTCCGATCAGCCCGTGCATGAGTCAAGCCTGCCTGTCGTGGTCGAAGCCAGCTGGGCCGGTGGCCACATCGTGCGCAACTACACCATGCTGGTCGATCCACCGGCCCATGCCGGCGCGCCTCCTCCGGTGCTGGCCGCCGCGGCAGAGGTCACGCCACCGCCCGCCACGACCCTGCCCGCTCCACCCGAGACACCATCCGAGACACCATCCGAGACACCGCCCGAAATACTGCCTGAAACGCGACCCGAGACACCACGCGAGACACCACCCGCGCATACGGCACCGGCAAGCTCGCCGTCCAGTGCCGAGGCGAATGCCGCTCCTGCAGAGTCCGCCAGACCGGCCACGCCAACCCCGCCCGCCGTGACCCTCGATTCCGCCGCTGGCACGCCCACACCGGCACCCAGCACGCCGACAGCGGCGGCCTCCATCGCTGCTGCGGCCACGCCCAGCAAGCCTGCCGCGCCAGCAAGCGCCGCTTCTGCAGTCGTGGCCGGTGCGGCGTCGGCAAACGCCAGCGCAGGCCCCGGGGCCGCGACAAGAACACCATCCGCGCTGGAATCACTGCCCAGCTATCCCGAACTGCTGTGGGCCGGCGGCGGCCTGCTGATGCTGCTGGCGATGCTCGCCCTGCATCGCTCACGCCAGCGCCGCCGCGACACCGAGACCTCGGATCGCCCATTCACACCTCCAGGCACCACCGCCGGCCTCGGCACGAGCACAGAGGCTTCCGACACGAGTCCAGCCGTTGGCGGCGACGATCCAGGCACTCCACTGCCGGCCGTCGCCACGGCGACGCCACCGACGCAAGACACGGAGGCATCGGCCCGGGCCAGTGCCATCATCGCCCGTGACCGCGATGCGCAAGTCGAACAGACGCTCAAGGAAGCCGTTCGCGACCACCGCAGCCTGGTGCCCAACCACCGCAAGCTGGCTGCGATCTATGCCCGGCGCGGTGACGCGCAGGCGCTGGAGAGCATTGCCGCCGAAGCCTTCGACATCACCCAGGGCGAGGGACCGGACTGGCGGGCCATCGCCAGCCTGGGCCGGCAACTCGATCCCGACAACCTCCTCTACGCACTCGGCGATGGCACGGCGGCGCCCGCCTCGATCCCGCCACGCAAGCCTGCCCCGGGCGCAGGCGCCACTGCCGCGGCAAGCGGGGCGCCGAGCGAGCAATCGCTGGACGACTTGTTCATCTCGCTCGACCTGGAGCTCGAGCCCGGCACGGCGCCAGCAGGCCCCACGGGCTTGGCGCCACCGCAGGCCAGCTTCGAGCCGCTGGACTTCGAGCTCGACCTGGACCCCACCGCACCCATCGCGACCACCACACCGCCGGACGATGAGGGCAGCATCGGTTTCACCCTCGACGACGCGATTGCCGCGGATCCCACCGCGCCCGCCATCGATCCGCGAGGCACGGCTTTCCCAGGGACGCCGGATGATCCACTCGCCGCCAAGCTCGAGCGCGCCCGTCGCCTGCAGGCCAGCGGCGACTTGCCGGCCGCGCGCGAACTGCTGACCGAAGTGATTGGCACCGCCTCGGGCACCCTGCGGCACGAGGCGGAGCAGCTGCTGGCCACGCTGTACTGAAGGCCGGTCGCCCACCGCTTCTCGCGGCCTGGGCGGCGCGCGGCCCGCAGCTGACGGCCCGGGACTGCGGCGACAATGCACGCCGTGAGAATCGCACTCGGCCTCAGCTACCTCGGCAGCCACTACCAAGGCTGGCAAAGCCAGCCGTCGGGCCTGACGGTGCAGGACCGGCTCGAGCACGCGCTCGCTCAGTTCACGGCCGGCCCGGTATCGACCCTGTGCGCCGGCCGCACCGACGCCGGCGTGCACGGGCTGATGCAGGTGGTGCACTTCGACACCGCGCTGCAGCGCGAGCCGTTTTCCTGGGTGCGCGGCACCAACCGCTACCTGCCGCCCGACATCGCAGTGCAGTGGGCGCAGCCCGTGCCAGGCGACTTCCACGCGCGCGCCAGTGCGCTGGCGCGCCGCTACGCCTACGTGGTGCTTCAGTCGCCGGTGCGCCCCAGCCTCGAAGCCGGCCGGGCCGGCTGGGTGTTCCGGCCGCTGGATGGCGACGCCATGCGGCAAGCCGCCGCGCACCTGCACGGCGAGCACGATTTCAGCTCGTTTCGCGCCAGCGCGTGCCAAGCGCTGTCACCGGTGAAGCACTTGCGCCGGATCGAGATCGCCCGGCGCGGCGCCTACTGGCGCTTCGATTTCGAGGCCAGCGCCTTCCTGCACCACATGATCCGCAACATCATGGGCTGCCTGCTGCTGATCGGGCAGGGACTGCAGCCGCCGGCGTGGATGCTGCAGGTGCTGCAGGCGCGCAGCCGCGACGCCGCCGCGCCCACTTTCGCACCGGATGGGCTGTACTTTCTCGGCCCCGTGTACGACCCGCGCTGGGGCCTGCCCGAACGCAGCCCGGCCTATGATTGGCTCCCATGACGCCCGCACGCACGCCAGAGCGAACCCGGATCAAGGTCTGCGGCCTGACGCGCGAAGGCGACGTGGACGCGGCGGTGGCCGCCGGCGTGGACGCGATCGGCTTCGTGCTGTATGCGAAAAGTCCGCGCCACGTGAATGCCGAGCGCGCGGCGCAACTGGCGCGGCGCCTGCCGCCCATGGTCACGCCGGTGCTGCTGTTCGTCAACGCGTCGGCGGAGGAGATCGTCACCGCCAGCGTCGCCGTACCAGGCGCCAGCCTGCAGTTTCATGGCGATGAATCGGCGGCCGATTGCACCGCGGTCGCGGCGCGCTGCGGCCGGCCCTACTGGCGCGCGGCACGCATCCCCACCGGGCCCGATGTGCGGTTCAACTTGATAGAATTTGCCCACGAGTACGCCTCGGCCCAGGCCATCTTGCTCGACGCCCACGTCGACGGCTTCGGCGGCGGCGGAAAGACATTCGAATGGTCACGACTGCCACCAAACGTTCCCGCTCACCTCGTCTTGTCTGGTGGGTTGACACCTGGAAACGTGGGCGATGGGATCCGGCAGCTGCGTGGCCGCGGGCACTCGCTCGCGGTTGACGTCTCCTCCGGCGTCGAGGCCGATGGCCCGCTTGGTCAGCCGTTGAAAGGCATCAAGGACGCCGCCAAGATCCACCAGTTCGCCCGCGCCGTGCGCGCCGCGGACGCCCAGATTTCCTGACCCCATGATCGACTACCAGCAGCCCGACCCCAGCGGGCATTTCGGCCGCTATGGCGGCAGCTTCATCAGCGAGACGCTGACCTACGCCATCGAGGAACTGCGCGACGCCTACGCCAGGTACCAGCACGATGCCGAATTCCGGGCCGAATTCGAGTACGAGCTGGCGCACTACGTCGGCCGGCCCTCGCCCGTCTACCACGCCGCGCGCACCAGCCGCGAACTCGGCGGGGCGCAGATCTATCTGAAGCGCGAGGACCTCAACCACACCGGCGCGCACAAGATCAATAACGTGATCGGCCAGGCCATGCTGGCCAGGCGCATGGGCAAGCCACGCATCATCGCCGAAACCGGCGCCGGCCAGCACGGCGTGGCCACCGCCACCATCTGCGCGCGCTACGGGCTCGAATGCGTGATCTACATGGGCAGCGAGGACGTCAAGCGCCAGTCGCCCAACGTCTACCGCATGAAGCTGCTCGGCGCCACCGTGGTGCCGGTCGAAAGCGGCAGCAAGACGCTGAAGGACGCGCTGAACGAGGCCATGCGCGACTGGGTCGCCAACGTCGACAACACCTTCTACATCATCGGCACCGTGGCCGGACCGCACCCCTACCCGATGATGGTGCGCGACTTCCAGAGCGTGATCGGGCGCGAATGCCTGACCCAGATGCCGGAGCTGCTGGCCGCGCAAGGCATTGCCGCGACCGATCCCGACGTGGTGATCGCCTGCGTCGGCGGCGGCAGCAACGCCATGGGCATCTTCCACCCCTACATCCCGCACCAGAACACGCGCCTGATCGGCGTCGAGGCCGCCGGCGAAGGCCTGGACAGCGGCAAGCATTCGGCCAGCCTGCAGCGCGGCAGCAGCGGCGTGCTGCACGGCAACCGCACCTACATCCTGCAGGACGACGACGGGCAGATCACCGAGACGCACAGCATCTCGGCCGGCCTCGACTACCCCGGCGTCGGCCCCGAACATGCGTGGCTCAAGGACACCGGCCGCGCCGAGTATGTGGGTGCCACCGATGCCGAGGCGCTGGCCGCCTTCCATCACCTTTGCCGCGCCGAGGGCATCATCCCGGCACTCGAATCCAGCCACGCTTTTGCCCACGCCATGAAGCTGGCCCCAACCATGCGCCCCGACCAATCCATCCTGGTGTGCCTGTCGGGCCGCGGCGACAAGGACATCGGCACCGTCGCCGACCTCGATGGCGCCGAGTTCTACGACCGCCCCTCGATGCGCGGCCACGTGGTCAAGGGCGCCGCCAGGGCGCATGGAGGCAAGGCATGAGCCGCATCGACACGACGCTGGCCGCGCTCAAGGCGCAGGGCCGCAAGGCGCTGATTCCGTACGTGACCGCCGGCTTTCCCTACGTCGACATCACGCCGGCGCTGATGCACGGCATGGTCACGGCCGGTGCCGACATCATCGAGCTGGGCGTTCCGTTTTCCGACCCCAGCGCCGACGGCGCGGTGATCCAGAAGGCCGGCGAGCGCGCGCTGGCGCTGGGCATCGGCCTGCCGCAGGTGCTGGCCATGGTGAGGACCTTCCGCGAGAAGGACCAGAAGACGCCGGTGGTGCTGATGGGCTACGCCAACCCGGTCGAGCGCTACGACCAGAAGCATGGCGAGGGCAGCTTCATCCACGACGCCGCCGCGGCCGGCATCGACGGCCTGCTGGTGGTCGACTACCCGCCCGAGGAATGCCGCGACTTCGCCGCCCGACTGCGCGCCGCCGGCATCGACCTGATCTTCCTGCTGGCGCCGACCTCGACCGAGCGGCGCATGCGCCAGGTGGCCGAGGTCGCCAGCGGCTACGTGTACTATGTGTCGCTCAAGGGCGTTACGGGTTCGGGCGCGCTCAACACGGCGGAAGTCGAGGCCATGCTGCCGCGCATCCGCCGGCATGTGCCGATCCCGGTCGGCGTCGGCTTCGGCATCCGCGACGCGGAAACCGCCAAGGCGATCGGCAAGGTGGCCGATGCCGTCATCATCGGCACCCGGCTGATCCAGTTGATCGAGAACCAGCCGCACGAGCGCGTCATTGCCGCGGCGATGGACTTCCTGCGCCCGATCCGCGCCGCACTGGATGCATGATGACGCTTGATCGAGGCCTTGCACGAGGAGAACCCAATGAGTTGGCTTGAAAAACTGCTGCCGCCGAAGATCCAGAAGTCCGAGGCCTCCGAGCGGCGCCAGATGCCCGAGGGCCTGTGGATCAAGTGCCCCGAATGCGAAACGGTGCTGTACAAGACCGACCTGGAGGGCAACCAGAACGTCTGCCCGCACTGCGGTCACCACCACCGCATCGGCGCACGCGAACGGCTCAACGCCTTCCTCGACCACGAGGGACGCTACGAGATCGGCCAGGAAGTCATCCCGGTCGATGCGCTGAAGTTCAAGGACAGCCGCAAGTACCCCGAGCGGCTGAAGGAAGCCATGGAGCACACCGGCGAAACCGATGCGCTGGTGGTGATGGGCGGCTCGGTGCACTCGATCAACGTGGTCGCGGCGGCGTTCGAGTTCGACTTCATGGGCGGCTCGATGGGTTCGGTGGTCGGCGAGCGCTTCGTGCGCGGCGTGCAGACCGCGATCGAGCAGAAGGTGCCCTTCATCTGCTTCACCGCCACCGGCGGCGCGCGCATGCAGGAGGGCCTGCTGTCGCTGATGCAGATGGCCAAGACCAACGCCGCGCTCACGCGCCTGGCCAAGAAGGGCCTGCCCTACATCAGCGTGCTGACCGACCCCACCATGGGCGGCGTCTCGGCCGGCTTCGCCTTCGTCGGCGACGTGGTGATTGCCGAGCCCAAGGCGCTGATCGGCTTTGCCGGCCCGCGCGTGATCGAGAACACGGTGCGCGTGAAGCTGCCCGACGGTTTCCAGCGCGCCGAATTTCTGCAGACCAAGGGCGCGGTGGACTTCATCTGCGACCGGCGCGAGCTGCGGCAGAAAATCGCCCGCATCCTGGCCATGCTGCAGCGCCAGCCGGCCGACGCCGTGCAGTAAGGCGCGCCGGCAAGGGCTGCGCTACATGCCGGCACCCGTGAGCAGCATCGAGCCCAGCAGGCTGGCCTGCAGCGACCCCAGCACGATGCTGACGACCTGCAGGCCGACGATCAGCAGCAGCGGCGACAGGTCGATGCCGCCGATCAGCGGCAGCATGCGGCGCAGCGGCGCCAGCAGCGGCTCGCACAGGCGTTCCAGCACGTCGGAGATCGGCGACCGGCTCTGCGTCCACGACAGGATCGCCGCGATGATCACCAGCGCCGTGACCACCGACACCGCCAGCTTGGCGACGCCCAGCAGGGCCAGCAGCGGCAGGATGGCCCAGCGCGCCTGCCCCAGCAGGCCCATCAGCATCGCGTACTGCAGCAGCTTCAGCAGCCAGGCGGCCAGCAGGCTGGCGCCGTCAAGTTTGTCGCGCGGCGGCAGCAGGCGCTGCAACGGCAACACCAGCCAGTCCGTCAGCGCCTGCACCAGGCGCCCGACCGGGTTGCCCATCGACATCCGGCGCCAGCGCATGTACAGCCGCACCAGGGCGGCGCCCCCGATCAGGGTCACCGCCACCTCGAGCAGAAAGGTCATTACCGGGTAGAACATCATGCGTTCCGAACGCGCATCGGGCCTGTCGCGCGCAAGTCGCTGCGCCGACGCCCAAGCCGTGCACGCGTGCGATGATACCCAGACTGCTTGACGCGTCTGCTGCGCGCCGGCGCGCCGCCCGTTGCCCCGCCATGGCCGAAGACCCGCACCTTGAAAGCGCCCTGCCACTGTTCCCGCTCGGCACCGCGCTGTTCCCGGGCGGGGTGCTGCCGCTGCAGGTGTTCGAGGTGCGCTACCTCGACATGATCGGTCGCTGCCACCGCCTGGACCGCCCCTTCGGCGTGGTCGCCCTGGCGCAGGGCCACGAAGTGCGCCAACCCGGCGCCGCTGAAGAGCAACTGCACCGGGTCGGCACCCTGGCCCGCATCACGCAGCTACAGCAGCCGCAGCCTGGCCTGTTGCTGATCGAGTGCCGCGGCGGGCAGCGTTTCTCGATCGATCGCGCCACGCGGCTCCAGCACGGCCTGTGGGTCGCCGACATCCAGCGGCTGCCGCCCGATCCCGCGGTGCCGGTGCCCGACGACCTGCGCCACGTTGCCGAATCGCTGCAACGCATCCACGAGCGCCTGCGAGTCCACGGATCGCCCGCGCCCTTGCCCTCGCCCGGCGAGGCCGACTACGGCGACTGCGGCTGGGTCGCCAACCGCTGGTGCGAATTGCTGCCGCTGCCGCTGGCGACACGGCAGCGCCTGATGACGCTGGACAACCCCTTGCTGCGGCTGGAACTGGCGGCCGACCTGCTGGCAGCCGGACTCGGCCAGGTGCCGCGCGGTTGAACGGCGCGCCATGCCGGCATGGCGCGCTACCGCCACAGCACGCGCAGCGTCTCCAGCAGGATGCGCAGATCGCCAGCCACGCTGTGGCGGTCCACGTAGTCGAGGTAGTGGCGCTGCTTGATCGGCATGATGCTCTGGACGTAGGTGCGCTCGGGGTCGCTGCTGGCAGCCAGCAGGCGCTCCTCGTCGCGGAATTCGATTGCGGCGCGGTCGGTGATGCCAGGGCGCACCGAGAGAATGCGCCGGCGCACGTGCTCCGGATACATCGCCATGTAGCGCGGCACCTCGGGCCGCGGGCCGACCAGGCTCATGTCACCCTTGAGCACGTCGATCAGCTGCGGCAATTCATCCAGCTTGGTACGCCGCAGCCAGCGCCCGGCGCGGGTGATGCGCGCGTCGTCCGCCGCCGTCAGCTGCGGCCCACGGCCCGCGTGCAGTCGCATGGTGCGGAACTTGTGGATGCGGAACACGCGCCCGCCCCGCCCCACGCGCAGCTGGCGAAACAATGCCGGCCCCGCGGAGTCGAGCCGGATCCAGAGCGCCAGCAGCAGCATCAAGGGCAGCGCCAGGGGCAGCGCCGCCAGCACCAGCGCCAGATCCATGGCACGCTTGGCCGCGCTCATCGCAGGCAGGACTTCAGCGCTTCGATCACGCGCGTCTGCTCCTCATCGCTCATCGCCGTGAACAGCGGGATGCTGAGCATGCGCTGGTAGGCCCGCTCGGCCACCGGAAACTGCTCGGGCGCGAGGCCATAGCGGTCGCGCCAGTACGGTTGGCGATGCAGCGGCACGAAGTGCACGCTGGTGCCGATGCCGGCCTCGCTCAGGCGCTGGATCAGCCCGTCGCGCGTGCTGCGGGCGTCGTCCCGCAGGCGGACCACGAACAGGTGCCAGGCGTGCGTGCCGCCCACCGGTGCATCGGTCGGCAGCAGCAGCGGCAGATCGCGCAACTCGTCGAGGTAACGCGCCGCCAGCTGCCGGCGGCGCTGCACGAAGGCCGGCAGGCGCGCCAGTTGCACCCGACCCAGGGCGGCCGCCATGTCGGTCATGTTGTACTTGAAGCCGGGCGCCACGACCTCGTAGTACCAGGCCGGCGTGGGGCTGGAAAAGCGGTCGAAGGCATCGCGGCTGATGCCGTGCAGCCGCATCACCCGCATGCGCGCGGCGAGCGCCTCGTCGCGCGTCACCACCATGCCGCCCTCGCCGGTGGTGATGGTCTTGTTGGCGTAGAAGCTGAACACCGACGCCGCGCTCGGCAACTGGCCCACCAGCCTGCCGCCATGCGTGGTCGGCAGCGCGTGCGCGGCGTCTTCCACCACTTGCAGCCCGTGCTGGCGCGCCAGCGCAAAGATCGCGTCCATGTCGCAGGCCAGGCCGCCGTAGTGCACCGGTAGGATGGCCTTTGTGCGCGGCGTGATCGCCGCCGCGATGCGCGCCGGATCGATGTTGAGCGAGACCGGATCGACATCGACCAGCTTCGCGTCCGCGCCCAGGTAGCGCGCCACCTCGACCGTGGCGGTGAAGGTCAGCGTCGGCGCGATCACCTCATCGCCGGGCCCGATGCCGATTGCCTCCAGCGCCAGGTGCAGCCCCGCCGTGGCCGAGTTGACCGCGATCGCCTGCACGCCGCCGCCCAGGTAGGCGGCAAACTCCCGCTCAAAGGTACGCGCCTCCGGCCCGGTCGTGATCCAGCCCGAGCGCATGACGCGCGCCACCGCGTCGATCTCGGCCGCACCGATGTCGGGGCGGGCGAAGGGCAGGAACGGCGCGCTGGTATCGGTCATGAAGCCAGGTCGATCGACGCGAGGAGAAAGCGGTGCATCAACGGCTGATTTTCACCGACGCACCCGGCATGCGCCGCCTGCGCAGCACATCCAGCAGCCCGCGCCAGCTGCCCAGGCCGTAGCCCAGGTGGTAGGCGGCGATGACCACCGGCAGTCGCAGCAGCACGCCTACCGCGCTGCTCTCGCCTGGCGCCCGCGACGCCGCCAGCGCGCTCGCCATCGCCAGGTAGCTGCCGTAGGCCAGCGCCAGGCCCGCCAGCGGCCAGACCCGCCACGGCGCCAGCAAAAGGCTGACCCCGATCGCGGCCACGAAGGCCGCCGGCACCAGTTGCCGCGGTGACCCCGGCTGTCCATGTTTTCGCATCACGAACGGCCGCCAGTAGCCGTATTGGTGCTGCTGCCGAAACAGCTGCCTGAGCGAGTCGCGCGGCGCGTAGGCGGAGCGGATCGCGCGGCTTTGCCAGATGCGCCCGCCATGCAAGCGGATGCGCAGGTTGTGCTCGTCGTCTTGGTTGCGCACCAGTTGCTCGTCGAAGCCGCCGAAGCGCTCGAAGCTGGCACGCGGCCAGCAACCGAGATAGACGGTATCCACCTCGCCTTCGTAGTCCAGGTCGCGCGAGCGCGCGCCGCCGACCACCCAGCGCGACTGGAAAGCCAGCGCGATGGCGCGCTGCATCGGTGTGTGGCCCACGGCTTTCCAGGGACCGCCCACGTTGTCGGCGCCGCTGCGCGCCAGCGCCGCCAGGCACTGCGCCAGATAGTCCGGCGCATAGCTGCTGTGCAGATCCAGCCGCGCCAGCACCTGCCCGCGCGCGTCGGCGATGCAGTGGTTCAGCCCGGTGGAAACGATCCGCTGCGGGTTGTCGAGCCAGCGAAAGCGCGCATCGCGCCGGCACCAGTCGGCCAGCCGCTCGCGCGTGCCGTCGTCGCTGCGGCCGTCGGCGATCAGCACTTCCAGCTCGACGCCGGGCGGCAGCTGCTGCGCCGCCACGTTGGCGCAGAACGCGTCGACGTGCGCCGCCTCGTTGCGGCAGGGCGCGATGACCGACAGCAGCACTCAGGCAACGCTCCGGCTGCCCCAGCAGCGGAAGAAGTAGTGGTAGCGGTTCATCGGAAACACACCCGCCTCCACGCGCTCGAAATGCCGTCGCATGCGCGCGATCAGCGCCGAGCGACGCGTCGCCCATTCAGAATGGATCTCCCAGTAATGGCCGTCGGTGAGCCGGCGCCGGTTGGGGATGCGCACGCCCAGGCAGACGTCGACGAAGCGGTTGTGCAGGCCCAGGCGACCGGAAAAACCCAGCCAGGGCCAATGCCCGGGCAGCGAGATGAAGGCGTGGCGCGCCAGTCCGGCGAGCGTGCGCAGGTTGTCGTCGAGCTGCTCGAGCGGCATGTGCTCCAGCACCTCGCAGCAGGACACGACGTCAAACGGCGGCGCATCCGCCAGATGCCGCGGCAGTTCGGCCAGCGGCGCGACGATGTCGGCACCCAGCGCCGGGTTGATGTCGGCCGTCAGCACCTCGATGCCACTTTGCCGCAGGTAGGTCGAGACGAAGCCATTGCCGATCCCGACCTCGAGCACGCGTCGGGGCTCGAAAGCGCGGATCTGCCGGATCTGGAACGACAGCGAGTGCAGCTGCTCGGGCGAGAAGTTGTGCGCCGCGGTGTAGTACTCGCGCGCCAGCGAGGCCTCGCGCGCCGCGCCGACCTTGCCGTGCCTGCTCATGACAAACGAACCATTTGTATGCACCTGTGTTCTGGCCTGATTGTCGCCGTCAGCGGCCGTCTCGAAGCGCGCGCAGGCTGGCCCACAGGTAACCGAAGTAGATGCCGGCCGCGGCCAGCGTGTAGCTCCAGGCCACCATCGGCACACCACCGCGCTGCACGCCCCACCATGCCGAGCCCAGCGCCGCCGAGAACAGCAGCGACTGGCCGAGCAGGTTCAGTCCGACCCAGCCGCGCCAGGCAAGCAGAAAGCTCAAGGGGCTGATCGCCAGGCGCAGCGCGCCCAGCCACAGCAGCACCCGCGCCGCCTGCACCAGCTCAGCGCCTTGCGGCGCGAAGAACCAGGCGCACAGCAGCGGCAACGCCCACCAGGCCAGCGCGTGCACCGCCAGCGATGCGCCCGCCATCGGCGGCAACACGCGCACCACCAGCGCACGCGCCGCCGTCCGTGTGTGCCGAGCGACCACACGCGTGCGCAGGGCGTCGGCCAGTGCTGGCGCCAGCAGGCTGGTCGGCAGCATGGCGATGCGCAGCGCAAGTGCCATCACGCCCGCCGCCACATCGCCCGCCAGGGCGCCGACCACCAGCACCTGGCCGTGGTTGGCGGCGGTGTTGAGCATCAGGCTCGGCCACTCAGCCCGCACGAAGGGCCAGCGCACCCGAGCTGCACGTCGCAGCCGGCGCCCAGCGATGGGTGCCCGCAGACCTCGGTCCACACGGTAGCGCCGCAACCACGCAGCCCAGACCAGCCAGGCCGCCAGCGGCACCGACCACACCACGGCATCAAAGTGTGCCGACCCGGCCAGCAGCGCCTGCAAGGGCAGCATCGCGAGCGCCGGCCCGGCACGCAGCGCGGCGGCAGCGACCACGTCACCGGCGCGCACCCGGCGCGCCGCCATCACCTGCAGCAAGGCCATTGGCGTGATCGCCAGCGCGCCGGCCGGCAGCCAGGCCGGCGTCCAGCCCAGCAGCCAGGCCAGCAGCGACAGAGCCGCAGCCACGCCCCCAATCGCCCACGACAGCCGCTCGGCCAGTTGGAACAAAGGTCGTGCCAATCCGTCACACGCCGCCAGTTGCGCCGCGTAGTCGAGCCGCAGGCTGGCCGCCAGGCTGCCCAGCAGCGCCAGCACCAGCGCCTGCCCGAGCGCGCCGAACGCCGCCGCACCAGCCAGCTGTGTCACCAGCCAGGCGCTGCCGAAGTAGGCGAGGTGCTGCGCCGCCGTCCACGCCACGGCGGCGCCGAACCAGCGCCGCAGCGCTCCTAGCAGCGCTGGCATGCGATGCGCGTCACCATGCACGCGTCGAGCGGGATATGGAGAGCGGCGGCAGATAAAATTAATGGTTTGGCTGGCGTCATGGCTGGCCTTTTATTTTCCACCGATACGACATGCCCCAGGAACCGATCCCAGCCGCCGAGGTGCCCGACGAGAACAAGCTGATCGCCGAGCGGCGCGAGAAACTGCGCGGCCTGCGCGAGCAGCAGGCGGCCAGCGGCGGCGTCGCGTTTCCGAACGACTTCAAGCCGCGCGACCGCGCCGCTGCCCTGCACGCCGCGCACGGCGACGTCTACAAGGCCGCGCTGGACGCCGACATCGCCGCCGGTCGCGCGACCCAGGCCAGCGTCGCCGGCCGCATGATGCTCAAGCGCGTGATGGGCAAGGCCAGCTTCGTGACGCTGCAGGACGCCACCGGCCGCATCCAGATCTACGTCGCGCGCGACGAGGTCGGCGAGGCCGACTACGAAGCCTTCAAGCACTGGGACCTGGGCGATATCGTGGCCGCCGAAGGCCATCTGTTCAAGACCCGCACCGGCGAGCTGTCGATCCATGCCACCCGCATCCGCCTGCTGACCAAGAGCCTGCGCCCGCTGCCCGACAAGTTCCACGGCATGCAGGACCAGGAGCTGAAGTACCGCCAGCGCTACGTCGACCTGATCATGGACGAGGATGCGCGCGAGCGCTTTCGCGCCCGCAGCGCCATGCTGTCGGCCATGCGCGGCTTCATGGTCGAGCACGGCTTCATGGAAGTCGAGACGCCGATGCTGCACCCGATTCCCGGCGGCGCCAACGCCAAGCCCTTCGTGACGCACCACAACGCGCTCGATCAGCAGATGTACCTGCGCATCGCGCCCGAGCTGTACCTGAAGCGCCTGATCGTCGGCGGCTTCGAGCGCGTGTTCGAGATCAACCGGAGTTTCCGCAACGAGGGCATCAGCGTGCGGCACAACCCCGAGTTCACGATGATGGAGTTCTACGCCGCCTACTGGGACTACCACGACCTGATGGACTTCACCGAGGCGCTGATCCGCGACACCGCGCAGCAGGCGGTCGGCACGCTGCAGCTGAGCTACCAGGGCCGCGAGGTCGACCTGAGCTCGCCGTTCAAGCGCATGACGATCCGCGAGGCGCTGCACGCGCACACCGACGTCGGCGCCCACGTGGACGACGCGACCGAGCTGATCCGGCGGCTGAAGAAGCTGGGCCTGAGCGAGGACAAGGACAAGCTGTCGCAGCGCAGCCTGGCCAGCCTGCAGGTGATGTACTTCGAGGAAGAGGTCGAGCAGCACCTGTGGCAGCCGACCTTCATCATGGAGCACCCGACCGAAATCAGCCCGCTGGCGCGTGCCAACGACGCCCGGCCCGAGGTGACCGAGCGCTTCGAACTCTACATCACCGGGCGCGAGATGGCCAACGGCTTCTCCGAGCTGAACGACGCCGAGGACCAGGCAGCGCGCTTCGCCGCCCAGGCCAGCGCTAAAGACGCCGGCGACGAGGAGGCGATGTTCTACGACGCCGACTTCATCCGTGCGCTGGAATACGGCATGCCGCCCACCGGCGGCTGCGGCGTCGGCATCGACCGCTTCATGATGCTGCTGACCGACTCGCCCAGCATTCGCGACGTGATCCTGTTTCCGGCGTTGCGGCACGAGAACTGAGCCGGCACGGCGGCCGGACGCCAGATCGGCGCCCGCCGCCGCTCAGCCGCCGCGCAGGGCCGGGAAGTCGTCCTCGAAGTATTCGTGCTCGGCGCGGCTGGCATCGCCCTGGCGCGTGTTTTCCGCCGTGCGCATCTCGACGCGCCGGATCTTGCCGCTGATGGTCTTGGGCAGCTCGGTCATGAACTGGATGCGGCGCACCCGCTTGTAGGGCGCCAGGCGCTGGCGCGAGAAGGCGAAGATGGCCTCGGCCAGCTCGGCGCTCGGCGCCTCGCCAGGCAGCAGGGTCACGAAGGCCTTGGGCACCGCCAGCCGCACTGGGTCGGGACTGGGCACGATGGCAACCTCGGTCACCGCCGGGTGCTCGATCAGGCAGCTCTCCAGCTCGAACGGGCTGATGCGGTAGTCGCTGGCCTTGAACACGTCGTCGGCGCGGCCGACGAAGGTGATGTAGCCGTCGGCATCGCGCGTGGCGGTGTCGCCGGTGCGGTAGCAGCCGCCGCGCATCACCTCGGCGGTCTTCTCGGGGCTGTCCTCGTAGGCCGTCATCAGGCCGAGCGGCCGCTGCACCAACCTGAGCGACACTTCGCCCTCTTCGGCCGGCTGCTCGTCCAGGTCCAGCAGCACCACCTCGTAGCCCGGCAGCGGCCGCCCCATGCTGCCGGGCTTGATGGGCTGGCCGGGCGGGTTGCCGATCTGCGCCGTGGTCTCGGTCTGACCGTAGCCGTCGCGCAGCGTCAGGCCCCAGGCGTTCTTCACCTGCTCGATGATTTCCGGGTTGAGCGGCTCGCCGGCGCCGATCACTTCGCGCAGGCTGAGCCGGCCCTTCCAGGGCGCCAGGTCCTCCTGGATCAGCATGCGCCACACGGTGGGCGGCGCGCACAGGCTGGTGACCTGGTATTGCTCCAGCACGCCCAGCAGCGCCGACGCCGCGAAGCGCGCGTAGTTGAAGATGAAGATGGTGGCGCCGGCGTTCCAGGGCGCGAAGAAGCAGCTCCAGGCGTGCTTGGCCCAGCCCGGCGAGGAGATGTTCAGGTGCACGTCGCCCGGCTTGAGGCCGATCCAGTACATGGTCGACAGGTGCCCGACCGGGTAGCTCTGGTGCGTGTGCAGCACCAGCTTGGGCTTGGAGGTGGTGCCGCTGGTGAAGTACAGCAGCAGCGGATCGTCGGCGCGGGTGGGACCGTCGGGCGTGAACGCGGTGGCCGCCTGGGCCGAGTCGGCGAAGTCCAGCCAGCCGTCCACCGGCGCGCCAACGGCGACGCGGGTATAGCTGCCCGGCAGCTCGGCAAACTTGGCTGCCTGCTCGCTGGCCACCGCCACATGCTTGACGCCGCCGCGCTCCAGCCGGTCGCGCAGGTCGTCGGGCGTCAGCAGCATGGTGGCCGGGATCATCACCGCGCCCAGCTTGATGCAGGCCAGCATCAGCTCCCACAGCGCCAGCTCGTTGCCCAGCATCAGCAGCACGCGATCGCCGCGCCGCACGCCGGCGCCGCGCAGCCAGTTGGCGACCTGATCGGAACGCGCGCTCATCTGCGCGAAGCTGCGCTTCACCTCGCTGCCGTCCTCGCCGACGATGTGCAGCGCGACCGCGTCGTTGCCGCGCGCCATGGCGTCGAAGTAATCGAGCGCCCAGTTGAATTCGGTCAGCTGCGGCCAGCGAAAGTCGCGGTAGGCGGTGTCGTAGTCGCTGCGGTGCTGCAGCAGGAAGTCGCGCGCCTGGATGAAGGCGGCATGGGCGGTGGCAGCCATGAGTGGTCTCCGGTGGTGGTGCTTGTGCCTCGCCGCCGCGCCAGCGCTGGCGCGGCAGTCACCGGGGAATCTTAGCCGGGCGCCGCCGCCATGCCGGCAAGCACCCAAGGCGCGCTCGGGATTTGCTGAACTGCGTCGAGTCGGTGCGGCGCCGCCGCCGTCAGGAAAACGCCCTCAGCGCACCCGGTCCTCCCGCGTTGGCACCTTGTCCGCGGCGGACACGTCGCGCCAGGCCACGTCCTCGACGCCGCTCGACCGCGCGGCGCCGGTGGCGTCCGCCGCATCGGCGCGCGGCGTGCTGCTGGCGCCCGGACGCTGCGGCCAGCGCTGGCGCGTCAGTTCGCGGTAGCGGCGCCACAGCACGGTGATCGCCGCCGGACGGCCGGTGACCAAGCTGCTGGCCAAGCTGACCACGATCATCACCACCAGCCAGATCAGCAGACTGGCGGCGAACACCAGGCCGATCATGGCCAGCATGGCCCATCCCAGCAGGCCGAGCACCGTGCCCAGCAGGCGCTCGACAAACCCGCCGGCGGCCGATGATGGTGGGGGCAAGGGTCGAAAAGACATACCGTTCATGCATCGTCAGACCGTCGGCGGCGCGGGAAGTTCAGCCTGCCCCAGGAGCACTTAAGGGATCAGCGCCAGCGCGTGCAGGTAGTCCGGCGAGCGCATCAACTCGTCCCAGGGCAGTGCCGGCTGACGCGGCAGCAGGGCCAGCCGGCGCTCCTCGCTGGCGGCGCTGGGCCGCCAGCGGCCAGTGATCTGCGCTTCGGCCAGGCCGTCGATGGCGTCATCGATCACGCTGCCATCGCCCAGCGATTGGTTGCACAGCAGGGCCAGGTCGCAGCCCGCCGCCAGCGCCGCCAGCACCGCCTCGGTCGGCGTCGCCCCGCGGCCGTCGATGTGGCGCGCGGCTTCCATGCTGAGGTCGTCGCTGACGATCGCCCCGCCAAAGCCGAGCCGGCCGCGCAGCACGGCCTGCAGCCAGCGCGCCGAGAACCCGGCCGGCAGGCGGTCGATCTTGGGATAGATCACGTGCGCTGGCATCACTGCCGTCAGCGCCGTGCTGAGCCAGCCGTAGGGCGCGGCGTCATCCGCCAGGATGGCTTTCAGGCTGCGCCGGTCCAGCGGCCGCTCGGTGTGCGAGTCGGCGGCAACGTGGCCATGGCCGGGGAAATGCTTGCCGCAGTTGGCCATGCCGGCGCGCAGCAGACCGTGCACTAGGCTGCGCGCCAGCACGGTCGTCACGCGGGCATCGGCATGCAAGGCGCGGTCGCCGATGACGCCCGAGGCGCCCCAGTCGAGATCCAGCACCGGCGTGAAGCTGAAATCGACCCCGCAGGCGCGCAGCTCGGCGGCCAGCACGTAGCCGCAGGCGGTGGCGGCGTCCTGCGCGCGCATCGCATCCCGCATCCACAGTTCGCCGAGGGCGCGCATCGGCGGCAGCTGCGTGAAGCCATCGGTGCGAAAGCGCTGTACGCGCCCGCCTTCGTGGTCGACGCAGACCAGCAGATCGGGACGCAGGCGCTTGATGTCGGCGCTCAGTTCGGTGAGCTGCGCGCGGCTTTTCCAGTTGCGCGCGAACAGGATCATGCCGCCCACCAGCGGATGCGCCAGCCGCCGCGCATCGGCTTGCGACAGACGGGTGCCGGCAATGTCAATGATCAGGGGGGCATGCTGCATGGTCGTGTGCTCGGCGGTGGCGCGGATAGCGATCTTAGTGGCTGCGGCATCGGCAGACGGCCGGCTCCCGGGCCATTCAGCGGTCCGCCCGCTCCACCACGCAAAAGCTGGCCGCGTACTCGCTCTCGTCGCTCACGCTGATGTGCGCTGTCAGGCCCTGCGCCTCGAACCAGTCCTTCAGCCCGCCGTGCAGCACGATCATCGGCTCGCCGCTGGGCCGGCTGGTGATTTCGCACAGACGCCAGTGCATCGGCAGGCGCATGCCCAGGCCGATCGCCTTGCTGAACGCCTCCTTGGCGGAAAAGCGCGTGGCCAGATAGCGCAGGCCGCGCTCCGGCCAGCGCGCGCTGCGACGGCGCCAGACCGCCAGTTCGGCCTCGCACAGGATCTTCTGCGCGAAGCGCTCGCCGTGTCGCTCGAAGCTGGCGCGGATGCGGCGGATGTCGCAGATGTCGGTGCCGACGCCGTGGATCATGCCGTCACGAACGCCGCACGGCGACACCGGCGCCGGGTTCAAAGGCCGCGTCGATGCAGCGCAGGTAGGCGCGCACGGTGGCGTCATAGCCCAGTTCCAGCGCATCGGAGATCAGCGCGTGGCCGATCGACACCTCGGCCACGCCGGGCACGGCGCGCAGGAAGTCGGTCAGGTTGTCGCGGTTCAGATCGTGCCCGGCATTGACGCCCAGGCCGGCCGTCAGCGCGGCCGCGGCGGCGCCATGATAACGCTGCAGCTGCGCCTGGCGTGCCGGCGCATCGGACCAGGCGGCGGCATACGGCTCGGTGTAAAGCTCCACGCGATCGGCTCCCAGCTCGGCGGCCCGGGGCATCAACGCCGCATCGGGGTCCATGAACAGGCTGACGCGCACGCCCAGCTCGCGGCATTCGGCCACCAGCGGCTGCAGACGCGCGCGCACGGCCGCGTCATCCAGTTGCCAGCCGTGGTCGCTGGTGAACTGGTCCTCGCTGTCGGGCACGAAGGTCGCCTGGTCTGGCCGCACCGTGCGGATGAAGCCCATCAGGTTCTGCGTCGGATTGCCCTCGATGTTGTATTCACGGCCGGGCCAGCGCTGCAGCAGCGCCGCGAGCGCGTGCACGTCGTCGGCGCGGATGTGGCGCTGGTCGGGCCGCGGGTGCACGGTGACGCCGTGCGCGCCGGCCCGCAGGCAGGCTTCAGCCGCGCGCGTGACGCTGGGAATGTCCAGGTGGCGCGTGTTGCGCAACAGGGCGACCTTGTTGACATTGACCGACAGCCGGGTCTTGGTGGTGGTGTTCACGACAGGCTCTGCAAATCCATCATCAGCTGCCGCGTGCGCAGCGTGCCGACACCGCAATGGTAGTGGAGCAGTTCACGCAGCTGCTGGCGCAAGCGCGCGCGCGACTCGGACGGCAACCCGGCCACCGCCCGCAGCGTGGCGGAAAACGGCGCCTCGTCGCCCATCGCCGCGGCCAGCCCGCGCCAGTCGGCACCCGTCAGCCAGCTGTCCTCATCGCCGTGCACGACGCGCAGGCCGCCCTCGGGCACCAGGCGATAGGCCTCGTGGTCGGCCAGCGGCGCCAGGGTCAGCGTCTGCACGGTCAACTCCGGCAGATGGCCGGTCTCGCGCAGCAGCAGCAGCTCGAACGCGCGCAGCGCCGCGGCATGCAGGGTCTCGCCGCGGTCGGTGGCCAGCACGTGCACCAGCGCGGCGTAGGCGTCGAACAGGCGCGGGTGCGCATCCTCGCGCGCCAGCAGGCGCAGCAGCAGTTCGTTGGCGTAGTGACCCGACAGCAGCGCGTCGCCGGTCGGCATCACCGCGCCGCCGCCCCATTCGGCGCCCTTGAGCGTGCGGATCTCGGCATCACCGCTCCAGCCAAGCGACAGCGGCTGCAGCGGCAGCAGCACCGGACGGAAGTTGGACGATGGCCGCTTGGCGCCCTTGGCCACCAGCGCCACCCGCCCATGCGCGCGCGTGAACGCCTCCACGATGACGCTGGTCTCGCTCCAGTCGTAGTGGTGCAGCACGTAGCCCGGTTCGTGCGCGACGCGCTTCACTCGTAACCGAAACTGCGCACGCGCGCCTCGTCGTCCGCCCAGCCCGAGCGCACCTTGACCCACAGCTCGATGAACACCTTGGCGGCCAACAGTTTTTCCAGTTCCTGGCGCGCCTCGGTGCCGATGCGCTTGAGCCGCTCGCCCTTGTCGCCGATCACCATCGCCTTGTGGCTGCCGCGCTCGACCACGATGGTCGCGGCGATGCGCAGCATGCGCCCATGCGCCTTGCTTTTTTCTTCCTTGAACTGGTCGATCACCACGGTCGAGGTGTAGGGCAGCTCGTCGCCGGTGAGCCGGAACAGCTTCTCGCGCACCACTTCGCCGGCCATGAACTTCTCGCTCTTGTCGGTGAGTTCTTCCTCGTCGTACCACCAAGGCTGTTCGGGCAGATAGGCCGCGCAGATCTTGAGCAGCCTCTTCACGTCCTTGGGCTGCTTGGCCGACATCGGCACGAACTCGGCGAACGGAAAGCGCTCCTGCATGTCGCGCAACCAGGGCGCGACCTCGGCGCGGCGGTGCACCGCATCCAGCTTGTTGGCCACCAGCAGCACCGGCGTGCCTTCCTGCAGCAGCGCCAGCACCTTGGCGTCGCCCAGCGTGAAGCTGCCGGCCTCGACCACGAACAGCACCAGGTCGACGCCGTCGATGGCGCCCAGCACGGCCTTGTTGAGCGACTTGTTCAAGGCCTTGCTGTGGCGCGTCTGGAAACCCGGCGTGTCGACGAACACGTACTGCGTGCCGCCGCCCTGCTCGTCTGCCAGCGTGCGGATGCCGGTGATGCGGTGGCGCGTGGTCTGCGCCTTGCGGCTGGTGATGCTGATCTTCTGCCCCACCAGGGCGTTGAGCAGCGTCGACTTGCCGACATTGGGTTTGCCGACGATGGCGATCACGCCGCAGCGCCGCATGCCAGCGGCAGCCGGCGCCGCGACCGGGTTGCTGCCGTCGGCGGATTCGGCCGCCGGTGCAGCGGCGGAAAGGCTGGACATGCTCATGCGTTCGAATGCTGCTGCACGGCCTGGAGCATGGCCGCCGCCGCCGCCTGCTCGGCCGCGCGGCGCGAGGCGCCCTGCCCCAGGTGCCGCAGGCCCAGCGGCGCCACCGAGCAGGCAACCTCGAAGGTCTGCCGGTGTGCGGCGCCGTGGATCTGGGTCACCTCGTATTGCGGTAAAGGCATCTTGCGCCCCTGCAACCATTCCTGCAAGCTGGTCTTGGCGTCCTTGGCGGCGGCCGACAGCGCCGGGTTGATCTGCACACCGTCGAACAGGCGGCGCACCAGGGCGCTGGCGGCATCATAGCCGGCGTCCAGGTAGACCGCGCCGATGATCGCCTCCAGCGCGTCGGCCAGGATCGACGGCCGCCGCTGGCCGCCCGAACGCAGCTCGCCCTCGCCCAGGCGCAGCATCGAGGACAGGCCCAGGCCGCTGGCCAGCCGGTGCAGGCTGTCCTGGCGCACCAGCTGCGCGCGCACGCGCGACAAATCGCCCTCCGGCAGCTCATCCAGCGCCTCGAACAGCATGTGCGCCACCGCCAGGTTGAGCACCGAATCGCCCAGGAACTCGAGGCGCTCGTTGTGGTCGGCCGAGAAGCTGCGGTGCGTCAGCGCCAGTTCGAGCAGTGCCGGGCGTGCAAACTCGTGCTGCAGCCGCGACTGCAGCACCTCGAGCGCCGACGGCACTCGCTCGCGTGGAGAGGACGGCTTGCTCAGGACTCAACCACCCCTGGACGAACCGCGGTATTTGATCACCAGGTAGGCCGGGCCAAACAAGGGGATCTCCTTGGCGTAGGCGAAGCCGACCACGTTCCGCTCGCCTTGCGGGTTCACCTGCAGGTCGCGGCCAGCGATGGACGAGATGGCGCCCACCGACGCCGAACGGTCGAAGGACGCGCGCACCGCGGCCACCGAAGTGCCCTCCGCCGCCGCCTTGTCGACCGCCTCCTGGATCGCTATGTATTCGGCCACGGTCAGCGCCACCCGCGCGCCGACGATGCCCACCAGGGCCAGCAGCACCCCCAGCAGCAGCAGGCCGAACAGCGACATGCCGCGCTGCGACACCCGACCCCTGGTTCTCATGCCTGCCTTTCCGCGACCCTCAGTGGAACGAGCCGATGCGCTTCAAGTCGCCGAAATTCATCCAGACGAAGAACGCCTTGCCGACGACGTTGGCGTCGGGCACGAAGCCCCAGTAGCGCGAATCGAGCGAATTGTCGCGGTTGTCGCCCATGACGAAATAGTGTCCTTCAGGCACCTTGCAGCTGACGCCCTCGACGCTGTAGCGGCAATGGTCCTTGTAGCGGAACTCATCGGCGCCGGCGACGAAAGCCGGGCGCCGGCCATCGACGATGATGCGGTGGCGCTGCTCACCCAGTTGTTCGTCGAACTGCTTGAAATACTCCATCGAGAATTCATCGAAGAAATCCGATGCCGGCGTCTGCGCCATCGGCTGGCCGTTGACGCTGATCTGCTTGTTCAAGTACGACACCTCGTCGCCCGGCACGCCCACCACCCGCTTGATGTAGTCGACACTGGGCCGCGGCGGGTAACGGAACACCATCACGTCGCCGCGCTTGACCGGATTGCCTTCGGTCAGGCGCGTGTTGAGCACCGGCAGCTTGAGGCCGTAGGTGAACTTGTTGACCAGGATCAGGTCGCCGATCAACAGGGTGGGAATCATCGAGCCGGACGGAATCTTGAACGGCTCGAACACGAAGGAGCGCAGCAGGAACACCACCAGGATCACCGGGAACAGGCCGGCGGTCCAGTCCAGCCACCAGGGTTGGGCCAGCACGCGCTCGCGCGCACAGGCGCTGCTGTCGTCGACCTGGCTGATGCCCTGGGCGGCCAGTTCGGCGCGCCGCTGGTCCACCTGCGCCTGCAGTGCCTGCGCCGCCGCCCGGCGGCGCGGCAGGAACACCAGGCGTTCGGCCAGCCAGTAGATGCCGGTCACCAGCGTCGCCATGAACAGCAGCAGCGCGAAGTTGCCCTCGATCGCGCCCAGGTACCAGGCGGCGCCGTAGCCGACGAAGGCGGCCAGGATGATGGCGGTCAGGATCGGCATCAATCCTCCACCTGCAGGATGGCCAGGAACGCCTCCTGCGGCACCTCGACCGAACCGATCTGCTTCATGCGTTTCTTGCCTGCCTTTTGTTTTTCCAACAGCTTGCGCTTGCGGGAGATGTCACCCCCGTAGCATTTTGCCAGCACGTTCTTGCGCAGTGCCTTGATGTTCTCGCGCGCGATGACGTTGGCGCCGATGGCCGCCTGGATCGCCACGTCGAATTGCTGGCGGCTGATGATCTCGCGCATCTTGGCCGCCACCGCGCGGCCGCGGTACTGTGCCTGGCTGCGGTGCACGATGATCGACAGCGCGTCGACCTTCTCGCCGTTGAGCAGGATGTCCACCTTGACCACGTCGGACGGGCGGTACTCCTTGAACTCGTAGTCCATCGACGCGTAGCCGCGGCTGACGGACTTCAGCTTGTCGAAGAAGTCCAGCACGATCTCACCCAGCGGCAGCTCGTAGGTCAGCATCACCTGGCGGCCGTGGTACTGCATGTTCATCTGCACGCCGCGCTTCAAGTTGGCCAGCGTCATCACCGGCCCGACGTAGTCCTGCGGCATGTACAGGTGGACCGTGACGATGGGTTCACGGATCTCGCGGATCTTGCCCTGGTCGGGCATCTTGGCCGGGTTCTCGACCTGGATCACCTCGCCGTCGGCCTTCTCGACCTGATAGACCACGCTGGGCGCGGTGGTGATCAGGTCCATGTCGAACTCGCGCTCCAGCCGCTCCTGCACGATCTCCATGTGCAGCAGGCCCAGGAAGCCGCAGCGAAAGCCGAAGCCCAGCGCCTGCGACACCTCGGGCTCGTAGTGCAGCGAGGCATCGTTGAGCTTGAGCTTCTCCAGGCTGTCGCGCAGCGCGTCGTACTGGTTCGCCTCGGTCGGGTACAGACCGGCGAACACCTGCGGCTGGATCTCCTTGAAGCCGGGCAGCGGCTTGTCCGCCGGGCCCAGGTTGCCCGGCAGCTTCTTCTCCAGCGTGATGGTGTCGCCCACCTTGGCGGCCTTCAACTCCTTGATGCCGGCGATGATGTAGCCGACCTCGCCCGCCTTCAGCAGTTCACGCTGCTGCTGGGCCGGCGTGAACACCCCCAGGTTGTCGGCGTCGTACACGCTGCCAGAGGCCATCATCTTGAAGCGCTCGCCCTTCTTCAGCTGGCCATCGACCACGCGCACCAGCATCACCACGCCGACGTAGGCGTCGAACCAGGAGTCGATGATCATGGCGCGCAGCGGCGCATCGGGCTGGCCGCGCGGCGGCGGCACCTTGGTGACGATCTGCTCCAGCACGTCGTCGATGCCCATGCCGGTCTTGGCCGAGATGGCGATCGCCTCGCTGGCGTCGAGGCCGATCACGTCCTCGATCTCGGCCTTGGCGTTGTCGGGATCGGCCTGGGGCAGATCCATCTTGTTGAGCACCGGCAGCACCTCGACGCCAAGGTCGAGCGCGGTATAGCAATTGGCCACCGTCTGCGCCTCGACGCCCTGCGAGGCATCGACCACCAGCAACGCGCCCTCGCAGGCCGACAGCGAGCGCGACACCTCGTACGAGAAGTCGACGTGGCCCGGCGTGTCGATCAAGTTCAGGTTGTAGACCTTGCCGTCACGCGCCTGGTACTGCAGCGCGGCGGTCTGCGCCTTGATGGTTATCCCCCGTTCCTTCTCGATGTCCATCGAGTCGAGCACCTGCTGGCTCATCTCGCGGTCGGCCAGACCGCCGCAGCGCTGGATGAGCCGGTCGGCCAACGTGGACTTGCCGTGATCGATGTGCGCAATGATTGAGAAATTTCTGATGTGGTCCATCAACGAGAGCCGGCAAGTGACTGAATTATCGTGGGGGGTTCAGACGAAAAAAGGGCGCGCCAGCAATGCGACGCGCCCTCAACCAACAATCTGTGGCAACTGCGATAGTTGGGACTTCATTGTAGGCAAAAAGCACGAAGCTTCCAGCCACGGACCTGAACTTCCCGCTCGTTGTAGCGCGGCAACTGAAATTTTATCTACAGCTTATCAACAGATTCACAAAGACAACAGGGGGCAAACTGTGGGCGGACTGTGGACTTCCAGTGAATAGCGGCCCATCGTCCCACCATGTGGTCTACAGGCCGACCCTTATGCCGTTCCACCGTTGATCACGACGGTGGATTCTATCCAAATTCATATGTGGATCGGCGCATGGCCAACTCATGCAGGCCACGCCAGCACCGTTGATGCCTGCCGGAGCGTCGCGAAAAAACCCCAAACCTGAGCGCGGCCGGGGGTTTATCGCGCCGTCCGGTCGGTGAATCAGCGGTTCGGGCGCACCAGCACGAACTGCACCAATTCGCCGCGCTGGATCAGCATGTTGATCGGCTTGCCCTGATCGGCCCGCGTCATCGCGGCCTCGAATTCGCGCGTGTTGCGGATCTCGGCGTTGCCGACCGAGAGGATGATGTCACCCTCGCGCAGGCCCGAGCGCGCGCCCGCGCCGGCCTCGGTCACCGCCTCGACACGCACGCCGCGCTGCAGCTTGAGCTCCTTTTTCTGCGCCGCGGTCAACTCATTGACGGTGACGCCCAGTGATTGCACCGCGGTGCCTTCGGCCTTGGGCGACTCGCCGCCGGAAGACGCCGCGCGGCGCGCGCTCTGCTCGGGTTCCAGTTCGGCGACGGTGATGTCCAGTTCGCGCTGCTGGCCACGCCGGAACACCGTCATCGCGCTCTGCGTCCCCGGTTTGGTGCTGCCGACCAGGCGCGGCAGGTCGGAGGCCTTGTCGATCGCGCGACCGTTGAAGCGCGTGATGATGTCACCCGCCTCCACGCCCGCCTTCTCGGCCGGCGAGCCGCTTTCCACGCCGCGCACCAGCGCGCCCTGGGCCCGCCCCAGGCCGATCGATTCGGCGACCTCGCGCGTCACCTCGGCGATCTGCACGCCGATGCGACCGCGCGTCACGCGCCCGCTGGTGCGCAGTTGCTCGCTCACCTGCATGGCCTCGTCGATCGGGATCGCGAACGAGATGCCCATGAAGCCGCCGGAGCGCGAATAGATCTGGCTGTTGATGCCCACCACCTCGCCGCTCATGTTGATCAGGGGACCGCCGGAGTTGCCGGGGTTCACCGCCACGTCGGTCTGGATGAAGGGCAGATAGTCACCGGTGTCACGCTGCTTGGCGCTGACGATGCCGGCGGTGACGGTGTTCTCCAGCCCGAACGGCGAGCCGATCGCCATCACCCATTCGCCGACGCGCAGGCGGCTCACGTCGCCGATGCGCACCGCCGGCAGGCCGGTGCCCTCGATCTTGACCACCGCCACGTCGGTGCGCTTGTCGGCGCCGATGATCTTGGCCTTGAACTCGCGCTTGTCAGGCAGCGTCACCAGCACCTCGTCGGCACCGTCGACCACATGGGCATTGGTCATCACCAGGCCGTCCGGCGAGATGATGAAGCCGGAGCCGACGCCGCGCGGCACTTCCTGCTCGGGCTGCGGCCGGTCCGGGCGCGGTCCCTGGCGTGGCATGCCCGGCAGCGGCACGCCGAAGAAGCGGCGCAGGAACTCCTGCATCTCCTCGTCCATCATCGGTCCGTCGCTGCCGATGCCGGCGCGCACGCGCTCCATGGTGCGGATGTTGACCACCGAGGGACCGACCTGATCGACCAGGTCGGTGAAATCCGGCAGTCCACGCACCGACGGCGCGGCGGCCGGCGCCGGTTGCGCCACCACCGGCAGCGCCACACACAGCGTCGCCACGGCGAGCACGGACGCAACAATCCACAGGGGCAAGCGGGGGGTTTTCAGGTTCAACAGCATGTCGGTAGCTTTCTTGGATGAGCATGTCGCACAGCGCGGCGCGCCTGCCGTGCGAGTCGGTCCGCCGGGCGCTAGTTCCGGCGCTGCAAGTTGTCGGCAAACAGCCTGAGGGTCTGCGCCGGCACCTCGCCCACGGCGGTCACCCACCATTGGTGATCGGCATCAACGATGTGCCGGGTCAACGTGTGCGTCGCCCCCAGTTCCGCCGTCCCCTCACGCCGATGGCGCTCGGCATCGAAGGGTTCGAGAAACAAGGAGATCGTGGCCAGGCCGTCCGAGAAGATCCATTGCACCACGGTGGCCGCGTCCGCGCTCGGCAGGCGGTACACGTGCTGCGGCTTGAACCCGGGCACCGCGTCCTTGAGCCGCCAGCCTTCGGCGTCGGCCGTGCTCTTGACGTGCTCGGAGCGCTCGATCCGGTAGCCGTCGGTGTTGGACATCATCTGCCTGAGTTGCTCGGCCTGCGCCGGCACGTCAAGCTGCAGCTCCGAGAACGCGGACTGCTCCAGCACCCGCCCGGCCGCGTCCAGCGTCTGCGTCTTGACCACCAGGCCGGTGCGCCGCTCGCTCCAGATGCGGTAGCCGAAGCGCAACGCATCGCGCGGGCTGAGCAGCACGATGTCGGCATCGAAGCCCGCCACCCGGCCCTGCCCTACCTGCCGCGCCCCGTAGAAATCGGCGGTGGCGAAATCCTTGCCCGGCGTCAGCAGATTGGGGAACACGGCCACCGCCTCGCGCTGCTCGCTGCGCACGGTGCGGCTCTCGGGCCAGAAGGTCAGTACCGACTGATTGCGTCGCAAGGTGGTGCGCGGCGTACCGGACAGCACGTCGATGCGTTCGATCTGCACGTCGCCCTCGCACACGTGCCAGATGCGCGCGCTGGACATGGCGCCCGACGAGGACGAGACCACGAAGGTGCCCGCGTAGGAAGGTATTTCGGTCGCCTTCTGCAGTCGCACCAGCCATTCGCTGACGCTGCGCTCCGGCGGCCCGACCGGGCGGTCGCCGGCGACACCGGCAGCGGCGAAACCGATCATGCCGCCCACGCAGCACAGCAGGACCAGGCGCCGCGCCGCGTCGGGCCAGCCAAAGCCGAGGCTCAGGCCGCCGAGCGCGACCCCGCGGCGGCCCGCCCGATCAACCAACCGGCTCGGCATGCGGGCAGTCAACGTCCGGCACCATCGAAAGTCACGTTGCGCATGAATCCCGCCGAGTTGCCCAGCGCCGATGCGCCCACCGCCTGGCGGTGCGCGGCCAGCAATTCATCCAGGCGCGGATCACGCACCATCACCGCTTCCGCGTCGGCCATCGGGAGTGAGGCACTGCTCGCCGCCAGCGGCGGCGTCAGCGCCACCACGCGCGTCGAGCCAGCGGGTTCGCCCTGGCTCTGGGCCAACTGCGCACCGCCGGACTGCGGGCCCAGACCGCCCAGCACGCCCCAGCCGAGCGCCGCCACGGCCGCGAACGACGCCAGCCCGGCGACCATCTTCCAGCGAAACACGCCATCGTTGGCGGCCACACGCGCAGCAGCGCCCACCACCACCGGTGTCGGCGCCATGGCCGGCGACGGCGGCGCCTCGCCCGCCAGCCGCTCGCGCAGGCCGATGATGAAGTCGGCATCGTGGGCGCAGGCGGCCAGATCGGGTGAGCGCAGCACGTCGCCCACCAGGTGGTAGAGCTGCCAGCAATCGCACGCCTCGCTTGAGTTCATGCCCTGCATGACAGCCGGCATTTCGTCGGCGCGCAACTGGCCGTCCATCAGGGCGGAAATGCTCTCGCGCTCGATCCGGGTTTCAAACTGCTTGTTCATCACGCTCACCATCACCGATCCACAAAAATCGCCCGCCTCTACCAGCGTTTGCCCGTCTGATGGCTCAGCAAGGGCTTGACCCTGGCGGAGATGGCCTCGCGCGCGCGAAAAATCCGCGATCGCACGGTGCCGATGGGGCAATTCATGGCTTCCGCAATCTCTTCGTAACTCAGGCCCTCGATCTCGCGCAGCGTCACGGCCTGGCGCAGATCATCGGGCAGTGCCTCCATCGCCGCATTGACCGCGGCGGCAATTTCGCGTGCCGCCAATTCGGACTCCGGCGTGGAGTCGGAAGTTAGTTCATTCTCGTGTCTGGAAGTTTCATCGCCGTCATCGGCCGCGTGCAGCGCCGCCTCGGTAACCACCGGGTCGCGCTTGAGTTCCATCAAGGCTTTCTTGGCCGTATTGACGGCGATCCGGTACAGCCAGGTGTAGAACTGGGCGTCGCCACGGAACTGATGCAGCGCGCGCCAGGCACGGATGAAGGTTTCCTGCGCGATGTCCGGCACCAGATCGACGTCGCGCACCATGCGGCCGATCAGGCGCTCGATGCGGCGCTGGTACTTGATCACCAGCAATTCGTAGGCGCGCTGATCGCCCGCAACCGCGCGCTCGACCAGCAGCGCATCGCTGTCGGACGGAGCAGGAGGAGAAGCGGGTTGATCGGACACGCAGCACGTACTCTTGTTGTCGACTGGTTGAGCGCTCTGCGTTGTCAGGCGCGCTCGGCCTCGGCGCCAGCTTCGGACTCGGACCGCGCGACGGACTTGGCCGATGAATATAGCGCACAGCGCAGCAGATGCCAGCGCTGCGGATCGCTTGATGCCTGCGCCCACAGCCACGAGCGACGCGCACGCTGGGGGTCGCGGTAGGACAGCAGCAACACGCGCTGCAGGTCGAGATGCACCGCCACCCGGGCTTCGTCGGAGGTCGATTCCAACGCGCCCTCGCGCAGGCCCCAGCAGGCGCCATCCCAGCGCAGCAGCCGGGCGCGCTGCCCGCGCCAGAACGCCGACAGCGCAGCGCCCGCCGCCAGCAGGCCAAGGCCGATGGCGAAAACGCCCAGCCCGTCCTGCTGCCTGACGATGACCGCCGCCGGCAGCAAGCCGGCCAGCCACAACAGCGCCAGCATGATGGCCAGAGTCGGCGTACGGCCCACGGGATAGCTCACGGCGGGCGCATCAGTCATTGCGTCGCCCCATTTGAATGGAACATGCGGCGGCCAACGCCGCCAGAGCCCGGCTCTCGCCCCACACAGCAGCGCCTGCGGCGCCGTCTGTCCTCAAATGCGCCGAAACACCACCGAGCCGTTGGTGCCGCCGAAACCGAAATTGTTCTTCAGCGCCACGTCCATCTTCATGTCGCGCGCCTCGTTGGCGCAGTAATCCAGGTCGCACTCGGGATCCTGGTTGAAGATGTTGATGGTCGGCGGCGCCTTCTGCTCATGCAGCGCCAGGATGGTGAACACACTCTCGACGCCGCCGGCGCCGCCCAGCAGGTGGCCGGTCATGGACTTGGTCGAGCTCACCACGAGCGACCGTGCGCGCTCGCCCAGCGCCGCCTTGATCGCGTTCGACTCGTTCAGGTCGCCCAGCGGCGTGGAGGTGCCGTGCGCGTTGACGTAGTCCACCTGGTCGGCGTTGACGCCGGCGTTGCGCAGGGCCGCCAGCATGGCGCGGCGCGGGCCGTCCATGTTGGGCGCGGTCATGTGGCCCGCATCGGCGCTCATGCCGAAGCCGGCCACCTCGGCGTAAATCCTGGCGCCACGCCGCTTGGCGTACTCGTATTCTTCCAGCACCACGATGCCGGCACCCTCGCCAAGCACGAAACCGTCGCGATCGCGGTCCCAGGGGCGCGAGGCGGTCTTCGGATCGTCGTTGCGGGTCGACAGCGCCCGCATCGACGCGAAGCCCCCGACGCCCAGCGGCGACACCGTCGACTCGGTGCCACCGGCAATCATCACGTCGGCGTCGCCGTACTCGATGATGCGCGCCGCGTCACCGATGCAATGCAGGCCGGTGGTGCAGGCGGTGGCGATGGCGAGGTTCGGGCCCTTGAAACCGAACTTCATCGACACGTGCCCGGCCACCATGTTGACCAGGCAGGCGGGGACGAAAAACGGCGAGATGCGCCGCGCACCGCGCGCGGCCCACTCGGCATGGGTGTCCTCGATCAGCGGCAGACCGCCGATGCCGGAGCCGATCACGCAGCCGATGCGCGTGGCGGCCGCCTCATCCAGCGCCTCGCCGGTGACCAGGCCCGCATCCTGCACCGCCTCGGCGGCGGCGACGATGCCATAATGGATGAAGGTATCCATAGTGCGCGCCTCTTTCGCCGAGATCTGCGGCGAAATGTCCAGCCCGCGCACCTCGCCGGCGATGCGGCTGGCGAAGGTGCTGGCGTCGAAGCGCGTGATCTGATCGATGCCCGAGCGGCCCGCAAGCACGCCGGCCCAGCTCTCGGCCACCGTGTTGCCCACGGGGCTGACGCAGCCCAGGCCAGTGACGACGACGCGGCGTCGGCTCATCGCGTGTCAGGCCTTCTTGCTGTTGGCGTAATCGATCGCGGCCTGCACGGTGGTGATCTTCTCGGCGTCCTCGTCCGGAATCTCGATACCGAACTCGTCTTCCAGCGCCATCACCAGTTCCACCGTGTCGAGCGAGTCGGCACCCAGATCGGCCACGAAGGCTTTTTCGTTGGTGACCTGAGACTCTTCCACGCCGAGTTGCTCGGCGATGATTTTCTTGACACGTGCTTCGATATCGCTCATGGGTTCCCTCTGAGGGTGATGAAAAAAAGGATTTTACCCGCGCTTACACGCCGATCGATGGCGGCGGGCGCGAACTCGCGAGTGTAGGGTCTCAGGCCATGAACATGCCGCCATTGACATGCAGCTCCTGCCCGGTAATGTAGCCCGCCTCGGGGCTCGCCAGGTAGACCACGGCATGCGCGATGTCGGCTGGCTGGCCGAGGCGGCCAAGCGGGATCTGTGCGGCCAGCGCCTTTTGCTGCTGCTCGCCCAGCGCCGCCGTCATGTCGGTGGCGATGAAGCCCGGCGCCACGCAGTTGACGGTGATGCCACGGCTGCCCAGTTCGCGCGCCAGCGCCCGCGTCATGCCCGCCACGCCGGCCTTGGCCGCCGCGTAGTTGGCCTGACCCGGGTTGCCGGAAGCGCCGATCACGCTGGTGATGCTGACGATGCGGCCGTAGCGCTGCTTCATCATCGGCCGCATCACGGCACGGCTCATGCGGAACACCGCCTTCAGGTTGGTGTCCAGCACCGCGTCCCAGTCCTCGTCCTTCATGCGCATGGCCAGCTGATCGCGCGTGATACCGGCGTTGTTGACCAGCACGTGCAGCGCGCCATGCTCCTTGATGATGGCCTCGATCAGCGCCTCGCAGGCCGCGGCGTCGTTGACGTCGAGCGCCGCGCCACAGCAGCCGGCGTGCGCTGCCAGCGCCGCACCGATGCGGCCCGCGCCCTCTTCGGTGGTGGCGGTGCCGATGACCTTGACGCCGCGCGCCGCCAGTTCCTGCGCGATCGCGGCGCCGATGCCGCGCGAGGCACCCGTCACCAGCGCCACCTGGCCTGCCAGAACCCTCTCGGACATGCGTGTGTTCTTCCTCAGCTGTTCAGTTCACCTGGGCCTTGACTTCGGCCAGCGTCGCCGGATCGTACATGGCCAGGCCCGTCAAGCCGGCATCGATGCGCTTGGTCATGCCCGCCAGCACCTTGCCGGGTCCGCATTCCACCACGGTATCCAGGCCCATGGCCTTGATCTGCGAGATGCATTCCACCCACCGCACCGGCGCGAAAGCCTGGCGGTAGAGCGCGTCACGGATGCGGTCCGGCTCGCTCTCGATCGCCACATCGACGTTGTTGACCACCGGGATCGTCGGCGCGGCGAACCTGATCTCGGTCAGCGCGGCCTTGAGCCGCTCGGCTGCCGGCCTCATCAGGCTGGAATGAAACGGCGCCGACACCGGCAGCGGCAGCGCGCGCTTGGCGCCTTTGGCCTTGAGCACCTCACAGGCCTTTTCCACCGCCGCCTTGGTGCCGGCGATCACGGTCTGCACCGGATCGTTGAAGTTGACCGCCTCGACCAGTTCTTGGGCGCTCTCACCCATGGCCCGGGTTGCCTCGGCGCAGCCTTCGACCACCTTGGCCGCCTCCAGGCCCAGGATCGCCGCCATGGCACCGGCACCGACCGGCACCGCCTCCTGCATGGCCGCCGCGCGCAGGCGCACCAGCGGCACCGCCTGTGCCAGGGACAGCGCCTCGGCGGCGACCAGCGCCGAATATTCGCCCAGCGAATGCCCCGCGACCGCCGCCGGCAGCGCCCCGCCCTCGGCGCGCCAGGCGCGCCAGCAGGCCACGCCGGCCACCAGCATCACCGGCTGGGTGTTGGTGGTGAGCGCCAGCGCCTCCTTGGGACCATTGCGGATCAGGAAGTCCAGGTCCTCGCCCAGCGCATCGGACGCCTCCTGCAGCGTGGCCTGGACCGCGGGATGCTCGCCCCAGGCATCCAGCATGCCCACGCTCTGCGACCCCTGGCCGGGAAAGACAAATGCAATCGGTTTCATGTTCGAACAGCCCGCAGCCTCACAACTAAACAGCGATCATGACGAGCCGATGGACGTCGTCACAGCACCAGCAGCACGGCACCCCAGGTGAAGCCGCCGCCGACGCCTTCCAGCAGCAAAGTCTGGCCCTTTTTGACCTCACCGCTGCGCACGCCATGGTCCAGCGCCAGCGGAATCGAGGCCGCCGAGGTGTTGCCATGCTCGTGCACGGTGACCACCATCTTCTCCAGCGGCAGGTGCAGTTTCCTGGCCGTGCCCTGCATGATGCGGATGTTGGCTTGGTGCGGAATCAGCCAGTCGATGTCCGACTCCTGCTTGCCGGCCTTGTCCAGCACCGCGCGCGCCGCCTTGTCCAGCACGCTGACCGCCAGCTTGAACACCGCCTGTCCGTCCATCTTGAGCAGCGGATCGCCCAGCACCTGGCCCCCCGAGACGCTGCCGGGCACGCACAGGATGCCGACGTGCTTGCCATCCGCATGCAGGTCGGTCGCCAGAATGCCCGGGGCCTCGCTGGCCTCCAGCACCACCGCACCGGCGCCGTCGCCGAACAGCACGCAGGTGCCGCGATCTTCGAAATCGAGGATGCGGCTGAACACCTCGGCGCCGATCACCAGCGCCTTGCTGGCCGCACCCCTGGCGATCATGGCGTCGGCCACCGTCAGTGCGTAGACGAAACCGCTGCACACCGCCTGCACGTCGAACGCCGGGCAGCCGGCGATGCCCAGCTTGTGCTGCACGATCGCCGCCGTCGACGGAAACACCATGTCCGGCGTCGAGGTGGCGACGATGATCAGGTCGATGTCCGCCGGTACCCGCCCGGCCGCCTCAAGCGCGGCCTGCGCTGCCGGCACCGCCAGCTCGCTTGCCGGCACGTCGGGCGCGGCGAAATGGCGCGCCTCGATGCCGGTGCGCTCGACGATCCAGTCGTGCGATGTCTCGACACCCCGCGCGGCCAGTTCGGCCACCAGTTCGTCATTGCTCACGCGGCGCGGCGGCAGGTAGCTGCCGGTGCCCGTGATGCGGGAATAAGCTGCAGTCATCAAATCTTCTTCTATGCAAGGTAGGCTGGCATCGCTCGATCAGCCTGCCCTGGCCAGCAACGGCGCGGCGTGGGCAATGCGTGCCTGCGCGCGCGCCAGCAACTGATGGTGGGCCGCATCATACGCGCGGCACAGCGCCTGCTCGAAGGCCAGCGCATCGGCCGAGCCGTGGCTCTTGAAAACCAGCCCGCGCAGGCCCAGCAGCGCGGCGCCGTTGTAGCGGCGGTGGTCCATGCGCCGCTTCAGCGCCGACAGCACCGGGTACGACACCGCCGCCGCCAGCTTGGTCAGCAGGTTGCGCGAAAACTCCTCGCGCAGGAACTGCACGATCATCGCCGCCAGTCCCTCGCTGGTCTTGAGCGCCACGTTGCCGACGAAACCGTCGCAGACCACGATGTCGGCGGTGCCCTTGAAGATGTCGTTGCCCTCGACGTTGCCGATGAAGTTCAGGTCGCCCGAGGCCGCGGCCGCGCGCAGCAGTTCGCCGGCGCGCTTGATCTCCTCGCTGCCCTTGATGGCTTCCTCGCCGATGTTGAGCAGGCCGACGCTGGGCTGGGGATCGTCCTTCAGCACCGAGACCAGCGCCGAGCCCATGACGGCAAACTGCAGCAGGTGCTCGGCCGTGCAGTCGACGTTGGCGCCCAGGTCCAGCACCGTGGTGGCGCCGCCCCGGGCGTTCGGCATCTGGGTCGCGATGGCCGGGCGCTCGATACCGTCCATGGTCTTGAGCAGGTAGCGCGCCACCGCCATCAGCGCGCCGGTGTTGCCGGCCGACACCGCGGCCTGGGCGGTGCCGTCCTTGACCTGCTGGATCGCCACGCGCATCGACGAATCCTTCTTCTTGCGCAGCGCCACCTCGATGGCGTCGTCCATGCCGACCACCTGGCTGGCGGCCACCAGCGTGGCGCGTGCATGGGCGAAGCCGCCCAGCGCTTCGGGCTGACCGACCAGCAGCAGGCGCGCCTGGGCATGCGTCTGCAGGAAGCGCTCGCAGGCCGGCAGCGTGACACCGGGGCCGTGGTCCCCGCCCATGCAATCGACAGCCAGAACGATCATGCAAGCCCCGAACTCGCCCGGACATGTCGCCCGGCATCCCCACGAAAAAACCAGCCAGCCGCCAGAAACGGCAAAGGCCCGAAGCCACACCAAGGTAGCGCCGGGCCCGGCAAGGGTGGAATGGGGACGGCGCAGCGGCGCGCACCCACCCCGGTCAGGCCATCAGGCCTCGGTCTTGGGCTTGATCACCTGACGGCCACGGTAGAAGCCGTTCGGGCTGATGTGGTGGCGCAGGTGCGTTTCGCCGGTGGTCGGCTCCACGGCGATGCCGGGCGCCTGCAGGGCGTTGTGCGAACGGTGCATGCCGCGCTTGGACGGCGACTTCTTGTTTTGCTGAACGGCCATGGCGGCTCCTTCGAAATGTCTGGTGACTGCGCGGCGCCATTGCCGGCGGCGCTAAAAACATGTGCGGAGATTCCCAACCTGAAAGCACCGGCAATCCGGTGCACCCGCGAATTGGAAAAGCCTTTGATTATAAGCTTTTCGAAGCTCTATTACCAGGTACGTGGGCGGAAATTCGCGCCCGTCAATGGGTGCCGGGTTTCTTCAGCGCCGCCAGCGCCGCGAACGGATGCGGCCGTTCCTCGGCGCCGGCATCAAAATCGGCATCCGCCACGCCCAGCTGCACCTTCTCCGGACACTGCTCGTGGCGCGGCACCAGCGGCAGGGCCAGCAACAGCTCGTCCTCGATCAGGCCGTACAGATCGAGGTGGTCCTCCAGCGCCAGCAGATCGTCGTCGGACGCGTCGTCCAGCGCCGCCGCCGTGTCCTCGTCCGGCATGAAGACGAAATGCCGGTCGATGTCGACCGGCGTCATCACTTGGCCCAGGCAGCGTTGGCAGGTCAGCGGCAGTGTCGTGCTGGCACGCAGCTGCAGCGCCGGCCGCTGGCTGCCGTCGACGGCGCGACGATACCCACCCTGGGCGGTCCAGTCCAGCGTCGATGCCTCGGCCGGCGCCGCATGCAACTGCGGCAGCAGGCGCGGGTACGCGCTCAGCGGATCGCGGCCTTCCAGGCGCGCCTGCGCCTGCGCGAAGGCGGCGACATCGAGCCGCTCGGCTTGGAACAGCTTGCTCATCGCGGCAGTGTAAGAGAATCGCCGCCATGACAGCCACCGTCCCCGCGGCCACGCCGCATCGCCGCCTGGTGCTGGGCTCCACCTCGCGCTACCGGCGCGACCTGCTGGCGCGCCTGGGCCTGCCGTTCGAATCCGACGCGCCGCTGGCCGACGAAACCCCGCACGCCGGCGAAAGCCCGCGCGAACTGGCGCTGCGGCTGGCCCGCGCCAAGGCGCGCGAGGTCGCCGCGCGCCACCCCGAGGCGATCGTGATCGGCTCCGACCAGGTGGCCGAGCTGGACGGCGAGGCGCTCGGCAAGCCCGGCACGCACGAGCGCGCGCGCCTGCAGCTTCGGCGCATGCGCGGCCGCGATGTGCTGTTCCATACCGCGGTGGCGGTGTGCTGCCGCGCCACCGGCTTCGAACAGGCGGAGCTGGCCGACGTGCGGGTGCAGTTCCGCCCGCTGACGGACGAGGAGATCGAACGCTACCTGCACACCGAGCAGCCCTACGACTGCGCCGGCAGTGCCAAGAGCGAAGGCCTGGGCATCGCCCTGCTGGAGGCCATCCACAGCGACGACCCCACGGCGCTGATCGGCCTGCCGCTGATCCGCACCACGCGCCTGCTGCGCGCCGCCGGCCTGACGCTGCCGTGAGCACGGGCGCCACACCGGGCCGGCTGTATCTGGTGCCGACCCCGCTCGACCACGGCTGCGACATGCAGGCGCCGCTGGACGAGGTGCTGCCGGCGCGCACGCTGCGGATCGCATCCACGCTCAGCCACTGGATCAGCGAGAACGCCAGGTCCACCCGCGCCTTCTTCAAGCGCGTCGACGCGCTGCTGCCGCTGGCGCAGCCGATCCAGGCGCTGCAGATCGCTGAACTGCCGCGCACGGTGCACAAGAAGGGCGACCACGGCGGCGCCCAGCGCTTCGACGCGCGCCCGCTGCTGGCCCCGGCGCTGCAGGGCATCGACATCGGCCTGGTCAGCGAAGCCGGCATGCCGGCCGTGGCCGACCCCGGCAGCTCGGTGGTGCGCGCCGCGCACGAGCTGGGCATCGACGTGGTGCCGTTGGTGGGGCCCGTGTCGCCCTTGCTGGCGCTGGCGGCCAGTGGCCTGGGCGGCCAGAATTTCGCCTTCGTCGGCTACCTGCCCACGGAAGCGCAAGCGCGTGCCGGGCGCATCCGCGAACTCGAGGCGCTGGCGCTGCGCAGCGGCCAGACCCAGCTGTTCATCGAAACCCCGTACCGCAACGCCAGCCTGCTGAAGGCGTTGCTGCAAACGCTGCGGCCCGGCACCCGGCTATCGGTCAGCCACAGCCTGACGCTGACGCACGGCGCCACGCGCAGCACCACCGTGGCGGCCTGGCGCCAGGACGCCCAGGCCGGCGACTTCGCGGCGGATCGACCCGCCATCTTCGGCATCGGCGCCTGATTCCGGCGCCACGGCCTGTCAGCGCACCCCGGTCAGCGCACGCACCGCGCTCACTGCACCCTGGCCGACGCCGGCGCCCAGGCGTTTGGCGAAGCGCTCGGCCAGGTTCTCGCGGTTGGTGTAGTCGATCACCCGTTCGGCCTTGACGACCTCGCGCGCCACCGAATCCAGGCTGCCGAACTCATCCGCCAGCCCGATCTGCACCGCCTGCTCGCCAGTCCAGAGCAGGCCGCTGAACATGCCCGGCACCTCCTTCAGGCGCTCGCCGCGGCCGCTCTTGACGACGTCGATGAACTGCTGGTGGATCTGGTTCAGCATCAGTTGCGCGTGCTGGCGGTGCTCTTCCGACTGCGGGCTGAACGGATCGAGGAAACCCTTGTTCTCGCCCGCCGTCAGCAGGCGCCGTTCCACGCCCAGCTTCTCCATCACGTCCACGAAGCCGAAGCCGTTCATCAGCACGCCGATGCTGCCGACGATGCTGGCCTTGTCGACGTAGATGCGGTCGGCGGCGGCGGCAATGTAGTAGGCGCCCGACGCGCAGGCCTCCTCGACCACCGCGTACACCGGCTTGTCGTGCAGGGTGCGCAGACGCTGGATCTCGTCGCTGATCAGGCCCGCCTGCACCGGGCTGCCGCCGGGCGAGTTGATCAGCAGCACCAGCGCCTGCGCGCCCTTGTCTTCCATCGCGCTGCGCAGCGCCGGCAGCACGGATTCGGCGCTGGCCTCGCCCTGGTCCGAGATCTCGCCGCGGATGGCGACCATCGCCGTGTGGGTGGCGCTGGGCGCAGCAACGGGCAGCGCATCGCGGCCCAGCACCCAGATCAGCGCGCCGAACAGCAGCATCCACAGCACGCTGCGGACCATGCGCCAGCGCCTTGCCGCGCGGCGCTCGCGCATGTCGGCGAGCAGCAGCTTCTCGATCGTCGCCCGCTCCCAGTTGGGCGTGCGGGCGCTGGGCGTGACTTGGTTTTCCATGGTGTTCGATACGGTGCGCGAAGACTGCAACAGGCGGAATTGTCCACCAGCCGCGGTCGCGCCGGACCAGGCGACGTCAGAACACCAGCGGCTGCAGCAAGTCGCTGGGGTGCCAGGACACCACGCCGTCGGCCTCGCTCAGCACGATCTTGACCAGTCCGCCCTGGCACGGCCCGCCGACGCCCACGCCGGTGTCCGGCGCGTACACGGCGCCGTGCGTGGCGCAAATCAGCCAGCGGCCGCTGTCGTCGAAGAAGCGGTTGGGCTGGTAGTCCATCTCCATCGCCACGTGCGTGCAGCGGTTGAGGTAGGCATGCACCCGCCCCTCGAAGCGAATCGCGAACGCGCGCATGGTGTGACCCGCGTAGACCACGTCGAAGGGCACGGCCAGGCCGCCGTCCCGCAACTCGCTCGAACTGCACAGCGCGATGGGGGGCTGCAGGTGGTCCCGAATGTGCGCCATGTTCGGCCGCCGTCAGGCATGCTCGGCCAGCCAGCCACGCAGCTCGCCCACCGAACGCGCGACAAAGCGCGGCCGCAGCGCATCGAAGTCCTGCGTGTCGTGCGCGCCGTAGCCCACGCCGACGCTGGCGCAGCCGGCGTTCAGCGCCATCTGCAGATCGTGCGTGGTGTCGCCGATCATCAGCGTGCGCGCGGGGTCGGCGCCGAACTCACGCATCAGCTCGTGCAGCATGCGCGGGTCGGGCTTGCCGGCGGTCTCGTCGGCGGTGCGCGAGCCGTCGAACACGCCGTGCAGCTGCCGCGAGGCCAGCACCTCGTCGAGCCCGCGCCGGCTCTTGCCGGTGGCTACGCTGAGCCAGTGGTGGCGACTTCTCAGCTCCGCCAGCATCGGCAGCACGCCATCGAACAGGCTGATATCGTGCTGGTGCGCGAAGTAGTGATGGCGGTAGCGCGCGCCCAGCTGGGGGTATTTCTCCGGCGGCACATCGGGCGCGGCATTGGCCAGCGCCGGCATCAGCGCCATGCCGATCACGTAGGCGGCGGCCTCGTCGCTCGGGCGCGCACCACCGACGTCGAGCACGGCCTGCTGGATGCTGCGCACGATGATCGCCGTCGAATCGAACAAGGTGCCATCCCAGTCGAAGCAGATCAGGTCGTATTGGCGCGGGCGTGGCATAGCTGGGTGAATGCGAGCAAGTCGGGCGGCAGCGGCGCCAGCAGCTCGACGGCCTCGGAAGTGGCGGGATGAACGAACTGCAGCCGCCACGCATGCAGGAACATGCGCCTCAAGCCCTGCTTTTGCAAGGCCTTGTTGCGCTCGAAGTCGCCGTACTTGTCGTCGCCGGCGATCGGGTGGCCCTGGCTCGCCAGATGCACGCGGATCTGGTGCGTGCGGCCGGTCTTGATGGTGACCTCCAGCAGCGTGAAGCCCGCCAGCCGCTCGTGCACCCTGACCAGGCTGATCGAGCGCATGCCCTCGGGGTCGCCCGCGGCGGCGACCTTCATACGGCGTTCGCCGCCCTCCAGCAGGTACCGGCGCAGCGGCGCATCAATCACCTTGAGGCGCTCGGGCCAGTCGCCCAGCACCAGCGCCAGGTAGGTCTTGCCGGTAGCGCGCTGGCGGAACTGGTCCTGCAGTTGCTTGAGCGCGCTGCGCTTCTTGGCCAGCAGCAGCACGCCGCTGGTTTCGCGGTCCAGCCGGTGCACCAATTCCAGAAAGCGCAGCCCGCCCGCCTGCCCGTGGTGCCGGGCGCGGCGCAACTGCTCGATGACGCCGAAGCTCACGCCCGAGCCGCCATGCACCGCGACGCCGGCCGGCTTGTCGATCGCGATCAGGTGCTCGTCCTCCAGCAGGATCGGGAATTCGCGCGCCGGCGCAGCGGCGGCCTTGTCCTCGGGCGAGCGCTCGCTGACGCGCACCGGCGGCACCCGCACCACATCGCCGGCGGCGACGCGCGTGTCGGCGGCGGCCCGGCCCTTGTTCACGCGCACCTCGCCCGAGCGGATGATGCGGTACACGTAGGTCTTGGGCACGCCTTTCAGATGCCGCTGCAGGAAATTGTCCAGCCGCTGGCCGGCGCTGTCCTCGTCCACGCTCAGCCAGCCGACCTCGGGTTTGTCCGGGGTCGGCGCGATGGCGCGCTTGACATCTATAATGCGACTCACTGGCGGCCGGCCGTAAGTGGTTGAATTTGAAATGGAAGTCACTGCCTTGTTTGAGCAGGTAGTCTATTCCAGAGGCCCACGAGCCGCCGCCGGTGAAGGTCGATGCCACACCTGCACAAGAAAACGCCCTGCCCCCGAACCTTCGGGCCGCCCGGCGACAAAAGCGCAGGTCGGGCCGACGCGATGACATACTGAATCTGGAATACCCATGACCGGCAGGCCGTCCATACGAATGGCTCTGCGGGTCGGATCGAAAGCGAGACATTCGTGCTGATGGCATTGATCATGGTCCTGAGGCGCTGGCTGCGGCTGGCCGGCTTCGAGCCCGATCGAGCCTTGCCGGGCGCCACGCCAGCGCACGCAGCCACCCCACGGCTGGCCTGCCTTGCACCGGCGCCACTCGCACCCGTCCACGCTCCCCCGCCTGACCGCGGCCGCTGAACCCGTCCGTTCAGCGGTCCGGAAGACCGCGCACCGCGCCCTCTTCCGCCCAAGGTCATTCGCCCGGGCAGCGATTCCACCCGTATCCACGCGTCGTCCAAGGCATCTGGGGCTCCCTGCGGGGAGCCGTGACTGCTTTTGACTTGAAGGACAACGCATCATGAAACGGATGCTGATCAACGCCACGCAGGCCGAAGAGCGCCGCCTGGCAATCGTCGATGGACAGAAACTGCTCGATTACGAGATCGAGATCGAGGGGCGCGAACAGCGCAAGGGCAACATCTACAAGGCCGTGGTGACGCGCGTCGAGCCGTCGCTGGAAGCCTGCTTCGTCGACTACGGCGAGGAACGCCACGGCTTCCTGCCGTTCAAGGAAATCTCGCGCCAGTACTTTGCCGACGGCGTCGCCGTCAGCCAGGCCAAGATCAACGAGGTGATCAAGGAAGGCCAGGAACTGCTGGTGCAGGTCGAGAAGGAAGAGCGCGGCAACAAGGGCGCGGCGCTGACCACCTTCGTCAGCCTAGCCGGCCGCTACGTGGTGCTGATGCCCAACAACCCGCGCGGCGGTGGCGTCAGCCGCCGCATCGAGGGCGAGGACCGCGCCGAGCTAAAGGAGGCGATGGACCAGCTCGACTACCCGAAGGGGATGAGCATCATCGCCCGCACCGCCGGCATCGGCCGCAGCGCGCCCGAGTTGCAGTGGGACCTGAACTACCTGCTCAAGCTCTGGACCGCCGTCGACGACGCCTCCCGGGCCGGCAAGGGCGCCTTCCTGATCTACCAGGAATCGAACCTGGTGATCCGCGCCATCCGCGACTACTTCAATGGCGACATCGGCGACATCCTGATCGATACCGACGACATCTACGAGCAGGCGCACCAGTTCATGAGCCACGTGATGCCCGAGCACGCGGCCAAGGTCAAGCGCTACCGCGACAACGCACCGCTGTTCAGCCGCTTCCAGATCGAGCACCAGATCGAATCGGCCTACAGCCGCGTGGTGCAGCTGCCCTCGGGCGGCGCCGTCGTGATCGACCACGCCGAGGCGCTGGTGGCGGTCGACGTCAACTCGGCGCGCGCCATCAAGGGCGGCGACATCGAGGAGACCGCCACCCGCACCAACCTGGAGGCCGCCGACGAGGTGGCGCGCCAGATGCGCCTGCGCGACCTGGGCGGCCTGATCGTGATCGACTTCATCGACATGGAAGAGGCCAAGAACCGGCGCGAGGTCGAAACCCGGCTGCGCGAGGCGCTGCGCCAGGACCGCGCCCGCGTGCAGTTCGGCTCGATCAGCAAGTTCGGCCTGCTGGAGATGAGCCGCCAGCGGCTGAAGCCGGCGCTGTCGGAGGGCGCCTCGATCCCCTGCCCGCGCTGCGGCGGCTCCGGCCATGTGCGCGACACCGAATCGTCGGCGCTGCAGATCCTGCGCATCATCCAGGAAGAGTCCATGAAGGACAACACCGCCGCCGTCAACGTGCAGGTGCCGGTGGAGGTGGCCAGTTTCCTGCTGAACGAGAAGCGCCCCGAGATCGGCAAGATCGAACTCAAGCAGCGCGTCAACGTCACCCTGGTGCCCAACAAGACGCTGGAGACGCCGCACTACAAGCTCGAGCGCCTCAAGCACGACGACCCGCGCCTGGACGACATCGACTCCAGCTACAAGCTGGCCGAGGAGTTCGAGGACCCGACCACGGTGACGCGCCGCAGCCAGGAGCCGACCAACCGCCAGCAGCCGGTCATCAAGGGCGTGCTGCGCGACAGCCCGGCGCCGCAGCCGGAGCCGACCCCCGAACCGGTCGCGGCCACGCCCGCGGCACCCGCCGTGGCGGCCACGGCGGCCGCGCCGGCAGCCGGCGGCGGCCTGATGGCCTGGCTGAAGGGCCTGTTCGGCGCCGCGCCGCCCGCCGTGACGCCCGCGCCCACGCCGGCACCCGAGCCGGTGGCGGAAGAGAAGAAGACCGCCCGCTCTGGTCGCGACGGCGAGCGTCGCGGCGGACGCGGCGGCCGTGGCCGCGGCGAAGGCCGCAAGCAGGGCGACGAAAGACGCCGCGACGAAGCGCGCGCCGACGGATCGGGCAGTGGCCGCGACAACGGCCGGCGCAGCAGCGAGCGCGGCGAGCGCAAGCAGGCGCGCGAGAAGGAAGCGCCGGTCAGCACCGAGGAGCTGAGCGCCCGCGGCAGCGACAGCCCAGCCGCCGAAACCGCAAGCGCCGACAGCCAGAGCACGCGCTCCAGCCGCGGCGGCAGCCGGCGTGGCCGCGGCGAAGGCCGGCGCGATCACACCGAGCGCGGCGAACGCACCGAGCGCGCGGAGAACAAGCCGCTCGCCAGCGACGCCACGGTCGCCAGCGTGGATGGCGCCAGCACCGACAGCACGGCGCCCACCGAGAGCGCGCCCAGCGAGGAGCGCCGCGAGCGCCGTTCGCGCGATCGCTACGGCCGCGAGCGCCGCGAGCGCCAAGGCGAGCACCGTGACAGCCCGGCCAGCACCGACACGCCCGAGTCGGTCGAAGCGGTGGCCATCAACGGCGCGAGCAGCGACGCCGCTGAGGCGGCGCCGCGCTCGTACTTCACGCGCGGTGCCGATGTGCCAGCCCCGGCCCCGGCCGGCACAGACGAACCGCCGTTGCCGGACACGGCCGACGAGCAGGCGCCGGCTGCGGCACCCAGCGCACCGACGATCGAGGCCGCACCCGCTGCTGCCGCGGTTGCCGCGACGCCCGCCGCGGCGGTCGCCATGCCCAGGGTGGATTCGTTCAGCCTGCCGACCGAACAGCTGCAGCAGATCGCCGACGCCGCCGGCCTGCAATGGGTCAACTCCGACGCCGACAAGGTCGCCGCCGTGCAGGCCGCCATCGCCGCCGCGCCGCGCCCGATCCATGTCCCGCGTGAACGGCCGCCGCTGGTCGAGTTCGACGACGGTCCGCTGGTGCTGGTTGAAACACGCAAGGATTTGCGTGCCATGACGCTGCCGTTCGAGTCGCCGCAAGCACCGCACTGACGCAGGGCGCGCATCGCCGCGCCGCAAGAGCCGGACTGGCCCCACGGCCCAGTCCGGCTTTTTTGTGCCACTGCGATGGTCAAACCGCCGGTCACCCCGACGTCACGGGTTCTGGTGTAAATTGGCCGCGCGCCGGGTGGGTAGTGAGCGCATGAGCCAGATCGCTGCCATCATCACCCCGGGCACCATAGCCCGTCGCTAACCATAGATTAGACAAAATACATTGATATTTTGATAGTGACAATCTATAATTTGTCCCTGTCGATTTGTTTCATCAACCAAGGAGAACACGCATGTCCCTGATCAACACCACGGTCCAACCCTTCAAGGCCCAGGCTTTCCACAACGGCAAGTTCGAGGAAGTGACCGAGAAGAATCTGTCCAACGGCAAGAACTGGTCCGTCGTGATCTTCATGCCGGCCGCCTTCACCTTCAACTGCCCGACCGAAATCGAGGACGCGGCCGAGCACTACGACGAGTTCCAGAAGGCGGGCGCCGAGGTCTACATCGTCACCACCGACACCCATTTCTCGCACAAGGTCTGGCACGAGACCTCGGATGCCGTCGGCAAGGCCAAGTTCTTCCTGGTCGGCGACCCCACGCACCAGCTGACCAACGCCTTCGGCGTGCACATCCCCGAAGAGGGCCTGGCGCTGCGCGGCACCTTCGTGATCGACCCCAGCGGCACCATCAAGACCATGGAAGTGCACTCCAACGAGATCGCCCGCGACGTCACCGAGACCGTGCGCAAGCTGAAGGCCGCCCAGTACACGGCCGCCCACCCGGGCGAGGTCTGCCCCGCCAAGTGGAAGGAAGGCGCCAAGACGCTGACGCCCTCGATCGACCTGGTCGGAAAAATCTGACCACCCCGAAGCGAGCTTAAGCTCGCCTCCCCTCAAGGGGCGCATCCAGTGCGCGGTTCAAGCCCGCGCACGGATGCCTCGACCAAAAAGTCGAAGCACCGCGCCTTCTGAACCCGCCGAACGGCGACAGGGCGCCCAAGCCCTGCCGTTCGGTTTTTTATTGATCAAACAAGGCTCTAGCGTCCCACCAGGCAAGCGCCAGAAGCCATCGCACAAGGAGAACCCACCATGTTGGACGACGACATCAAGCAACAACTGACCGCCTACCTCGAGCGCGTGAAGCAGCCGTTCGAGATGGTGGCCTCGCTGGACGACGGCGACCAGTCGAAGGAACTGCGCGAGCTGCTGGAAGAAGTCGTGGCCGCGCGCCCGGACATGATCAGCCTGCGCACCGACGGCGGCGACGCGCGCAAGCCCTCGTTCACCCTGGCGGCCAAGGGCACCGACACCAGCCTGCGCTTTGCCGCCATCCCCATGGGGCATGAATTCACCAGCCTGATCCTGGCCCTGCTGTGGACCGGCGGCCACCCGCCCAAGGTGGAGGCCGACGTGCTGGAGCAGATCCAGGCGCTCGACGCCGACCTCGACTTCGAGGTCTACATGAGCCTGTCCTGCCACAACTGCCCCGACGTGGTGCAGGCGCTGTCGCTGATGAGCATCGTCAACCCGCGCATCAAGACCACCGTCATCGACGGCGGCCTGTTCCAGGACGAGATCGAGCAGCGCGAGATCATGGGCGTGCCCACCGTGTACCTGAACGGCGAGTACTTCGCCAACGGCCGCATGAGCCTGGAAGAGATCCTGCAGAAGGTCGACACCGGCGCCGCCAAGCGCGACGCCGAGAAGCTGTCGGCCAAGGCGCCGTTCGAGGTGCTGATCGTCGGCGGCGGCCCGGCCGGCGCCGCCGCGGCGATCTACGCCGCGCGCAAGGGCATTCGCACCGGCGTGGTGGCCGAGCGCTTTGGCGGCCAGGTCAACGACACCATGGAGATCGCCAACTACCCCGGCATCCCCGAGACCAACGGCCCTGCCTACGCCGCCGCGCTGGAGCAGCACGTGCGCAACTACGAGGTCGACATCATGAACGCCCAGCGCGTGGCCGAGTTGGTGCCCGCGGCCGAGAAAGGCGGCCTGATCACCGTCAAGCTCGACAACGGCGGCCAGCTGCAAAGCCGCACCGCGATCCTGGCCACCGGCGCGCGCTGGCGCAACGTCAACGTGCCGGGCGAACAGGAATACAAGACCAAGGGCGTGGCCTATTGCCCGCACTGCGACGGCCCGCTCTTCAAGGGCAAGGACGTCGCCGTGATCGGCGGCGGCAACTCCGGCGTCGAAGCCGCCATCGACCTGGCCGGCGTGGTCAAGCACGTCACCGTGCTCGAGTTCCTGCCCGAGATGAAGGCCGACGCGGTGCTGATCGACAAGCTGAAGAGCCTGCCCAACGTCACCATCCACACCAACGCCCAGACCACCGAGATCACCGGCTCGGGCGGCAAGGTCGACGGCCTGAAGTTCAGGCACCGCGCCGACGGCACCGATGCGTCGGTCGACCTGGAAGGCGTGTTCGTGCAGATCGGCCTGGTGCCCAACACCGAATGGCTCGGCACCACGGTGGAGCGCAGCAAGTTCGGCGAGATCGAGGTCAACGCGCGCGGCGAGACCAACGTGCCGGGCGTGTTCGCCGCCGGCGACTGCACCACGGTGCCCTACAAGCAGATCGTGGTGGCGGCGGGGGCCGGGTCGACTGCGGCCTTGAGTGCGTTCGATTACCTGATTCGGACGCCGGCGCCAGCGGATGCACAGGCCAAGGTAAAGGAAGCCGTCGCAGTGTAACTCAAGTCACTCAGCACTTCTCTCGGTCAAAAAACCTCACGCCAAAACGATGTGAGGTTTTTGTCAAACGACTTGTTAGACAATGTTAACTTGCCTTCCGAGCAGCCTTCGCAGGAACATGACGTTTTACGTGAGTTTTAGTAAGCTTGGTACACCCGTCTTCGATCAATTTAATAAAATCTCGCGCATCAGAAAAATAATTTTTAAATGCAATACGGACTTCATCGCTCGTATCCGCACGTACTAATACAATATCTCGATCTGGCATTTCCTTCTCAAGTTCAAAGAGTGCGTGAAGAGCATCGGGCGCTTCGCGAAACATCCTAACTTCGAGTTCGCCAGTCGCAGACATGATCAGGATTGCATTCCTTTTCGCCGAGACTGCCTTATTAGTCGCATTCAGACCTCGAAGCATCCGCAACAAGTGAAGCTCGCCATCCAGAGCCAAGAATTCGCTCACAAGTTCTCGATCCGGAAGATCGGGGAATGGCCCATTAAGGCTTTCATGTGCACGCGCAAGAATCTCACTTGCCAAAGCCATAGCTCTCTCGTAGCGGAGATCGCCCTTCCGGAACTTCGGTTGGCTCTCAGTCACGAACCCAATGACTTCTACAGCTGTAGCCCAGGCATGCTGGACAAGAGTTCGGTACTGAATCTCAACGTAAAGCCCCGCTAGACTCTTTCCGATCTCAGAGTTCACATCGTATTCGTAGACGTCGTGGACGCCTCTGTATCCACTCAACTTTGGTTGGTTTATGTAATCGTACTTGTCAAGATCATTTCGTCGCTGATGATTAAATCGTGCCCGGTGAAAGTTCTCGCGAAAGGCATAAAGATCTTTCACACGACGAAAAATAAGCCGATAGCCCGCAACATCGTCCATCCGAGCAAGCTGCATCTGAGGAAATCTAAGCAATTTATCGAAAATCGTTCGCTTTCGTTTATGGCGCTGAGCCACTGCAATTCCTGTATCCCTCGTACGATTTCTGAGAATCGCTTGAAACGTGTTCAGTACGCCGCGATGTGCTGCTCGCCATTCATCAATCACTCGAAGATCTTCCTCGGTAGCAGTTCCATCGCACGGCTGCACCAGCCCGATTGACGCGCTTCTTCGAGCCACCGGGGAACTGTGATTGTGTAAAAGTCATAAGAGATAAAAAAAAGGATGGGGCACAGAAGATTTGGGGATGAGCGACACCATCTTTGCCATGAATGCTCTCTTGGTAGTAGCCTTGACTCAATGCGCTGTGACGCATGGCCTAAGCCATCCCGAAAGCAAAGCACCAAGATTCACCCCACCGCCGCCCTCTTCCACGCCTCCCCCGCCGCCTCCCTATCTCCTCGCTGCTCCGCCAACTCCGCCAGCGCGCGCCAGGCCTGGCGGCGCAAGCCCTCGTTGTGCAGCGAGCGCGTGGCCTGGGCCAGCAGCATCTGCGCCCGGCCCCACAGGCCGCGGTGCAGGCAGGCCATACCGGCCAGGTATTGCAGGTTGGCGTCGCGCGGGTTGGCCTGGGCGGCGGCTTCGATGCGGGCCAGCCAGTCGGGGTCAGTGGGTGCGCCGGGGTCGGCCACGCCGGCTTCCAGCAGCTGCACCAGGCGCACCCGGTCGCTGGCGTCGAGGGCGTCGGGCAGGTCCAGCATCTGCTGCCACACCGGCGCCAGCCACTGGCGCACCACGGCGTGGCTGCCGCCCAGATTCAGCATGTGCTGCGCCGCGCGCAGGGCCAGCTCGGGCATGCCGCGCTCGGCCGCATCGAGCGAAGCCCAGACCTGCTCCAGCTGCGCCGGGTCGCGCGCGCCGCGGATCCGCTCGGCCGCCAGGCCGCGCACCAGGCTGCGCGCGGCCGGCGGCGAGAAGGCGCCGTGCTTGGCCAGCAGGCGCGCGGTGTCCATGGCCTCCTCGCTGCGGCCCGACTGGCGCGCCGCCTTGAGCTTGATGCGCAGCGCGGCGGTGCGCCGGTGCGCGCCGGTGGGCAGTTCGTCGAGCCGCGCCAGCGCGCCGCCTGGGTCGCGGTCCTGCAGCGACCAGCGCGCCGCGCGCAGCAGCACGCCCTCGCGCAGTTCGGGCGCCACGTGGCTGCCGCCGCCGGCGACGCCAAGCGCCTGCACCAGATGGGTATCGCGCGTGGCCTGGTCCTGCAGCGCGTGGGCACTGTCGGCCACCGCCATGTGCGCCAGCGTGCGCAGCGCCACCGCGTGCGGCGGCGATTCGCCGCTCTCGGCCAGCGCCTGCTCGCGCAGCAGCGCGCCCTCGGCCGCCTTGCGCGCGCGCAGGTAGCGCCCGGCCGAGAACTGCGTCAGTGCTTCCAATAGCAGGCCGTGGGTGGCGCGCTCGCGCTGCTGGGCGCGCCAGCGGCGCGCCTGGCGCGGCAACTCGACCATCGCCGTGAACGCGCGCATGGCCCAGTACACCAGCGCGAACAGCAGGCCCAGCAGCAGCAGCACCAGGTTGACCGACAGATCGATGCGATGCGGCGGCCAGAACACCGTCACCGTGCCCTGGTTGTCGCCGGCGAACAGCGCCAGCGCCACCGCCACCGCGAACAGGACGATCAGCCAGAGCGCGGCGCGCATGGTGTGCTACTGCCCCGCGCCCGTCTGGCCGCTGGCGGCGACGGCGCCGGCCAGCGCGGCCAGGGTTTCCTGCACGCGCGGCAGCTCGGCCGACTTGGTGACGCCCTGGATCTGCTGCAGCAGCGTGGCCGCAGCCTGGGTGCGGCGCGAGGCCGGGTCGAACCAGGTGCCGAGCGAGGTCGAGGCCGCCGCCAGGTCGGCGCGCGCGGCCTCGTACTGGCGCGCCAGGATCGCCAGCCGCGCGCCCTGCAGGCGCAGCTTGAGGTTCTCGCGCACGAAGAAGGCCTGCTCCGGGCTCATCATGCTGGCCTCGGGCCGCTCGACGCGGCTGACGCGCAGCAGGTTGCCGGCCTCGTTCTGGAACGCCTGCCACCAGCGCTGCCACCAGACTTCCGGCGCCTTGTCCTCAGCCGCGCTGCGCGGCAGCTTCTCCAGCCCGGCGCGGTCGACCGCGTTGGCCACCGGCAGCTCGTCCACCTGCCGCAGCAGCTGGTCGATGCGCGCCAGCAGGCCGGCGGTGTCCGGGATGCTGGCCGACTTCACGCGCTCCAGGTCCCTGGCGACGGCGCGCGACACCGGCACCAGGCGCGGGTCGACGCTGCGGCCCAGCCGGCGCTCGGCGGTGCGCAGCGCCGCCAGCAGCGGCTCGACGCTGCCGGTCAGCTGGGTCTGGTCCTGCGCCACGCGCAGCGCGGCCTCCAGCTCGACCGCCAGGTTCTCGTCGCGCGCGCGCGCCACCACCTGCACCAGTTCCTCGAGCTGCGTGCGGTAGGCGCTCATGTCGCTCATCTTGCTCTCGAGCACCGCCACCTTGGCGGCGGTGTCACGCACGGTTTCCTCGGCCTGGCGCGCCAGCGTGCGCGCCTCGACGGATTTGTTGCCGGCATCGGCGCTCTGGCGCGCCAGCTGCTGCTGCATGCCATCGACCTTCTGCCACAGCAGCAGGCTGACGGTGACCCCGACCGCCGCCAGCAACCAGGCCGCCACCAGGCCCGGCTGCAGGCCGCGGCGGCGCCAGGAGCGCATGGCGCTGGAGGCGCGGGGTGGCGCCGGCGGCACAGGCGGCGCGGGAAGCGGCTCGGGAGCTGAAACCTGCGCCGGCGCCGCGGCAGGCGGCAACGAGGCGGGATTCGGCTCGGAATTCATGCCGTGGATTCTATCGACGCCACCACCGATTCCAGCGTCGGGTGCGTCTCGTGCACGGTGCCGAAACCCGCCACCCGCGCAGCCTTCTCGATGCGCGGGTGCGTGACCAGCGCTACCGCCGCCGACCAGTCCTGCACCGGCAGGCAGGCGCGCAGGTTGGCGATCGCCTCCGAGCTGCTCAGCAGCCACAGGCTGCCGTCGCCGGCGGCCGCACTGGCCAGGGCCCGCTGGCCGGCATCCAGCCGTGGCGGCGCGCGGCGATAGGCCACCACCTGATCGACCCGCGCGCCGCGCTGGCCGAGCTGCTGCGCCAGCCAGTCGCGCCCGGCCACGCGCCCCTCGGCGTCGCCGCCGCGCACGATCAGTACCCGCAGTCCGGGCCGGACCTGGGCCTGCACCTGCGCCCACAGGGATTCGGAATCGAACTGCGCCGCATCCGGCGCCGGCGCGTCGATGCGCGGCACCGGCCAGCCGGCCTGGACCAGCGCCGTCGTGGTGCCTGGCCCCGGCGACCAGGCGCGCGTGGCCACGGCGTCCGGCAACGGTGCCAGCGGCGCGCCGGCCGGCAGAAAGCCATCGACAGCGTTGCCGCTGACGAACATGGCCACCTGGTAGCTGCCCAGACGGGCGCGCGCGGCCGCCAGCTCACCGGCCATCGGCGCCGGCAGGATGTCGATCAAGGGCAACGCCTGGGCCGTGATGCCGCGCGCCGTCAGCTCGGCCACCCAGCGCGCCGCCTCGCGCGCCGGGCGCGTCACGATCACGCGCCGGCCAGGCATCCTCAGTGCGCGCCGCCGGCCTGCAGTTCGGCCGCCACGCGTTCGCCCAGCGCCGCGGCTTGCTCAAGCGTGTCGACCTCGGCCGCGCCGTCGGCCCTCACCAGCCTGGGCTCGCCTTCGGGCTCGCCCCAGGCGGCGCGCAGCTGCAGGCGCCGGCCATCCAGCGTCGCGTGCGCCGCCAGCGGCATCGAGCAGCTGCCGCCCATGGCGCGGCTGACGGCGCGCTCGGCAGCCACCGCCAGCCAGCTGACCTGGTCGGCCAGCGGCGCCAGCGCCGCGGCCAGCTCGTGCCGCGCCGCGCGCGTCTCGATGCCCAGCGCGCCCTGTCCGGCGGCCGGCAGCATCTCGTCGGTCGAGAAGACGTGGCGGATGCGCGAACCCAGCCCCAGGCGCTTGAGGCCGGCCGCCGCCAGCACGATGCCAGCGTACTGCCCTTCGTCGAGCTTGCGCAGCCGGGTGTCGAGGTTGCCACGCAGCGGCTCGATGCGCACGTCCAGGCGCTGCATGTCCGCCAGCAAGGCGCGCAGCAGCACGGTGCGGCGCAGGCTGGAGGTGCCGATCACCGCGCCCGGCGGCAGCTCGGCCAGGCCAGCGCATTGCGGCGACACCCAGGCGTCGCGCGGGTCCTCGCGCGGCATCACGCAGGCCAGCTCGAAGCCGTCAGGCAGCTCCATCGGCACGTCCTTGAGCGAGTGCACGGCGATGTCGGCGCGGCCGTCCTCCAGCGCGGTTTCCAGCTCCTTGACGAACAGGCCCTTGCCGCCTACCTTGGACAGCGTGCGGTCCAGGATCTGGTCGCCGCGCGTGGTCATGCCCAGCAGCGTGACCGCGTGGCCGCGCGCTTCGAGCAGCGCCTTGACGTGCTCGGCCTGCCACATGGCCAGGCGGCTTTCACGGGTGGCGATGGTGATGGGGACGGGAGCAGACATCGACAAATCGGACGGACCAGAGTGGCTCGGATGGTAACGCGCCGCCTGCCGCCCGACGCCGCAGGCGCAAGCGGTGATCGGCTCACGACCTCCACGGCCGCGCAGCGACTGCCGACCGGCCCGCGTTCTTGATGATTGCTAAGGAATCCGAAGCCGGTGGGAACGGCCTCGCACAGCGCCTGCTCGGATGGGACAGGAGCGCGGATTTGCCGCGCTCCGTTTCGATATCACACACAGCAGGAGTTGCAGATCATGATCCGTCGTCAATTTTTCCGTCCCCTCGCCCTGGCACTCACGGCCGGCGCGCTTGGCATGGCGCTGAACGGCCCCGCGCTGGCCCAGGCCGGGCACGACCACGGCAGCACCGGCGAGCATCAGCTGACGCTCAACCAGGGCCAGAAATGGGCCACCGACGCGCCGCTGCGCAAAAGCATGACCAGCATCCGCGAACTGGTCGCGCCGCAGATCGACGCCGCGCACGCCGGCAAGATGGATGCCGCCAAATACAAGGCACTGGCGGGACGGACCGAGGAGCAAATCGGCGTCATCGTCAAGGAGTGCAAGCTCGAGCCGGCCGCCGACGAGGTGCTGCACGTGGTGATCGCGCGCATGGGCGAGAGCCTGGACGTCATGTCCGGCAAGACCGCCGGCAAGCAGGACGAAGCGCTGGTGCAGCTGGCCAGGGCCGTGAACGACTACGGCACGCATTTCGACCACCCGGGCTTCAAGCCGATCGCGCTCGACCACTGAATACCAGGTCGACACCGGCGGGGATAATGGGCGCGATGCGCCCACCACGGTCCCCACGCGGCACGCTGCAGCAAACGCCGGACAGGCGGCCGGGGTGACCCGCCAGGGATGGTGGTGGCGCGAAACCGAAATCGCCCACCGCCAGCGCCTGAGCCCCCACCCGTGTCCACCGCCCAACCAGTGCCCGCCGCCCGACTGCTGGCGGCGGTGCCGCTGTTCAAGGCCTTGACACCGGCCACGTTGGCGGTGCTGGCGGCGGCCAGCGTCCGCCGGCCGCTGGCGCGCGGCGAGTGGTTGTTCCAGCAGGGCGATCCTTCCACCGGCCTGTACGTGGTGGTGTACGGCGAGGTCAAGCTGATCGCCAGCACGCTCGCACGCGGCCAGCGCCTGACCGACATCGTGCGCGCCGGCCAGAGCTTCGGCGACGCCGTGATGTTCCTGGAGCGGCCCATGGTGGTCGGCGCGCAGGCGGCCATCGACACGCTGGTGCTGGACCTGCCGCGCGAGGCCGTGTTCGCCGAGATCGATCGCGATCCGCAACTGGCGCGCCGCATGCTCGAGGCCTTGAGCCGCCGGGTCGAAAACCTGGTGGCGGCGCTGGCCCAGCAGACCATGGCCAGCGGCGCCGAGCGCGTGGCCGCTTACCTGCTGCGCCACGCCGGCGATGACGCCGACCACGTGATGCTGCCGGCGAAGAAGTCCGAGGTCGCCTCGCAGCTGGGGCTGACGGCGGAGCATTTCTCGCGCATCCTGCGCGAGCTGGGCGATGCCGGCCTGCTGCGGGTGGCCGGGCGCCAGATCGCTCTGCTCGATCGCGCGGCGCTGGCGCAGCTGCCGCTGCCGCGCTGAGTGCACGCGGCACGCGTGACGCGGCCTTGCAAGGTGCAGGTCAGCGGACTCGCCACTCCGGCATGCCCCGGCATCACGCTGGCGGATGACTCGCAACGGGACCGAAGCATCCGCCGAACGCCTCGCCAATCGATGGCCGATAGAATTTGCGGATTCTCCACCAGGGCGTCGATGGCCGGCACAGCTCGGGCCGTCGGCGCACCTCCTCCCGGCGTCGATCCCGACCGCTTCACCCACCGATCTTCCCGCAGCTGCGCATGTCCTCCAACCAACTCGACAAGAAATCCGAAGCCTGGTCGGCGCTGTTCTCCGAACCCATGAGCGAGCTGGTGCAGCGCTACACCGCCAGCGTGGACTTCGACCGCCGCCTGTGGCGCGCCGACATCGACGGCAGCCTGGCGCACGCCGAGATGCTGGCCGCGCAAGGCGTGATCGGCCAGGACGACCGCGCCGCCATCGAGCGCGGCATGGCGCAGATCGCGCGGGAGATCGAGTCCGGCGCCTTCGAGTGGAAGCTGGCGCTGGAGGACGTGCACCTGAACATCGAAGCGCGCCTGACGCAGCTGGTGGGCGACGCCGGCAAGCGCCTGCACACCGGCCGCAGCCGCAACGATCAGGTCGCCACCGACATCCGCCTGTGGCTGCGCGGCGAAATCGACCTGATCGCCGACCTGCTGCGCCAGCTGCAGCTGGCGCTGGTCGAGGTGGCGGAGCAGCACGTCGAGGTCATCCTGCCCGGCTTCACCCATCTGCAGGTGGCACAGCCGGTGAGCTTCGCGCACCACCTGCTGGCCTACGTCGAGATGTTCACGCGCGACGAGCAGCGCATGCAGGACGTGCGCAAGCGCGTCAACCAGCTGCCGCTGGGCAGCGCGGCGCTGGCCGGCACCACCTACCCGCTGGACCGCGAGCGCGTCGCCAGGACCCTGGGCATGGAAGGCGTGTGCCAGAACAGCCTGGACGCCGTCAGCGACCGCGACTTCGCGATCGAGTTCACCGCCGCCGCCGCGCTGGTGATGGTGCACGTCAGCCGCCTGTCGGAGGAGCTGATCCTGTGGATGAGCCAGAACTTCGGCTTCATCCGCATCGCCGACCGCTTCACCACCGGCTCGTCGATCATGCCGCAGAAGAAGAACCCCGACGTGCCGGAACTGGCGCGCGGCAAGACGGGTCGCGTGGTCGGCCACCTGGTCGGACTGATCACGCTGATGAAGGGCCAGCCGCTGGCCTACAACAAGGACAACCAGGAAGACAAGGAGCCGCTGTTCGACAGCGTCGACACGCTGCGCGACACGCTGCGCATCTTCGTCGAGATGATCGGCGGGCAGCCGAATCCGGCCACCGGCGTCAAGGAAGGCGGCATCAGCGTCAACCCCGAGGCCATGCAGGCCGCCGCGCTGAAGGGCTACGCCACCGCCACCGACCTGGCCGACTACCTGGTGAAGCAGGGCCTGCCCTTCCGCGACGCCCATGAGACCGTGGCCCACGCCGTCAAGGCGGCGCAGGCGCAGGCCTGCGACCTGTCGGAGCTGCCGCTGGCGACGCTGCAGTCGTTCCATCCGGCGATCGAGCCTGACGTGTTCGAGGTGCTGAGCCTGCGCGGCAGCCTGGATGCGCGCCATACGCTGGGCGGCACGGCGCCGGTGCGGGTGCGGGAGCAGATTGCGCGGCACCGGGCGCGGCTGGTGTCCTGATCGCTCGCGGGCGGATGCGTTCTGCCCGGCTGTGTCCGGGCTTGTTGGGACTGCCGGCCGGAACTCGCCCTGGCGGGCGGCCGGCTTTCTTTCCTGGCGAGAAAAAAAGACCGTGACTGCATCGCCTGGCGTCCTGGTCAACAGCGCATCCGCCCACATTTGCTACCCTCGCCCGACCACTCCCATCGCCGCCCCGCCCATGCCCCCCCTCTTCCAGCCCCATCGCCTGCTGCCAGCCCTTTTCACCCTGGCCCTGAGCCTGGGCGCGCACGCCTTCAGCGTCAATTCCTTCAGCCCGCAGGGCGAAGTCGGCGAAGTGCGGCAGATCGTCGCCAAGTTCAGCCAGGACGTGGTCAACTTCGGCGACCCGAGGGCGGCGGCGCCGTTTTCGGTCCGCTGCGACGACGCCACCGCGTCGCGCGGCCAGGGCCGCTGGAACAGCGCGCGCGAGTGGGTCTACGACTTCGAGGACGATCTGCCGCCGGGGCTGCGCTGCCGCGTGGACGCGGCGCCGACGTTCCGCTCGGCCACCGGCCAGCCCTGGCAGGGCAAGAACAGCTTTCAGTTCAACACCGGCGGGCCGTTCGTGCAGCGCATCCTGCCGGACACCTGGGAAGCCATCGAGGAAGAGCAGGCCTTCGTGCTGCGCCTGAACGGGCCGGCGACGCCCGAGAGCCTGCAGGCCAGCGTGTGGTGCGCCATCGACGGCCTGGGCGAGCGGGTGCCCATCCGTGCCATCGAAGGGGAGGTCCGCGCCGATCTGCTCAAGGGACTCAAGCTCGACGAGCAGGCCGCCAAGGCGCCACAGCGCTTTGCGGTCTTCAGTTGCAAGCGCCGCCTGACACCGGCGACGCGGGTGCAGATCGTCTATGGCAAGGGCGTGGCCACGCCCAGCGGCGTCGTGACCCGCATCGAGCAGCGCTTTGCCTTCCAGGTGCGCGAGCCCTTCACCGCCAGCATGAGCTGCGAGCGCGAGAACGCGCAGGCAGCGTGCATGCCGATCCGCCCGATCACGCTGACTTTCAGCGCGCCGGTGCCGCGCCGGCAGGCCGAGCAGGTCCGCCTGCGCTCGGACCAGGCCGAGTACGCGCCGGTGTTCGAGGACGGCCTGGAGACCGACGCGCTGCTGGAGCGACTGCACTTTCCCGCCCCCCTGCCCGAGCGCACGGCCCTCACACTGAACCTGCCGCCCGAACTGAAGGACGACAGCGGCCGGCCGCTCAGCAACGCCGCCAGTTTTCCGCTGAAGCTGGCCACCGGCCCGATACCGCCGCTGGCCAAGTTTTCCGCCGCGCCCTTCGGCATCGTCGAGCGCTTCGCCGAAGGCCCGGACGGCCCCGCCCTGATGCCGGTCACCCTGCGCCGTGTCGAGCCGCAACTCAAGGCGCAGGCGCTGCAGATCAGCCGGCTGCAGCCGCAAAGCGACGCCGAGATCATCGCCTGGTTCCAGCGCCTGCAGCGCTACGACGCCTGGATGGTGACGCGCGAACAGGCTGCCAAGGACGTGCGCCATCCGCTGCCGCCACCGGTGAGCGAGGACGAGGACGCCAAAAACATGGTCGAGTCGCGCACGCTGTCGCTGCTGGGCGGCCGGCAGGACGTACAGACCATCGAGCTGCCGCCACCACCCGGCCAGGGCGACGACGTCGAGCGGCCGTTCGAGGTGGTCGGCATCCCGCTCACGCCCGGTTTTCACGTGCTGGAGCTGAGCTCGCGGCACCTCGGCCAGGCCTTGCTGAACGACAAGTACGGCGCCGACCGCGCCATGGTGGTGCGCAGCTCGGCGCTGGTCACCAACCTGGGGGTGCATTTCAAGCTCGGGCGCGAGAACGCGCTGGCCTGGGTCACCACGCTGGACAAGGGTCAGCCGGTGGCCGGCGCCGGCGTGCGCGTGTCCGACTGCCACGGCAAGGAGGTCGGCCAGGCCACCACCGACGCGCAGGGCATTGCGCGCTTCGAGGGCATCCCGCCGCAGGCGCCGCGCTGCGACGAGGACGAGTACTACAGCGACACGCAGCAGGCCTACTTCGTCAGCGCACGAGCCACGAGCCAGGGCGCGGCCGACATGGCCTTCACCTGGTCGACGTGGCAGAAGGGCATCGAATCCTGGCGCTTCAACGCCTACACCAAGCTGGACCCGCAGCCCGACACACGCGCGCACACCGTGTTCGACCGCACGCTGCTGCGCGCCGGCGAGACGGTGTCGATGAAGCACCTGCTGCGCACCGAGACCGGTGACGGCTTCGGCCTGCCGAAGACCAGTCCGGCCACGCTGGTCATCACCCACGTCGGCAGCGGACAGGAGTACACGCAGCCGCTGCGCTGGCGCAGCACCGCCACCGGCGGGCGCAGCGCCGAGAGCAGCTTCGCCATCCCGCAGGCGGCCAGGCTGGGCGAGTACCAGGTCAGCCTGCGCGCTGCCGCCAAGGCGCAGGAGAACGGGAACGGAAGCGCGGACGAGGACGACGGCGAGTACCTGCCGAGTTTCGACACCGGCCGGTTCCGCGTCGAGGAATTCCGCCTGCCGGTGCTGCAGGGCCAGGTCGGGCCCGAGAACAAGGACGCCCTGATCGGCGCCACCAGCGTGCCGGTGCAGGTGCAGGTCAACTACGTCTCGGGCGGGCCGGCCACCCGCCTGCCGGTGCGCGTGTCGGCGCTGATGCGCGACAAGTGGCTGCGTTTCGGCGACTACGAGGACTTCAGCTTCGCCGCCCCACGCGGCAGCCGGCAGAGCGGCGACGACGGCGAGGAAGAGGCCACCGCCAGCCAGGACCAGCGCGTGGTGGCCGACAAGCTGGCCGCCACGCTGGACGGCAACGGCATCGCCAAAGTCGTGATCGGCGAGCTGAAGCCCTCGCCGAGACCGCAGGATCTTCTGATCGAGACCAGCTTCGCCGATCCCAACGGCGAGATCGTGACCTTGCGCGGCAACGCCACGCTGTGGCCGGCCGGCATCATCGCCGGCATCAAGACCGAGGGCTGGGTATCGGCCAGCCAGTCGGTCAGGCTGCAGGCGCTGGCGCTGGACCTGGACGGCAAGCCGCAAGCCGGCGTGCCGCTGGACGTGAAGGCCGTCGCCCGCATCACCACCAGCAGCCGCAAGCGCATGGTGGGCGGTTTCTACACCTACGACGACCGCGTCGAAACCAGGGACCTGGGCACCATCTGCACCGGCTCCAGCGATGCCCGTGGCCTGCTCATCTGCGAGGCCAAGATCAGCCAACCCGGCGAGATCGAGCTGGTCGTCACCGCGCGCGACGCGCAGATGCGCCAGGCCCAGGCGGCCAGTTCGGTGTGGGTGACCAGACAAGGCGAGCTGTGGTTCGGCGGCGAGAACCACGACCGCATGGACCTGCTGGCCGAGAAGAAGACCTACCAGCCGGGCGAGACCGCCAGGTTCCAGGTGCGCATGCCGTTCCGCCACGCCACCGCGCTGGTGGCGGTGGAGCGCGAGGGCATCGTGCAGACGCAGGTGGTCGAGCTGCGCGGCGACGACCCGACCATCTCGCTGAGCGTGGACCAAGCCTGGGGTCCCAACGTGTACGTCAGCGTGCTGGCGCTGCGCGGGCGCCTGCGCGAAGTGCCGTGGTACAGCTTCTTCACCTGGGGCTACAAGGCGCCGCGCGAATGGTGGCGCGCCTTCTGGCACGAGAGCGGCGAGTACGTGGCCGCCACGCCGCTGGTCGACCTGAGCAAGCCCGCCTTCCGGCTCGGCATGGCCGAGATCCGCGTCGCCAGCAAGGCGCACGAGCTGACCGTGGACGTGAAAGCCGACCAGGACAGCTACCCGGTACGTGGCAAGGCGCAGGTGACGATCAGCGTCAAGCGCCCCGATGGCCAGCCCGCCGCCCACGCCGAAGTGGCGCTGGCCGCGGTCGACCAGGCCTTGCTGGAGCTGATGCCCAACGCCAGCTGGAAGCTGCTGGACGCCATGCTGCAGCGGCGCGCCTGGGGCGTGGAGACCGCCACCGCGCAGATGGAAATCATCGGCCGCCGCCACTACGGCCGCAAGGCCGTGCCCACCGGCGGCGACGGCGGCCGCGGCAGCCCCACGCGCGAGCTGCTCGACACCCTGCTGCTGTGGCAGCCGAACCTGCAGCTGGACGCGCAGGGCCAGGCCCGGGTGGAAGTGCCACTGAACGATGCGCTGACCACCTTCCAGGTCGTCGCCGTGGCCGACATGGGCACCGGCCTGTTCGGCACCGGGCAGACGGCGATTCGCGCCACGCAGGACCTGCAGATCATCAGCGGCCTGCCGCCGCTGGTGCGCGAGGGCGACCAGTTCCGCGCCATGCTGACGCTGCGCAACACCACGTCCAGGCCGATGAAGGTGGAACTGACGCCGCGCGTCACGCTGCTGGAGTTGAAACCGCAGACCCTGGACATCCCCGCCGGCGAGGCACGCGAGGTGCACTGGGACGTCACCGCCCCGGCGCAACTGGCGCACACCCGCGCCGAGGCCATGCTGTGGGAGATCGAGGCGCACGACACCACCAGCGGCGCGCGCGATGCGCTCAAGCTGAGCCAGCGCATCATCCCCGCCGTGCCCCTGCGGGTGCAGCAGGCCACGCTGGTGCAACTGGACGGCAGCTACACGCTCGACGTGGCGCCGCCCGCCGATGCCTTGCCGGCGTCGGGCGCCAAGCGCGGCGGCGTCGAGATCGCGCTGCAGCCGAAGCTGGCCGAAGGCCTGCCCGGCGTGCGCGACTGGTTCGCGCGCTACCCCTACACCTGCCTGGAGCAGGTCGTCAGCAAGACGATCGGCCTGCGCGACGAGAAGCTGTGGCAGCAGACCGTGGCGCAGCTGCCCGCGCACCTGGACCGCGACGGCCTGGCCCACTACTTCCCGCCGCTCGCCGCCGACAGCGCCGGCGGCAGCGACAGCCTGACCGCCTGGCTGCTGGCCGCCACGCACGAAGCCGGCCAGCTGCATCAGGCCTCCGCCCTGCCCGACGCGCTGCGCGCGCAGATGATCGCCGGCCTGACTGCCTTCGTCGAAGGCCGCATCGAGCGCCGGCACTGGTCGCCGCGCGAAGACCTGGATGTGCGCAAGCTGGCCGCCATCGAGGCGCTGTCGCGCCACGGCGCCGCCCGGCCGGCGATGCTGAGCAGCCTGAGCATCGCGCCCAACCGGTGGCCGACGCACGCGGTGATCGACTGGATCAGCGTGCTCAAGCGCGTCAAGGGCATCCCGCAGCAGCCCGCCCGGCTGTCGGAGGCCCAGCAGGTCCTGCGCGCCCGCCTGTCGACCCAGGGCACGCGCCTGGGCTTCAGCACCGAGCAGGACGACCACTGGTGGTGGCTGATGGCCGGCGGCGACGTCAACGCCGCGCGCCTGCTGCTGACGGTGATGGACGAGCCGGCCTGGCAGGACGATCTCGGCCGCCTGGTGGCCGGCTTCATCGCGCGCCAGCAGAACGGCGCCTGGGCCACCACCACCGCCAACCTGTGGGGCGGACTGGCGCTGGAGCGGTTCTCGAAAGCGCACGAATCCACGCCGGTGGCCGGCTTCACCCTGGCCCGGCTGGGGGCGGCCAGCGGCGCCGTGGACTGGACCAAGGTCACGCGCCTGCAGGCCAGCGACCCGCAGGGCGCACCGCACGCGGCCAGCGCCTACGGCGCCCCGGCCGCGCCCGGCATGCTGACCGACAACCGCCTGTTGCTGCCCTGGGGCAAGCTGACGCCGGACGAAAAAGCCACGCTGACCGTGATGCACGAAGGCAGCGGCAAGCCCTGGCTCACGGTGCAGTCGCTGGCGGCCGTCGAACTGAAGGCGCCGTTTGCCGCCGGCTACCAGATCCGCAAGACCATCACGCCCGTCGAGCAGGCCGACAAGAGCCTGCCGGCCGGCCAGTACAGCCGCGGCGACATCCTGCGCGTGACGCTGGACATCAGCGCCGCCGGCGACATGACCTGGGTCGCACTGAGCGACCCGGTACCCACCGGCGCCACCATCCTGGGCAGCGGCCTGGGGCGCGACTCGGCCATCGCCACGCTGGGCGAGAAGCTGGGCCGCACCACCTGGCCGGTCTTCGAGGAGCGCAGCTTCGAGGCCTTCCGCGCCTACTACGACCACCTGCCCAAGGGCACGGCCAAGCTCGAGTACACCGTGCGGCTGAACAACGCCGGCAGCTTCCAGCTGCCGCCCAGCCGCATCGAGGCGCTGTACGCGCCCGAGATGTTCGGCGAGGCGCCGAACGCACGGATCACGGTCAAGTGAACCGGAAATGCGCCGCTCGCTGCGCCTGATCTCCAGCACCCGCCTGTGGCTCGGCGCGGCGGCGCTGGGCCTGGCGCTGCACGCGCACGCCGTGCCCACGTTCGAGCAGGTGCGCGCCGACTTCCACCCATCCGAGACGCTGCTGCTGGACCGCAGCGGCGAGCCGCTGCACCGTCTGCGCACCGACGCCAGCGTGCGGCGCGGCGACTGGGTGGCGCTCAGGAACATCTCGCCGGCACTGCAGCAGGCCCTGGTGCTGTCGGAAGACAAGCGTTTCCACGAGCACAGCGGCGTCGACTGGCGCGCCGTCTCGGCGGCCGCCTGGGCCAACCTGTGGAACACCCGCACGCGCGGCGCCAGCACCCTGACCATGCAGCTCGCCGGCCTGCTGGACGAGGACCTGCGCCTGGGGCAAGGCGGACGCACGCTGCGCCAGAAGATCGGCCAGGCGGTGATGGCCACGCGGCTCGAATCCGGTTGGCGCAAGAGCCAGATCCTGGAGGCCTACCTCAACCTGGTGCCGTTTCGCGGCGAACTGGTCGGCATCGACGCCCTGTCCCGCACCCTGTTCGCCAAGGCACCGCACGGCCTGCAGGACAGCGAGGCGGCGATTGCCGCCGCGCTGGTGCGCGCACCCAACGCGCGGCCGGCGCTGGTGGCGCAGCGCGCCTGCGGCGTGCTCCAGGCCATGCACAGCGCCAAGGCCGCCACCGACTGCGTGGCGCTGGACATGCAAACCGAGCTGGTGCTGGCACGCCGCGCCTGGGCGCCCAGCGACGGCATCGCGCCGCACCTGGCACGCCGACTGGCTGCCACGGCATCGCGCGAGACCCCGGGCGAGGCGCCCGCCACCCTGCCCAGCACGCTCGACGCCAGCCTGCAGCGCCTGGCACGGCAAACCCTGCGCCAGCACATCCGCGAACTGCACGGGCGCAACGTCGAGGACGGCGCCGTGCTGGTGCTCGACAACGCCAGCGGCGAGGTGCTGGCCTGGGTCGGCTCCAGCGGCGAACTGAGCAGCGCGGCCGAGGTCGATGGCGTGACCGCACGGCGCCAGCCCGGCAGCACGCTCAAGCCGTTTCTGTACGCGCAGGCGATCGCCGAGCGGCGCCTGACTGCCGCCTCACTGCTGCACGATTCGCCCGCGCACCTGCAGACCGCCAGCGGCCTGTACATCCCGCAGAACTACGACCGCGCCTTCAAGGGCTGGGTGTCGGCGCGCACCGCGCTGGCGGCCTCGCTCAACGTGCCGGCGGTGCGCACGCTGGTCATGGTCTCGCCCGAACCCTTCGCGCGCCAGCTGCGGGCGCTCGGCATCGAGCTGAAGGAAGGCGGCGACTACTACGGCTACAGCCTGGCGCTGGGCAGTGCCGAGGTGTCGCTGCTGCAGCTCACCAACGCCTATCGCGCGCTGGCCAATGGGGGACGCTTGTGCGAGGTGCGCCTGCAGCCGGCCCTGCTCCCTCGTCCCCCGGGGGAGAGGGCTGGGGTGAGGGGCCAGGCGACGGACGAGGAAGCGGACTCGCCCTCATCCCAACCCTCTTCCGCACAAGGAAGAGGAAGCGAACCCCACTGCGCGCCTGCGCTCGACCCCGCCGCCGCCTTCATCGTCACTGACATCCTGAGCGACCGCAACGCCCGCGCGCGCACCTTCGGCACCGACTCGATCCTGTCCACGCGCTTCTGGACCGCGGTCAAGACCGGCACCAGCAAGGACATGCGCGACAACTGGGCCGTGGGGTTTTCCGAGCGCTACACCATCGGCGTGTGGATCGGCAACGCCAGCGGCGCCGCCATGTGGGACGTCAGCGGCACCAGCGGCGCCGCACCCGTGTGGGCCACGCTGATGCGCCACCTGCATGCACGCACGCCATCGCGCCCGCCCGAGCCGCCCGCCACCTTGACGCGGGCCGCCGTGCGCTTCGGCGACCAGCTGGAGGCCGCGCGCGAGGAGTGGTTCCTGCCCGGCACCGCGCAAGCCCTGTTCGCGATCGATTCCATCGCGACCCCTACCCGAGCTGCGACCACCACGCAGGACCCGGTGGCCGTGCCGCCGCGCATCGTCACCCCGCAGGACGGCACCATCCTCGCGCTCGACCCCGACATCCCGCCGGCACGCCAGCGCCTGAGCCTGCTGGCCGACGCCGGCGGCGCCGCGCCCACCGACCTGCGCTGGTGGATCGGCGCGCGCGAGATCGGCCACGGCCCACAGGCGCAATGGCTGCCCTGGCCCGGCCGCCACGTGGTGCAGCTGCGCGACGCCGGCGGCCGCGTGCACCATGAGCGCCGCATCGAGGTGCGCGGCGCCGCGGTCAGGCCGGTTGCCCAGCGTGGCCACTGACCCGCGGCAAGCACGGCACGCCCGCACGGTCCGCTCGCTTGCCTACACTCCGACAGGCAGTCACACCAAGCACGGCAAACAAACCATGGCAGATCACGACTTCGACCTCTTCGTCATCGGCGGCGGCTCCGGCGGCGTGCGCGCCGCGCGCATGGCCGCCGCGCGCGGCGCGCGCGTGGGCATGGCCGAGAGCGGACGCATGGGCGGTACCTGCGTCAACGTCGGCTGCATCCCGAAGAAGCTCTACAGCTACGGCGCACAGTACGCCGAAAGCTTTGTCGAGGCGGCGGGCTACGGCTGGCAGATCGGCCGGTCCCCCACCTTGGACTGGGCCACGCTGAAAGCCAACCGCGCCAAGGAAATCACGCGCCTGAACGGCATCTACGAAGGCCTGATGACAGGCGCCGGGGTGCAGCGCCTGCAAGGTCATGGCCGCCTGATCGATGGCCGCACGGTCGAGGTACGGGCCGACGACGGCAGCACCAGCCGCCACCGCGCGCGCCACATTCTGATCGCCACCGGCGGCACGCCCTTCGTGCCCAAATTCCCCGGCCGCGAACTGGTCGTCACCTCGGACGACATGTTCGATCTGCCGGTGTTCCCGCGCCGCCTGGTGGTGGTCGGCGGCGGCTACATCGGCTGCGAGATGGCCAGCATCTTCCACGGCCTGGGCGCGCAGGCCACCCTGATCTACCGCGGCGAGCAGATCCTGCGTGGCTTCGACGACGAGGTGCGCGACTTCACCGCCGACGAGATGCGCCGGGCCGGCGTCGACATCCGCGTCAACCGCGACGTGGCACGCATCGACGCCGCGCCCGACGGCACGCGCCGCGTCACGCTCAAGGACGGCGGCACGCTGCAGGCCGAGGTGGTGCTCTACGCCACCGGCCGCCGGGCCAACGTGCAGGGGCTGGGTCTCGATGTGGTCGGCATCGCGCGCACGGACAGCGGCGCTATCCGTATCGACGAGCACTTTGCCACCAGCGCGCCCGACATCTACGCCCTGGGCGACGTGGTCGGCGGCCTGGAGCTGACACCGGTGGCGCTGGCCGAGGCCATGGCGCTGGTCGATCAGCTGCTCGGCCCCGAGCCCGGCAAGCCGGCGCGCCGCATGGACTACGACGACATCCCCACCGCCGTCTTCACGCACCCGCCGATCGGCACCGTCGGTTTGACCGAGGCCCAGGCGCGCCAGCGCTTCGGCGCCATCCAGGTGTTTCGCAGCGACTTCAAGCCGCTCAAGCACACGCTGTCGGGCCGCGGCGAACGCACCCTGGTCAAGCTGATCGTCGACGCGGCCAGCGACCGCGTGGTCGGCCTGCACATGGTCGGCCAGGACGCCGGCGAAATCGTGCAGGGCTTTGCCGTGGCCATGAAATGCGGCGCCACCAAGGCGCAGTTCGACGCCACCATCGGCATCCACCCGACCAGCGCGGAAGAGTTCGTCACGCTGCGGACCATGAGCCGCCACTGACCGGGGGCAGTGCGCCGGGCGGGCACGATCCGCCCGCCGGCCCGCTGCCGGGCGACTGGCGCAGCGCGGCGCCGGCATGGGCAATATTCACCGCCCGAGGTCCGTCGCACGATCTCGCCTCGATCGACCCGCAGCGCCAAGATCGCCCCCGGGACCAGTCGATGCAGTCCCGGCGGGAGGTGTCCAATGATGCGCAGCACGAGGCGTGCGTCGCCCAGCCGCGGCGTTTCTCTGCTCGAAACCCTGACGGTGCTGATCCTGCTGGCCATTCTGGCCACGCTGGCGGTGCCCTCGTACCAGGGCTTCACAGACAAGCGTCGCCTGGAAGGCGCCGCGCACGAGTACGTCAGCCACCTGCAATGGGCGCGCGCGCACGCCGTGCAGACCGGCCGCGCGGTGCGCATCCGGGTCGAAAGCGGTGCCGACGGCGCCTGTTACATCGTGCACCAGGGCAGCGGCGGCGCCTGCTCATGCCTGGATGCCGGCAGCGCTTGCGACGCGGACGACCCGCCCCTGCTGACGGTTCACTTCCCGGCCGACGGCCGCGTGCGGATCAGCAATCACGGCCGGGCCGAGCGCCGCATCGACCCACTGCGCGGCATCGTCACGCCGACCGGCACGGTCGAATTCTCCAGCCCGCGCGGCCAGTCCGTGCGGGCCATCACCAACCTGATGGGCCGCACGCGCCTGTGCATCTCCTCGGGTGACATCAGCAGCCTGGACCGCTGCCGGGATGACGCATCGGGCACGGGATGAGGCGCACCCATCCGCTGGCCAAGGATTCGACTACCACGCCATGGAACACCAACGGCCTCACGACGCGCGCGCAGCCGCCACGGGATTCACCTTGATCGAACTGCTGATCGTGGTCGCCGTGCTCGCCGTCCTGGCCGCCATCGCCCACCCGGCCTACACCGACTCGGTCCGCAAGGCGCGACGCGCCGAAGCCATCGCCGCGCTGGGCGCGCTGCAGCAGGCGCAGGAGCGCCACCGCTCGAACCACGCCAGCTATGCGGACCAGCTGGACGCGCTGCCTGCCCCCAGGCCGGCCAGCCCGACCACGCCGGGCGGGCACTACACGCTGACGCTGACCGACGCCTCGGCGACAGGCTACACGGCGACCGCCAACGCCGTCGGCCGCCAGGCCGGAGACACCGCCTGCCCCTCGCTGAGCGTGACGCTGAACGGCGGCACGCTGAGCCATCAACCCGCCGGTTGCTGGAAGCAATGAAACGCCAGCCCCGACCCCGCCAGCGGCGCCAGGCCGGCTTGACGCTGGTCGAGTTGCTGGTGGGCATCGCCATCGGGCTGGTGCTGATCGCCGGCGCCACCAGCCTGTTCCTGTCCAACCTGGATTCCAGCCGCCGCCTGCTGCTGGAGGCAGGCCTGAACCAGAACCTCCGATCCGCCGCCGAGCTGATCACACGCGACTTGCGGCGCGCCGGCCATTGGGATCGGGCGGTGCAGCAGCTTGCCAGCGGCACCCGCAACAGCCAGCAGGAAATCAGCAGCACCGGGGACAGCGTGTCCTACGCCTTCACACCGCCAACCGGCGCTGCAGATCACGTGCGATTCGCCCTGTCCGACAGCCGGCTGCAGATGAAGATCGGAGACGGCAGCGCACAGGCCCTGACCGACCCGCTGGTGGCCAGGGTGACCGAGTTCGAGATCATCGAATCGACCAGCCAGATCGACATCGGCATGCAGCGCATCCCCGCCGCCGAACCCGGCACCCACTGCCTCACCACGCGCCGCTACGACATCCGCATCGGGGCCGAGGCGCCCACCGATGCCAGTGTGAAGCGGCAGCTGCAGACCGCGGTCCGGGTGCGCAACGACCGGGTGGGTGACTGCGCATGACGAGGTTCGAGATGACGCCCCCCAAGCCTGCCGGCCCCATTGGCCTGCGCCGCCAGCGCGGCGTCGGCGCGCTGGCAGTGACCGCGCTGCTGCTGCTGGCGGCCTCGATCGTGCTGCTGTACCTCAACCGCAACGTGATCTTCGAGCAGCGCACCTCAGCCAGCCAAATGCGCGCCGCCAGCGCGCACGAACTGGCGGAGGCCGGACTGGAATGGGCCATCGGCATGCTCAACCGCACCCATCCGATCAACACCGCCTGCGCCGACGACGCCACCGGCAGTGCCTCGTTTCGCTCACGCTACCTGGCATTCCCCACCGGCGGCGCGCCCGATCATCTGCCGGTCACCGCAGCCAGTGCACCCAGCTACCCGGCGGCGCAGCCCGGCTGCAGCGTCGACCCGGAGCGCGGCGCGCTGAGCTGCCAGTGCCCGGACAGCGGCGCCGCGACGCTCGATCTGGGTGGCGGCAGGCCCCATTTCACGGTCCGCTTCGAGCCCGAACAGGACAACCCGGACCGCAGCGACCCCAGCCGCTTCCACTGGGAAGCCGTGCGCATCACGGCCATCGGCTGTGCCGCGACGAGCAGCCCGTGCACGCCGCCAGGCCCGGGCGCGGAGGCCGTCATCGGCGGCGCCGATGCGGCGGCCATCGCTTCGATGGCGGTCAAGCTGCGGCCCGCGCTGATCGGTGGGATCTTTGCCGCGCTCAGCTGCGGCGGCGCCTGCGATCTCGGTGACTCGCACCGCATCATCAACACCTCGGTGGCCGCCAACGGCGTGCTGGTACGCGCCGGCGGCGACATCGTCGGCGCTGGCGCCAGCCACCAGACCATCCCGGGCATGCCGATCGCCAGCGCGCTGATCGGGCACGAGCCGATCCTGTCGGCACTATCGGCGCAGGACCCAGGATGCACCCGCTCCACGATGTTCCAGACCTTCTTCGGCGCCAGCATCGAGCAATACCGCGACGCACCGACGACCAGAGTGATCGAGTGCTCCTCGCCGACGGACTGCGGCACCAGGACGCAGCAGGCCTACGCCGAAGGCGCGCGCGCCTTCCACTTCCCCACCGGGGTCGAGTTCAGCGACGACTCGGGGTTTCCGGCCGGCGCACTGGGAAGCAGCGCCGAGCCAGTGCTCCTGGTGACCCCTGGCGAGTTCAACATCGGAGGCAGCATCACCATCCACGGGGTGCTGTTCTCCAACCGCGCCAGGGTGAACGCATCGAGCGCCGGCAGCGCCAATATCCATGGTGCCGTCATCACCTGCACCGATTACCAGAACCACGGCGACGGCACCCTCAGCTACAGCGAGTTGGTGCTGGCGCGGCTGCGCCGCAGCGCCAGCCACATGGTCAAGGTGCCAGGCAGCTGGCGCGACTGGAGGCAGCCATGAGCCGCCGCTACCCGGCCGGGCGGCCCATGAACCGACCACGCCGGCATGCCGGCTTCGGCATGTTGGAGGCACTGGTCACGCTGGTGGTGGTGGCAGTGGGCCTGCTCGGTCTGGCGAGCCTGCAGACCACGCTGACACGCGAGGCGGATATATCGCGCCAGCGCGGCGAGGCCACACGCCTGGCACAACAGCGCATCGAGATCATTCGCTCGTTCCAGCAGATCGACCACGCCGCCGGGCCGCACGGGTGGCGCCAGTTCGGCTGGAACGATCTGCCCGCGGACGGCTCGGACACGGTCGACACGGGCACGAACACGGTCTACACCCGCCACTGGTCTCTCGGCGGCACCGCGGTCGATGCCTTCCGTCCCGTCAGCGTGGCGGTGAGCTGGACCGACCGATCCGGCACGCCGCACCTGGTGGCCCTGCATTCGGTCATCGCCAAGGCCGAGCCTGCCTTCTCCGGCGGTCTGGCTTTTGCGCTGCCGATCGGCGGCCCGGCCCAGATCGAACTGCCGAAGCATCGGCCCCTGAACATCCCGTTTCCGGCCGTTCGTCTGAACGATGACGAAGTCGCCTACGAACTCGACTCCAGAGCCGGTTCGGAGCACACGATCGTCCTCGGCACCCGGACGGAATCCACCATCCGGTCCTGCGCGAACCGGAGCATCGAGCAGATCCGCACGGAAGGCAGCGGCTCGGGCTGCCACACCCTCACCGGCTACCTGTTGGCGGGCCATCTGTCGCTGCGCGCCGACGGCCAGGGCGACGCGGCACGGATACCGCCCTGGCCCAGCGGCATCAGCCTGGCGCAGCTGATCGGCCTCACGGATGACCCAGGCGCCAAATGCCATCTGGGCACCGTCATCCCATCGGATGACGAGGCCACCGGCATCGTCGGCCACAGACCCTACCTATGCCTGCTGCCGGTGGCCGAACCCGGCAACCCCTGGTCCGGCACCATCTACCTCGCCGGCCTGGCCGACGCCGAGGTGCTGGTATGCCGCTACCAGTTCAAGGGCGTGGACGTCACCGACAACGAGCGCAACCAGCAGCCTTACCACGAGGTCCGCATGTCGCTCGACAACCAGAACTACCTGATCGCTGCGGCGCCGCCCGGCGCCTGCCCCGGCCTGATCGGTGCGCAGGACGCGCCGCTGGCGGATCTCGTCCAGCACCAGGATTGCACGGCGGCCGGCACCGACACCGAAATCCAGTGCCCCACCGCCTGAGCCGGCGCGAACGAACCGGCCATGTTCGGTTCATCAGCATCGTCGGCCCGAAGCCTGCCGGCAGCCGCCCGGACCGGCGCTAACATCGGCTCACGTGTCGAAAGGACCCAACGTGACCGACCTCAGCAAGATCACCTGCATCGAGGACCTGCGCCTGCTGGCCAAGCGCCGCGTGCCGCGCATGTTCTACGACTACGCCGATTCCGGCAGCTGGACCGAGAGCACCTACCGCGCCAACCAGGCCGACTTCCAGGACATCCTGCTGCGCCAGCGCGTGGCCATCAACATGGAAGGCCGCAGCACCGCGACGACGATGATCGGCGAGCCGGTGACGATGCCCGTGGCGCTGGCACCCACGGGCCTGACGGGCATGCAGCACGCCGACGGCGAGATCGCCGCCGCGCGCGCAGCCAGCAAGTTCGGCGTGCCGTTCACGCTGTCCACCATGAGCATCTGCTCGATCGAGGACGTGGCAGAACACGCCGGCAAGGGTTTCTGGTTCCAGCTCTACGTGATGCGCGACCGCGACTTCATCGAGCGCCTGATCGACCGCGCCAAGGCCGCCGGCTGCGGCGCGCTGGTGATCACGCTTGACCTGCAGATCCTCGGCCAGCGCCACAAGGACATCAGGAACGGCCTGTCCACGCCCCCGAAGCCGACGCTGGCCAACCTGATCAACCTGGCCACCAAGCCGCGCTGGATCATGGGCATGGCGAGCACGCAGCGGCGCAAGTTCGGCAACATCCACGGCCACGTCAAGGGCGTCACCGACATGAGCAACCTGGGCGCCTGGACGGCGGACCAGTTCGACCCGCGCCTGAACTGGGGCGACGTCGAGTGGATCAAGAAGCGCTGGGGCGGCAAGATCATCCTCAAGGGCATCATGGAGCCGGAAGACGCGCGCCTGGCCGTCGATTCCGGCGCCGACGCGCTGATCGTCAGCAACCATGGCGGTCGCCAGCTCGACGGCGCGCCCTCGGCCATCGCCGCCCTGCCGGCCATCGTCGATGCCGTGGGCAAGGACATCGAGGTGCACATGGACGGCGGCATCCGCAGCGGCCAGGACGTGCTGAAGGCCTGGGCGCTGGGCGCGCGCGGCACCTACATCGGCCGCGCCTTCCTGTGGGGCCTGGGCGCGGCGGGCGAAGCCGGCGTGACCAAGGCACTTGAGATCATCCACAAGGAACTCGACCTGACCATGGCCTTCTGCGGGCATACGCAGATTGGGACCGTGGACCAGAGCATCTTCCGGGCGGGCACCTATCCGACCACCTGAGCGGACGTCACAGCCAACGGCGCACGCGCGCCGTGTAGCGCAGGTAGTCGTCACCGAAGCGCGCCCGCATGACGCGCTCCTCCGGTTTGATCTGCAAGGCGTTCAGCATCAGCACGGCAAGCGTCGGACCAAGCACCAGCGCCGCCGCATTGCCAAGCCAGACACCCCAGCCGATCAGGACCAGCAGCATGCCCAGGTACATGGGATTGCGCGTATGTCGGTAGATGCCGCTGGTGACCAGGGCGCTGCTGCGCTGCGGCGTCAGCGGGTTGAAGGTGGTGCGGGCACGCGCGAACTCACGCAGGCCAGCCAGCGCGATCAGGCCACCCACCACCGCCAGAGCGATCGCCACGGCCCAGACCAGCATCGATCCTGCGCGCGGCCACAGCTGTGCCTGCGGCACGCACTCGGTCAGGCCCCACATCAGCGCGGCGCAGGCCAGATCGATCAGCGGCGGCGGAATCCGGTGTTCGAGCCAGCGCGGCATCATGGGCCGGGGCGCGTCATCGAATCCATGACGCGCGCCGCAAATCAGGACCGCCGCAGCAGCGCCTTCAGCGCGTTCTGCAGACGCCGCGCCGCCGCCTCGTCGTGTGGCGCCGCCATGACGACGGCCGCATCCTGGCCCCAGGTCTCGGCCGGCGCCGGATCGTTGCGACGCGTCAGCAACTGCAGTTGCAGGGCGCGCCGGACGTCGAGGTGCTGGGCCGGCGTCGGCACTTCAGCGGCCATCTCCAGCCGCAGCAGCGATTCAGCCGCCTGGCCGGCGGCGCCTGAGCCGTCGCCGATGGCTTGCGTCCAGGCGCTGCGCACCGCCGGCGTGACGCCACGCCCAAGCTCCTGCACGCTGGGCACCTGATCGGGCTGGCGTTGCCGCCAGGCATCGAGCAGCTGCGTCAGCGCTTCGCCGTGCGCCTGCGCGGCCAGCTTGCGCAGTTGCGCCTGGGCCTGCTCGACGGCGTCGCGCTGGGCGCGGAAGGCGGCGTCGCCCAAGCGGGGGCCGCGCTCTGGACGCGGTCCCCGATCGCCAAAACGGCCATCTTCGCGGCGCTCGCCGAAGCGGCCACCACGATCGCCACGCCCATCGCGCTCGCCGGGGCGCCCGCCGGGGCGGCCGTCGCGACGATCACCGAAGCGGCCACCCCGACCGGGCGCTGCCGGCTCGGCGCGCCGGGCACCGGGTCGATCGTCGCCGCGCATGGCGACCAGCGGCTTGGCGGGCGCGGGCGGCGCTGTTGATGCCTGGGCCGGCGCAAGCTCGACGGCGCCATCGCCCGCCTCGCCTGCCGGCGCATCGGCAGTTGCAGCGGCGGCATCTTCGCCGGAAGCTGCGGGCTGTGCGTGGCTCTGCGCTTGCGCTTCGGGCGCTGCCGGCTCTGGCATAGCCGCCGGCATCGGCGACGGCGCTGTCTGCCCGCGCGTGGCCGCCTCCAGCGCCGCCATGGCGCTGCGGATGCGCTGCGCGTCGCCGCTGGCGTTGGCCTCCTCCAGCGCCTTGGCGGCCTCGAGCACGGCACGGTCGTGCGCGCTCATGGCGGCGGCTTGGCGGTCACGCTCGGCGCTCTTGCGGTTGAAGGCCTCGTCGATCGGCTTGCGGAAGGCATCCCACATGCGCTGCTCGTGCTTGCGCTCCAGCGGCACGGCCTGCGCCTCGGCCTGCCAGCGCTGCTGCAGCTGCTTGACCGCGTCGATGCGCAGTTGCGGCGCCGCGCCCAGCGCCTCGGCCTCCTGGATCAGCGCCTGACGGCGGCCGGTGCTCAGCTTCTGCTCGACCTCCAGCGGCACCGCGGCCTGATGGATGGCCTCCTTCCACAGCGGCTGCAGCTCGGCGAACTGCTTTTCCGACAGGTGGCCGGCGTTGCGCCAGCGCTCGGAGAAACGGTGGATCTGGCGGTTGAAGGCCTTCCAGTCGGTGCCCTCGCCGACCGGCTGGCCGGCGCTCCAGGCCTTGACCTCGTCGATCAAGGCCAGGCGCTGCGCACGGTGCTCGGCCGCCTGGGCGCGCACCTCGGTGATCCAGGCGTCGACGAACTTGTGCGCGGCGTTGACGGCGCGGTCGAAGCGCTTCCACAGCGCGTGGTTGGGCGCGCCGCCCTGGTCGGCGGCCTTCCACTCCTCGCGCAGCTTGCGGATGGCATCCTGCAGCTTGCGCCCGCCCATGGCAGGCACCAGTTCGTAGCCGGGTTCCAGCGCTTCGCCGGCCGGCTCGATGGCGGCGCCGTCGGCCGCCTCCGGTGGCTGGCCAGCAGCCGGATCGACCGCCTCCACGGCGGCTGCCGGCGCGGTGTCGGCAGCGCCCGCAGCCGCTTCATCGCCGGTGGCATCGGCCGCCGCGGCATCACTCGCATCGGCGGGCGGCGTCACCGGAACAGCATCGGCCACCGGCTGCTCGACATCTGTCGGCGCAAGGGCGTCGCTCACCGCCGCGTCAGCGACGGCCGCATCAACTGCCGCAGCCGCCGCGGCCGGCGCGTCATCGCCCGACTTCGGCTCCGGTCTGGCTGGGGCGGCGCCCTTGGCCCTGCGCTTGACCAGCAGCGCCTCGGCCCTGGCTACCAGCTGCTCGCGCAGCTTGTCGGCGCTCCAGCGCTGCCAGCCTTCCAGCTCGCCGGCGGAGACCAGCGCCGCGTGCACGCGCGCCTCCAGCGCGTCGTCGATCAGGCGGCCATGGGTCTTGAGCGACTGGCGCAGCGCATTGGTGGCGCTGTGCATGTTCTTGCTGTGGCCGGCGGCCACCGCCTGCTCCAGCAGCATCACGCCGGCCTCGACCGCCTTGGTCGCGGCGGCGCGCTGCTCGGGGTCGATCCTGGGCTTGGCGGGCTTGTCGGCGACGGGCACGGCGTCGGCAGGCGCCTGGCCGCGCGCGGCGCGCAATTCGTCGGCCCACACCGGCACCGGCGGCAGCGGCGCGGCGGCATCCTGCAGCGCCGCCAGCGCCTGCGCCAGCGCGGCACTGAAGGCGTCCCACACGGCGGCGAGCTGGCTTTGCGCGGCCTCCAGCTGCGGCGGATAGCGCGCGTCCAGGCTGCCCCAGTGCGCATCGGCCATCAGTTCAGCGGCCTGGCCGCGCCAGTGCTCGACGTCGGCAGCCAGCCCCTCCTGCTGCGCCTGTGCATCGGCCAGCGGCTTGGTCGACAGCAACTCGATGCGCTGCGCCAGCAGCACCGCGGCCTCGCGCTGCACCATCAGGCGCTGCTGCACGTCCTCCACGGCCTTGATACGCTGCGCCAGCTCGGCGCGCAGCCCGGCCAGCGGCTCGCGCGACAGCGGCGCGCCGGCGCGGGCGGCGTCGCGCTGCCAGGCCATGGCGTCGGCGATGTTCAGGCGCGGCACAGCCAGGAGCGCCTCGGCCTTGGCCCGCCATTCGGCGGCCAGGGCTTCCTGGCCCTTGGCGCGGCGCAACTCGTCCAGCTTCTCGCGCAGCGCCCTGGCGGCGCCCTTGTCCTTGGCCGAGAGCTCCTTGAACACCTCCTGCATCTGCTCGGGCGCCGGCTCGGTGGCCAGCCATTCGCGCACGCGCTGGGCGCGCTCGCCCGAGGTCGCGGCCGAGAACACGCCGCCCGTCAGCGCGTCGAGCGGATGCGCCTCGGGCGCCCTGTGATCGGCTGCCGTGGCTTCGGGTTGCGGGTCTTTGGAATCACGGGAAAAAGGGAACATGCGTCGTACAGTCTGAGTAAACGGCGCGCGCCGGCCTGGTGCGCCGCAGTGGCGTATTTTCGCCCGGTTTTGCGAGCGTCCGGCTCAACGCGTCGCCAGCGCCAGTTCGGCGCGCGGCGACCACGGCTGCTGTGCCGCCGGCGCGTCGCTGCCGGCAGCGACGGGCGCCGACGCCGCGTCGGCGGCGCGCGCTGCCTCGCCGGTGCGGGCTGCACCCAGGAACAGGCGTTCGGCCGCCAGCTTCCTGCCCACCAGGTAATCCTTCACCACCACGCCGCGCCGCACCGCCAGCTGGCGCATGGCGTCCTCACCGACCTCGATGTGCGCCATCAACAGGCGCTCCATCTCGGCCACCGGCACGTCGCGCTGCATGCCGAGGGCATTGCGCGGCTTTTCCGGGATGTCCGCGCGGCGATACAGGCGCTTGAGCAGCTCGGGGTATTCGGCGTCCGACACCGACACGGCGGGCGTGGCCAGCGCCGCCTCGGCATCGGCGCCTGCGGCGGCGGGGTCGCCGTCGGCGGGCGTGGGGGCCGATGCAGTCTGCACCACCGGCGGGGCGGCGTTCAGGCTGCTCAGATCGGCCTGGCCGCCGCCGGCCGCGGCGCGCTTTTCGGCCGCCACCAGCGCCTGCAGCCACTGGCGCTGGTAGGCCTCGCGCTCGGCATCCAGCCGGGCGGTGCCGGCCACGGTGAGCTTCAGCTGCGGCCGGTCGGCCAGCGCCTTGGCAATCTTGTCGAGCTGCTCGCGCGCCTTGGCGCTGAGCTCGGCGCTGCCGGGCGTGAACGCGACCTGCGCCATGTCCTCGCCGCCGGCACCGCCGAGCGCACGCGCCAGCAGCGTGAACGGCGCCGTGATGGCACGCCCGATCAGCCCCACGATGGCCTTGAAGATGATCGGCCCGACCGAGAACTGTGGGTCGTTGAGCGAGCCGCTGACCGGCAGGTCGAGGTCGATCACGCCCCGGCTGTCGGCCAGCAGCGCGGTCGCCAGCTTGACCGGCAGGCTGGCCGGCGCGCCCGCCACCGGCTCGCCGAACTCGAGCTGGTTCAGCACCAGCTTGTTGCTGGCCGTCAGGCGCCCATCGGGCTGGATCAGGTAGGCCACGTCCATGCTCAGCTTGCCGCGCTCGATGCCGTGGCCGGCGTACTTGACCGAATACGGCGACAGCGGCGGCAGTTCGAGGTCGGTCACCTTGCCCTGGATGTCGAGCGCGAGCGGCTTGGCCAGCGGGTTGAGCTTGCCGCTGACCTGCAGCGCCGCCGTGCCCTCGGCGCGACCGGTCAGCTGCAACTCGGCCATCTGCGGGGCGCTCGCCGGCGCCACCGAGCTGAAGGCGCCCAGGCTGCCGTTGAGCTCGCTCAGGTCGGCCGAGTAGTTGGGGCGGATGAAGCGGTCGGAGAAATCGACCCGGCCATTGGCCAGCCGCACCGGGCCGACGCGGATCACGGGCGGCATCGGATCCACCTGCTGCACCACTGCGGGGGCCGGCGTCGCCGGCGCCGCCTCCGATCCGGCGCCCTCGCCGCTGAACTCACCCGCCGCCGGCATCGTGGACGTCGCCGGCGCGCGGGTGGCGACTGCTGCCGGCGCGGTCGCCGCGCTGTCGGCGCCATCGGACTTGACCACGTCCTGCAGGTTGATGCGGCCGTTGGGGTGGATGATCAGGCGCGCGTAGAAGTCCGACAGCAGCGTGTCCTTGACCTCGACCTGCAGCGGCCTGGCCGGTTCGAGCTGCACGTCGAGCCCGCCCAGGCGCAACTGCTTCCAGCTCAGCAGTTCCTCGCCCGGACCACCGGCACGGCCGGCGCTCGGGCGCCGCGCCGACGCAGGCGCCAGCGCGGCCTGCGAAGCCGCGGCGGTCGCACGCGCCGGCACCGCTGCGGTGGTCAGGGTGGCGCCGTCCAGGCGGCGGCGCGTGCTGGTTTCGCCGCCGGCTTCGGCAGCGCCCGGCTGCTGCGCGTCGGATGCCGCCGCCGTACCCGGGCGGCTGTGGGTGCGCAACTCCTCGACGCGGGCATCACCGCGGATGCGCGCGCGCGGGCCCTGCGCCGTCTGCGTGAACGCCACCTGGCCCTTGAAGCTGGTGTCGGCGCGCAGCAGGTCGATGTTGAGCGCGTCACCGAAATACGGCTCAAACGCGTGCACCGGCAGGCGCTGGGCATCGACCGTGCCCTGGGCGCTGAGCGGCGCCAGGCCGACCTGGCCGCGCCAGGCCAGGCGCCCGGCCTCGGCGCGGCCGGCGCCCACGCGCGCCGACAGATTGAGCGGGATCGGCTGCTTGCCGTTGAGGTCGATCTGCCTGGCCTCGAGCTGCAGCTGCGCCAGTTCGGCTTCCACCGGGGTCGGCGCGGCGGCGTCGCGCCAGCCGACGGTGCCGCCCGCCAGCTTGAACTCACCCACCTGCACCTTCCACGGGAAATCGGTGACCGGGCCGCTGCGCGCTGCCGGCTTGTTCTCGGCCGGCGGCGCCTTGCTGGCCGAGGGCGGCAACCAGGCCTCGACCATCCAGCGCTCTTCGGCATCGCGCTCCACCTGCACGCGCGGCGCCTGCACGTCCAGCCTGCCGACACTGACGGCGCGGGTGCGCAGATCGACCAACACATCGCTCAGATCGAGTTGCTCGATGCTGGCCAACGGCGCCGCGCGCTGCTGCCGTGCCGTGCGGGACTTCGGCGCTGCCTCGGCGGCTGGCGCGTCGGACAGCATCAGCTGGCGCAGGCTCAGCCGCTCGGCGGCGATGCGGATGTCATCGGGCAGGTCGCGCGCCTTGGGCGGCGCCCATTGCAGGCCGACGTGGGCATCCAGCTCGCCGGTCAGGCGCGGCAGCAGGTGCGGCGCCAGGTACGGCGCCGCCAGCGCCAGCGGCAGGCCGCTCAGCCGGGCGTTCAGCTCGGCGCCCTGCAGCGCCACGCTGCCCTGAAACTCGATCGACGGCAGCGCCCGTGATGGCGCCGATGCCACGGCTTCGGGCGCCACGGGTGGCTGCGCGGCCCGGCTGCCGCGCCGGCTGCTGCGCGCTCGGCGCGCAGCCTGCGGCGGCGTCGCCACGGGGATGACCGGGGTCAGCCCTTCGGTGTCGACCAGCGCCGCCGAGCCACTGAAGCTGAGCGGCTGATCGAACGGCGTGCGGATCGTCTCCGCCGTCAGCTTGAACTCGTTCAGGCGCACGACGGCGGCCGGCACGGTCTCGGTGGCCGTGGTCTCGTCGCTGATATCGACGGTGCCGCCGTGCACCGCCAGCCGATCCACCGTCAGCTGCCAGCTCGGCACCGCCGCCGTGCGCGCTGCTGCCGCGGCACTGGCGCCGGACGCCGCCGGTTCCGCCGCCGAAGCCGCCGGCGCGACGGCCGCGGGCGCCGGCTCGGCGGCCGTGACCAGCAGATTGAGCTGTCCGTCCTTGTCGCGCCGGACGGCAAGATGCGGGCCATTCAGTTCGACCGCCGCCAGGTGGATCTGGCGCTGGAACAACCGCACCTCGCCCAACTGCAGCTTGAGGCTGTCGAATGCCAGCGCATCCGCACCCTGGCGGTCGACCGACTTCAGGCCGCTGACGGCCAGCGTGCCGCCCAGGCGCAGCGAGGGCTTGGGCGTCTGCTCGAAGCCCAGGCGCAGGTTGGCATCCACCGTGGCGGCCTTGATCTGGATCGGCAGGCCGGCGGGCACGTAGCCGAGGTACGGCTCCAGGTTCAGGCCGCTGAGGCGGAACACCGCATCGGCCTGGCGCGAGGCATCGAAGGGCAGCGCTTCGGCGCTGGAGTCGAAGACGCTGCCGTTGGCGACGAAGGCCAGTTGCGGCTCGACCTTGATCTGGCGCTCGGACGGCAGGTTGCTGATGAAGGGCAGCGTCAGCCGCAGATCGCGCACTTCGTGCTTCTGCTCGACCGCGCGGTCATCGAAATCGATGCTGCCGCCCTGCAACTCGATGTTGTAGAGCGCGAAGCGCGCCGACGCCTCGCCTTCCGGCGACTGCGGGCGCGCCGCCAGCCTGGCCAGGATGTCATCGACGTCATAGCGGCCCGCACCCAGGTGCGTCAGGCGCAGCACCGGCGCCTCGACCTGGATGGCGTCGAGCACCGGCGCCAGGCGAAACACCGATTGCAGCGCCGCGTCGGCGTAGACGCGCTTGATGCTGAACTGGTCGGCCGCGCCATCGGCGCCAGCGACACTAAGCTCATGCAGCGTCAGCTCCAGCGTCCAGGGCTTGAACTCGACCGCGCCGATGCGCACCGCGCGGCCCAGCTGCTCGCCGGCCAGCTTCTCACCCTGCCACTTCAGCAAGGGCGGCACGCCCAGCCAGGCCACCGCCCACAAGCCGAGCAGGCCCGCGCCGCCGTAAAGCGCCCAGCGCAGCCAGCGATTGGCCGGCAGCCAGCGCCGCTGCGGGCGCGGCGGCGGCGCGGTTTCGGGCGCGGCGGCTTCAGGATCGGTGGATCGTGGGGAACCAGACATGACGCAAGGTGATTGTCGCTGCAAGCTTACAACGCCGCTTGCTGGCGCCCGCCGACAAGGCGGGTGGCGTGCAGTGCCATCACCAGCTGGGCCAGAAATGGGAAAGCCCGGCGTTTGGGCTTGCAGCCGGCCCGCCGGGCTTTCAGGCAGCGTGACAAAACGTCGTGGTCTGCCGATGGCCGCGCCGGAAAGCTTGTTGTTTCCGGCGGCGGCGAAGGCAAGGTATTGCCTTCTTGACGCAGCTGGAGGGCGACCATGTCGCGGTATCGGCTACCGCGGACCGGCTCCTGCCAGCCATGTGTCCGAGTGGCTCGGACGACTCGAATCTAGGCCAGAACCCGACGCGGCACCAGTGGTGAATATCAATTTCCGACCCTAAAGCATTGACGGCGGCAATCGAGCAACGCCAGCAGGTTGGCCGGGCCGGCAGGATCGGGATCCGCTGCTCCCAAGCTTGAAGCAACGTCGATTCGCAACGTCGGCCTTATGCCGAAAATAGAATGTGGACTCCAATTTTGAGTATTGACCCACCATTTGAACGCCTCCTAGAATGCCCTGTTCCCAGCAGCATCCCTTGGGAACTTGAAAGCTTCATGCCGATTGGCGGCATGCCGTGTCACACCGGATTTCAGGGCGCGCCAGCTGTCACAGGCGCCAGCGACACGGTCGATGAACCCCAGGATGCGAGATGCAGTTGCTCGAGCCCACAGAGCCCGTCGTGGCCTGACTTGCCGGGTTTCGGTTGGCCACTGCCTCGTGTCGAAGAAGGAGCGCTATGACAGCGTCTGCAACGCTGGCCGCCGTGGGACGCGGCCTGAAGACCTTCAGCGGTGACGTGGTTGAAGGATTCTTCGAGATCACACACAACAGCCTGGCGGTGCTCGGCATCGTGGTGGTGCTGGCCGTGGCCCTGCTGGGCACCCGCCCGGACCTGCGCCAGCAGGGCGAGCAAAAGCTGGCCGAATGGCTGACGGCGCGCCAGGTCGCCGCGCTCGGCATCACGCCGGAGCCGGGCGCTATCGAGCGCGCCACCGCCGCCGATCCCGGCCAGTTGCCGAGCGAACAGGCCAACGTGGCGCTGTGGATCAGCAAGAAGTACCGCGTGGCGCCCGAGCCGGTGTCGGCGCTGGTGGCCGAGGCCTACGAAGTCGGCCGCGCCAGCAAGCTGGACCCGACGCTGGTGCTGGCGGTGATGGCGATCGAGTCCAGCTTCAACCCGTTCGCGCAAAGCCCGGTCGGCGCGCAGGGCCTGATGCAGGTGATGACCCACATCCACGCCGACAAGTACCAGCATTTCGGCGGCCAGCACGCGGCCTTCGATCCCAAGACCAACCTGCGCGTCGGCGCCAGGATCCTGAGCGAATACATCGGCCGCGCCGGCTCGATCGAGAATGGTCTTAAGTGGTATGTGGGTGCCGCCAAGCTGGCCAGCGACGGCGGCTACGCGGCCAAGGTGCTGGCCGAGCACGGGCGCCTGAGCCGCGTGGCCCAGGGCAAGCGCGTGCCGCACAAGGACACCGGGCCAGCGCTGCGCGCCGCCAACACGCCGGATGCGCCCGATACGCCCATCACACCGACGGCCGTCGGTGCAGCGGTCAAGGTCGCGGCGCTGTTCTGAAGCCTGCGGCCGGCACCGCGGTCGGCTAAACTCGCGGCCGTGCGCGACTGGCGATAGGCTGGGGACGACCCCCGCCGACGTGGAGCCAGGGCCGGATCGATGGCCCGACCACACCACGGGGAAGCGCACCGCGCCGCGCATCAGGGCCGCGGCGCGTTTTGCCGTTCGCCTGGGCAGCCCTGGTTCGCCGTCGGACATCGAACGGTCAGCCAGGGGATCACCTTGCCGAAGGACTGCCATGTTCGACTATTCCACCCATACCATCGCCGCCACCGACCCCGAGATCTGGGCCGCCATCCAGGCCGAGCATCAGCGCCAGGAAGACCACATCGAGTTGATCGCGAGCGAGAACTACGCCTCGCCCGCCGTGCTGGCCGCCGCCGGCACGCAGCTGACCAACAAGTACGCCGAGGGCTACCCCGGCCGCCGCTACTACGGCGGCTGCGAGCACGTCGACGTCGCCGAGCAGCTGGCAATCGACCGCGTGAAGCGGCTGTTCGGCGCCGAGGCCGCCAACGTGCAGCCGCACTGCGGCGCCAGCGCCAACATCGCCGTCTTCATGGCCTTCCTCGAGCCCGGCGACACCATCCTGGGCATGAGCCTGGCCGAGGGCGGCCACCTGACGCACGGCATGCCGCTCAACATGTCGGGCAAGTGGTTCAACGTGGTCAGCTACGGCCTGGACGCCAAGGAAGCCATCGACTACGACGCGATGGAGAAGAAGGCGCATGAACACAAGCCCAAGCTCATCATCGCCGGCGCCTCGGCCTATTCGCTGGAGATCGACTTCGCGCGCTTTGCCAAGGTGGCCAAGGACGTGGGCGCGATCTTCATGGTCGACATGGCGCACTACGCCGGCCTGATCGCCGGCGGCTGCTACCCCAACCCGGTGCCGCACGCCGACGTGGTGACCAGCACCACGCACAAGAGCCTGCGCGGCCCGCGCGCCGGCTTCATCCTGATGAAGGCCGAGCACGAGAAGGCCATCAACAGCGCCGTCTTCCCCGGCCTGCAGGGCGGCCCGCTGATGCACATCATCGCGGCCAAGGCGATCGCCTTCCAGGAAGCGCTGCAGCCCGAATTCAAGCAGTACGCGCAGCAGGTCAAGAAGAACGCCCAGGTGGTGGCCGAGACCCTGACCACACGCGGCCTGCGCATCGTCAGCGGCGGCACGCAAAGCCACGTGATGCTGGTCGACCTGCGGCCGAAAGGAATCACCGGCAAGGAGGCCGAGGCCGTGCTGGGCAGCGCCCACATGACGATCAACAAGAACGCGATCCCGAACGACCCCGAAAAGCCGATGGTGACCAGCGGCGTGCGCATCGGCACCCCCGCCATGACCACGCGCGGCTTCAAGGAGGACGAGGCGCGCGCCACCGCCAACCTGGTGGCCGACGTGCTTGACAAGCCGCACGATGAGGCCAATCTGGCGACGGTGCGCGAGAAGGTCGCCCAACTGACCAGGGCCTTCCCGGTCTACGGCCAATGACGAAATGACGCCGCCGCTGGCGCGGCGGGCATGACAAAATGACCGGCAGCCAGCCGGTCATTGTTTTTTCATTCCGTCATTGAAGCCGCGTCAGCGGCGCAGTCATCCCGCCCTTCCGTCACCCATGCGCTGTCCGTTCTGCAACCACAACGACACCCAGGTGGTGGACAGCCGCGTGTCCGACGACGGCGACTTCATCCGCCGCCGGCGCCAGTGCGCGCACTGCGCCAAGCGCTTCACCACCTACGAGCGGCCCGATGTCAGCTTTCCGAGCATCGTCAAGAAGGATGGCCGGCGCGTGCCCTACGCGCGTGCCAAGCTGCAGGCCTCGCTCGACCTGGCGCTGCGCAAACGCCCGGTGAGCACCGAGCAGATCGACGCTGTCATCGAGCGCATCGAGGAAAAGCTGCTCGGCACCGGCACACGCGAAGTGGCGTCCAGCCGCATCGGCGAGATGGTGATGCGCGAGTTGAAGAAGCTCGACAAGGTCGCCTACGTGCGCTTTGCCAGCGTCTACCGCAGCTTCGAGGACGTCGACGAATTCCGCGCGCTGGTGGACGAAGTGCGGCGCTGAGAGCGCGCCGCCCTTCCTGTCAGCGAATCGTCAGCGCGGCAGCTTGGATTGCACCCATTGCACGATCTGCGCCGGGTTCGTCACGGCACCCGGCTGGCGCGCCACCTCCCGGCCACCGACGAACAGCGCCAAGGTCGGGATGCTGCGGATGTTGTAGCGTGCGCCAAGCGACTGCGCCGCCTCGGTGTTGACCTTGGCCACGCGCATGCGCGGCTCCAGTTCAACCGCGGCCTTCTCGTAGGCCGGCGCCATCATGCGGCAGGGGCCGCACCAGGGTGCCCAGAAATCGACCAGCACGGGGATCTGGCTGCGCGCCACATGCTTGTCGAACACGACCTCGTCATCCAGCGCCATCGGCTGACCGGTGAACAGCGGCCGCTTGCATTGGCCGCAGTCCGGTGCGCTGCCGAGCTGATCCGGCTTGACGCGGTTGGTGGTGTGGCAGTGCGGGCAGACGACGTGCAGCGACTCGCTCATGATGGCTTCCTGGCTCAGGCGGCTGAGGTGGTGTCGGGTGCCGCGGTGTCGGGCGAAGGCTTGCGGCGCGCGGCCTCGATGGCGTCGCGGGCGTTCAACTCGGCGCGCATGGCGGCGTCCAGCGGCGAACGGCACAGGCCGGCATCGCCGTAGTGCAGGTTTTCGTACAGCGCCGCGGCGGCCGGGTTCTGCGCCAGCAGCGGCTGCCAGTCGATCCCGGTGTCGGCCAGCATCTCGGCCAGGCGCGCGGCCACGGTGCGGTACTGGTGGGCGTCCACCGGCTCGCGGCTGGCATCCAGCCGCTCCAGCAACTGCGCCAGCACGGCAGCGGTTCGGGTGGGGGCTTGCAGGGTTCTCATGTCTCCTGAACTGAGGCCGCCAGGCCGGATTGCAAGTCCTGCGGGCGGACGTGCAGCAAGCACCCGGCGGTTCCCGGGCAGGGCGGCGTGTTCGCGTGCACCACATGGCACCGACACCCCGTTTTGCTATAAGGGCCGGGTCAATTCAAAGCAGGAGACGAGCCATGAGCACCTTCACCCTTTCCAGCCCCGACATCCCCAGCGGCGGCAGCGTGCCGCAGCACTTCGAGTTCGACGGCTTCGGCTGCAGCGGCCGCAACGAATCGCCGCTGCTGCGCTGGAGCGGCGCACCCGAAGGCACGAAGAGCTTTGCGCTGAACGTCTACGACCCCGACGCGCCCACCGGCTCCGGCTTCTGGCACTGGTACGTGATCGACCTGCCGGCCGAGGTGCAGGAACTGGCGGCCAACGCCGGCGCCGCAGGCGGCGCGGGGCTGCCGGCCGGCGCGCGCCAGATCCGCAACGACTATGGCAGCTACGCCTGGGGCGGCGTCTGCCCGCCACCCGGCGACAAGCCGCACCGCTACATCTTCACCGTGCACGCGCTCGGCGTGGAACGCATCGACGTGCCCGACGACGCACCGGCGGCGCTGACCGGCTTCATGGTCAACGCCAACACGCTGGCCAAGGCCTCTTTCACCGCCACCTACGGGCGCTGAAATTCGTACATTGGGCATTCATGCCCACGGGCATGGGTCACGGCGGCAACACGGGCATGAATGCCCGCCCTGCCCGGACAAGGGCACACGCCCTTCAGCCCAGCGCCTTGCGCAGTCGGGCGATCCCCTCTCGGATCCGGTCCTCGTCGGCGGTGGCGAACGACAGGCGCAACGTGCTCAGATCCGGGTTGGCGCAATAGAACGGCGCGCCGGGCACGAAGGCCACACCCTGCTCGATCGCACGCCTGGCGAACTCGTTGCCGTCGGCCAGCTTGCCGCCAGCGCCGGTCAGCCGCGCCCACACGAACAGGCCGCCCTGCGGCTGCACGAAATCGATCGCGTCGCCCAGTTCGCCGCGCAGCGCGTCGCCCATCGCCCTGGCGCGCGCGCCGTAAACCTGGCGCACCCGCGCCAGCGTGCCCGGCATGCGGCCGGCGGCCAGGTATTGGGCGGCGGTGGCCTGGGCGAAGGTGCTGGTGTGGGCGTCGCTGAACTGCTTGCACATGGTGGCGCGCGCCAGCAGCTCGGCCGGGCCGACCATCCAGCCCACGCGTAGGCCGGGCGACAACACCTTGCTCATGCTGCCGCAGTGCACCAGCCAGTCGCGGCTGCCGGGCACCTCGTGGCTGAGCGCCAGCAGGCTGGGCGGCGGCGGCGCATCGAAGTACAGGTCGCCGTAGGGGTCGTCCTCGACGACCAGGGTCTGGTACTTCACCGCCAGCTCCAGCACGCGCTTGCGGCGCGCCAGGCTCAGCATGGCGCCGCTGGGGTTGCCGAAGGTGGGAATGAGATAGACGAACTTGGGTTGGTGCTGCTGGATCAGGCGCTCCAGCTCATCCACCTGCACGCCGTCGCCGTCGATCGGCGCGCTGACCAGATCGGCGCCGTAGAGCCGGAAGCACTGGATGGTGGCCAGGAAGGTCGGCCCCTCGACGATCGCCTTGCTGCCCGGATCGACCAGGCATTTGCCGAGCAGGTCCAGCGCCTGCTGGCTGCCGGTGGTGACGATGAGCTGCTCGGGTGCCAGCTCCCGCACGCCCTTGGCCTGCATGAAGGCGGCGAGCTGTTCGCGCAGCGGCTGGTAGCCCTCGGTGGCGCCGTACTGCAGCGCCGCGCCGGGCTCGTCGGCCAGCGCCTGGTTCACGGCCTCGTTGATGCCCTCGACGTCGAACATCGCGCTGTCCGGAAAGCCGCCAGCGAAGCTGATGATGCCGGGCTTGCCGAGCAGCTTGAACAACTCGCGGATGGCGGAGGTTTCGACCTTGTCGAGGCGTTGGGCAAAGGGCAGGTTCATGGCGGAACTCGGGTTCTTGACGCGCTATTGTCGCCAATCGCATCGCTACACTGCCGTCCATGACCCCCGCCCAGATCGAGACCTTCTTCGCCACCCTGCAGGCCGCCAACCCACTGCCCGCGAGCGAGCTCGAATACACCAGCGTGTTCGAGCTGCTCACCGCCGTGCTGCTGTCGGCGCAGGCCACCGACGTCGGCGTCAACAAGGCCACGCGGCGGCTGTTTCCGGTCGCCAACACGCCGCAGGCCATCCTCGATCTGGGCGTCGAGCTGCTGGAGGCCCACATCAAGACCATCGGCCTGTACCGCAGCAAGGCGAAACACCTGATGCAGACCTGCCGCATCCTGGTGCAGCAGCACGGCGGCGAGGTGCCGCGCACGCGCGCCGAACTGGAGGCGCTGCCCGGCGTCGGCCGCAAGACCGCCAACGTGGTGCTGAACGTGGCCTTCGGCGAGCCGACCATGGCGGTCGACACGCACATCTTCCGCGTCAGCAACCGCACCGGGCTGGCACCGGGCAGGACGCCGCTGGCGGTCGAGCAGGCACTGCTCGAGCGCGTGCCGCCCAAGTACCTGAACCACGCGCACCACTGGCTGATCCTGCACGGGCGCTACGTCTGCCTGGCGCGCACGCCGCGCTGCTGGGAATGCGCGGTGGCCAGTTGCTGCGACTACCAGCCCAAGACGCCAGCGCCGCGGTGACAACAAAAAAACCGCAGCCATGCGGCTGCGGTTTCTAGCGTCGACCGTCGATCTCGCCGGCGACCGAAGCGGTGCGGCCGCTCCGGCGCGATGGCCTCACTTGAACAGATTCGGCAGCGCGAGCGAAATCCAGGGCACGTAGGTGATCAGGATCAGGAAGCTCAGCAGCAGCAGCGTCCAGGGCAGCGCCGCCTTCACCACCTCGCCGACCGACATGCCGGTGATGCCGGAAGTGACGAACAGGTTCAGCCCCACCGGCGGCGTCACCATGCCGATCTCCAGGTTGACCACCATGATGATGCCCAGGTGCACGGGATCGATGCCCATGCGAGTGGCGATCGGAAACAGGATCGGCGCCAGGATCAGGATGATGCCGGTCGGCTCCATGAACATGCCTGAGATCAGCAGCAGAATGTTGACCACGATCAGGAACTGCCACGGCTCCATGCCGACACCGATGATGGCCTCGGCGATCATCTGCGGGATGCGCTCGGTGGTCAGCACGTGGGCGAACAGCAGCGCGTTGGCGACGATGAACATCAGCATCACCGTCACCTTGGCCGATTCGATCAGCACGTGGGGCACGCCGCTCCACTTGATGTCGCGGTAGACGAACACCGCGATGAAGAAGGCGTACACCGCCGCCACCGCCGCCGCCTCGGTCGGCGTGAACACGCCGCCGTAGATGCCGCCCAGGATGATCGCGATCAGCAGCAGGCCCCACAGCGACTCGCGGCCGGCCGTCATGACCTCGCCGAGCGACGCGCGCGGCTGCCGCGGCAGGTTGAGCTTGTGGGCGCGGAAGTAGATCGCCACCATCAGCAGCACGCCCAGCAGGATGCCGGGCACCACGCCGGCCATGAACAGATCGCCGACCGAGGTTTCCGTGGCGGCGCCGTACACCACCAGCACGATCGAGGGCGGGATCAGGATGCCCAGCGTGCCGGCGTTGCAGATCACGCCGGCCGCGAACGGCTTCGGGTAGCCGGCGCGCACCATGCCGGCGATGACGATCGAGCCGACCGCCACCACGGTGGCCGGTGACGAGCCCGACACCGCCGCGAACAGCATGCAGGCCATCACCGAGGCCATCGCCAGGCCGCCGCGCAGGTGGCCGACCACCGCGTTGGCAAAGCGGATCATGCGCCGCGCCACGCCACCGGTGGTCAGGAACATGCCGCCCAGGATGAAGAACGGAATCGCCAGCAGCGTGTAGTGCTCGGAGGTCTCGTACATCTTCAGCGACAGCGAGGCCAGCGAGTCCTGGGCGAAGGCCATGATCACGACCAGCGACGACAGGCCGAGCGACACCGCCACCGGCAGGCCGGCGAACATGAAGATGAACAACAGGGCGAACAGCACGAGGGTGTTCATGATCCGGACTCCGAGAACTCATCCTGCATCTTGAGCGCGTCCTCGGCCTCGTCACCGAGCAGATGCGCGCTCTTTCCGGTCGCCAGGCGCCAGAAGATGTGCAGGAAACGCAGCGCCAGCAGCGCGAAACCGAGTGGCAGCACGATGCGCGGAATCCACTGCTCGATCGGGATGTCCTGCATGAAGATGCCGACCTCCTTGAGCTTGGCCACCAGGTTCCAGCCACCGTAGCCCAGGATGCAGGCGTAGACCACGCACAGGGCCGAGGCGATCATGCCGACGATCCGCGCCGCCGGCGCATGCAGCCGGCGCGTGATGATGTCGATGCCGATATGCGCACCCACACGCACGCCGTAGCTCATGCCGACGAAGATCAGCCAGGCGAACAACACCGCCGTGAACTCCATCGCCCACACGAAGCTGTAGTTGAACACGTAGCGCGCCACCACCTGCATGAAGGTGACCAGCGTCATCGCTGCCATCAGCACCGCCAGCAGCGACTCCTCCAATTTATCGAACCAGCGCATGGATGAATGGGGCTGGCGCGAGGCCAGCCCACCAGCCTTGTTGTTCTAGTGGAACGAAATCACTGGTTGGACTTCAGCGCAGCGTCGATCAAGTCGCGGCCGATGTCACCCTCGAACTTCTTCCACACCGGCTCCATCGCCTGGCGCCAGGCCGCGATGTCCTCCTTGGACAGCTGCTGGATCTTGGCCTTGCCGGCCTTGGCGATCAGGTCCTTGTCGCGGTTGTTGAGGTCGCCGGCCATCTTGTTGGCGAACGCGGTCGCCTCGGCCATGGCCTCGGACAGGCCCTTCTGGATCTCCGGCGGCAGGCCGTTCCACCACTTCGCGTTGGTCACCACCATGTAGTCGATCACGCCGTGGTTGGTCTCGGCGATGGTCTTCTGCACCTCGTGGAATTTCTGCGAATAAATGTTGGACCAGGTGTTCTCCTGCCCGTCGACCACGCCCGTCTGCAGCGCCTGGTAGACCTCGGCGAAGGCCATCTTCTGCGGGTTGGCGTTGAGTGCGCGGAACTGCGCTTCCAGCACGTCGGAGGCCTGAATGCGGAACTTCAGGCCCTTCACGTGCTCGGGACGGGTCAGCTGATCCTTGCCGGTCGACAGCTGCTTCATGCCGTTGTGCCAGTAGGCCAGCCCGAGCAGGCCGCGGTTGGTCATCGATTTCAGCAGGTCCTGGCCGGCGGGACTGGCCTGGAAGCGGTCAACCGCCTCGATGTCGTCGAACAGGAACGGCAAGTCGAACAGCTGGATCTTCTTGGTGTAGCGGTCGAACTTGGACAGCGAGGGCGCGATCAGCTGCACGTCGCCCAGCAGCAGCGCCTCCATTTCCTTGGCATCGCCGAACAGCTGCGAGCTGGGGAACACCTGCACGTCCACCTTGCCCGGCAGCTTCTTCTCGGCCAGCTCCTTGAACTTCAGCGCACCCTGACCCTTCGGGGTCTGCTCGGCCACCACGTGAGCGAACTTGACCACGATCGGTGCCTGCGCGGCAGCGGCAAATGGCAGGGCCATCAGGGCCGCGAACGAGGCGGCGGCCAGCAGGCCGCGACGGCCGGTGCAAATCAGCTTCTTCATGAGAACTCCTTCAGTACTGAAAAAAAGTGGCGGCCCATTCTGAACGCCTTGGCGCGGTTCAAGCTACGGGACAAACCCCAGCGCAGGGCAAATCGGGCAACAGGACTCTGCTGGATCATATAAGCGCTGCCACCGACCGGGACCAGCAAGGAGCTCAGGGCAGTCGCGCACGCGCCAGCAGCTGCCGCGCCAGCTTGACCACCGGCGCATCGACCATGCGCCCATCAACGCTGAATACACCGCCTTGCGCGGCCTCGAAGCCGGCGAGCACGCGACGCGCCCAGTCCACCTGCGGCGGCGTCGGCGTGAACGCGGCATGCACCGCCGCCACCTGCGCCGGATGGATGCACAGCTTGCCACCGAAGCCACCGCGCAAGGCCCGCGCCGCCTGAGCCTGCACCAAGTCCAGATCCTGGGTCTCGGTGGTCACGCCGTCGACCGGCGGCGCCAGGCCCGCCAGCCGCGAGGCCAGCACCAGCTGCAGGCGCACCGCCACCAGCTCCTCTTCATCGGGCTCGCAGGCCAGGCCGAGGTCGGCCTGGAAGTCGAGGTGACCGAACAGCAGGCGCACCACCTGCGGGGCGGCGGCGACCTCGCGCACGGCTGCCAGCCCGGCGGCCGATTCGATCAGCGGCAGCAGCGCGCCACCCTGCCCCAGCGCCGCGGCCACCAAGGCCAGGACGGCAGCCTGCTCGGCTTTTGGCACCACCACCGCCTGCAGCCCCCGCGCGGCCAGTTCACGCACGGCGACAAGGTCATCGTCATGCCAGGGCGTGCCGGCGGCATTGATGCGCAGCACCAGGCGCGCGCGCTCGGCGGCATCGAATCGTGGCAACGCCTGCGCCAGCTGCTCGCGTGCGGCGGCCTTGGCGGCCGGCGCGACGGCGTCCTCCCAGTCGACGATCACGGCGTCGGCGCCGCTGGCCAGTGCCTTGGCAAAGCGCTCCGGCCGGTCACCCGGCACGAACAGCCAGCTGCAGGCAACGGCCAGCGGATGCGGATGCAGGTTCATGCCTTGGCCGGTGGCAGCAGGCGGCCGACGCGCGGCCAGCTCGCCACTTGCCACAGCGTGTCAATCGCCGTCTGCATCTCCGCCGCCTCGGCGCCACCGCTCCAGGCCGCCAGCCGCAGCGCCTTGGCCGTGAGTTCGTCGCGGCTCAGCGTGTTGCCGGGATCGCCCTTGGGCTCATCCACGCGGCCGTGCAGGGTGCGGCCATCGGCGGTCGTCACCGTCACCTTGCCGATCCAGCGCTGCGGGTAGGCGGCGTCGACTTCCGCATCCAGTTCCATGCTCACCTTGTCGCGCAGCGCCTGCGTGGCCGCGCTCAGGTAATCGCGGTCGAACTCGGCGAGGCCCGCGTGGCCGTGCTGCGCCGCCAGCGCCAGCACCGTGCCCATGCTGAACTTGGATTGATGCACCGTCGCCGGACGCTGCACCGGACCGAGCACGTCGATCGCGCCCTGGTGCACGTGCGCGACCACCTGCGCGATGTCACCCGCCGCCAGGCCGTGCTCACGCATCACCGCCAGCAGCGCATCGGCGGCCGGATGCGTGTGGCGGCAGCTGGCATGCCACTTGAACGAGGTCTCGGCGGTGGCCCAGCGCGTGCTCAGGCCATCGGTCAACCGGGCCGGGTCGGCGTCGCTGCTCATGCCGGCCGCCATGCCCTGGGCGCCGCTGAAGATGTCGGCCGCGCCGGTGAAGCCGTCGTGCGCCAGGAAGGCTGCCATCAGGCCGGCGCCGGCGGCGTGCGCGGTGTGCAACTGCTTGCTGTCGGCGGCGGTGCGCAAAAACTCCCACAGGCCGGCCGACTGCGTGCCGGCCGAGCCGAAGGCGTGCAGCATCTGCGTCGCGTTCAAGCCCAGCAGGTTGCCCACGGCCGCGGCCGCCGCCAGCGTGCCGGCGGTGCCGGTGGTGTGGAACACCTTGTAGTGCGAGCGGCCAAGGAATTCGCCCACGCGGATGCCGACCTCATAGCCCGCCACGCTGGCGGCGATCAGCCGCTCGCCGCTGGCACGCAGCGCCTGCGCCACCGCCAGCGCCGGCGGGAACACCACCGTCGCCGGGTGAAACACCGAGCCGTTGTGCACGTCGTCCTGCTCGGCCACGTGCGAGGCCGCGGCGTTGGCGATCGCGGCGAGGTAGGGCGAACTGCCGCGCCGATTGATCAGCACCTCGCTCGGCCCGTCGGCCGGACCCATGCTCTGCGCGAAGCGCGCGATGCTCTCGACCGGCCGCGAGCCGTGGCCGGCGACGGCGGAGCCGAACCAGTCGACCAGCAGGTTTTCGGTGAAGCGCAGCACCGGCTCGGGGATGGCGTCGAAGCGCAGTCCAGCGGCGAAGGCCGCCAGCTCGGCGGCAGGAGATGCGGTACTCATGAGCGATGAACCCTTGTGTTCTGGCGAGTCTAGATCGACGGCGACGAGGACGCTGTCGCGCCCTGGTCAGATCGCCCTGGCCTGGCGCAGCGCGGCGATCTGCTCGGCGCTGCGGCCCAGTTCGCGCAGGATCGCGTCCGAATGCTCGCCCACACTCGGCACCGCGTCCATGCGGTAGTCGAAGGCATTGCTGCGCCCGGGCGGCAGCAAGGCCGGGATCTCGCCCGCGGGCGAGCCGACCTGGCGCCAGCGCGCGCGCGCCGACAGCTGCGGGTGTGCCCACAGGCCGGCCATGTCGTTCATGCGCGCGTTGGCGATCTGCGCCTGGTCCAGCCGCGCCTCGACCTCGGCCGTGCTCAAGCTGGCAAACGCTTCCACGATCAGCGCGCGCAGCGCGTCGCGGTTGGCGTTGCGCTTGAAGTTGGCGTCGAAGCGCTCGTCCTGCGCCAGCGCGGCGTTCTGCAGCACCACCTCGCAGAACACCTTCCATTCGCGCTCGTTCTGCAGCCCCAGCATCACGGTGCCGCCGTCGCCGGCCGGGAACGGCCCGTACGGGTAGATGCTGGCGTGCGCGGCGCCGGTGCGCGGCGGCGGCGCCGCGCCCTCGAAAGCGTAGTACATCGGGTAGCCCATCCATTCGCCCAGCGATTCGAGCATCGAGACGTCGACGTGGCTGCCCTCGCCGGTCTTGGCGCGCAGCAGCAGCGCCGACAGGATGCCGGTGAAGGCGTACATGCCGGCGGCGATGTCGGCCATCGAGCAGCCGGCCTTGGACGGCGTCTCCGGCGTGCCAGTGATCGACAGAAAGCCCGCCTCGCTCTGGATCAGCAGGTCGTAGGCCTTCTTGTCGCGGTACGGGCCGTCCTCGCCGTAGCCGGAGATGTCGCAGACGATCAACCTCGGGTGCTTCTCGTGCAGCGCCTCCCAGGACAGGCCCATGCGCACAGCGGCGCCGGGCGCGAGGTTTTGCAGCAGCACATCGGCCTGTGGCAGCAGATCCTGCAGCACCGCCAGCGCGTCGGGGTTCTTCAGGTCGAGCGTCAGGCTTTGCTTGCTGCGGTTGGTCCAGACGAAGTGCGAGGCCTCGCCCTTCACGCGCGTGTCGTAGGCGCGCGCGAAATCGCCAACGCCGGGGCGCTCGATCTTGATCACGCGCGCGCCCAGGTCGGCCAGCTGGCGGCTGGCGAAGGGGGCGGCAATGGCGTGTTCGAGGGAGATGACGGTGATGCCGTCGAGGGGTCTTGGTTTGGTGTTGCTCATGGCTTGAATAGCAGCCTTCAGGGATAGGCGAAAAGCTGTTGGCCGGGATGTGCGCCCGGCGGCGCACCTACTTTCTTTTTGCCTCGCCAAAAAGAAAGTAGGCAAAGAAAAAGGCGACCCCGCTGGCCGTGTCCCCTTCGCTTCGCTGCGGGGCAGCCTGCGATGCTCAGGCGTGAGGCGGCGCTGCGGAACTCGCTTTGTTCGCTCCGCTCACGCCGCTCAAACAACCGCAGCGAGTCAGAGCACGAAGCGCGGCATGCTGCGCTGCCGCGCCCGCCCCACACCCTGCGCTTCTCGGCACGGCCAGAGGGGATCTGAAAGTCCCCACGGGCCATCGCTGCGCTCGGCCTTGTTTTTCCACCCCCTCTGGATGCGCCGAGGAGCACAGCGGGCGGGGTGAGCGAACGCAGCGAAGCATGCGTTTGCATCGTGATCTGACTCGCCGCAGCTGTCTGAACGGAGCGGCTACGCCGCGCAGTGAGTTCTGCGGCGCACCCCGACCGCGAGCACCGCAGGTTGCCCGCAGCGAAGCGAAGGGACGCAGCCAGTGGGGCCGCCTTTCTTTTGCCTACTTTTCTTTGGCGGAGCAAAGAAAAGTAGGTCGCCCGCCGGGGCGAGTCCCGGCCAGCAGCGCTCACATCACCCCAAGAAGCCACCATCAAATCCGAAGCCAAAAAATCAAAACGACCGCGGTAACCCCAAAATGTGCTCCGCCACATAACTGAAAATCAGATTGGTCGAGATCGGCGCCACCTGATACAGCCGTGTTTCCCGAAACTTACGCTCCACGTCGTATTCGCAGGCAAAGCCGAAACCGCCATGCGTCTGCAAGCACACGTTGGCCGCCTCCCACGACGCCTTGGCCGCCAGGTACTTGGCCATGTTGGCCTCGGCGCCGGCGTTCTGGTGCGCGTCGATCTTCTCGCAAGCCTTCCAGCGCATCAGGTTGGCGGCCTCGACCTCGATGAAGGCCTCGGCGATCGGGAACTGCACGCCCTGGTTCTGCCCGATCGGGCGGTTGAACACCACCCGCTCGTTGGCGTACTTGGTGGCGCGGTCGATGAACCAATAGCCGTCGCCGATGCACTCGGCCGCGATCAGCGTGCGCTCGGCGTTCAGGCCGTCCAGCAGCGTCTTGAAGCCGCGCCCTTCCGGGCCGAGCAGGTTCTCCTCCGGGATCTCCAGGTTGTCGAAGAACAGTTCGTTGGTCTCGTGGTTGACCATGTTCAGGATCGGCTGCACCGTCAGCCCATTGCCGATCGCGCTCTTGAGGTCGACCAGGAAGCAGCTCAGGCCCTCGGAGCGCTTGGTCACCTCGGCCAGCGGCGTGGTGCGCGCCAGCAGGATCATCATGTCGCTGTGCTGGATGCGGCTGATCCACACCTTCTGGCCGTTGATGACCCAGCGGCCATCCTTGCGCACCGCGGTGGTCTTGAGCTTGGTGGTGTCGCTGCCGGTGGTCGGCTCGGTCACGCCCATCGACTGGATGCGCAGCTCGCCGCTGGCGATCTTGGGCAGGTACTTTGCTTTTTGCTCCTCGCTGCCGCTGCGCACGATGGCGTTCATCACGTACATCTGGCCGTGGCAGGCACCGGAGTTGCCGCCGGCGCGGTTGATCTCTTCCATGATCACCGAGGCCTCAGCCATAGACAGGCCGGCGCCGCCGTACTGCTCGGGGATCAGCGCCGCCATCCAGCCGGCCTCGGTCAGCGCCTGCACGAATTCCTCCGGGTAGCCGCGCACCTCGTCGACCTTGCGGTGGTATTCGTCCGGAAACTGCGCGCACAGGGCGCGCACGGCGTCACGGATTTCCTGGTAGTCGTTTGCGGTCGAAGTGGTCATGGTGGGAAAGGTTGAGCGTTGAGCGGGTTTGATGCGATGTCTTGGAACTTTCGGTTTTTACGCTCAACGCCGAACGCTGAACGCACAACCTCTTCTTCAGGTCAGTTCCACCGAACCCTGCATGGTCAGCCAGCCCTCGTGGTCGTGCGCCCACAGCCTGACCTGCTTGCCATCCGGCGACGGCTGGCCGTTGACGAAGAACGGGTGCAGGTCGAAGGTCGGGTGCACGGCGCGAAACTCGAAGCGCCGGATGAAGGCCTCGGGCGCGTGCCGCCGCACCAGGTCGGTCAGCAGCGTGGCGATCAGCGGGCCGTGCACGATCAGGCCCGGGTAGCCCTCGACCTCGGTCACGTAGCGGCGGTCGTAGTGGATGCGGTGGCCGTTGAAGGTGAGCGCGCTGTAGCGAAACAGCAGCACGTCGTCCGGCACGATCTCGCGCCGCCACGGCGCGCTGGTTTCTGCCGCGGTGGGCGCTGGCGCCGGATCGCCGGGCCGCGCCGCGGCGCGGTAGACGATGTCATGCTCCTCGGTCAGGGCAAGGCCCTGCCCGTTGTGCAACTCGTGCCGGACCAGCACGAACACCATCTCGCCCGAGCGGCCGCTCTTGTGCGTCACCGACTCGATGCGCGAGACCTTGCGCGCCACCTCGCCGACGCGCAGCGGGTTGCCCGGCTCCCAGGCCAGGCGCCCGCCGGCCCACATGCGGCGCGGCAGCGGCACTGGCGGCAGGAAGCCGCCGCGCTTCGGATGCCCGTCCGGCCCGATCTGGCTTTGCGGCGCCTGCGGCAGGAAATACAGCCAGTGCCCCAGCGGCGGCACCGCATCGCCACGCTGCGGCGCCGGATCGTCCCGATCCAGCGTGGCCGACAGGCCGCGCAGCGGTGCGGCGGTGACCTCGTCCTGAAGCTGTTCGCTGCGCCCCAACCATTGCTGCAGGTGGGCGACAGCCGCGCTGTCCAGTGGGATATCGGTCTTGGTCTCCATCGCGGCATCATCGGCCGCACGCCGCGAAACCACAATCGGTGATTTCGAGAACGAGGTTTCGGATAATCCGAAGGCTCCGATGCCCACCCAGCCCATGCACTTCGACCTGACCGACCTGCGCCTGTTCGTGCGCGCCGCCGAGGAAGGCGCGCTGACCCGCGCCGCGGCACGCCAGCACCTGTCGCTGGCGGCGGCCAGCGCACGCATCAAGGCGCTGGAGGATCAGGCCGGCGCGCCCCTGCTGTACCGCGAGGCGCGCGGCGTGCGACTGACGCCGGCCGGCGCGGCCTTCTTGCACCACGCGCGCGGCCTGCTGCAGCAGATCGAGCAACTGCGCGTCGAGCTGCAGGAATACAGCGGCGGCCTGCGCGGCCACCTGCGCATGTTCGCCAACACCACGGCGGTGATGGACTTCCTGCCCGAGCTGCTGCCGGCCTTCCTGGCCGAGCACCCGCACATCAGCATCGACCTGCAGGAAAAGCCCAACGCCGACATCGCGCGCGGCGTGCGCGACGGCCGCGCCGACCTTGGTATCGTCGCCGGCGAGGTCGACACCGCGGGCCTGCGCGCGGTGCACTTATCGACCGACCGGCTGGTGCTGGTGACCGCCCGCACGCACCCGCTGGCGCGCCGCAAGTCGATCGCCTTCGCCGACACGCTGGCGCACGACCACATCGGCATGCACACCGGCAGCACGCTGCAGGCCTACCTGAACCGCATCACCGAGGACATGGGCGCCACGCTCAAGCTGCGCATCCAGCTGTCGAGCTTCGACGCCATGTGCCGCATGATCGGCGCCGGCGTCGGCATCGGCGTGGTGCCCGAGAGCACGGCGCGGCGCAACCTCAGGAGCATGGGCCTGGCGCAGATCGCCCTGACCGACGACTGGCAGTGGCGCGAGCGCCGCGTGCTGGTGCGCGAGGGCGAAGCCCTGCCGGCCTACATCGAGGCCTTGCTGGCTGCGCTGCACCGGCATTTCCAGGTCGTGGCAGCGCCCGCCGCGCACGCGCCCGGCACGCGCGCCAGGCCGGTGGCCGCCAGCGCGGCCGGCGGCACCAGGCGACCCGGCCCGGCCCGCGTACCGTCACGCAAGGCCGGCCGCCGATGATCCGCCTGCCCGCCCTCACCCCGCTCGAGCACCTGGCCTTCGTCGCCGCCGGACTGCTGACCTACGTGATCGTCACGCGCATGCGCCACCAGCGCCGCCACCCGTATGCGGCGGTGGCCTGGGTGATCGGCATCACCGCCTTCCCCTACCTGGGCCTGCCGCTGTTCCTGGCCTTCGGCACGCGCAAGGTGGTGCGCCCGCGCACCCAGCGCGAGCCGGCGCCCGCCGGGCCATGGGCGGCGCTGGCGCCGCTGTGGGCCACGCGCCTGCTGGCGGCGCTGGGCGTGGCCGGCGCCAGGCCGCAGGCGGCGGTGCGCTTCGAGGCCGATGGTGAACTCGCGCTGGCCGAGCTGCAGCAGCTGATCCGCTCGGCCCGGCGCACGCTCGACATCTGCACCTACGTGCTGGGCGACGACGAGGTCGGCGCCGCGGTGGCGACGGCACTGGCCGAGCGGGCCCGATCGGGTGTGCGCGTGCGGCTGCTGATCGACAGCATCGGCAGCTTCAAGAGCGCGCACAGCCACGACGCGCTGCTGCAGTCGGCCGGCGTGCAGATGCGCCTATTCATGCCGGCGCTGCGCAACCCGCGGCGCGGCCGCGTCAACCTGCGCAACCACCGCAAGCTGGTGGTGGCCGACGGCATGCGCGTGTGGAGCGGCGGACGCAACGTGGCCAACGAGTACTTCATCGGCCGCCCCGGCGAGGCCGCCTGGCGGGACCTGAGCTTCGTCGCCGAAGGTGCGCTGGCGGTGCAGGCGCAGGCGCTGTTCGACGGCGACTGGCGCATTGCACGCGGCGCGCGCCGCGCCTCGCGCCTGAGCTATGCCGAGCGCGTGACGCGGCACGAAGCCAAGCTGCACGCCAGCGAACTGGCCGTGGTGCGAGCGGTCGAGCAGCACGCGGCGCAGGCTGCCGTCGGCACACCTCCGGGCGACAGCGGCGTGTCGCTGGCGCAGTGGGTGCCCAGCGGTCCGGATTTCCACGACGACATCCTGCACGCGCTGCTGATGTCGGCCGCCTTCCACGCCCAGCAGCGCCTGTTGCTGGCCACGCCCTACTTCGTGCCCGACGAAGGCCTGCTGGAAGCACTGCTGCTGGCGGCCCGGCGTGGCGTACGGATCGGCCTGCTGCTGCCGCGGCAATCGAACCACCGCCTGGCCGACTTGGCACGCGGGCGCGCCGTGCGCGAACTGCTGGCCGCCGGTGCCGACGTGCGCCTGCTGCCCGGCATGCTGCACGCCAAGGCGGTGGTGGTCGACGAGGCGCTGGCGCTGTGCGGCTCGTCCAACCTCGACAGCCGCAGCCTGTTCATCAACTACGAGGCCATGGCCGCCTTCTACGGCCGCGCCGAGATCGACTGGCTGGCCGACTGGATCACGCGCACCGCCGCCGACGCCGAACCCGCCCCGGCCAAGCCGCCCAGCTGGCTGCGCGACATCGGCGAAGGCGTGGTGGCGACGGTGGCGTTCCAGTTGTGAACCTGGGCCGGCATGTTTCCTGCGACTCTGCTTAAGAAAATCTTCCTGATCAGAGCGCACCGTGGTGGAGTCGCCGCTGCGCGCTGTGGGTCGGGTTCAGGCTGCTGTCCGGGGGGTCGGTGGCGCTGCCGGTCCCGGCCGCCGCGCTGGGGCTGTGGAGCGCCTCGCGGCGCGGCTGGTGCGCATTGGGCCGCGCGCTGGCCGATCCATGGGCCTGGCCGATCGTGCCGGCTGTGCCATTGCCCTGGTACGCCGACACCTGGCAGCGCCATGGCCTGCGGCCGAGTTTGCCCGCGCCTGGATGACGACGCAACCGAGCACGTCGCCAGCCGCCGTGCAATGGCACAGGTAATGGACTTTATTGAGAGTTTTGGACGCTGTTTCCCTCTAGAGAGGGCTAGTCAGTGTCCATCGAAGTACGGTAAAGTGCGGCATTGTTTTCCGTACCCAGACCGTACATGGCCAACAAGATTGACACCGTCACCGCCCGCGCGAAGCTGAAACCGCGCCGCGAGCCGTACTGGCACCGCGTCAGCAAGGGCAACTACGTGGGTTTTCGCAGGATGACCGCAGGCACTGGCGGCACCTGGGTGGCACGCAGTCACGACACCGCCACCGGCAAGCAGAGTTACCGATCCCTGGGCGACCTGTCCGACCTGCCCGATCACCAGCGATTCGACGCCGCCAGCAAGGCCGCGCTGGTTTGGTTCGATCACCTGGGCCGTGGTGGCAGCGCCAGCGTGAAGACCGTCGCAGATGTGTGCAGCGACTACGTGGCGCACGTACAAAGAAACAAGGGCGATGCCGCAGCCTATGACGCAGCCAGAAGCCTTGCGCGCCATGTCCTGATTGACCAGCGGTTGTCGGCCATCGACATCACCAAGCTGACGCCGGTTCATCTATCCGCGTGGCGCAAGACCCTTCAAGACAAGCCGACAACCAGAGGCACCCGCAAAGGCCAACAGAGGACGGACAGCACGCTGAACAGGGACATGACCGCTTTCCGTGCTGCCCTGAATCACGCCTACAGGGAAGGCCACATAACAACCGACTTCGCGTGGCGATCCAAGCTGGCGCCGGTGCCAGGGGCCGACAGGTCGCGCGACCTGTACCTGGACAAGAGCCAGCGCGAGAAGATCATTCAACACGCATCGCCGCACTTCGTCCCATTCCTGACGGCGCTGTGCTACCTGCCGATGCGTCCTGGCGCAGTGGCTGCGCTGACCGTCGCCAACTATGACAAGCGCCTACAGGTGCTGACCGTGGGCAAGGACAAGTCCGGATCAGGCCGCAAGCTGCACCTACCCGATGTGACGGCGCAGCTATTCGAAGACAACTGCCGCGACAAGCTGCCCAGCGCGCACATCTTCGTCAACTCATGGCAAACCCCCTGGGCCTATGACGCGTGGGCCTACCAGTTCACGCGCGCCGCCCAGCGCGCCGGTATCACATCGGACGCGACCCTGTACAGCATCAGGCACAGCGTAATCACTGACCTGATCGTGCATGGCGTTGATCCGCTGACGGTAGGAAAACTGGCGGGCACCAGCCTGGCCATGATTCAACGGCACTACGGGCATCTGGTGCAGGAACACGCCCGCGCATCGCTGGCAATCATGGCCAGCTAGGACACCGCGAAGCCCTTCGCGCGGTTCACCGAAGGGCAAAACGGCGGGGCCGAGCGTGCTGTAACACGTCCCGACCCCTGACCATCAATCGAGAAAGGTTCGAAAAATGGCTAGCAACACTGTAGCGCCCACCTGGGCCGACGCGGACAACATCGACAGCCGTCTGGCGGATGCCGAAGTCTGGACAACGATGATTGAGGAAGCATCCGTATCCAGCGAACCGGATGCCAGCACCCGCATCATGTTGATGGTCGAAGTTCTGGCCGCTGCCATTGCCGACGCCAGGGCGCAGGCTGCGGCGCTGGTTCAGCGCCTACAGGCAGAGGCGTCTACGTGAACGGCACACGCTGGGCACCGTGCCCGACTGCTACAGGATCAAGGTCTCGGACATGCACAGCAAGCATCGGGCACCGACATCCGGTGCACGCTGGAATTCAACATCTTCACCAACCTCAAGGGCATCCTGTGCAACTACGGTGACTATTCCCTTGGTCTCAATTAACCCCTGAAACGTTGTGTTCACGCAACGAGCATGATTAGACCGGCAGGGGGTGGGTGGTTGTGTAACTCTTTGATTTGAAAAGGAAAAAATGCAAATCGTACCGCGCCCTGCTGGCTGAACCTGCTGGCTCATGTTGTCACTGCTATATTGGGCCGCGTGGATGCACCAACGTCCAAGTTTGACAACTAGAGACTAGCTGGCGGACACAATAAAGACGTGGCGCAAAAATGGAAAAGCCCGGTGGTGGAACACCGGGCTGATCCGCCACACAACCGACTTACGGCTGTACGGCACTCGGGCAGAGTCCGGACAGATTACCACGGCGGCGACCCCTACGGGGAAAACCGCTGTGGTGCCGTAGGTCTTTTGCAACCTTGAACAAGGAAAAGACCATGGCCGAATCTTCGACCAATTCGCCGGCACAGGAAAAGCTACTGCGCCTGAATCCCGTCCTGTCCCGCGTGCCTGTGAGCCGCTCTGCCTGGTATCAAGGCGTCAAGGATGGCCGCTTCCCTGCACCTGTCAAGCTGGGGCCGCGCACCGTCGCATGGCGCGAAGCGGACATTAACAAGCTGATCGCCACCCTGGCCGCGCAGGCTGAGTAAGGGGGGCGCCATGACCACCACGAACAACGCCACCAAGGCGGGCGCCAGCGTGCCGCGCCCGCTTGTTGACCTTGAGGGCATCCCCCCGAAAGACTACGCCCGAGCTACTGAGGCACAGGGCAACCTGCGCCGCTTTGCACAGTTTGCCGAGAAGCATTCACCCCAGCGCATAGCTGCCGCTTTCCAGCCGCACGAAATCGCAGCCCTGCGCCAGTGGGTGGAAACCGTCAAAGCATGGTTGCCGCGCTTTGTCGAGAACCTGCCGGCGGATAAAGGGGGGAAGCGGTAATGGGTTTCGACCGCCAGGCCTTGCCCGAGCCAATCGGGTTCTATGAAGGCGAAGGACTGACCTTCCGCGAACGTCGCGGAAAGTGGCGCACCACTGAATGCCATTTTCATGGCGGCAGTGATTCCATGCGAGTCAACACCGACAGCGGCGGGTTCATTTGCATGAACTGCGGCGCGAAGGGCGGCGACGTACTTGCTTATCGAATGGCAGCTTACGGCGAGAGCTTCGCAGAAGCTGCCAAGGCGCTGGGCGCGTGGGTTGACGATGGTAGGACGGCACCAGCGAGGCCGACACCTATCGCTGCGCGTGACGCCATCGCCCTGCTTACAGAGGAATGCACTTTGATCGCAGTAGCAGCGGGAAACGTGGCGCAGGGCGTCATCCTGTCGGATGATGACCGGCAGCGCATCATGACTGCGGCGAGCCGCGTTAACCGCATCGGGGAACTGTTCACATGACGGCGCCCGAAGTGATACGGCGGAACAACGTCCGCAGCATTCTTGATGACGACATTGCCAAGCGCCGCGCCGACGACCCGGATGCAATAGACCCGCACCGCAACGCGCCGAAGGCTGACCCTGCCATGTTTTACGGCATGGTGGGCGAGGTGGCGCGCCTGGGCAGTGAGAACACCGAGGCCAACCCGGTGGCCGTCGCCATGTCATTCATGGTATTCCTGGCGGCATCTATCGGGCGCGGGCCGGTCCTGCATGTCGGTGATGACTGGCACCACGTTCGCCTATTCGGGCTGCACGTAGGGCGGTCAGGGCTGGGCCGCAAGGGCACCGCCATGAAGCTGATGAAGCGCATCAGCAAGGCCGTGAAGGCGAAGGAACTACAGCCCGCCTTTGGGCTGCAAATCCATGACGGCGGGCTATCCAGCCGCGAAGGCCTGGCGCTGCTGATCCATGACAAATACTACGAAGGCAAGGAAGAGATACCCGCCATCCATGACAAGCGGCTGCTGGTGATCGAAAGCGAGTTTGCCAACATCCTGCACCAGTCCAAGCGTGACGGCAACACGCTGTCCCCTGCCCTGCGCGGCTGCTGGGATGGCGAGGCCATCAAGCCAGCCACCAAGACTAATCGGATGTGGGCCAGCTGGCCTCATGTGAATCTGCTGGCGAACATCACGCCGTCCGAACTGCTGGAACTGATGACCAGGCGGGAACTGACGAACGGGTTTGCAAACCGCTTCGTCATCTATTGGGCCGAGCAGCCTAGGGTGCTGCCCTTCCCGCGCCCGACGCCACAAGCTGACGTTGACCGCATCGCGGATAACGTCATTGAGGTGCTGACCTTCGCAGGTGCCGACCGCTGGGTGGACCGCGACGTGCTGGACATGGAACTGGCGCCAGGCGATGCCACGGCACTTTACGCGAAGCTGTACCGCACAGAGTTCCGCGACCGTTCCGGTGGCGAACGTGTCACCGGCCTGCTGGAACGCGCGGCGCCGATGGTGCTACGGATGGCGATGCTGTTCGCGTTGACGGACAAGACCACGCGGATCGAAGCCCAACACATCGAGGCGGCGGCGGCATGGGTTCGCTACTGGCGCGATTCTGTCAAGTTCATATTCCAGACCGCCGCCGACGAACTGGCCACGGCACAAACCAGCGCACGAGCCGCGCAGATTCTGGCGTACTTGAACCAGCACGGTGACACCAGCCGCAGCGACCTGTCGGTGAAGTGTTTCCAGAAGCACGCTAGCCGCGACGAGATCGACGCCGCGCTAGACGAACTGCTGAAAGCCATCCCACCTGCCATCCGCGTTGAGAGCATCCCGAGGGCTGACGGCGCGCCAGGCAAGGCCACCAAGGTTTACAGCGTGCATCGGTGCGAAGTCAGCGAACTTAGCGAAATTAGAGGATTGGCGCAGTGAAGTGTCCGATTCTTCACCACTGCGAAGTTTGCGAACTTTGCGAAGTTAGCTATCTGCGCCGACCTAAGTTCGCTAATTTCGCAAACTTCGCCAAGGTGCATCGGAAGCGCAAAGCGTTGAAGCATCAGCAATTTCGCAAACTTCGCAAACTTCGCAGCGCACTTTGTGAATCTGGTCCCAATCCCGCGAGAAAGTTTGGGGGGTTCACACGCGGGGGGGGGTTCTGCTCTCTCTCTCCCAAAATTCCGGGGGTCAAATGCCTGCCGCGATAGCCATCGACTTCCTGCAAACGCTGAAAATTCCCGAGGGGAAACTGGCTGGTCAGCCGCTGGTGCTGGCCGAATTCCAAAAGCAGTTCGTGCGTGGTGCGCTGGCCGATGGCGTCATGGTGGCCGTCCTGAGCATCGGCAGGGGTAATGCCAAGACCGCGCTGGCCGCTGGCCTGGCGCTGGGTGCGCTCATGGGCATATGGGACAACCAGCCGAAGCGCGAGATCATCCTGGCCGCGAGGAACCGAGATCAAGCCCGAATTGCATTCGGTTTCCTGGTCGGCTTCCGCGACAGCCTGCCCGAAGCCGAGCGCGACGTGTTCAAGGTGCGTCACGGCCAGCGGCTCGAACTGGAGTACACCGGCAACGGCGGAGGTCTCGCCAGGTGCATCGCCGCTGACGGTAAATCCATCCTGGGCGGCGCGCCGACGCTGGCCATCCTGGACGAAAGGGCCGCCTGGGAAAAAGAAAAGGGCGATGCGCTCGAGAACGCCATCTTGTCCGGCCTGGGCAAGCGCGACGGTCGGGCGCTGATTATTTCCACCAGTGCGCCGGACGACGCGAACACCTTCAGCAAGTGGTTGGATGAACCGCCGCCCGGAACCTACGTGCAGGAGCATAGACCGCCTTTCGGCCTGCCGGCTGATGACCTGGACTCCCTGTTGATCGCAAACCCTGGCGCGACTGAGGGCATCGGCTCGACGCCCGAGTGGCTGGTGGCGCAGGCGCAGAGGGCCATGGCCCGAGGTGGATCGGCGCTGTCGAGCTTCCGAAACCTGAACCGAAACGAGCGGGTGGCCGAGGAAAGCCGGAACCTGTTGCTGACCGTGGACGAGTGGATGGCTGGCGAGGTGGTGCCCGAGGAACTGCCAGAACGCGACGGGCCGTGCATCCTGGGGGTTGACCTAGGTGGCAGTCGTTCCATGTCGGCAGCGGCTGCGTACTGGCCTGCAACTGGCCGTTTGGAGGCCGTGGCCACCTTCCCCGGCAAGCCTGGCCTACTCGACCGTGGTGCCGCCGACTCGGTGAACGACCGCTACGTGCAGATGGCCAGCCGAGGCGAGCTGTTCACGTTGGGCGAGAACACCGTGCCGCCAGGGCCGTGGCTGGCTGAGATAGTTCGCCGGCTGGATATTGTGCCGGTCAGTATCGTGGGCGACCGCTTCCGTCACGCCGAATTTACCGAGGCCATGCAGAAAGCCGGATTAGGCCGCGTGCCATTCGTGTGGCGTGGTTTCGGCTGGAAAGACGGCTCAGAAGATATTGAGCGATTCCGCCGTGCGCTATTTGACGGGGAGTTGAAGGTGGCGCCGTCGCTGTTACTCAGGTCGGCCATGGCTGATTCGGTTGTCATGATCGACCCGGCTGGCAACTCGAAACTGGCGAAGGCCAGAAGCCTGGGCCGGATCGACGCCGCTGCCGCTGCCATTCTCGCAGTGGCCGAAGGCAGGCGACTGCTGGGCAGAAATATTAAGTCCGAGGGTCCGGTGGCCGTGTGGGTTTGAAAATGAACGGTCAACCGGTCATTTTATGCGCGTGGGTGCGACGCGATGGCAAACGGCAGGACGCCACGGTCCCGCCGTTTCACCCGCCCGCCCGCGCGTGGGATGCCGGCTGTTCCACAATTTCTTGTGCAATAGCCTGCTTTGGCAGGGGTGCCAAACCATTACGTTGACTTAATGGTTTCTTCGCGCGTGGGTGCGACCTTACCCAATCAGACCTGAAATCCGATTCGTGAGCCTGAAAGACTACCGCCGCCATTCTGTCGCTGTTATTCGAGATCGACGCTGGCCTGCTATTCGCCTGGCCGCGAAGCGTCGCGACGATTGGCGCTGCGTGCAGTGTGGCGCGCGTGGCCGACTAGAAGTAGATCACATCGTCCCGGTCAAAACTGCGCCCGAGCTGGCATTCGAACTTTCCAACTGTCAGACCCTGTGCGTTTCGTGCCATTCGAAGAAGACCATTCAGGAGGTAGGATTGCAAAAACCTATGCCTGAGCGCGATAAATGGTTAAAATCTATCGCGTCACTTTCGAAAGGACTTCATGATGTTGCTGTCGCAGAAAATCGCGCGGCGCCAATCGGAGATTCGCGAACAACTCGCGGTTCTGGCTGGTGCTGACAAACCCACCGAGGAACAGCGTAGCGAACTGTCTGCCCTGGACGCCGAATATGGCACCAACGAGACCCGCTACCGTGCCGCGTTAATCAGCGAAGACACCGAACGTCGCGCCGCCAACGAGGCCATGGGCGACAAGAAGGCCACCGAGTGGTCGGAGCTGGTCGGGAAATTCGAACTGCGCCAGGCGCTGCTTCACCTGACCGAAAATCAGATTATGTCCGGCACCACCGCCGAAGTGGTGCAGGAAATGCGGTCGGCAGGTAGTTATGCTGGCGTGCCTATTCCGCTGGAGGCGCTCGAACAGCGTGCCGGTGAAACTGTCGCCGGTGGCGTGGTCAACCCGGTGGATTACAAGCCGATTATTGCCCGCCTGTTCCCTGACTCGGTTGCTGCCCGCATGGGTGGTTCCATGGTCAACATCGGACGCGGCGCCGCCGACTACCCGGCGACCAGCTCCAGCATTACCGCTGGCTGGGCAGCGTCCGAGCTGGGCGACGTGGCCGGCCCGACGCAGTACACCACCGCGTCGAAGTCGCTGAAGCCCAACCAGAACCTTGGTGTTTCGGTGGTGTTCAGCCGCCGCGCGCTGCTGGCATCGGCTGGCGTCGAGACCGCTGCACGCGAAGACATTCGCGGCGCCATCGGTGCCGAGCTGGATAAAGCCATTTTCCTGGGCACTGGCGCTACTGGCCAGCCGCTGGGCGTGGTGGCAGGCCAGGCGACCTACGGCTACGGCACCAGCAACGCCACCGGCGCCGGCGCCACCTATGCCGACTTCCGCGCTGCCATCGCTGAATTCATGCTGGCCAACGCTGCCAACGGCCCCGGCGACGTGCGCATCCTGACCCGTCCCGAGGTTTGGGACGCCATGGATGACAACCCCTGGGACGCCGGTTCTGGTGTCAGCGAATGGGATCGCCTGTTGTCGCGTGCGCAGACCCTGGTGCTGTCCGGCAACGCTGTCGCCACCACCGGCGCCGGCTCCGCCCGCACCACCACCGCCCTGCTGACCACCACCGCCGGAGGCCTGGCGCCGTTCATCGTCGGCACCTGGGGCGCCATCGACCTGGTCCGCGACCCGTACACCAACGCGGCATCTGGCCAGGTCACTGTCACCGCCTTGATGACCGCTGACGTGACCGTGGCGCGCAACGCCCAACTGCATCTGCTGAAGGCGATTCCGATCCCGACTACGTGATGATGTACTTCCCCGGCGAGCTTGAACTGCGCGAGCGCAGTGATGGCGCTCGCGTCATCAGGGGAAAGTTTCCCTACAACCGCCGCGCCGTGCTGACGGACGGCGGGAACAAGGGCCGTCCCGTCAAAGAGGTGTTCAGGCCGCAGTCGTTCACGTACCGACTTGCTGATCCTTTGGCTGAGATCCACCTGCTCAGTGGCCACGATTACGGCAAGCCGCTGGCGTCGAAGCTGAATGGCACTCTGACCTTCAAGGACACCATGCTGGCGCTGATGTTCGAGGCCGTCATCACCGCCGCCGTCATGCGCACCAGCTACGCCAACGACGTGCTGGCACTGATTGCTGCCGGCCTGGCCGTGGGCCTGTCGCCAGGCTTCCGCATTCCGCCCAAGCACACCGTGCCGGACGCTGAGGTGGTCACCGAAGAAGACCCGCGCGAAGGCCGCGCCATGATCCGCACGATCAATCAGGCGCTGCTCTACGAGCTTTCCATAGTGACCCGGCCTGCCTACTCTGATTCCTACGTCGAAGCCGCCGACGAGCTGGAGGAAGAAGAAGAAGCCGAGGAAGAAGAAGCCCGCTCGATCATCGTCCCAGCCTATAGGTGGCGCCATGTTTAACGACTCATTCACCATCGGCACCTTCACCGAAGGCACGCCGACCGCCCGCTGGACTGGCTACGAAGATGAAGCCATCTGGCGCCGGATCGAGCAGTTCATTCATTGGCGCTGGGGCGAGCGCAGCGTGGAATGGGTCATCGCCGGACAAGGTTTGTTTGTGCCGCCGCTGAGGCCGGTCACCATCACCACCGTCGAGAAATTCAACGATTTTGGTTCGCCGGCAGTCCCGCCAGGCGAATGGTTCAGCGTCACGCCCAGCCGGTCGCCATTCGGCATCTGCCTGCGCAATAGCGGCTATTACCGGCTCAAGGGCACCGCTGGCCAGGCCGTCACGCCGCCTGCTGACGTACTCGAAGCCTACACGCGCATGGCCGACTACATCGCCGCCGTGCAGGATGAAGACTTCCCCGGCGCCACCACCGTGACCGAATCGGTGCCAGGCGTATCGCTGTCGGTGCGCAGGCCGTCCAACTCAATGGCCAGGGCGCTGGAATACAGCGGCGCCATGGATATCCTGAAGGCGTACCGCAATGCTTAAGTGGTTCCGTCGAGACAAGCCCGAGCAACGCTCGGTCGGCGCTGAGGGCTACACCGCCCTGGCGCTGCTGGCCAGGGCCGAAGCCATCACCGACGCGGGCGCCGACTTGTCGGGCGTGGTGGCAGGGTGCGCCAACCTGTGGGCCAATGGGCTGGCGATGGCCGTCACCGACTGCGACCTGCTGACGCCGGACGTGTTGATGGCCATGGGCAGGCAACTGGCCAGCGAAGGCAATAGCGTGTGGCACGTCACGCCCATGGGCCTGGTGCCTGTCAGTGAATACGACCTGACCACCGAGGACGGCAGGCCGAAGGGCTACCGCCTGACCATCCCCGACATTCGCGGTTCATCGCAGATCACCGCGCTGGCCGGCGAAGTCCTGCACATTCGCATCGGCGCCGACGCCCGCGCGCCGTGGCAAGGCATCGCACCACTGCGCCGCGCGCAGATCAGCGCGGGCCTACTCAATGCCACCGAAGTGGCGCTGGCCGAGACCTTCCGCGATGCGCCCATTGGGTCCAAGGTGCTGGGAATGCCGGAAAGCAGCACGCAGGCCAACAACCAGCTGGCGCAGTCATTCCGGGGCAAGCATGGCCGCGTGCTGGTGCGCGATTCGTCGACCCTGTACGCAGGCAGTCAGGGCCAGCCTGATGACTGGCGCCCTGCCGACCTGACGCCGAACCTGCGCGACAGCATGGCCGTGGAAAGCCTGCGGGCAGCGCGTGACGCGGTTTGCCACGTCTATGGTGTCTTGCCTGCCCTGATGAACGATCAGGCCGCTGGGCCAGTGATACGCGAGGCACAGCGGCATCTAGCGACCTGGGTGCTGGCGCCCATTGCGAAGCTGATCGCGTATGAGGTCAAGACGAAGACCGGCGAGGCCGCAGAAGTGGACGTATTCACCGGCCTGGGCGCCTTTGACGTAGGTGGCGCCGCGCGCGCCATGGGCGCCATCGTCAGCGCACTGGCCGAAGCCAAGGCGGCGAACCTGACGCCGGACGAAGTGAAGCTGGCCGCGACGGTTTCCGGGGTGCTTGATGCCTGATCCCTACCCGCGACTGGCGCGCACCGCCGACAACATGCTGGCGCGCTACGGCAAGACCGCCAGCATCATCAAGACGATACCCGGTGGCTACGATCCCGGCAGCGGAACGACCCTGCCCGACACCACCATCACCTATTCGGCCATCGCGGTCGAGATGACCTACGAAGTCCAAGACCTGCCTGGCACGCTGATTCAGGTAGGCGACAAGCTGGGCGCCTTCAAGATCACCGACCCGACCTTTACCGGCGAGGTCGGCACCGGAATGAAGATTCAACTGGCCGGCGACGTGGCGCGTACGCTGGTCGAGATTCAACCTATCGTCCCCGGCCCGACTCGCCTTTACTGGAAGTTCGTGGCCAGGGCCTGAACTGCCGGGGCTTTCAGGGGTTAATGCCACCCCGCTCCTTTCAACCCGGTAGCTTGAGCCACCCTAGGGGTGGCTCTTTTTTGTCTATGGATTCCGTAGATTTTCCGTACTTGACGGATATCCGGTGGTTTAGCTACTACTACGATAGCGACAGAACCAGTATTGATAGGGTGTCAAGCTGATGCATAGAAACGGGCGCAAAAATTCCTAGCGCCGTGCAATGGCGAACGCACTGGCCCCGCGCTGGCGTCTACCCGCACCAGCTGGTGCCCTTGCGCAGGCCCGAACCGGGCGAGCCGGCCTTCACCCGCACCGACCGACTGCCTCCGGCGGCCGGGCCGATCGAGCTGGAGCTGCTGTGGCAGGAGCGCGGCGCGCCCGTGGTGGGGCGCCTGCCCTGACCCCGGCCTCAGGCAGGGGCGCCGCTGTCCTCGGCGATGCGCCCGGCTTCCACCGTCAGCTGGCGTGCGCAGCGTGCGGCGATGGCGCGGTCGTGCGTCACCAGCACCAGCGTCGTGCCCTGCTCGCGGTTGAGGTCGAACATCAGCTCCATCACCTTCTCGCCGGTGGCGAAGTCCAGGCTGCCGGTCGGCTCATCGGCCAGCAGCACCGCCGGGCGCACCACGAAGGCGCGCGCCAGCGCCACGCGCTGCTGCTCGCCACCCGAAAGCACCTTGGGGTAATGGCCGAGCCGCTCGGACAGGCCGACGCGCGCCAGCATCTCGGTGGCGGCGGCGCGCGCGTCGCGGCGGCCGGCCAGTTCCAGCGGCAGCATCACGTTCTCCAGCGCGGTCAGGTTGCCCATCAACTGGAAGCTCTGGAACACGAAGCCGATCTTGCGCGCGCGCAGCGCCGCGCGCTCATCCTCGGAGGCGGCGAACAAATCCTCGCCATCCAGGCGCACGGTTCCGCGCGTCGGCGTATCCAGGCCGGCGATGATCGACAGCAGCGTGCTCTTTCCCGAACCCGAGGCGCCGACGATGGCCACGGTTTCGCGCGGCGCCAGGCTGAAATGGATATCGCGCAGAATATCCAGCGTGCCGGTGGAGTCGGTGACCGATTTGTAAACATGCTCCACCGCCACGATGGGGGAGCGAGGGGCGTCGGGCGCGTGGCCGGGCGTGGGTTCCGTCATGGAGAGGTTTTCGTTTGAAGCGCCGCAACTTTATCCGCTCCGCAGTCGCCGCCGCACTGGCCGGGGCTTGGGCCGCCGTCGCGCCAGCCGCCGAGGCGCCGACGATCCTGGTCGTCGGCGATTCGCTCAGCGCCGAATACGGCATTGCGCGCGGCAGCGGCTGGGTCGCGCTGCTGGAGCGCAGGCTGGCCGACGAGAAGATCGCCGCAAAAGTGGTCAACGCCAGCATTTCGGGTGACACCAGCTCGGGTGGGCGCTCGCGTCTGGCGGCGCTGCTGAAGGTGCACCAACCGGCCGTGGTGGTGATCGAGCTGGGCAGCAACGACGCGCTGCGCGGCCTGTCGCTGGACATGACCGAGGCCAACCTGACGGCGATGACCCAGGCCGCGCAGGAGGCCGGCGCCAAGGTGCTGCTGACCGGCATGCACATGCCGCCCAACTACGGTGCCGAGTACGGCAAGCGCTTCCATGCGCTGTACGCCAAGGTCGCCCAGGCGCAAGGCGCGGCACTGGTGCCCTTCTTCCTGCAGGGCGTGGCGGACCGGCCCGATGCGCTCAAGCTGTTCCAGCCCGACCGCATCCACCCCACTGCCGAAGCGCACCCGATCATCCTGGGCAATGTGTGGCCGCCACTGCGGAAGCTCCTCAAGTGAGCGTTCACAGGATCTCCGCCGCCGACGCCCTGCACCGCCTGCACGAGTTCAGCGCCATCATCGACGCCCGCAGCGAAAGCGAGTACGCGCTCGACCGGCTGCCCGGCGCGCTCAACTGGCCCAGCCTGCACGACGACGAGCGCGCCCGCGTCGGCACCCTGTACCGGCAGCTCAACCCGTTCGAGGCGCGCAAGCTCGGCGCCGTGCTGGTGGCGCGCAACATCGCCGCCCACATCGAGCGCGAGCTGGTGGACCAGCCGAAATCCTGGCAGCCGCTGCTGTACTGCTGGCGCGGCGGCCAGCGCAGCGGCGCGCTGGCCCTGGTGCTGGGTCAGATCGGCTTTCGCGTCACCCTGATCGAGGGCGGCTACAAGGCCTTCCGCGCCGCGCTGCGCGCCGACCTGCCGCAGCAGGCGGCGCGCCTGCACTACCGCGTGGTGTGCGGGCCCACCGGCTCGGGCAAGACCCGGCTGCTGCATGCGCTGGCCGCGGCCGGTGCGCAGGTGCTGGACCTGGAGGCGCTGGCCAGCCACCGCGCCTCGGTGCTGGGCCTGATCCCAGGCCAGCCGCAGCCGTCGCAGAAGCGCTTCGAAACGCTGGTGTGGCAGGCGCTCGGCGGCTTCGACGCTGCGCGTCCGGTGTACGTCGAGGCCGAGAGCAAGAAGGTCGGCAATTGCACCCTGCCCGACGCGCTGATCGAGGCCATGCGCGCCAGCCCCTGTCTGCGCATCGATCTGGCCGACGATGAACGCGTGGCGCTGCTGCTGGAGGACTACCCTTTCTTCGTCAGCGACCCGGCCTTCTTCTGCCAGCGGCTGGACACCCTGGTGGCGCTGCGCGGCCGCGCCGTCATTGAAGACTGGAAGGCCAAGGTGGCCGCCGGCCGGACCGAGGCCGTGGTGCGCGAGCTGCTGGCGCGCCATTACGACCCGGGCTATGCCAGCTCGACCCGACGCAACTTTGCCCGCTTCGACCAGGCGCTGCCGGTGCCACTGGCTGACCGCTCGCCGCGCGCACTGGCGCTGGCCGCGGCCGTCATCCTGCAGGCGGAAGAGGCGGCCACGGCCACCAGCTGAGGGCTTCAATCGCCGCCGCCGTCACCGCCGCCATCACCACCGCCGTTGCCGCCGTCGCCGTCGCTCGTGCCAGCATCCGGCGCGCCCCCATCTTCTTCCTCGAGCCAGTCCGCAGCGTTGCTGCCCTCGCCGGCACGCTGGTCGGCCGAGCGATCCTGCCACCAGCGCCGCAGGCGCTGCCACAGGCCGGGCCCGCCCGACTCGCCCGGCGGCGTCATGCGGGCGCCGGCGCGGGTGCCGGACCCGCGGCGGGCACTGGCGCCGCCGGCTCCTGCCAGCGCACTGCGCCGCGGTAGGCGTGCCAGCTGGCGTGGCCGAGCAGCGGTCCAATGATCAGGAAACCGACACCCCAGGTGAGCAGCGCCAGCGCAATCAGCAGCGTGATCAGCAGGCCCCACCACAGCATGGTGACCGGGTTGGCGAACATCACGCGGATGCTGGTGATGGCGGCCGAAATGGCGTCGGTGTCGCGGTCCAGGATCATCGGGATCGACACCACCGCGGTCGAATACACCAGGAGCGCGAAGATGCCGCCGACCAGCAAGTAGACCAGCACGAACTCCAGGTTCTCGGGGTTGAAGATGGCCTGCAGCACGCCGGTGGTCGACGGCATGCCGGTGTTGAAGAACACCGCGAACACCACCAGCGAGGCGCGGCCCCACAGCAGCTCCAGCACGATCAGCACCAGCACCAGCATGCCCATGCTGCGCACGTGCTGATCCCAGCAGGTCAGCGAGCTGCCCAGCGTGGGCGTCATGCCCTGCTCGCCCCGACGACTGACCTCGTACAGTCCCATGGCCAGGAATGGCCCGACCAGCAGACAGCCGGAGGCGATCGACATCAGGTACTCGGGCCGGTTGCGGAACACCAGCGCCAGCAGCAGCGCCATCAGCCAGAAGCAGGCACCGTAGAAAACGCCGATGCCCGGCGCCGCCATGAAGTCGCGCCAGCCTTTTTGCAGCCAGCGCAGCGGATCGCCTAGGCCGAGCGGCTGCATCACCGCCTGCGGCACCGTGGACGGCGGTGGCACGTAGGGCTGGTAGGCATGGCCGTTGGACGGCGGCGGCGCCGACGGCACCGGTGCGGCGGGTTCGGAAGCGCGATCGGACATGATGCAGATCAATGCAAGCTTTGGCGGCGCAGCATAACGGCAGCCGCTCCCGATGGCAACCGGCAGCCGCCCTACCCGGCCGGCTGGTTCCAGATGCGCTGCCAGGTGTCGCGCCAGACGACACCGATGCCGTCGCGCGAAAACACCGCCGCGCCGGTGTCCGACGCTGCGCGCCTGGACGGCATCGGCCGCCAGGCGCCGTCCTGCCAGCGTGCCACGGCGAAGTTGAACACGTAGGCCGGCTCCAGCCCCATGCGCAGATCACTCAGCACCAGGGTGTGGCCGCGCCGCTGCGCACGCAGGGCACCGCGGTTGAACCAGTTCAGTCGCTGCACGGCAGGGATGGCGCCCGCGGCCCGCAGCGCGCCCGTGTCCGAGGCGTACCGGTCGAAGCGCATCGGCGCGCGATCGGCCACCACGGAGCGGTCGCCGATCAGGTAGCCGTCGGGCGTCATCACCACCACGCGGTACAGCAAGGTGTTGAAGGGCGTGGCGACGGAAAAGCGCGGCGCGTGCTGCAACCCCAGCGGCACCAGCGCCGCCGCGGCCGCGCGCTCGACCATCGACTTGGCCAGCACCGACCAGCCCAGGTAGCCGCCGGACAGGACCAGGCCTGTCAGCAGCGCGTGCTGCGCCAGCCGGCGCTGACGCGCGAGCCAGGCGACGACGCAGGCCAGCAGCAGCCACAGCGTGTACAGCGGGTCGATGATGAACACCGTCGACCACCAGGTCGGATGGACGGGCAGCGGCCACAGCAGTTGCGTGCCGTAGGCGGTGAAGGCATCCAGCAGCGGGTGCGTGAGCAGCACCGCCATGATGGCCCACAGCCAGGCGCGCGGCGCCTCGGCCACGCGGCCACCAAGGCGTCGTAGCAGCCACCAGATGAACCAGCCGACGAAGGGCAGCACCAGCAGCGAGTGCGAGGCACCGCGGTGCAGCGTCATGAGCTGCACCGGGTCCTGCGTGAACAGCGCGATGACCAGTCCGTCCAGGTCCGGCAGGGTGCCGAGCGCGCCACCCGCCAGCAGCGCGGCACGCCGGTGCCGCGGCGGCGCGATAGCGGCGGCGACGGCGCCGCCGAGGACGATTTGCGACAAGGAGTCCATGCGGAAACGAGGGCAATGACGGAATGACTTCGCCGCTGGCGCGGCATCAATGACGGCGGCTGCGCCGCCATGACGGTGCCGTGCGTGGGACCGGCGTCATGCGGCCTGGATCATCGGGTCATTGAAGCCGCGCCGGCAGCACAGCCATCGAGTGCAGCGAGCTCATGCGGGCAGCGCCGCCGCCAGCGCCTGCGCCAGATCGGCCTGCAGGTCGGGCACCGCCTCCAGGCCCATCGAAAAACGCACCAGGGTGCCACGCTTCAGATGCGCCGGCCAGCCCGGCCGCATGCTTGCCAGGTCGTAAGGCACCACCAGGCTGACCGGCCCGCCCCAGCTGTAGCCGAGCTTGAACAGCTTCAGTGCATCGCAGAAGGCATCGACCTGCGCGCCCCCGTAGCGGGGATCGACAAGCACGCTGAAGATGCCCGCCGCCGCGCCCGAACCGCGCGCCTCGGCCGCAGCGCAGACTTGCCGCCAGTGCGCGTGGCCGGGCGCCTCGGGCAGTGCCGGGTGCAGCACCTGCGCGAACTGCGGCTGCTGCGCGCACCACGCGGCCAGCGCGCGCGCCGCCTGGTCCTGGGCGCGGTAACGCAGCGCCAGACTGGGCAACGCGCGCAGCACCGCTTCGGCGTCGTTGGCGCCGACGCCCAGGCCCAGGCGCATGTGACTGAGCTTGAGCCTGAGGTGCAGCGCCTCGTCGCGCGTGGTGACCGCGCCCATCAGCACGTCGCCGCCGCCGCTGGGGTACTTGGTCAGCGCATGCGCCGACACGTCGACGCCCAGGCCCTGTCCGTCCACGTCGAAGGCGTTGAACGCCAGGCCCGCGCCCCAGGTGTTGTCGAGCGCGCTGACCACGCCGCGCGCTCGGCAGATGCGCGCCTGCTCGATCAGGTCGGGGAACTCCATCGTCACCGAGCCGGCGGCCTCCAGCCACACCAGTTTCGTCCGCTCGCCGATGCGCGCCGCCAGATCGGCCGGGTTCATGGCGTCGTAGAGCTGGTGCGTGATGCCCCAGGCCGCCAGCTCGCCCTCGGCCAGCGCCTTGTTGGGCCCATAGGCGTTGTCGGGGATCAGCAGCTCGTCGCCGGTCTTCAGCAGCGCCAGCGCCACGTTGGCGATCGCCGCCAGCCCGCTGGGCACCAGCACGGTCTGCAGGCCGCCCTCCAGCGCGGCGATGCGCTCCTCCAGCAGGAAGGTGGTCGGCGTGCCGTGCAGGCCGTAGGTGTAGCCGTTCTTGTGCTTCCAGTCGCGCTGGCGCATGGCCGCGACGCTGGGGAAGATCACGGTGGAGGCCTTGAACACGCCCGGCTGCGGCGCGGCAAAACCCTCGGGTGGTTCGTAAGGGTGGTGAATGAGTTGCGTCTGCGGATCGGTCATGCGGCAATGGTATTGCAGCAGCGGCAAGAATCGCATGGCGGACTGCAGGACCTTTTTGGAGGCAGTGCAGCCCCCACCCCGCCCCTCCCCCAGCGGGGGAGGGAGAAAGGCAGGCCCACTGCAGCGATGGTCCATGCGGGTTTTCACCCCCTCTGGCCGTGCCGAGAAGCGCAGGGCGTGAAGCGGGCATGGGCAGCGTAGCATGCCCATGCTTCGTGCTCCGACTCGCTGCGGCTGTCCGAGCGGCGTGAGCGAAGCGAACAAAGCGAGTTCCGCAGCACCCCCACGCCCGAGCATCGCAGGTTGCCCCGGAGCGAAGCGCAGGGGACACGGCCAGCGGGGTCGCCTTTTTCTTTGCCTACTTTCTTTTTGGCGAGACAAAAAGAAAGTAGGTGCGCCGCCGGGCGCATATCCCGGGCAGCAGCGCATTCGAGGCCCCCAGCCTCCACCCCAACCCCCCGATCGCGTCCGAGACAGGCCCCCTCAAAGGACGAGGGAGCAAGACCCTAAGACCTCACACTTTCCACTTCGCCAACAACTTCTCCGGCGTCAAATTGTCATACGCCTCGAACGGCTGATGAATCCAGGGATTGCTCGGCAGGTCCTCCACCGAGTAGTCCGCCGTGAAGCTGGAACTGCCCTTGGTCCAGATGACGGCAGTGCGCAATTCGGTGATCGGCTGGTAGTTGGTGCGCAGACGCTCGACCACCGCCTGCAGCGTAATGCCGGTGTCGGCCAGGTCGTCGACCAGCAGCACCTTGCCGGCGATCTGGCCCTGCGGCGTGGTGATGTAGTGTGCGATGTCCAGGTGCCCCTGCACCGTGCCGGCCTCGGCGCGGTAGGAGCTGGTCGACATGATCGCCAGCGGCACATTGAAGACGCGGCTCAGGATGTCGCCCGGCCGCATGCCGCCACGCGCCAGGCACAGGATGGTGTCGAAGCGCCAGCCCGACTGGTGTACCTTGAGCGCCAGCTTCTCGATCAGGTTGTGGTACTCGTCGTAGCTCACATAGAGGTGCTTGCCGTCTTCGGTCAACATCGCTGGGCTCCTGGATCAATGGCTGCTGGCGGTGGGCGGTCTTGGAATAAGGGGAATCAGGGCAGGAACGGATGCTTGACCATGATGGTGTGGTCGCGGTCCGGACTGGTGGAGATGACGTGGATCGGCACGCCCGTGACGTGCTCGATGCGCTGCAGGTACAGGCGTGCGTTAATCGGCAACTGCTCGTAGCGCGTGACGCCGACGGTGCTCTCGCTCCAGCCGGGCATGATCTCGTAGATCGGCTTGCACTCGGCGATGTCGTCGGCGCCCAGCGGCAGGATGTCGATGCGCTTGCCGTGCAGCTCGTAGCCGGTGCACAACTGCAGCTCCTTCAGGCCGTCGAGCACGTCGAGCTTGGTGATGCACAGCCCCGACAGGCCGTTGACCTGCGCCGAGCGCTTGAGCAGCGCGGCATCGAACCAGCCGCAGCGACGGCTGCGCCCAGTGGTCACGCCTTTTTCGGCACCCACCGTGCTCATGTGATAGCCGGGCGTGCCCGGCGTCTGCCAGTCTAGTTCGGTCGGGAACGGCCCGCCGCCGACGCGCGTGCAGTAGGCCTTGGTGATGCCCAGCACGTAGTGCAGCAGGCCCGGCCCCACGCCGGCGCCGGCGGCCGCGTTGCCGGCCACGGTGTTGCTGGAGGTGACGAAGGGATAGGTGCCGTGGTCGACGTCGAGCAGCGTGCCCTGCGCGCCCTCGAACAGCAGGTTGGCGCCGCGCTGGTGCGCCTCGTTCAGCTCGCGTGAGACATCGGCCAGCATCGGCTTGATGGCCTCGGCCTGGCGCATCGCCTCGGCGTAGATCGGCTCGAACTGCAGCGCGCCATCCTTCAGGTAAGGCTGGAGCGCGGCGCTGAACTCGATCCGGGCCGAATCCAGGAAGCCGGTCAGCTCGTGGTTGTACAGCGCCAGCAGCTCGCGCAGCTTGGCGGCGAAGCGATCCGGGTGCTTCAGGTCCTGCGCGCGCAATGCACGGCGCGCGATCTTGTCCTCGTAGGCCGGGCCGATGCCGCGCCCGGTGGTGCCGATCTTCTCGCTGCCGCCGCTCTCGCGCGCGGCCTCGCGCGCCACGTCCATGGCCGCGTGCAGCGGCAGGATCAGCGGGCAGCCTTCGCTGATGCGCAGGCGCTCGCGCACCCGCACGCCGGCCTTTTCCAGTCCCTCGATCTCCTCCAGCAGCTTGGCGCAGGACAGCACCACGCCGTTGCCGATGTAGCAGGTGACGGCGGGGCGCATGATGCCGCTGGGGATCAGGTGCAGCGCGGTGGTGACGCCGTCGATGACCAGCGTGTGGCCGGCGTTGTGGCCGCCCTGGAAGCGCACCACGCCCTGTGCGCTCTCGGTCAGCCAGTCGACCAGCTTGCCCTTGCCTTCGTCGCCCCACTGGGTGCCGACGACGACGACGTTGCGTCCGGTGGTGGGTTTCATCGTGAGTTCTCGTTTCCTATGAATTCGGGTGCCCGATGCCGCACAGAACCGACGGCGGCGCAGCCAGCCATGCCAGCCAACGCCGCGGCCTCATCTCCTCCGTGCACTGGCGTGGTCCCCCCTCCCATCGCAGAAGGGGAAAGGCGCGCGGCGACTGAAGGGGGGTATCTCATCTAGATCGATTGCACGACCCACTGGCCGGCCACCTCGGTCAGCTCGCGGTCGCAGTGGAATTCATCGATCTGGCTGGGCTGGCCGGGCAGCACGCAGACCACGGTCTCGCCCAGCGCGCGCAGCCGCGCCACCGCGGCACGCAGCCCCGGCGCATCGCCCCAGGGCGCACAGATGGCGGCGCGCAGCGGCCGGCTGGCGGCCACGCGCACCAGTTGCTTGATGTCCAAGCTGAAGCCCACCGCCGGGCGCTCGCGGTCCAGCTTGTGGCCGAACACCGCGCCGACACCGTCGTAGCGGCCGCCGCGCAGCGCCGCATCGCCGGCGCCCTGGGCGTAGACAGCGAAGCGCGCGCCGGTGTAGTAGCCCCAGCCGCGCGCGTCGGCCAGGTCGAAGCTGATCGCCACGCCCTCCAGCCGCTCGGCCAGCCAGCGCAGGCTGGCCAGCGCCGTCGATACGCCGGCAATGCCGCCCAGCGCGGCCTCGGCCTCGTCCAGCACTTCGGCGCCGCCGTACAGGCCCAGCAGGCGCTGCAGGCCCTCGCGCGCGGCGGCGGGAAAATCGCGCGTCAGGCGCGCCAGTTCGCTGGCGTCCTTGATCGCCAGCGCCGCGTGCACCTCGGTCAATACGCGCGGATCGACCATCACGCCGGCCAGCAGGGCGCGCACGATGCGCGCGTCGGCCAGATCGACCGACAAATCGGCCACCTGCGCCGCGCGCAGGCAGTCGAGCGCCAGCGTCAGGATCTCCAGATCGGCCTCGCGGGCCGCGTGGCCGTAGATCTCGGCGCCGAACTGCAGCGGCTCGCGCGAGCCGTGCGGGCGCTCGGGCCGCGTGTGCAGCACCGGGCCGCAGTAGCACAGGCGCGCCACCGCCTGCCGGCCCAGCAGGTGGGCGTCGATGCGCGCCACCTGCGGCGTGGTGTCGGCGCGCAGGCCAAGCGAGCGGCCCGACAGCTGGTCCACCAGCTTGAAGGTCTGCAGCTCCAGCGCCTGGCCATTACCGGTCAGCAGGGATTCCAGGTGCTCGATCAACGGCGGAATCACCAGCTCGTAGCCGTAGCCACGTGCGGTGTCGAGCAGTTGGCGGCGCAGTTCCTCGATGTGCCGGGCTTCGGAAGGCAGGACGTCGGCAATGTGATCCGGCAGAAGCCAGGCGGACATGACGCTTTCGCAGAGCTGTTAAAACAGCGATTCTACCGGGGGTGCCCATGACGAAACGATGCCGCCGCTGCGCGACATGCATGACGGGATGACTTGGCCCCGTTTTTTGTCGGAGCGGGCGTGCCCGCGACGGCAGCGCATCGCCAGGAACGGTGCCCCATCGCGAGCGAGCCCGCGTCAAGGCGCCATCGGCACCAGTCATGGCGCGCCAGCGCCGTCATCCACGCGCCAGCGCGATCATGCGCCGAAGGCGCGTCATGCCAGCCACAGCAGCAGCAGGCCGCCCACCAGCGCCAGCAGGCCGAAGAAGCGGATCTGCCCGTCCTGCATCTGCATCAGCTGGCTGAACGCCTGGCGCCAGGCGCGCGGCGCCAGGAACGGCAGCGCGCCCTCGAGGATCAGCGCCAGGCCGAGCGCCGCCAGCAGGGTTTGGCTGTCCACGCCATCGATCCCGGGCGCCTAGCGGCTGGTCGGCGCGCCGCGCATGTTGCGGAAGAAGTCGGACGACTGCGGATCGACCACCAGCACGTCGCCCTGCTGTCCGATGCTGGCCTTGTATGCGTCCAGGCTGCGGTAGAACTCGGCGAACTGCGGGTCCTTGCCGAAGGCCTCGCCGTAGATGCGGGTGGCTTCGGCGTCGCCCTCGCCGCGCACCTTCTCGGCTTCGCGGTAGGCGTTGGCCACCGTCACCTCGCGCTGGCGGTCGGCGTCGGCGCGGATCTGCTCGCCCTCGGCGGCGCCGGTCGAGCGCAACTCGTTGGCCACGCGCTGGCGCTCGGCCTGCATGCGGCGGTACACCGATTCGGTGATCGACTCGACGTAGTCGGCGCGCGTGATGCGCACGTCGATAACGTCGATGCCCCACGGCTTCTCGCCCTTGACGGCCTCGATCAGCTCGCGCTTGACGTCTTCCATCAGGGTTTCGCGGCGGGTCGAGATCAGCTCGCGCACGGTGCGCCGGTTGATCTCCTCCTGGAAGGCGTTGCGCACCACGCGATTGAGCTGCATGGCACCGGCGTTCTCGTCCAGGCCGACGTTGCGGATGTAGGCGCCCGGGTCGGTGATGCGCCAGCGCACGTACCAGTCGATCACCACACGCTGCTTCTCGGCCGTCAGCATCGGCTCGGTGTCCATGCTGTCGAGCGTGAGCAGGCGCTTGTCGATGTAGCTGACGTTCTGGAACGGCGGCGGCATCTTGAAGTTCAGGCCCGGCTCGGTGATCACCTTCTGGATCTGGCCGAGCTGGTAGACCACGCCGAACTGCCGCTGGTCGACCACGAACATGGTCGACGCCAGCAGCGCCAGCACGATGAGGACGGTGGTTCCGATGAATCCGACTTTGTTCATGACTCGGGTACCTGCTGACTATCGCGTCTCGCGCTCACGGGCGCGGTTGCTGTCGCGCGAGCGGGCGTCAGCGGGAATCTGCGCCGCCGGCGCCGGTGCCGGGTTGGACGCGGCGGACGATGATGCGGCGGCGCTGGCGGCCGCCGCGCCGGCGGCCTGCATCACCTTGTCCAGCGGCAGGAACATCAGGTTGCCGCCCTCGCGGCTGTCGATGATGATCTTGTTCACGCCGGTGTAGATCTGCTGCATGGTGTCCAGGTACATGCGGTCACGCGTCACCTGCGGCGCTTTCTGGTACTCGCCGAGCACCGACGAGAAACGCTGCGCGTCACCATCGGCCTGGGCCACGATGCGCGCCTTGTAGCCCTCGGCCTCCTGCGTCAGGCGCGCCGCGGTACCGACCGCGCGCGGCACCACGTCGTTGGCGTAGGCCTGCGCCTCGTTCTTCACGCGCTCGCGCTCCTGGCCGGCCTTCAGCACGTCGTCGAAGGCCGCCTGCACCTGCTCGGGCGGACGCGTGCCGCCCTGCTGCATGTTCACCGCCACCACCTCGATGCCGACCTTGTAGCGGTCCAGGATGGTCTGCATCAGCTCGCGCACGCGCGGCGCGATCTGGTCGCGCTCGTCGGCCATGGCGTTGTCCATGCTCATCTTGCCGACCACCTCGCGCACCGCGCTCTCGGCCGCCTGCACCACCGCGTCGTCGGGGCTCTTGCTCTCGAACAGGTAGGCGCGCGCATCATTCAGCCGGTACTGCACCGCGAACTTGATCTCGACGATGTTCTCGTCCTGCGTCAGCATCGCCGATTCGCGCAAGCCGGTGGCCTTGATGACGTTGTCGCGGCCGACGTCGACCGAGCGGATCTGGGTCACGCGCACGGTCTCGTGGCGCTGGATCGGGTACGGCAGGCGCCAGTTGAAGCCGGCGCCGACGGTGGAGTGGTACTTGCCGAACTGGGTGATCACCGCCTGCTGGCCTTCCTGCACGATGAAGAAGCCCGAACCAAGCCAGATCAGCACCGCGATGCCGGCGATCACGCCCACGCCCAGGCCGGCGCTCTTCATGTCGGGCTGGAAGCCGCCACCGCCCTTGCCGCCGCCGGGACCACCGCGGCCGCCGCGGCCGCCGAACAGCCCGCTCAGCTTGCGGTTGAAGTCACGCCACAACTCGTCCAGGTCGGGCGGCCCCTGGTTCGGCCCGCGGCCACCGCGCGGCAGCTCGGCCGGCGGCTGGCGCGGCGGTTCGCTGGGGCGCTGCGGCTGATCGTCGGGGCGCGGCTGGTCCTGGCCGGCAGACTCCTCGCCACGACCCCATTGCGGATCATTCAGATTGAACATGCCCCGGATGCGCGACGACCAGCCGGCCGCGCGCGGGGCGCTGAAACGCTCATTCATTCTTCGGTGTCCCGGCTGTGCAACCCGCCATTGTGCCCAATCGGCATGACGGGCTCATCCGGCCTTGTCGTGGACTCGGTCTCGGCCGCTGCGCCGCGCTGCGCGCGCCGCGCCAGTTCGGCACGCAGCAGCGGCAGGCCCTCGCCGCTGTGGGCGCTGACGAAGACGTGGCCGAGCCGCCGGCCGTCCAGTTCCATCTCGCCCTGCAGGCTGAGCGGGCGCCGCGCCGCGTCGAGTGCGTCGAGCTTGTTGAACACCACCAGCTGCGGCACCTCGTCGGCGCCGATCTCCTGCAGCACGCGCCGCACCTCGGCCATCTGTTCAATGTAGTTCGGGTTCGAGGCGTCCACCACGTGCAGCAGCAGGTCGGCGTCGGCGGCTTCCTGCAAGGTGGCCTCGAAGGCCTCGACCAGGCCGTGCGGCAGGTCGCGGATGAAGCCCACCGTGTCGGACAGCGACACCGAGCGCCCGCCCCCCTGCGCATCGCCCAGATAGAGCTGCCGCGTGGTGGTGTCCAGCGTGGCGAACAGCTGGTCGGCGGCGTAGGCGCGCGCCTTGACCAGCGCGTTGAACAGCGTCGACTTGCCGGCGTTGGTGTAGCCGACCAGCGAGATGTTGAAGGTCTGGCGCCGCTCGCGCTGGCGGCGCTGCGTCTGGCGCTGGCGCTTGACCTTGGCCAGGCGCTCCTTGGTGCGCTTGATGGCCTCGCCGATCATGCGGCGGTCGAGTTCGATCTGCGTCTCGCCCGGCCCGCCGCGCCCGCCGATGCCGCCCTGCTGGCGTTCCAGGTGCGACCAGCGGCGCACCAGGCGCGTGCTGAGGTATTGCAGCCGCGCCAGTTCGACCTGCAGCTTGCCCTCGTGGCTGCGTGCGCGCTGGGCGAAGATCTCCAGGATCAGCAGGGTGCGGTCGTTGACCGGCAGGCCGAGGACCCGCTCCAGGTTGCGTTGCTGGATCGGGCTGAGCGCCTGGTCAAACAGCACCTCGCTGGCGCCCTGCGCCTGCGCCAGCTGGCGGATCTCTTCGACCTTGCCGCTGCCGACAAACAGGGCCGCGTCGGGCGCCTTGCGCTTGCAGGTCAGGCGCGCCACCGGGTGCAGGCCGGCGGTCTCGGCCAGCAGGCCGAGCTCCTGCAGTTCGTCATCGAAGTGGGGCACGCCGAAATCGACCCCCACCAGCACGGCGGCGGTCTGATCAAGCGGTTCTGCGGTCAACAACGTGGTGGCGTGGCGGTGAGCCCGAGATCCCGGTGGCCATCGATCGGGATCCAGGGCGTTGGCGCGTGGATGAGCTTACTTGCTACCGGCTTCCTGGCCCTCGACATTGGCCGAGAAATTGACCGGCCGGCCCGGCACGATGGTCGAGATGGCGTGCTTGTAGACCATCTGGGTGACGGTGTTGCGCAGCAGCACCACGTACTGATCGAAGGATTCGATCTGGCCCTGCAGCTTGATGCCGTTGACCAGGTAGATCGACACCGGGATGTGCTCGCGCCGCAGGGTGTTGAGGAACGGGTCTTGTAGAAGCTGCCCTTTATTGCTCACGATATTCTCCGTGTTTTGGAAATGTTTGAAGGTGGTGGAACTTACCACATGGGGGTGTCCGGCCCGAGTGCAAGAGCGGCCATGAAGGTCGTCGGGGCGCGATTGGCGACTTTGGCCTACACGCCGCGCACACCGCTTGCCGGCCGGCGCAGCGAATTGCAAGCGGATTACGAGTCTTTTTCCGCGTAAGGGTTCCGCGTGGTCTTCATCTCGACGCGCAGCGGCGTGCCGGTGAGGTCGAAGGCCTTGCGAAAGCGCCCTTCCAGGTAGCGCTTGTAGGCATCGGTCACGCCCTCGAGCGAATTGCCGTGCACCACGATCACCGGCGGGTTCATGCCACCCTGGTGCGCGTAGCGCAGCTTGGGCCGGAACATGCCGCTGCGCTTGGGCGCCTGGAACTGCACCGCCTCCTGCAGCAGGCGCGTCAGCTGCGGCGTCGGCAGCTTGGCGGTCGCCGCCTGGTGCGCCTTGGCGATCGAGCCCCACAGCGGCCCCAGGCCCTGGCGCTTGGTGGCCGAGATGAAGTGCAGCTCGGCGAACTTCAGGAACGCCAGCCGGGTCTCGATCGAGCGCTGCACCAGTTGACGCTGGTAGGCATCGGCGGCATCCCATTTGTTGACCGCCAGCACCACGGCGCGGCCGGCGTCGAGGATGAAGCCGGCGATGTGCGCGTCCTGCTCGGTCACGCCCTGGGTGGCGTCGAGCAGCAGCAGCACCACGTTGGCCGATTCGATCGCCTGCAGCGTCTTGACCACCGAAAACTTCTCGATCGCCTCGAACACCTTGCCCTTGCGGCGCAGGCCGGCGGTGTCGATCAGCTCGAACTGCTGGCCCGCGCGCTCGAACGGCACCCGGATGGCGTCGCGCGTGGTGCCCGGCAGGTCAAACGCCACCAGGCGCTCCTCGCCCAGCCAGGTGTTGATCAGCGTCGACTTGCCGACGTTGGGACGGCCGGCCACCGCCAGCCGGATGACGCCGTCGTCGGGCGGCGGCGGCTCGTCCTCGGCCTCGGGCAGGACCAGCGCGTCCAGCGCCGCCTCCAGCAGGCTGCGCACGCCCTGCCCGTGCGCTGCCGATACCGGGATGACCTCGCCCAGGCCGAGTTCATAGAACTCGGCCAGCTGCGTGCCTTCGCGCATGCCCTCGGCCTTGTTGGCGACCAGCAGACAGGACTTGCCAAGCCGGCGCAGGTAGCCGGCGATGTCGTGGTCCTGCGCCGACAGCCCGGCGCGCGCGTCGACCACGAAGATCACCACATCGGCCTCGGCGACTGCCTGGCGGGTCTGCTTGGCCATCTCCTTGACGATGCCGCTCTCGGCCGTCGGCTCGAAGCCGCCGGTGTCGATGACGATGTACTCGCGCTTGCCAAGCTGCCCGTGGCCATAGTGGCGATCGCGCGTCAGACCCGAAAAATCCGCCACGATCGCGTCGCGGCTTTTGGTCAGCCGGTTGAACAGCGTCGACTTGCCGACGTTGGGGCGGCCCACGATGGCCAGGACGGGTTTCATGATCGGGAGTTTCCCACACCGCAGGAGCCGCGTGGCCGGCCCGCGACAAGACAAAAGGCGGCGCTAGCCGGCCAGTCCAGAACGATAACGCCACGGCCGGGGTCTCCCCCGCCACCGGCGGCGGTCCCCCCTCGGGGGCCGAGGTCCGCGGCCCCAGGCCTGCCTGCACAGGTCTGGACGGGCCGAAGGGCCGTCGCCTCTGGGACGATGAGCACGTGGCGCATCAGCGCCTCAGGGGGAGCCTATTCCGGCACGAAACCGTAGACCCCACCACTGCGCGTGACCACCACCAGGGTGTTGCCGGCCGCCACCGGCGTCGCCGCGACGCCCGAGCTGTCGGTGCTCAGGCGGTTGAGCGGCGTGCCGTCCTCGCGCGACAGCATGTGGACCAGGCCGGCGCCGTCGCCAAAGATGACCGAGCGCCCCAGCACCAGCGGGCCGGTCAGCTGGCGCCATTGCAGCGCGTCGCTGGCCCAGGCGCGGTCACCGGTGTCCCGACGCCACGCCAGCACGCGGCCATCCGATTCGGTGCCGTAGATGCGCTGCTCGTCGCCGGCAACACCGCTGGCGCCGCTGGCCGGACGGGTCCAGCGCAGGTTGCCGCTGGCGGCGTCCACACAGCCGACCGCGGCCTGGAAGGCACGCGCGCAGATGACGTCGCCCTGCCGGCTGACGCCGCCGACCAGGTCGATCAGACGCTCGATGTCGTTGGTGCCGCGCGCCGACGCCAGCGGCGCCTCCCAGCGCACGTTGCCGTTGTCCGGGTCGACCGCCACCAGGCGCCCCGCCATGCCGGCCAGCAGCGTGTTGCCGACCGGCAGCAGCACGCCCGCCTGGCGCAGCACCAGCGGCTCGGCCGGGCGCTGGATGTTCCACAGTGGTGCGCCGCTGCGGCCGTCGAGCGCGGTCAGCGAGCGATCGGCACCCAGCACGAACACGCGCCCACCGGCCACCAGCGGCGCGGTGTAGCTCTGCGTCGGCAGCCGGTGGCGCCACAGCTCGCGCCCGCCCTCGAACACCACCACGTGGTTGCTGCGCGTGACCACCGCCAGCATGCGGCCGTCGCTGCCAACGCCCGCCGACAATGGCGCGCCGGCCTGCGCGCGGCCGATCTCGCGCCCGCTGGCCGCATCCAGCGTCAGCACGCTGCCATCGCCGCCCGCCAGCGCCAGCTGATTGCCCTGCGCGCTGACCTGCAAGGGGTAGTTGACCGGCGCCGGCAGCCGCACCGTCCAGGCCTGGCGCACACCGATCATGGCGACGTTGGGCGGCAGCTCAGCCGGCTGCGGTCGCGGCGATCCGCCCGCGCACGCGGCCAGCAGGACCACCGTCGTCAGCACGCCGGCCAGCCATGGCCGCCGGCGCGGGCGGCTGCTCGCGCGCGGCATCATGACGCGGCCCCGCTCTTGGCGCCGGCCTCGGGATCGACGCCGAGCGCGTTCAGCTTGATGCCGACCAGCCGACGGTAGTCGCCGGTATCGGCGCCCAGGCCCTGGTAGGCCTTGCCGAACTCGGTCACCGCCTCGCTGCGCTTGCCCTGCAGCAGCAGCACGTCGCCGCGGCGGTCGGCGGCCAGCGCCGTGTATTGCGGCGGAAAGCTGGCCGAGAGCGTTTGCAAGGCTTCGTCATAGGCTTTTTCGCCGATCTGCACCGCCGCCAGCCGCAGGCGGGCGATGGCGCGCAGGCCGTCGTCGGGCGCCTTGTCGGCCACCCAGGCGAGCGCCGCCCGGGCTTCGGCCGGCTTGTCCTTCTGGTACAGCAGCTTGGCCGCCAGCAGGCCGCTCTGGGCGGCGTAGGTGGTGCCGCCGTACTTGTCTTTCATGTCGGCCAGGGCGCGCTCGACGCGCGTCAACTCGCCGGCCTGCACGCCGCGCTCGAGCTCGTCGTACAGCCCCGCCGCCAGGCCGGCCTGGCGGCGCTCCCAGTACTGCCAGCCGTTCCAGGCGGCGTAGGCGCCCAGCACCAGGATCAGCAGCCAGGTGATCAGGTTGCCCCACTGGTTCCAGAAGTGCTTGAACTGGTCAAGCTGCTCCTGTTCTTCAAGGTCGAGTGTTGCCATAAGTCTTGATTCGGTCTTAAGAGACGGATTTTAGGGTGGCGGCCCAGGCCGCCGGATCGGCCAGCGGCCGGCGCGTCTGTGCGCCGGCGCCGTCGCGCAGTGCCTTGACGGTGACTTCACCCGCCGCCAGTTCGTCGGCGCCGAACACCAGCGCGAAGCGCGCGCCCGAGCCGTCGGCGCGCTTGAACTGGCTCTTCAGGCTGCCCATGCCCTCGCCCCCTGACCCGGCCGCGGCATGCATCTGCACCGCCACGCCCTCGGCACGCAGCGCCTGCAGGAAGCGCAAGGCCGCCGGCACGGTTGCCGCATTCGGAATGACGGCATAGGCATCGGGCAGCGGCTGCGGCACCGCCACGCCTTCTTCCTGGAGCAGTTCGAGCACCCGCTCGACGCCGAGCGCCCAGCCGACCGCCGGCGCCGGCTTGCCGCCGATCTGCTCGATCAGATAGTCGTAGCGGCCGCCGCCGCAGATGGTGCCCTGCGCGCCCAGGCTGTCGGTGATGAACTCGAACACCGTCAGGTTGTAGTAGTCCAGCCCGCGCACCAGGCGCGGGTTGATGCGCCACTCGATGCCGCAGGCGCGCAGCATGTCCTGCACCGCGTCGAAGTGCCGGCGCGAAGCCTGGCCCAGGTGGTCGAGCAGCCTCGGCGCGCCCTCGACCAGCGCCTGCATGGCGGGGTTCTTGGTGTCCAGGATGCGCAGCGGGTTGCTGTGCAGGCGCCGGCGCGCGTCCTCGTCGAGCTGGTCCTGATGCTGCTCGAAATAGGCGATCAGCGCCGCGCGGTGCTCGCGCCGCTCGTCGGGCTGGCCCAGGCTGTTGAGTTCCAGCCGCCAGTTGCGGATGCCCAGTTCGTGCCACAGGGCGACGGCCAGCAGGATCATCTCGGCATCGACCTCCGGTCCGCCAAAGCCCAGCGCCTCGGCGCCGACCTGGTGGAACTGCCGGTAGCGGCCGCGCTGCGGGCGTTCGCGCCGAAACATCGGGCCCAGGTAGTACAGCCGCTTGCCGCCGTCGTATAGGAGGTTGTGCTCGCTCACCGCGCGCACCAGGCCGGCCGTGCCCTCGGGCCGCAGCGACAGGTGGTCGGCGTCACCGTGCTTGTCCTGCCGGTCCTGGAACGAGTACATCTCCTTCTCGACGATGTCGGTCACCTCGCCCAGGCCACGCGTGAACAGCTGCGTATGCTCCATGATCGGCGTGCGCGCATTGCGGTAGGCATGCGCCGCCATCACGCGCCGCACCGCGGCCTCCAGCCATTCCCACCGGCCCGATTCGGGCGGCAGGATGTCGTTCATGCCCTTGATGGCGCTGATCTGAGATGGTTTCGACATGCCGGATGAAATGTACTCATGCTTGCCGGCACCGGCGCTGGTTGCGCGTGTGCCGCCTTGTCGGAGGCGATCGCCGACTCAATCCGCCGCCTGACCGAAGCGCTGCTCGATGTAGCGCTCGACGATGGCGTGGAACTCCGCGGCGATGTGCTCGCCGCGCAGCGTCATGGCCTTCTGGCCGTCGATGTACACGGGCGCGGCCGGCGCCTCGCCGGTGCCGGGCAGGCTGATGCCGATGTCGGCATGCTTGGATTCGCCCGGGCCGTTGACGATGCAACCCATCACCGCCACCTTCAGCGTCTCGACACCGGGGTACTTGCTGCGCCAGAGCGGCATCTGCGCGCGCAGGTGGTCGTCGATCTGCTTGGCCAGCTCCTGGAACACGGTGCTGGTGGTGCGCCCGCAGCCGGGGCAGGCGGTGACGCTGGGCACGAAGGCGCGCAGGCCGAGCGCCTGCAGGATCTCGGAGGCGATCAGCACCTCCTGCGTGCGCGACTCGCCCGGCTGCGGCGTCAGGCTGACGCGGATGGTATCGCCAATGCCCTCCTGCAGCAGGATCGCCAGCGCCGCCGTCGACGCCACCGTGCCCTTGGTGCCCATGCCGGCCTCGGTCAGGCCCAGGTGCAGCGGGTAGTTGCAGCGGCGCGCCAGTTCGCGGTAGACGGCGATCAGGTCCTGCACGCCGCTGACCTTGCACGACAGGATCAGCTGCGCCGGGTCCATGCCGAGTTCCACCGCCTGCTCGGCCGAGCCGATGGCGGACTGGATCAGCGCCTCGTACATCACCTGGCGCGCCTCCCAGGGTTCGGGCCGGCGCCCGTTCTCGTCCATCAGGCCGGCCAGCAGGTCCTGGTCCAGGCTGCCCCAGTTGACGCCGATGCGCACCGGCTTGTTCCATTTCAGCGCCGCCTCGATCATCTGGCCGAACTGCACATCGTGCTTGGCGCCGCGGCCGACGTTGCCGGGGTTGATGCGGTACTTGGACAGCGCCTCGGCGCAGCCCGGGTGCTCGGTCAGCAAGCGATGGCCGTTATAGTGGAAGTCGCCGATCAGCGGCACGTCGATGCCCCAGCGGTCGAGCTGCTCGCGGATGCGCGGCACCTGCTCGGCGGCCTCGGGCGTGTTGACCGTGATGCGCACCAGCTCGCTGCCGGCCAGCGCCAGTTGCCGGACCTGCTGCGCCGTGCCCGCGGCGTCCACGGTGTCGGTGTTGGTCATCGACTGCACGCGCACCGGCGCCTTGCCGCCGACGGTGACCACGCGCTGGCCCCAGGCCACGCGCGCCTGCAGCGAGCGGCGCGGCGCCGGTCGCACGATCCCGATCGGCTGCTGGGGGTCCGGCAGGGCTGATGTCATGTGCATCTCGTTCACTCGACCCGGAAGCGCGCCACGTTGCTGCGCCCGACGGCCTTCAGATCGAAGGGCTCGCCGCGCACCTTGACCGAGACCGCGTCCTTGCGGCCGATGGTCACCGCGAGCGGCGGCTCGGCGTTCAACGCCACCACCTCGTCCTTGGCCAGCGCGCGGTTGATCAAGGTCTTGCCGCTGGCGTCGCGCACCGTGATCCAGGTCTCGCCGCTGGCGGCAAAACTCAGCAGATCCGGTGCAGCCGGGGCGGCCGCTGCAGCCTCGGCTGACGCGGCAGGCTCGGCTGCTGCTGCTGGTGGTGCCGGCGGCTCGGCCGGCTCGACCACCACCGGCGGCGGCGATGCCGGCGGCGTGGCGACCGGCTCCGGCACGGCGGTCGACTCGACGATCTCTTCGCCCGGCGTCGCCGTCGCCGGCTCGGAGCTGCCGAGCTGGATCGGCAAGGTCGGCAGCAGCCACAGCGCCGCGGCGGCGAGCAGCAAGCCGATCACCGCGATCATCAGGGGACGCGAGAAGCTGCTGGCCAGCATCGGCGCCGGCCCGTCGCCGCTGCGCCGGAACGGCTGGTTGACGCCGCCCTGCGGCTGCCGCAGGCCAGGCGAGGACACCGGCATGCGCTCCAGCACCGGCGCCGGATCGACACCGAATGCGCGGCAGATCGCGGCCGTCAGGCCACGCGCAAAGGTCAGGTCGGGCAATTGATCCAGCTGGTCGTTTTCCAGCGCCTCGATCTTCTGCAGCGACACCTTCATGGCGCTGGCCAGCACCGCCGGGTCCACGCCCGCCGCCTCGCGCATGCGCCGCAGCATGTGACCGGCGCTTGGCGTATCGCCTGGCGCCACGGGCCTGGCATCGACCGCACCCGCGGTTCGCGCTTCACTCATCGAAAGCCCCTCGTTCATAGGCCAGCAGCTCCCGCGATTGCGGGAAGCGCCGGCGCAGTTGTGACGCCAGTTGCTCCATCGCCTGGCGATTGCCCAGGCGCCGCTCGATCCGCATGCCCAGCCACAGCGACTCGGCATTGGCCAGCTCGCTGTTGTTGAGGCGCCGGATGTAGAACTGCGCCCGTGCGTCGTCGCCGCGCCGGTGCAGCAGCTGCGCCAGGTTGTAGCCGGTCACCGGATGGCCGGGATCGAGCTCGTAGGCGCGCATCAGCGTCGCCTCGGCCCTGGCTGCGTCACCGGCACGCGCCTCGCAAATGCCCTGTGCCATCAGCGTCTTGGCGCGTTCGGGATAGCTGGGCACGGCCAGCGCGCGCTGAAACGAATCCGTGGCGCGCTCGAACCGCGCCTGCCGGCATTGCAGCCAGCCCAGGTTGTGCCAGGCGTTGGCATCGCGCGGGTTGAGGCCGATGGCGCGCTCGAAGTGCTGCTGCGCCAGCGCGCCCTCGCCCAGCGCCAGATGGATCAGCCCGCCCAGATTGTGGGCGTCGGCGAAGCCGGGATCGGCCTGCACGGCTTTCTTCTGCTCGTCCAGCGCGACGCTGAACTGGCCGTTCTCGTAATAACCGGCCGCCAGCGCCAGCCGCGCGCGGGCGCGCTCACGCGCCGCGCTGTCGTCCGCAGCGGTCTGAATCCCGGCCGCCTCATCGGTGGCGCCCGGCACGCCGGCGCAAGCCGTGAGCAGTCCGGCCAGGCCCAGCAGCAGCATCTGCCAGGGACGGCGCCAGCGCGAGGAATGCATCGCAAGCACGATCCGGCCCCGGCTAGCGCGTGCGCTGCGCGCTGCGCGGCGGATGCAGCACCACGCTGCGCTGGCGCGCCATGCGCTGCGCCACGCGGGTGCGGTCCTGCACGTCGCCGGCCAGCTGGCCGCAGGCGGCGTCGATGTCGTCGCCGCGCGTCTTGCGCACGGTGGTGACGATGCCGGCCTCGTTCAGCCGCTTGCCGAAGGCCAGCACGCGCGGCATCGGCGAGCCGCTCAGGCCCGACTGCGGGAAGGGGTTGAACGGAATCAGGTTGAACTTGGCGCGCAGACCGTCGGCCGCGTGCCGGCGCATCAGTTCGATCAGCGCCTCGGCCTGCTCCGGCGTGTCATTGACGCCGTCGAGCATGACGTATTCGAAGGTGATGAAGTCGCGCGGCGCGCTCGCCAGGTAGCGGGTGCAGGCCTGCAGCAGTTCGTCGATCGGGTACTTGCGGTTCAGCGGCACCAGGTGGTCGCGCAGCTCGTCGCTGGGCGCGTGCAGCGACACCGCCAGCGCCACCGGGCAGTCGCGCGCCAGGCGATCGATCATCGGCACCACGCCGGAGGTCGACACCGTCACGCGCCGGCGCGACAGGCCGTAGCCGTGGTCATCCAGCATCACGCGCAGGGCCGGCAGCAGGCGGTCGTAGTTCTGCAGCGGCTCGCCCATGCCCATCATCACCACGTTGGAGATGACGCGCTGGTCGGTGCCGAGGTGCCGGCGCAGGAAATGCTCGGCGAACCACAGCTGGGCGACGATCTCGCCGGTCGTCAGGTTGCGCGAGAAGCCCTGGTGGCCGGTCGAGCAGAAGCGGCAGCCGACCGCGCAGCCGGCCTGCGAGGACACGCACAGCGTGCCGCGCTCCAGTTCTGGTCGGCCGTCACCCTGCAGCAGTCCGGCGTCGGCGTACTCGGGGATGAACACGGTTTCGATGGCATTGCCGCCACCGACGTCGAACAGCCACTTGATGGTGCCGTCCTTCGATTCGTGCTGGCTCAGCAGCGGCGGCGCCGCCACCGTGGCACGGTCGGCCAGCTTTTCGCGCAGCGACTTGGCCAGATCGCTCATCTGGCCGAACTCGGCGACGCCGCGCTGGTGGATCCAGCGAAACAGCTGCGTGGCGCGAAAGCGCTTCTCGCCCAGTTGCTCGCAGAACGCGGCCAGCCCCTCGAGGTCGAGATCGAGCAGCTTGACCATGTTCATGCCAGTCGCGCCGGGCCGCCCGCGATCAGCGCGAGTAGATCGCCAGGCCGGGGAAGAAGAACGCCACTTCGACCGCGGCGGTCTCGGGCGCGTCCGAGCCGTGCACCGCGTTGGCGTCGATCGAGTCGGCGAAGTCGGCGCGGATGGTGCCCTTGTCGGCCTTCTTCGGGTCGGTGGCGCCCATCAGCTCGCGGTTCTTGGCGATGGCGCCCTCGCCCTCCAGCACCTGGATCATCACCGGGCCGGAGATCATGAAGTCGACCAGGTCCTTGAAGAACGGGCGCTCCTTGTGCACGGCGTAGAACGCCTCGGCTTCGCGCTGCGACAGATGCTGCATGCGCGCGGCGATCACCTTCAGGCCAGCAGCCTCGAAACGGGCGTAGATCTGGCCGATGACGTTCTTGGCGACGGCGTCGGGCTTGATGATGGAGAGAGTGCGTTCGATGGCCATGAGATGGATTTTCCTGTTGTGATGGGAAAGGCGTTTGCCGTCCGGGCAAAGCCATTGATTTTAACTGGCGGCTCCGATCGCCCGCCGACCGGACGGCGCCTGCGCTCAGCCGCGGCCGCGCCCGCCGCCCGGACCGCGTCGCTTGGCCGGGCCGGCGCCGCCACGCGGGCCTGCGGGCCCCCGCGCGGCACCGCCGGGGCCGCGCATTCCACCGCCCGGGCCACGGCCCAAGCAGCTCCGCGACTG
>CAZHSD010000002.1:0-209145 GCA_964534975.1 uncultured Ottowia sp. | reverse complement strand
TCCCGGGTCAGATTTGAATCGGCACGGTGGGTCAAATTTGAATCGGCGCGGACACATGGCGGCCGTCATCGGCGTGCGGTCGGCACATCTCTGGTGTCGGCGTGAGCTGCCGGCAGACCACAGGCCGGTTGGGCCGGCCGAACAGCTTGCAGCGCAGATGGTCGTCCAATTGCGTGCAAGCCACGCCGGCCGGCTTGCCCGCGGGCATGCCGGGAATGGCTGAGCTGATCGAAGGTGCGATGCAGCAAGCGGCGCAGCGCGGGCGGCAGTCCATGGCACGCGTTTTGATGCGATTCGCTCAGTCGGGCCAGGCCGGCTCAAGCCGGCCGCGCCACCGGCAGCGCCGCCGGCAGGCAACGCACCTCAAGCCAGCGCGCCTGACCGACGTGGTTGCCGTCGATGCCCAGCGGCAAGGGTTTGTCGCAGCGCATGGTGATGCGGCTGATGTCGTCCAGCCGCACCTCGGGCTGGCCCAGATGGCGCCCGCGCAGCATCTGGTGCAGCAGCCCGAGCAGGCGCGGCCGCGTGGCTTGACGCAGGCGCAGCAGATGCAGCAGGCCGTCGTCGACGCGCGCCGTGGGGGCGACCGGCATGCCGGCGCCGTAGCTGGGGGTGTTGAGTACGGAACACAGATGAAGCGGCCGGGGCGCATCGTCCGCCTGATCCGGCAGCGCTGGCGTGGCGGCCAACTGGATCGGCCAGCTGCTCAGCACGCGCAATTCCGCCAACGTGGCCCACAAATAGTGCAGCCGGCCCGGCAGGCGGCGCCGGCTGGTCTGGGCGCGGTAGGCGACCACCGAATCGAAACCCACCGTCAGGCTGGAGGCGAACAGGGCGCTGAGCGCCGTGCCGGCCGGCGGCACTCGGTCATCGGATGCGGCGCTGGCCGGCGACCAGCGCAGCTGGCCAAGATCGATCGGCCGTGCCCGATCGCGCACGGCGCGCTGCACCGCGGCTTCGAGGGTCAGCCCCAGCAGGCCGAGGGCGCGCGCCAAGTCGTTGCCGGTGCCGGCGGGCACCAGCCCCAGCTCATGGCGACCCGCCAGCAGCGCCGGCAGCAAGGGGCCGACGCTGCCGTCGCCGCCCACCAGCACGACCCGGCGTCCGGGTCGCCGCGCCAGCCAGTGGCGGCTGGCGTCGACCGAGCTGCTGACGTGGATCTCGGTGACCGCACCCATGGCCAGCAAGGCCGCCTCGATGCGCGGGCGCCAGCGCAGCGCGAGGCCGCCGGACGCGTGCGGGTTGAGCAGCACCAGAGCGGGGCCGCCGGCGCCAGCGCTGGGGGTCACATCAGAGAGCTTCTCAGGGGTAGAGTCCGCGCAGGTCGCGCGCCGTCAGGATGCGCGTGCAGGCGACGATGTAGGCGGCGGTGCGCAGGCTCACCTCGTGCTGCTGCGCGGTGTGCCAGACGCCGGAGAAGGCGTCCTTCATGATCTTGACCAGGCGCTGGTTGATCTCCTCCTCGCTCCAGAAGAAGCTGGAGAAGTCCTGCACCCACTCGAAGTAGCTCACCGTCACGCCGCCGGCGTTGGCGACCACGTCGGGCACCACCAGCACGCCCTTGTCCTGCAGGATGTCGTCGGCTTCCGGCGTGGTGGGGCCGTTGGCGCCCTCGATCACCATCCTGGCCTTGATCTTGCCGGCGTTCCGCTTGGTGAGCTGCCCTTCCAGCGCGGCCGGGATCAGTATGTCGCACTTGCTGGCCCAGAACTCGTTGGCGCTGGTCGCCTCGGCGCCCTTGAAGCCGAGCACGCCGCCGGTCTTGGCGACGTGCTCGAGCAGTTTGGGCACGTTCAGCCCCTTGTCGTTGGCAATGCTGCCGGTGTGGTCCTGCACCGCCACGACCAGCGCGCCGGCCTCGGCAAACAGCTTGCCGGCGGTGCCACCGACGTTGCCGAAGCCCTGGATGGCAACGCGCGCGCCCTCGATGTCCAGGCCGATGTGGAAGGCCGCCTCGCAGGCGATGGTGAACACGCCGCGGCCGGTCGCCTCGCGCCGGCCCAGCGATCCGCCGACCGCGATCGGCTTGCCGGTGACGACGCCGGTGGCGGTTTCGCCGACGTTCATCGAGTAGGTGTCCATCATCCAGGCCATCACCTTCTCGTTGGTGTTGACGTCGGGCGCCGGGATGTCCTTGCTGGGGCCGATGATGATGCCGATCTCCGAGGTGTAGCGCCGCGTCAGCCGCTCGAGTTCCTTCAACGACAGCGTGCGCGGGTCGACCCGGATGCCGCCCTTGGCGCCGCCGTAGGGCACGTTGACGGCCGCGTTCTTGATCGACATCCAGGCTGCCAAAGCCATGACCTCGGACAGGGTGACGTCCTGGTGGAAGCGCAATCCGCCCTTGCCCGGCCCGCGGCTGGTGTTGTGCTGCACGCGGTAGCCCTCGAAGTGGGCGATCTGGCCGTTGTCCAGTTCGATCGGCACGTCGACGATCAGCGCGCGCTTGGGCCGCTTGAGCGTCTCGACCCAGCGTGCCAGCGAACCCAGGTAGGGCGTGACGCGGTCGATCTGCTGCAGGTACATGCTCCAGGGGCCGAGATGTGCCGGGTCCAGATAGGAAGGGAGGGCATGGGTGGGTGGGGAGGAAGGCTTGTGGACCATGGCTGTGTTGGTGAGGGTTGGACCGTGCGGAGATGGCTCAGATAGTGATGAGTTGGCGCGCCAAATGGTTGAAATCGTCGGGGGTGCGCCAAGCGCTGCCACACACGAAACGCGGAATCCGATAGCGGGGGGTATCCATCGTCACGAAAGCCGCTTCGGTAGTGAACGCGGCTTCCATAAGGTGGCGCTCCGGTCGTGACGGCAGGTAATGGCTGGCAAGAAAGTCGGTGCAGTGCCCGTAGGGATAGGCGAACCAGCGCACTCGATGATTGGCTGGCGCCAAGGCCCGATTCAGATACTGGCTTGCCTGCATGATTTGTCGGTCTGCTTCGGCGTCATCGACGACGTCCATGAAGTGCCCGCGCGATGTGGCCGAAATCTGATCGTCGCGGAGACACACGTGCGCGTGGTCCCAACTGTGGTTACCGAACGCAAAACGACCACTTCGAGCTGCGGGCAACCACCAGCTCTCGTCACTGAGAGGAATACCGCCATAGCACCCCGCGTCGATGCTCTTGCGGGCCTCGGGCGAGGCGATGAGAAACGACGTGATCTGCCCGTGGGCCGACTCCCCCGTCTGCGCAAGATGTTCCTGCAGCAGGCGGTCGAAGGAGGCCTGATGTCCATGAAGGGGATGCTCGTAGTCTTCCCAGTCCAGCAAAGTACCGTCGTCACAGGTGAGGGCGACACAGCCGGCGGGAAAGCGATTCACGGCGGAGCCGAGCAGCGCGGCCACGAGTGTGGACAACGGTATCAGCTGGATGCCGAGGGCGCGCAACTGCGCCAGATCGGAGGCCAGCGCGACATGGTCGTTCGACGTGTAGTCGTTGCCCGTGATGTTCTGGCTATGGTAGGTGAGAACGGCTGCGCGCATTAGAACGCCCCGATGGCCAGCGCACGGTCGATCAATTCCGTTTCGCGCTTGGGAGGCAGGCGATGAACCCACTTGACCAGCAGATAGGGGTCGCTCGTCTCGATGAACCCCGCTGCCAGATCGACCGATTTGGCACGCGCATCGCCGCAGTGACCGAAGAACGCTTCCAGCCCATCGGTCGCGAAACGGTTGAATGCATACAGCAGCGCCTGCCTGAGCAGGCCGCCGTGCTGGTTGATGAGGTCGGCATGCGCCGTGGGCAGCGGGCGCAGTGCGTGACCGTCGGTGGCGCCACCGCCAATGAAGCCGAGCACGTCCTGCCGCCAGAAATGAAGATAGCCGGCCACGCGCAAGCAAGCGTCCTGGCTGCGAACAAAGGTGACGACGTGGCGACCAGTCCGAGGTGCTGAGTGGCCGAACTTGCGCTGAAAGAGCTCGTCGACGAACCAGTGACCATCGGAGACTTCCGTGACCTGGACGAACTCCGCGATATCGGCAGGCAGAACAAAGGGGGTCATTGCAGCGTTGAGTCGGCGGCTTTGCCGCTCCTTGGAGTGCTGGTCGCGGGTGGTTGAAGGCGATCGACGGAAACACCGATGCCGCCCTGCCGCAGCGGTGTGGGATGCATGCAGCATAGCATCGCCGCCGAGTGTCGATTCTCGCCGTGCTGGCGCCCATGATGCTATATAAATGGTAGCAACAATCGACTGTGGCGGTTAACGGAAAGCCGCGCGCGCCTTAAAATGCCGGGCTCGCCTGCATTTGTTCTGTCGTGCCCTCGCCTTCCTTTATCCATCCACAGCCGTTCGACGTCATTGTCGTCGGCGGCGGCCACGCCGGCACCGAGGCGGCGCTGGCGTCCGCGCGCATGGGCGCGCGGACGCTGCTGCTGACGCACAACATCGAGACGTTGGGCGCGATGAGCTGCAACCCCAGCATCGGCGGCATCGGCAAGGGACACCTGGTCAAGGAGGTCGATGCGCTCGGCGGCGCGATGGCGCTGGCCGCCGACGAGGCCGGCATCCAGTTCCGCATCCTCAACCGCAGCAAGGGGCCGGCCGTGCGCGCCACGCGCGCGCAGGCCGATCGGGTGCTCTACAAGGCGGCGATCCGCCGCCGGCTGGAAAACCAGCCCAATCTGTGGCTGTTCCAGCAGGCGGTGGACGACTTGATGCTGGAAGGTGACCGGGTGACGGGCGCGGTGACGCAGATCGGCATCGGCTTTCGCGGACGCACGGTGGTGTTGACGGCCGGCACCTTTCTGGACGGCCGCATCCATGTCGGCCTGGACAACCACCGTGCCGGTCGCGCCGGCGACCCGGCGGCGGTGTCGCTCGCGGCGCGGCTGAAGGAGCTGAAGCTGCCGCAGGGGCGCCTGAAGACGGGGACACCGCCGCGACTGGATGGCCGCAGCATCGATTTCAGCCGCTGCGAGGTGCAACCAGGCGACGGCATGCCCGGCGGCCAGGACGAACGCATGCCGGTGTTCAGCTTCATGGGCCGTCCGGAGATGCACCCGAGGCAACTGCCCTGCTGGGTCGTGCACACCAACGAGCGCACGCACGAGATCATCCGCGGCGGCCTTGATCGCAGCCCGATGTTCACCGGCCAGATCGAAGGCGTCGGCCCACGCTATTGCCCCAGCGTGGAGGACAAGATCCACCGCTTTGCCGACAAACACAGCCACCAGATTTTCCTGGAGCCTGAAGGCCTGGACACGCACGAGATCTACCCCAACGGCATCTCGACCAGCCTGCCCTTCGACGTGCAGTACGAACTGGTGCGCTCGATTCGGGGGCTGGAGAATGCGCACATCCTGCGGCCTGGCTACGCGATTGAATACGACTACTTCGATCCGCGCGGGCTGAAGAGCAACTTCGAGACCAAGGCCGTCGGCGGCCTGTTCTTCGCCGGGCAGATCAACGGCACCACCGGCTACGAGGAGGCGGCGGCGCAAGGCCTGTTTGCCGGCATCAATGCGGCGCTGCAGTGCCGCGAGCTGGACGGGCGCGCCGACGACGCCGGCAGCGCCTGGCTGCCGGGCCGCGATGAAGCCTATCTGGGCGTGCTGGTGGACGATCTGATCACCAAGGGCGTGACCGAGCCCTATCGCATGTTCACCAGCCGCGCCGAGTTCCGGCTGCAACTGCGCGAAGACAACGCCGACATGCGGTTGACCGAGGCGGGGCGCCGGCTGGGCCTGATCGATGACGCCCGCTGGGAGGCATTCAGCCGCAAGCGCGACGCTGTTTCACGTGAAACAGAACGCCTGAAGTCGACCTGGGTCAATCCGCGCAGCCTGCCGGCGGCGGCGTCCGAGCGCGTGCTCGGCAAACCGATCGAGCATGAGCACAGGCTGTTTGATCTGCTCAAGCGCCCCGAGGTGGATTACGAGGCTTTGATGACGCTCGACCCCGTCGGTGCGTCATCCAACGCGCCGGCAGAGGGCTTGCCCGCGGGTGTTTCGCGTGAAACATTGGGCTCGCTATACGAGCCAGTGGTCGAGCAGGTCGAGATCGCGGCGAAGTACGCCGGCTACATCGCGCGCCAGCGGGACGATGTCGAGCGCGCCGCGTACTACGAGAGCCTGCGTTTGCCGGAAGGGCTGGACTACCTGCAGGTGTCCGCCTTGTCGTTCGAGGTGCGCCAGAAACTGCAAGCACATCGGCCCGACACGCTCGGACAGGCCAGCCGGATCAGTGGCGTCACGCCGGCGGCCATTTCATTGCTGCTGGTTCACCTGAAGAAGGGCGGATTCAAGGGTTTTGGTGGCGATAGGACGACCTTGTCGCACGACACGGCATGAAGGATCCGCAACTGGGAGACGCTCTGGCGCATGGCGCGCAGGCATTGGACGTGCCGTTGACGGGCGATCAGCAGACCAGGCTGCTGGCGTTCCTGGATCTGCTGGTGCGCTGGAACAGGGTGTACAACCTGACCGCCGTGCGCGATCCGCGCCAGATGCTGACGCAGCATCTGCTCGACTGCCTGGCGGTCATTCCGCCGTTGCGGCGCCATGCGGGCGCGGACGGGCGTCGCGTGCTCGACGTGGGCTCCGGCGGCGGCCTGCCGGGCGTGGTCATGGCGATTGCGTGCCCCGAACTGGACGTGACGTGCGTCGATGCCGTGGCCAAGAAGGCCGCCTTCGTGCGGCAGGTGGCGGGTCAACTGGGCTTGCGCAATCTGAGCGGCATGCAAGCGCGCGTCGAGAGCCTGGCGCAAGAGTTCGATGTGATTACGTCGCGCGCGTTTGCCACTCTTGCGGATTTCGTCACCGCTTCGATTGGCGCGCTGGCGAGTGACGGCGTGTGGATGGCCATGAAGGGCAAGCGGCCGACCGAGGAGATGGCGGCCTTGCCGCAGGACATCGAGGTGTTTCACGTGGAACACCTCCAGGTGCCTGGACTGGCGGCCGAGCGGCATCTGGTGTGGCTGCGCCGCCGCGCCGTCGGGTCGGGATGAGCGGCCGCGGCTGCCGAACCCGTCGCTCGGCCGGTCTTGCGACCGGGCTCCGGTCGCTTGGGCTTCGTACAATCGCGGCTTGCGCCAAGCCTTGGCCAGCCCATGCGGAGGCGCCCGGTTTTCGTCTGTCTGGCTGCCTGTGTGAGCGTTGATCTCTGACTGCACCACCATGTCCCCGGCCATCACCGATTGCGCCGCCTTCGTCGCCGCGATCCTGCTGTTCCTCGCCATTCCCGGACCCGGCAACCTGGCGATTCTGTCCAGCACTGGGCAAGGCCGCGTGCGGGGCGGGCTGGCGGCCACCTGGGGCATCATCGCCGGGGACCAGATTCTCCTGTGGTGCGCGCTGGCGGGCTTGTCGGCGGTGCTGCGGACATACCCGGCGGCCTTCACCACGATGCAGATCCTGGGCGCCCTGTACCTGGCCTGGCTCGGTGCGCGCATGCTGCTGGCGCGACCGGGACGGGGCGTGGTGCCGCAACTGCAGCCCCGGCATTTCTTCCGGCAGTCGTTCCTGATTACGCTGCTGAACCCCAAGGCCATCGTGTTCTACATGGCCTTCTTTCCCCTGTTCATCGACTCGACCCGGCGACCGGGCTGGACCACCTTTGCTGCCATGGCGCTGACGATTGCCGTGCTGACGCTGCTGTACGGGTTGGTCGCCACCTTGCTTGCCCATCACCTGGCGCAGCGCGTGCGTGCCAGCACACGCCTGTCGGGTATGCTGACCAAGCTGACAGGTTTTTGCCTGATCGGCTTCGGGCTGCGGTTGGTGGCCAGCAAGTAAATCATAAGTTAGTATTCACTTACGTTTCATGGTTCAGATCTTCTGCATTGCCAACCAGAAGGGTGGCGTCGGCAAGACCACCACCACGGTCAATCTGGCCGCCGGCCTGGCCAGGCTTGGGCAGCGCGTGCTGATGGTGGACCTGGATCCGCAGGGCAATGCCACCATGGGCTCGGGCGTCGACAAGCGTGCCATGAGCGCGTCGGTGTACGAGGTGCTGCTCGAATCGGCCACCGTGGCCGAAGTCGCGGTGGTACCCGAGCGCCTCAGGGAAGCCGGCGCCGGCTACGCCGTGGTCGGCGCCAACCGCGAGCTGGCCGGTGCCGAGATCGAGCTGGTCGGCGAGGAGCGGCGCGAGCGCCGCCTGCGCGAGGCGCTGGCGCCGGTGCTGGGCGACTACGACTTCATCCTGATCGACTGCCCGCCAAGCCTGGGCCTGCTGACGCTCAACGGCCTGTGCGCGGCGCAGGGCGTGATCGTGCCGATGCAGTGCGAGTACTTCGCGCTGGAAGGCCTGGCCGACCTGGTCAAGACCGTCAAGCAGGTGCACGCCAACCTGAACCGGGAGCTGCGCCTGATCGGCCTGCTGCGCGTGATGTTCGATTCACGCATCACGCTGCAGCAGCAGGTCAGCGAGCAGTTGAAGGCGCATTACGGCGCCAAGGTGTTCGACACCATCATCCCGCGCAACGTGCGCCTGGCCGAGGCGCCCAGCTTCGGGTTGCCCGGCGTGGTGTTCGATCCCTCGGCCAAGGGCAGCCAGGCCTTCATCGCCTTCGCGCACGAACTGGTCGAACGCGGGCTGCAGGCCTGACGGCCCGCCGCCGCGCGCCCCGGACTGCAGAAAAAGCGGCCAGTGGCCGCCATGGCTTCAGTGCTCGCGCACCTGCGGCACCATCGGACACCACAGCGCCGCCAGTGCCATGGCGCCGGCAGCCGCCCACAGCGTGGCACTGAAACCGCCCAGCTGGACCAGCGCGCCACCGGCCCAGAGGCCCAGGCCCAGTCCCGACATGAACACCGTCATGCTCCAGGTGAAGGCCTCGGTGATGTATTCGCGCGGGCTCAGTGCGCCGAGCTGCAGCGACAGCGCCGTGATCATCGGCCCGAACGCCAGGCCGGTGCCGACGCAGGCCAGCGTGAACCAGGCTACCGAGGGCGCCAGCGCCATGGCGACGCTGCCCGCCGCCAGCCAGGCCAGCGCCGACAGCACCTGCTGGTTCAACGCCCAGGGCCAGCGGCGCGTGCCGTAGTACAGGCCGGCGGCGGCCGAGGGCACGCTCATCGCGGCGTAGAACCAGCCGACGCTGCTGGCGATGCCGCGCTCGGTGGCGAAGGCCGGGATCGCCATTTCGTTGAGGCCGATGCCGACCGCCGTGACCAGGCTGAGCAGCAGGCTGCGGCGCACGCCGCTCACGCGCAGCGGCCCGAGCCAATGGCGCGGCACGCCGCGTTCGACCCGGCCCCAGCGCTCCAGCACGCCCGAGCGCGCGAACAGCGGCACGCCCACCGCCGCGCAGGCCGCCGCCAGCACCACCGCGTACGCCGAGGAGCCGGCCAGCAGCGCCAGGCTGACCAGCAGCGGGCCGAGGATGAAGCAGGTTTCGGTCACCACAGAATCGACCGCGAAGGCCGACTGCACCATCGCCGCCGACAGCCCAGCCTTGCGGTAGGTGGCGCGCAGCACCATCGCCACCGGCGGAAACGACAGCCCGGCCGAGAACGCCGCCAGCAGCACCCAGGGCAAGGCCAGCCTGGCCGCCACCGTGGCCACCAGCGACAGCATGGCCAGCACGTGCAGCAGCGTCAGCGGCCCGAGGATGCCGCGCGGTCCACGCTGATCGACCAGGCGCCCCAGCAGCGGCGCCTGCACCGCCAGCGCGGCGATGTAGGCGCCCGACACCCAGCCGGCACGCGCGAACGAGCCGCTGCTGGCCTGCACGAACAGCGTCAGCCCGAGCGCGTTCATGCCGATCGGCAGCCGCGGCACGATCGAGCTGAGCACGATGCGGCGCAGTTGCCGGTCGGCAAACAGCAGGCGATACGGGGTCAGGTCGAACAAGAAAGGCGCTTGGTGCGGGCCGGTGGGCAGCGCGCATTCTAGAGAGCCGCGACGTGGCTACACTGTCCGCCATCCGGCGCGGGTGCAGTCCTGATGGCGGCCGGGCTTGCTACGGGGAACAAACACATCCATGGTCACCAGAAAACCCAAGGGCCTCGGCCGCGGCCTCGATGCGCTGCTTGGCCCCAGCCTGTCGCCGGCCGAGGGCGCGGCGGCGCCCGCCGCCACGCCGGCCGGCACGCCGATGATGCTGGCGCTGGATGCGCTGGCGCCCGGCCAGTACCAGCCGCGCACGCGCATGGACGAAGGCGCGCTGTACGAATTGGCCGAGAGCATCAAGGCGCAGGGCATCATGCAGCCAATCCTGGTGCGGCGCCTGGGCGCCGCACCAGGCAGGCTTCGCCGTGATGACGAGTCGCAGGGGCAGGCCCCTGCGCCGGGGGGCGTCGTAGGCGCCATCGGGTCGGCGGCGCAGTACGAGATCATCGCCGGTGAGCGGCGCTTCCGCGCCGCGCGCCTGGCCGGCCTGACCGAGGTGCCGGTGCTGCTGCGCGAGGTGCCCGACGAGGCCGCCGCCGCGATGGCGCTGATCGAGAACATCCAGCGCGAGGACCTGAACCCGCTGGAGGAGGCGCAGGGCCTCAAGCGCCTGCTGGACGAATTCGGCCTGACGCACGAGCAGGCCGCGCAGGCGGTCGGCCGCAGCCGTTCGGCCGCCAGCAACCTGCTGCGCCTGCTGCAGCTGAGCGAGCCGGTGCAGACCATGCTGATGGCCGGCGACATCGACATGGGCCACGCGCGCGCCCTGCTGGCGCTGGAGGGCGCGGCGCAGATCACGGCCGCCAACCAGGTCGCCGCGCGCAAGCTGTCGGTGCGCGAGGCCGAGGCGCTGGTCAAGCGGCTCAACGCCGAATTCAGCCTGACCGCGCCGCGCAAGTCGCCCGGCACACCGGAGAAGTCGGGCGATGTGCGGCGGGTGGAAGAAGAGCTGTCCGACCTGCTGCTGGCGCAGGTTGAGGTGCGGCTGCGCAAGCGTGCTCGCCACGGCGGCGAACTGGCGATCCAGTTTGCGTCGCTGGATGAACTCAACGGCTTGATCGACCGGCTGCGCGGGTGCTGAGGGCAGATCGTGTCGGGTGTAACATTCAGGTAACAAATTAAAGGGCTTTCTCCGACGTCAACCGGGCGCCGCGCAGTGTAAGCTGCGGCGCCTGCGTTAGTCTCCCTCGGCGCCCGCTGTGGCGACCCCATGCGTTTCAAGCACCACCTGCCTCCTCGTTTGCCCGCCGTGCGCATCGGCTCGCGCGCCATGCGCGACATCGGTCTCGACGCCGGCCCGCGCCTGGCGGTGCGTGCCGCGCGCGCCAGCGTGGCGCGCATGCGGCGCGCGGTCGATCGGGCGGTGGCGCAGTCGCCGCAATCGCTGTTCCTGCGCGAGTTGATGACCCAGCCCGGCACCGTGGGCGCCATCTGTGCCAGTTCGCCCCGCCTGGCGGCGCGCATGGCCGAGCAGGTCGACCCGGCGACGCGCGGCCTGGTGGTCGAACTCGGTGGCGGCACCGGCGTGATCTCGTCGGCGCTGCTGGCGCATGGCGTCGCGCCCGAGCGCCTGGTGATCATCGAGCAGTCGGAGGCACTGGCGGCGCTGTTGCGGCGGCGCTTTCCACGCGCCCGCGTGATCCACGGCGACGCCGCCGGCCTGGCGCAGGCGCGGGCGCAGGGCTGGTTGCCGAACGACGCACAGGGCGAGTGGCTGCCGATTGATTTCATCGTCTCCGGTCTGCCGCTGCTGTCGATCCCGCTGCCGGCGCGCCAGCGCATCCTGCAGGCCGGCGCGCTGGCGCTGGCGCCGCAGGGGCGGCTGGTGCAGTTCACCTATGCCATGCGCGGGCCGTCGCCCTGGCAGAGCGCCGGCTTGACGCGCCTGCACAGCGAGCGCGTGATCGCCAACCTGCCGCCGGCGCGCATCGACGTGCTCGGCCATCCGCGCGGCTGAATCCGCACGGCCGCGGATGCCGGCCGGCAGCCGTGGACCGTCGGGGGGGTAGAAGCGGTCGCGTTTGACGCCTATGATCGGTGCTTCGTTGAACGCAACAACGTGCCGCACCCAAGGCGCTCAGCGCCGCGGGACTGGTCAGCGCGCCCGATCTCGGAGGAATCAAGCATGTCGACAAGAATCATGGCCACCCTCACGGCCGCCGGCCTGGCCACGCTGCTGGCCGGATGCGAGACCACCAACATGCAGATGGGCAGCCAGAGCGCCAGGACGGTGGCCACCGGCGCCGCTGCCGGCGGCGCGACGAGCGGCGAAAGCGGCCAGCTCGAGCGCTGCGCCGCCCCGCTGGGCACCGTGTCGCTGGTCGAAAACCAGAGCGCCGGCTGGTACACCATCCTGACCAACGAATACAAGCTGCCGCCGACCGCCAACCTGCTGCGTCTGCTGATCCAGCAGTCCAACTGCTTCGTCGTCGTCGAGCGCGGCGGCGCCGGCATGCGCGCCATGAGCCGCGAGCGCGAGTTGATGCAATCGGGCCAGATGCGCAGCGGCAGCAACTTCGGCGCCGGTCAGATGGTGGCCTCCGACTACGGCATGTCGCCCGAGATCGTCTTCAGCGCCGACAACGCCGGCGGCATTGGTGGCCTGCTTGGCGGCATCATCGGTGGCGGCAGCGGTCGCGCGCTGGGCACCATCGCCGGTGGCGTGCAGACGCGCGAGGCCAGTGCGCTGCTGACCCTGGTGGACAACCGCTCCGGCGTGCAGGTAGCGGCTTCCGAGGGCAGCGCCTCCAAGACCGACCTGAACCTGTTCGGCGGCCTGTTCGGTGGCCGTGCCGGCGCGGGCCTGGGCGGCTACCAGAACACGCCGCAAGGCAAGGTGATCACCGCCGCCTTCATGGACGCCTACAACCAGATGGTGCGCGCGCTGCGCGCCTACCGTGCGCAGAGCGTGCCAGGCCAGGGCCTGGGTGGCGGTGGTCGCCTGGGCGTGGATGGCGGCGCCGCGCCTTCGCGGACCTACGTACCCGGCCAGGGCGGCCGCCTGCTGTCGATGCGCGAGGCGCAGCGGCGCCTGAACGAGCTGGGCTACAACGCCGGCACGCCCGACGGCGCTGCCGGCCCGCGCACCGCCGCTGCCCTGCGCGCCTTCCAGCGCGACAACGGCCTGCAGCCCACCGGCCGACTGGACGCGCCGACCATGGACGTGCTGTCGGGCAGGTAATGGCGCAGGTGGCGCGCGTGGCGTGGGTCAGCGCCGGCCACGCCGTCAGTCCGCGCCGATCCCAGGCCCGCCGCCATTTCAGTCCGGTATGGCGAACACCTTGCCCGGATTCATGATGTTGTCCGGGTCCAGCGCGCGCTTGATGGTGCGCATCATCGCCACCGCGCCGGCGCCGGCCTCGTCGATCAGAAAGCCCATCTTGTGCAGGCCGACGCCGTGCTCGCCGGTGCAGGTGCCGCCGAGCTGCAGCGCGCGCGTCACCAGCCGGTGGTTGAGCCGTTCGGCGCGCACGCGTTCGTCGGCATCGTCGGGGTCGATCAGGTAGCCCATGTGGAAGTTGCCATCGCCCACGTGGCCGACCAGGAAGTAGGGGATGCCGCTGGCATCGGCTTCGGCCACGCTGTCGAGCAGCGCGTCGGCCAGGCGCGAGATCGGCACGCAGGTGTCGGTGGTGATGCAGCGGCAGCCGGGGCGGCTCTGCACCGCGGCGAAATAGGCGTTGTGGCGCGCGGTCCACAGGCGCGTGCGCTCCTCGGGCGTGTCGGCCCACTCGAAGTCGGCGCCGTGGTGGTCGTGCGCGATCTCCTGCACGGTTTCGGCCTGCTCCTTGACCCCGGCCGGCGAGCCGTGGAATTCCATCAGCAGCATCGGCTCCTCGCGCAGGCTTAAGCGGCTGTGCTGGTTGACCGCCCGCACGCTGTTGGCGTCGATCAGTTCGACGCGCGCGATCGGCACGCCGAGCTGGATGGTCTGGATCACCGTGTTCACGGCGTCGGCGATGCTGGGAAACGAGCAGATCGCGGCCGACACCGCCTCGGGCAGCGGATAGATGCGCAGGGTGACCTCGGTGATCACGCCCAGCGTGCCCTCGCTGCCGACGAACAGGCGCGTCAGGTCGTAGCCGGCGCTGGACTTGCGCGCGCGCGTGCCGGTGCGGATCGCCTCGCCCTGTGCGGTGACCACCTCCAGCGCCAGCACGTTCTCGCGCATGGTGCCGTAGCGCACCGCGTTGGTGCCGCTGGCGCGCGTCGCGCTCATGCCGCCGAGGGTGGCGTCGGCGCCGGGGTCGATCGGGAAGAACAGGCCGGTGTCCTTGATCTCGTCGTTGAGTTGCTTGCGCGTCACGCCCGGCTGCACGGTCACTGTCAGGTCCTCGGCGTTCACGGCCAGCACGCGGTTCATGCGCGTCAGGTCGATGCTGATGCCGCCCTGCACCGCCAGCAGGTGCCCTTCCAGGGAGGAGCCGACGCCGTACGGGATCACCGGCGTCCGGTGCTCGGCGCACAGGCGCACCGCGTCCTGCACGTCCTGCGTGCTTTCGGCGAACACCACGCCGGCCGGCGGCGGCACGGTGGTGAAGGCCGATTCGTCTCGGCCGTGCAGCTCGCGCACCGCCATGGCGACCGAGAACTGCGTTCCGAAGCGCTCGTGCAGCGCGTCGAGCAGCGCCGGCGGCGCTTCGCGCGGCTTGATATCGGGCGTGAGGTGGGCGAGCTGGGTCGGGGCGTTCATGTCCTGGGGTTCCTGCGATGCGGCGGATGGGTGTGGGTCGATCAGTGTAGGTCGATCGCCGTCCGCGTGCTGGCGGCGGCGCGAAGTCCGTGGCCGTGGCTGGCCGCAGCGACTGCGCTACAGTGGGTGCTCTCCCTGAGCCGTGCCCGCCCATGTCCGACCGCTACGCCGTCATCGGCCACCCCATCGCCCACAGCAAATCGCCGCTGATCCACGGCCTGTTCGCTGCGCAGACCGGGCAGGAGATGACGTACGAGGCCATCGACGGCGGCGCCGAGGAGGGCGGCTTCACCCGCGCGCTGGCGGCTTTCCGCGCCGCCGGTGGCAAGGGGATGAACGTGACGCTGCCGTTCAAGCTGCAGGCCCTGGCCGCTGCCGACGAGGCCAGCGACGACGCGCGCCTGGCGGGCGCCGCCAATGCGCTGCGCTTCGACCGCGGCCGCATCGAGGCGCGCAACTACGACGGCGTCGGCCTGGTGCGCGACATCGAGCACAACCTGGGTCTGCCTTTGCAAGGCTGCCGAGTACTGCTGCTGGGCGCCGGTGGCGCCACGCGCGGCGCGCTGCTGCCGATCGCCCGGGCCGGTGCGGCACGCGTCGTGATCGCCAACCGCACGCCAGGCAAGGCCGCTGCTCTGGCGCACGAACTGGCGCCGCTCCTGGGTGCCTGCACGCTCGATGGCGGCGGTTTTGCTGAGCTGGCGGCTTGCGGTGTCTTCGACGTGGTGATCAACGCCACGGCGGCGTCCTTGAGCGGTGAGGCGCCCGCCGTGCCCGCCGGCGCCTTTGCCGGCGGCGCGCTGGCCTACGACATGATGTATGGCAAGGGACTGACGCCCTTTCTCAAGCTGGCTCGGGATGCCGGCGCCGCCCGTCTGGCCGATGGCGTCGGCATGCTGGTCGAGCAGGCGGCCGAGGCCTTCGCCTGGTGGCGCGGCGTGCGGCCCGACACGCGCGCGGCGCTGCTGCGCTTGACCGTGCCGCTGGCCTGATCTTTCGGCTGTGATTCAATCGGTGACCATGAAGCTTCTCGTCCTGCACGGCATCAATCTCAACATGTTCGGCCAGCGCGATTCGGCGCAGTACGGCACGGCGACGCTGGCCGACATCGACGCTGCGTTGCAGCGGCTGGCGACCGAGCTGGGCGTGGAACTCGAGTGCTTCCAGACCAACCAGGAGGGCGCGATGTGCGAGCGCATCCATCAGGCGCACCGGGACGGCGTTTCGGCGGTGGTCGTCAACGCCGGCGCCTGGACCCACACCAGCGTGGCGATCCGTGATGCGCTGGCGATCCTGCGCTGCCCGATCGTCGAGGTGCACATGTCCAACATCCACGCGCGCGAGCCGTTCCGGCACCGCTCCTACATCGCCGGCATCGCCAGGGGGCAGGTCTGCGGCTTCGGCGTCGATTCGTACCTGCTGGGCCTGCGCGCGGCCGTGTCGGCGGCGGGCGCGATGAACCAGAAATGAGGTTTCCACCATGGGCAAGAGACTGACGCAGATCGCCACCCGCACCGGCGACGACGGCACCACAGGCCTGGGCAACAACACGCGTGTTTCCAAGGCCAGCGCGCGCCCGCAGGCGATGGGCGACGTGGACGAGCTGAACTCGCACATCGGGCTGCTGCTGTGCGAGCTCATGCCGGAGGGCGTGCGCGAACTGCTGATCGACATCCAGCACCAGCTGTTCAACCTGGGCGGCGAGCTGTCGATTCCCGGTTTCGAGCTGCTCAAGGACGAGGCGCTGGCGCAACTCGACGAGGCGCTCAAGCGCTACAACGCCGATCTGCCGCGCCTGCAGGAGTTCATCCTGCCCGGCGGCACGCGCGCGGCGGTGCAGGCGCATGTGTGCCGCACCGTGGCGCGCCGCGCGGAACGTTCCGTGGTGGCGCTGACCGCTGCCGAGCCGCAGCAGATGCGGGTCGCGCCGAGGCGTTATCTGAACCGCCTGAGCGATTTGATGTTCGTGCTCTCGCGCGTGCTGAACCGCGCCGATGGCGCGCACGGCGACGACGTGTACTGGAAGAGCGAGCGGCTGGCGCGCTACGAGGCGGGCGCCGACTGAACCTTGCGCCGGCCGCGCTGCTGCCATGGTGCCGCCCGCGGCGCAGCGGCTCAGGCGCCCGGATTCAGCTTGATGACGCCGCAGGCTAGGCGCGGCCCGGCGTTGCCGACCGGCTGCGCGTTGACGTCGTCCGGATCACGATGCACGATGACCGACTTGCCGATGATGCTGTTGGGGCCGCGCAGCGTCAGGGTCTGGCTGTTGAAGGACACGTTCGCGGTGCCGGTCGCATCGGCCATCAGCGGCGGCATGTCGCCCAGATGGTGCAGACCGCTTCCGTGGGCGCCATGCGGCGACTTGGTCGGGTTGAAGTGGCTGCCGGCGGTGCTGAAGTCGGGCGCCGAGCAATCGCCGTTCTCGTGCACATGGAAGGCGTGCGCCGAGTTGGGCTTCAGCCCGGTCACGGTGCCGCTCACGCTGACGATGCCGCGCACGTCGGAGAAGGTGATCGCGCCTTGCACCGGCGACTGCGGGTTGGGCTGCGGCACGCCGACGGCGGCGGCCAGCGGCGCCGTCGCCACGGTGCGCGGGTTGGCGTCGCTCGGGCCGGTGCTCGAGCAGGCCGCCAGGGTGGCGGCAGCCGCCAGCAGAGCGGCAGAGCGCAGAATGCTTGCTGTCATGTCAGGTCACTCCTCAAATAAAAGAACCACCAGCGCGCCATGTTAGACGCGCTGTCGCAGCAGCGCATGTAGGAGAACCGCGCCAAAGGTCGCGGTGCCGATGCCGCTGAGCGCAAAGCTGCCGAAATTGAGGGTGAAGTCGCCGGTGCCCAGCACCAGCGTGATGGCGGCCGTCAGCAGATTGGCCGGGTCGCTGAAGTCGACCTTGTTGTCGATCCAGATCTTGGCGCCGGCAATGGTGATCAGGCCGAACACCACGATCGACACGCCGCCCATCACCGGCAGCGGGATGGCCTGGATCAGCGCGCCGAACTTGGGGGAAAAGCCCAGCAGCAGCGCCACCAGCGCCGCCACCACGAACACCGCGGTGGAATAGATGCGCGTGGCCGCCATGACGCCGATGTTCTCGGCGTAGGTGGTGACGCCGGTGCCGCCGACCGAGCCGCTGAACATGGTCACCAGGCCGTCGGCGCCGAAGGCGCGGCCGATGTAGGGGTCCAGGTTGCGGCCGGTCATCGCCGCCACGGCCTTGATGTGGCCCAGGTTCTCGGCCACCAGGATCAGCGCCACCGGCGCGATCAGCAGCATGGCGCCGGCCTCGAACACCGGCGCCACGAACTTCGGCCAGCCGAGCCAGGGCGCGGCCGCGATGCCGGAGAAATCCATCGGCTTGCCCAGGCCCATGCCATTGGCCAGCAGCAGGTAGATCAGCGTCGCCAGCGCCAGCCCGACCAGGATCAGCAGGCGCTGCACCATGCCGCGCGTGAACACGGCGACCAGGGCCACGCTGACGAAGGTGACGAGTTGCATCCAGGCGTCGAAGTTGCCGGCCGCCATGTTCTTGACCGGGATGTGCGCCAGGTTGAGCCCGATCACCGCCACCACCGCGCCGGTCACCACCGGCGGCATCAGGCGCTCGATCCAGCCGGTGCCGACCGCTTGCACGATGGCGCCGATCAGCGTGTACAGCAGGCCGCAGGCAATGATGCCGCCGAGCGCGACGCCGATGTTGGCGTTCAGCCCCTGACCGGCGTAGCCGGTGGCGGCGATCACCACGCCGATGAAGGCGAAAGACGAGCCCAGGTAGCTGGGCACCTTGCCGCCGGTGACGAAATAGAAGATCAGCGTGCCGATGCCGCTCATGAACACCGCCAGGTTGGGGTCGAACCCCATCAGGATCGGCGCCAGCACGGTGGCGCCGAACATGGCGACCACGTGCTGCACGCCCATGGCGGTGGTCTGCGGCCAGGGCAGCCGCTCGTCCGGACCGATCACGCCGCCGCCGTCGAGTGCGGCGGCAGGGCGCTCCTGCCAGTTCAACAGACCCATGGTGTCCGCTCCATCCTCGTGTTGGTGACAGCCACGGATGGTAGCGGCACCCAGCTGCCCGTCGATGCTATGGAAACCATATCTGGTGCGCCATAGCAGACAAGAGAAAGGCACGGATTCCGTGGGAGACTCGCGCCACGCTGAATTTGTAACGGACTTGAGGTGAATCCCCGATGGTCAGACGGCGGCCGACGCTGTAACGTGCGCCGTTTCAGCATTCGTCTCGAAAGGAATCCCCATGCAGTTCATGAAGAAGCTCGCCCTCGGCACCGCGGCCGGCCTGCTGGCGATCGCCGGCGCCGCCACCGCGCAGGGGCCGCAGTTCATCAACGTCCTGACCGGCGGCCAGAGCGGCGTGTACTACCCGATGGGTGTGGCGCTGTCACAGATCTTCGGCAAGGCGATTCCCGACGCGCGTTCGACCGCGCAGGTGACCAAGGCCTCGGCTGAGAACCTCAACCTGCTGCAGGCCGGCCGCGGCGAGCTGGCGCTGTCGCTGGGCGACGCGGTGGCCGACGCTTGGGCGGGCGACGCCGAGGCCGGCTTCAAGGCGCCGCTGAACAACCTGCGCGGCTTCTCGGCCACCTACAACAACTACATCCAGATCGTCGCCAGCGAGGACTCGGGCATCAAGACGCTGGCCGACCTGAAGGGCAAGCGGGTCTCGGTTGGCGCCGCCAAGTCGGGCACCGAACTGAACGCGCGCGCCATCTTCAAGGCCGCCGGCCTGAGCTACGACGACCTCGCCAAGACCGAATACCTGCCGTTCGGCGAGTCGGTCGAGCTGATCAAGAACCGCCAGCTCGACGCCACCCTGCAGTCGGCCGGCCTGGGCGTGGCCTCGATCCGCGACCTGGCCAGCGCGCTCAAGATCCGCGTGGTGCCGGTGCCCAAGGAGGTGGTGGCCAAGGTGGGCAGCCCGGCCTACGTGCCGGCGGTGATCCCAGCCAACACCTACACCGGCCAGGCCGAGGACGTGGCCACTGCCGCGATCCCGAACTTCCTGATCACGCATTCCAAGGTGCCGGATGATCTGGTCTACCAGATGACCAAGGCGATGTACACCAACCTCGACACCCTGTACGCGGCGCACAACGCCACCAAGCCGATCAAGCTGGAGACAGCGCTGAACGGCATGCCGATCCCGCTGCACCCGGGTGCCGAGCGCTACTACCGCGAGGTTGGCCTGATCAAGAAATAATCGGGCCATGGCCGCCGCCCCGATGGCCTGATCCGCATGCGAACCGGCGCCTGGCGCCGTTTTTTTTGGTTTGACGGCCGTCCGCGGCCCCGGTTTCACCCGCTTGCCATGACCGACTCGCCCCGTCTCAACACCCTAGAGCAGCAGGCCATGCCCGGCATCGTCGACGCCGTGCCGACGCCCGGCCACGACCACCTCGAGTGGACCAGCGCGGCGTTCTGGATCGCGCTGGCGTTCTCGGTGTTCCAGGTCATCACGGCGGCCTTTAGTCCGCTGTCGAGCCAAGTGGTGCGCGCGATGCACGTCGGCTTCGTGCTGTTGATGGTGTTCGTGCTGCACTCGGGCGCAACGCCGCTGGCGCGCTCGCTGGGCTGGCTGTTGGGCCTCGCGGGCTTTACCACCGGCATCTATCAGTGGGTCAACGAGGCCGAGCTGACGCAGCGCGCCGGCGAGCTGATCGCCTCCGACTGGGTGATCGGCGTGCTGCTGCTGGTGCTGGTGTTCGAGGCCGCGCGCCGCGTCATGGGCTGGGCGCTGCCGCTGATCTGCGGCCTGTTCCTGGCCTACGGCCTGTGGGGCCAGCACCTGCCGGGGCCGCTGATGCACCGCGGCTACGGGCTGGACCAGATCGTCGGCACGCTGTCGTTTGCCACCGAGGGCATCTACGGCACGCCGACCTACGTGTCATCGAGCTACATCTTCCTGTTCATCCTGTTCGGCGCTTTCCTGGAGCAGGCCGGCATGATCCGCCTGTTCAACGACTTCGCCATGGGCACCGTGGGCCACACGCGCGGCGGGCCGGCCAAGGTGTCGGTGATCAGTTCGGGCCTGATGGGCACCATCAACGGCTCGGGCGTGGCCAACGTGGTCACCACCGGGCAGTTCACCATCCCGCTGATGAAGCGCTTCGGCTATTCGTCCGCGTTTGCCGGCGGCGTCGAGGCCACCGCCAGCATGGGCGGGCAGATCATGCCGCCGGTGATGGGGGCGGTGGCCTTCATCATGGCCGAGACCATCAACGTGCCCTATGTGGCGGTGGTCAAGGCGGCGCTGATCCCGGCCATGCTGTACTTCGTCACCGCGTTCTGGATGGTGCACCTGGAGGCCGGCAGCAAGCAGCTGATGGGCCTGCCCAAGGAAGAGTGTCCCAACCCCTGGACCGCGATGCGGCGCCAGTGGTATTTGCTGCTGCCGCTGATCGGGTTGGTGGTGCTGCTGTTCTCTGGCTACACGCCGCTGTTCTCGGGCACCGTGGGGCTGGCGCTGACGGCGATCCTGATCTTCGGCGCCGCCTGCGTGCAGGGCATTCGTGGCACCGGGCTGCGGGTGCTGTTCTGGGTGCTGCTGGCGCTGGCGACGGCGGGTTTCTTCGAGTTCGGCGTCGGTACCTTCTTTGTCATCGTGGCGGTGCTGGTGGCGCTCACCTTCGCGCTGCGCACCGGCCAGGACGCGCGCCGGCTGGCGGTGCAGGCCATGGTCGACGGCGCGCGCCACGCGCTGCCGGTGGCGATCGCCTGCGCGCTGGTGGGCGTGATCATCGGCATCATCAACCTGACCGGCGTGGCGGCCGAGATGGGCGGGCAGATCATCGCCCTCGGGCGCGAGAGCCTGCTGCTGGCGCTGGTGCTGACCATGCTTACCTGCCTGGTGCTGGGCATGGGCATCCCGACTATCCCCAACTACATCATCACCAGCTCGCTGGCGGCGCCGATCCTGTTGGAGCTGGGCGTGCCGCTGATCGTCTCGCACATGTTCGTGTTCTATTTCGGCATCATGGCCGACCTGACGCCGCCGGTGGCGCTGGCGGCCTTCGCCGCCGCGCCGATCGCGCGCGAGACCGGCCTGAAGATCAGCCTGAACGCCATCCGGGTGGCGATCGCCGGCTTCATCATGCCGTACATGGCGGTGTATTCGCCGGCACTGATGCTGCAGACCGACGATTGGAGCGCCGTCGTCTACGTGGTGTTCAAGGCGCTGATCGCGATCGGCCTGTGGGGCGCGGCGGCGATCGGCTACCTGTTCTCGCCGCTGAACTGGCTGGAGCGCCTGTGCGCCATTGCCGCGGCCTGCTTCCTGGTGGTGGCCATGCCGGTGACCGACGAGATCGGCTTTGCCGCCAGTGCCGCCTTCGTGCTCTGGCATTACTGGCGTACGCGCCGCAAGCGCGGCGCGGCCGGGGCCGGCAGCGCCCGGCGGGCGTGAGCGGCGCCGCGGCGCTCGGCGTCTGCCTGGCGCTGGCCGCCAGCCTGGCGCCGGGTGTCGAGCCATCGGCGCAAGGGCCGGCGCCGGCCGGCGCCGTGTTCGTGCCGGGCAACGCCTTCACGCTGGCCTGGACGCACTCGATTGAGAAGACCCGCTGGGAAGAGGACTACCGCGTGCGGCGTGGTGCCGATGGCGTGCCGGCGCTGCGGCTGACGGCTGCGCGTGTGCGCGGCAGCGGCGCCGGCATGGAGCCGCCCGCGGGCGCCGTGCTGCGCCACGGCTGGTATGAGTACCGGCCGGCCGAGCAGCCACGCGGCGCACTGCGGCTGACGCGCTCGGGCTACACCGCCGATTACGAATGGTGCGAGTCAGGGCGCTGCCGGCCGCTGGGCACGCTGCTGCCCTCCGACGGTGGCGTCACGCTGCTGTGGGCGTGCCGCCGGTCGAGCTGATCGACCCGGGCTTTAGGGCCGCCCGTGCGCGCCATGCACATGCGTGTCGGCCGCGAGCGGGCCGGACGGCTCGCTGCTTGCCGCCGCCATGCCGTTGAGGATGCCGCAGTGCGCGGTGTCGCGCGCCTCGCGGCACTGGGCGCGCAGCTCCTTCAACTGCTTTTCCAGCGCACGCAACTCGCGGATGCGGGTCGCGATGTGGCCGATGTGCTCGTCCAGCAGCGCGTTGACGGCGCCGCAATTGGCGTCGGGCTGGTCGCGCCAGGCCAGCAGGGTGCGAATCTCCTCCAGCGACATGTCGAGCCCGCGTCCCTGGCGGATGAAGGCCACGCGCTCGGCGTGCTCGGCGCCGTACACGCGGTAGTTGTTGTCGTCGCGCGCCGGCGGCGGCAGCAGGCCTTCGCGTTCGTAATAGCGGATGGTGTCCACCGGGGTGTTGGTGGCCTGGGCAAGTTCGCTGATCTTCATGAGGCCATGTTAGTGCCTCTGCGGCGTCGTGCCGTGCGCGGGCAGGTGCGGCGCGAGCCGCCCGATGCCGGCGGCGCAGGCCGTGCCGGCGCACGACGAGCTCCGGCGTGCACCGGCAACAGATTTGCCTCCTCCCCGTGAAGCGCCGCACCAGAAAGGGGAAGCGGCGCAACCGCTCGGGGCTTGTGCATCGGCGTGGCTTGACCCTGGAGTTGCTCCAGGGTTTCCAATCGCCTGCATGAGCAGGTCAAGCACATTCGACCGCGTCACCTGGCGCATCCCCAACATGGACTGCGCGGCCGAGGAGAGCGAGATCCGCCATGCCTTGCGCGATGTGGCGGGCGTGCGGCGGCTGGCGTTCCGTCTGGGCGCGCGCGAACTGGCGGTCGATGCGCTGCCGGGTGCGCTGCCGGGCATCGAGGCGGCGCTGAGGACGGCGGGGTTCCCGCCCATGGACGTGGCGGCCGTCGCGCCGGCGGCCGCCGCGCCAAGTTGCGGTGTGGGCTGCGGCGGTGCTGCCGTGGCGGCGACGCCGGCGCATGTCCAGCCTCCGACCTGGCAGGCCTGGACCCTGGCGCCTGGCCTGGCGCGCACCGTGCTGGCGCTGGTGCTGGCCCTGGGCGCCGAACTGCTCGGCGCCTTCGGCTCCGAATCGCTGCAATGGCTGGGCATGGCGCTGGCGGTGACGGCGGTGGCGCTGGCGGGCCTGGCCACCTACGTCAAGGGCTTCCACGCGTTGCGGCGCGGGCGCCTGAACATCAGCGCGCTGATGACGGTGGCGGTGACCGGCGCCTTGCTGATCGGTGAATGGCCCGAGGCCGCGATGGTGATGGCGCTGTATGCGCTGGCCGAGTGGCTGGAGGCGCGCGCCGTCGACCGCGCGCGCGGCGCCATCGGCAATCTGCTGCAGATGGCGCCCGACACGGTGGAGCAGCGCGGTGCCGACGGCCGCTGGCACGCTGCGCAGGCTGCCGACGTGCCGCTGGGCGCCGTCATCCGCGTCAAGCCCGGCACCCGGCTGGCGCTGGACGGCGTGGTGACGGCCGGCCGCAGCGCCATCGACCAGGCGCCCGTCACCGGCGAGAGCCTGCCGGTCGACAAAGTCGAGGGCGATGCGGTGTACGCCGGCACGCTGAACCAGACCGGCGTGCTGGAGTTGCGCGTGACGGCCGGCGCGCGCGACACGCAGCTGGCGCGCATCATCCACGCGGTCGAGCAGGCGCAGAGCGAGCGCGCGCCCACGCAGGCCTTCATCGACCGCTTTGCCGCCGTCTACACGCCGGCGGTGTTCGCGCTGGCGCTGGCGGTGGCGCTGCTGGGGCCGTGGCTGGCGGGGTGGACGTGGCTGACGGCGGTCTACAAGGCGCTGGTGCTGCTGGTCATCGCCTGCCCGTGCGCGCTGGTGATCGCCACGCCGGTGACCATCGTCAGCGCGCTGGCCAACGCCGCGCGGCGCGGCGTGCTCGTGAAAGGCGGCGTGTACCTGGAGGAAGCGCGCCGCCTGAAGGCCGTGGCGCTGGACAAGACCGGCACGCTGACGCTGGGCAAGCCGGTGCTGGCAGCGCATGAAATGCTATGTAATCAGGAGCAGCCAGCGATTGCCGTGTCAGCGGCGGCGGCACTGGCCTCGCACAGCGACCACCCGGTATCGCAGGCCATCGCGCAGGGGCTGGCGGCACGCGGCGTGGCGGCCAGCAGCGCGGATCACTTCGTCGACCAGCCCGGCCATGGCGTCGAAGGCGTGGTGGGCGGCCGGCGGCTGCGCCTCATCAGCCAGCGCGCCGCCGAGGCGCTGGGCCTGGACAGCGCGGCGCTGACCGAACGGCTGGCGGCGCACCAGGCGCAGGGCCGCAGCGTGTCGCTGTTGGCGTCCGACACCGCCGTGCTGGCGCTGTTCGCCGTCGCCGACACGCTGAAGGACCATGCGCCCGAAGCGGTGCGCGAATTGCACGCGCTGGGCGTGCAGACCGTGATGCTGTCGGGCGACCACCCCGCCGCCGCGCAGGCCGTGGCCGGCGTCGCCGGCGTGGCCGAGGCGCACGGCCAGCTGCTGCCGGCCGACAAGCTGGCGCGCATCGCCGAGCTGCAGGCGCGCCTGGGCCCGACGGCGATGGTCGGCGACGGCATCAACGACGCGCCGGCGCTGGCGGCGGCCGACATCGGCATCGCCATGGGCTCGGCCGGCACCGACATCGCCATGGAAGCCGCCGACGTGGTGGTGATGAACGACGACCTGCGCCGCCTGCCCGCGCTGATCCGCCTGTCGCGCCGCACGCACGGCGTGCTGTGGCAGAACATCGCGCTGGCGCTGGGCATCAAGGCGGCGTTCCTGACGCTGGCGCTGGCCGGGCTGGCCACCATGTGGATGGCGGTGTTCGCCGACATGGGCGCCAGCCTGATGGTGGTGGCCAACGGGCTGCGGTTGCTGGGGCGGCGCGGTACCGCTTGAGCACCGGCGTGCTGTGCCAATGACGGAATGACCTCGCCGCTGACGCGGCATTGATGACGACATGACGGCGCATCGGTCGTGGCGCGCAGCGCCGTCCCCGGCCTGCGCCGGGGGCAGGCACCGAGGGCCGCCAGACCGAGCTGAGGCGCCGCCAGCGGGTCGTCCGGGCTGTCACGATCCTGTCACTGCGTTGCCACACACTGGAAGGCTTAGCAGTTTCCGGCTTTTCATTCATGGAAAAAAGCGACGCCGTCGCCTCGCTCGGCGACCAGGCGCCAGCGCTGTCTTCGCTGCTGCGTCCGGCGCAGGTGCGCGCCGCGCTCAAGGCCAACGACCGTCTCAAGCTCTACCTGAGCGTGCTGCAGGCGGCCAACGCGCACGCCCGTCACCCGCATGAGGCCGCGCTGGACCTTTCGCGCGAGATCGCCGCCGCCGACATCAGCGCCCGCGCCGAGGCCGACTGGCTGCACGACCTGCCGGCCACCGCGGTGCGCGAAGACGAGGACGCCTTGCGCGTGCCCGACCTGCCGCGGCTGGGCCTGCGCCTGCATGACGACCTGGGCGTGATGGCGCGCCCGCTGATCGAGGGCGACGGCGCCGATGCCGCCCTGGCCACGCGCGTGGCGCATTGGCAGGACGCGCTCCAGGCCCTGGCCGGGCCGGTACTGACGGCAGCACAGATCGATGCCTTGACGCACGGCGCGCGCGAGCGCGGCGACAGCCTGCACATCACGGTGATGGACCTGCACAAGGCGCTCAATCGCCTGGCGGTCGAGCTCTCGACCGACCGCATCGACGGCGCGCACTGCTGGCAGCTGGCCGAGGACCGCAGCGACCGACCGCGCATCGAGGCCTTCATGCGCGGCCTGAACCGGACCGCGCCGCTCAAGTTCGACCACCCGGGCCTGGACACCGCCGCCACGCGCGACGGCGGCAAGCTGCTGATCCAGAACGATATCGGCACCAACGACGCCCACGTGCTGGTGATCCAGGTCGACACCGAAACCGCGCCGCAGGCCATCACGCTGACCTATTCCGACCTGCACCGGCGCCGCTTCGCGTTCTTCCAGCGCCTGCTGGCCGAGGTCGGCGCGCACTGGGGCGAGGCCGAGCAGCGCAAGACCAAGGGCCTGAACCAGGGCGACGCCTACCACGTCGGCACGGCGCGCTTCGAGGCCGAGGACGAGGCCGAGCTGGCGCGCCAGCTGGAGGGCATCGGCGAGCGCATCGTGTTCTTGATCGACTGGAACCGGGCGCGCAAGCGGCTGGTGCATTTCGTCAGCGGGGACGGTGCGGTGGCGGTGCTGGAAGCCACCGCGCGCGCGCGCGCCGGCCACATGGCCTGGCTCAACGCCGGCGCCGAGCGCCTGGTCTGGGACGCCATGGCGGCTCAAGGGCCCAGCCAGTTCCGGCTCGGCGACCGGCTCGACGAGGTGCTGGGCGAGGCCGAGGCACGCGAGTACCTGGTCGACGTCATGACCGCGGCGGCGCACCATCCGCAGGCCTCGGCGCTGCTGCTGGACCAGGCGCAGGCGCAGCTGGCGCGCCGGCTGCGCGGCCGCCGCGGCGACGACGAACTGCTGCAGGAACACGCCGCCTACTGCCACGCGCTGGCCCAGGGCCTGCGCGATGCGCTGGCGCACGGGCTGGAGCACGACGCGTCGGCGGCCGAGCGCCTGGCCGCGCGTGCCAAGGCCTGGGAGCGGCACGCCGACCAGCTGGTGGTGCATGCGCGCGAGCTGGCCGACCACCAGCCGCAATGGCGCCCGCTGATGCTGCTGATGGGCCGCGGCGACGACGTCGCCGACGCGCTGGAGGAAGCCTGCTTCGTGCTCAGCGTGCTGGCCGAGCATTTCGAGGCCGCCGGCAATCCGGCCGGCTGGACGCCGCCGGTGCGCCAGGTGATGAACGAGCTGGCCGACGCGGTGTTGAACGCGGTGCAGGACCACGTCAAGGCGCTGGCCGTGGCACGCACGCTGGGCCAGGCCAGCCAGAGCGACGACCAGGCCGAATACCTGTCGGCCGCCTGGCGCGTGCAGCAGGCCGAGCGCCATTGCGACGAACTGCTGCGCCGTGCGCGCCGCGCGCTGGCGCAACAGGCGCGCCAGCAGCAGGATGCGGTGGCGCTGACGCTGGGCAACGAGCTGGCCGCCGCGATCGAGGACGCCAGCGACGCCTTGCTGGTGCTGGGCTGGGGCCTGCGCGAGCGCACGATGCAACGCATGGGGGTGGCGACGACATGAACGCCAGAGACATGGATCATTTCCCGGCTTCCGGCCGGGCGGTCGCGCTGATCGGCTGCGGCCCGCGCACGCACGGCCGCGAGGTGCCGCCACCCGAGGCGATCGGCTTCAAGGCCCACAACCTGGCGCGCATGGCGGTGCTGGGGCTGCCGGTGCCGCCGGCCTTCGTGCTGGACACCAGCTGGTGCGCGCGCGCGCACCAGCTGCAGCCCGAGCTGTGGCAACCGGCGCTCGCGGCGCTGGAGCAGGCCAGCGACGCCCGCTTCGGCGACCCGCGCCGGCCGCTGCTGCTGTCGGTGCGCTCGGGCGCGCCGGTGTCGATGCCGGGCATGATGGAGACGCTGCTCAACATCGGCCTGGCCGACGCCACCCTGCCCGGGCTGGTGCGCCAGACCGGCAACCCGCGCCTGGTGTGGGACGCCTATCGGCGCCTGGTGGCCGGCTTCGGCGAGGTGGTGATGGGCATCGGGCCCGAGGTGTTCGAGGCCGACCTGGCCCAGATCGCGGCCGGCCGCGACGAGCGCGAGCTGGACTTTGCCGAGCTGCGCGCGCTGACCCGTGCGCACCTCGGCAGCGTACAGCGGGTGACCGGACGAGCGTTTCCGCAATCGCCGCAGGAGCAGCTGGCGCAGGCCATCCGTGCCGTGTTCGCCAGCTGGGACGCGCTCAAGGCGCGCGACTACCGGCGCCTGAACGGTCTTCAGGATGCCATGGGCACGGCGGTCACGGTGCAGCGCATGGTGTTCGGCAACGCCGGCGGCACCTCGGGTGCCGGTGTCGGCTTCACGCGCCACCCGTCCACCGGCGAGCCGGCGCCCTGGGTCGATTTCCTGTTCAACGCGCAGGGCGAGGACGTGGTCTCGGGCCGGCGCAGCGCCCAGGGCCACGACCAGCTGGCCGCCGCCGCGCCGGCCGTGTGGCAGGCGCTGCTGGCGGCGACCCAACTGCTGGAGCGCAGCTTCGGCGACATGCAGGACTTCGAGTTCACGGTCGAGAACGGCCAGCTGTGGCTGCTGCAGACCCGCGCCGGCAAGCGCACCGCGCAGGCGCGCGCGCGCATCGCGCTGGACCTGGCCGACGAGGGCATCATCGATGCCGCCGAGGCGCGCCGGCGCACCGATGGCCTGGACGGCGAGCAGCTGGCCGTGCAGCGCGTGGTCGCCGAGGGCGGCGACGCCACGCCGCTGGCGCAGGCCGTGAGCGCGGCGCACGGCGTGGCGATCGGCGAGATCGTGCTGGACGAGGAGCGCGCGCGGGCGCGCCAGACCGTCGGCGCCACCGTGCTGCTGCTGCGCCAGGATGCCGAGACGCGCGACCTGGCCGCGCTCGACATCGCCGCCGGCCTGCTGACCGCGCGCGGCGCGCGCACCTCGCACGCCGCCGTGGTGGCGCGCCAGCTCGGCAAGGTGTGCCTGGTCGGCTGCGAGCAGCTGGCCATCGATCTGGCGCGCCGTCGCGTGCGCCTGGGCGGCACGGAGTTGCCCGAGGGCGAGGTGCTGACGCTGGACGGCGGCAGCGGCGCCATCTATCGGGGCGCCGCGCGCACGGTGCGCGAAGTGCCGCAGGACTTGATGAGCCGGCTGGCGGCGTTGCGCGCCGGTTGAGTATTGGTTTGATCGCTTGCAGGGCTTGCTGGACAAGCGCTGCAAGCCTGTTCAGCGGGTCATGCGCTAGACGCGCCCGAACGCCCAGCCGCTGGCCGCCTGCGTGCCCTCGATCTCGTCGACCAGCCGCAGCAGCGGCGCCAGTTCGCGGTAGCGCCCCGCAGTGTGGCGGATGTAGGCGATGAAGCGCGGGGTGTCGGCCAGGTACCTGGGTTTGCCGTCGCGCAGCGTCAGGCGCGCGAAGATGCCGGCGACCTTGAGGTGCCGCTGCAGACCCATCCATTCGACCGCGCGCCAGAAGCTGCCGAAATCGCCGTGCCAATCCTCGAAGTCCAGCAGGCTTAAGCGGCGTGCGCGCTCCCAGTAGCGCACCGTGATGTCGAGCACGAAGTCCTCCTCCCAGCTCAGGAAGGCGTCGCGCATCAGGCTGGCGATGTCGTAGCTGGCGGGGCCGTAGACGGCATCCTGGAAGTCGAGCACGCCCAGACTCGATGCCCCCACGCTCCGCACTGGCGTGTCTGCGCTGCCCCCCGAGGGGGCGCTCGCCGCCTTGGGGCGGCCCGGCGGCGGCTCGGGCCTGTCGGTCCCCACCATCAGGTTTCGCGGCATGAAGTCGCGGTGCACGTAGACCATGGGCGCGGCCAGGTTGCGTGCCACGATCAGGTCGAACATGCGGTCCAGCGTTTCGCGCAGCGTGCCTTCCACGGCAATGCCGCGATGCTGCGCCAGATACCAGTCGGGAAACAGCGCCAGCTCGCGCCGCAGCAGCGCCTCGTCGTAGGGCGGCAGCACGCCGGGCTTCGACGCCTGTTGCCAGGCCAGCAGGGCGTCCACGGCCTGCAGGTAGCGCGGGCGGTTGGCCTCGGGACGGTCGCGGTCGATCTCGTCCATCATGGTGCGCTCGCCCAGGTCGCTCAGCAGCAGGAAGCCGTGCTGCTGGTCCCAGTCCAGCACCTGCGGCACGCGCAGACCGGCGTCCTGCATCAGGCCGGCCACGTGCACGAAGGGCGCGCTGTCTTCCTGCGCCGGCGGCGCGTCCATGACGATGCGCGTGCTGCCGTCCGCCGTGTCGAGGCGGAAGTAGCGCCGGAAGCTGGCGTCCGCCGACGCCGGCCGCAGGCTGGCCGGCAGCAGCTGCTGCGCGGGGCCGATGCGTGCCAGCCAGGCCTCGAAGGCGGCCTGGCGCCGTGGATCGGGCCAGCCGAGGGCAGCGACGCCAGGCCCGGCTGCGGTGACGGAGGAACTGACGTCGCTCATGGATAATCGATTCTAGATTGCGCCGGCGGCCCACCCGCCGAGTCGCGCGCCGATTTGACCACTTCCGCAGTGCACGTCCCGTCGCCCATTCCTCGCCGACGCCGCGCCCGCCCGCTTCCCTGGGTGCCGGCGTGGCGGCCGGTTGCGCTCAGCGTGCTGGCGCTGCTGGCGACCGGTGCGCTGGCGCAGACTGCCGAGCCGCCGCTGCCGCTGCGCGCCACGCCCATGCTGGCCGAGCAACTGCCGCCGGACGCGAGGCCGCCGTCCTTCATCGCCGGCGACCGCATCAGCGGCCGCACCGGATTGGAGACGGTGATCGAGGGCGATGCCGAATTGCGCCGGCCCGGCATGAGCCTGCGCGCCGACAAGCTGACGCACGACCAGAGCAGCGACATCGCCACCGCCAGCGGCGACGTGCGCGTCAATGCGCGCGGTGACCGCTACACCGCCACCGAAGGCCAGCTGCAGATGGATGCCTTCGAAGGGTTTTTCCTGCGGCCCAGCTACCGCTTCCTGGCCAGCGGCGCGCACGGCACGGCCGAGCGCATCGAGCTGCACGACCGCGATCGCGCCACCGTGTACCACGGCAGCTACACCACCTGCGCCATCGACGCGCCGGACGCGCTGCCGGACTGGATCCTGCGCGCCGACCGGCTGGAGCTCGACCAGGAGGTCGACGAAGGCTATGCCGAGGGCGCGGTGCTGGAGTTCAAGGGCGTGCCGATCCTGCCGCTGCCGGCGCTGAGCTTCCCCTTGAGCGAGCGGCGCAAGTCCGGCTGGTTGCCGCCCACCATCGGCCTGGACAACAAGAGCGGGCTGGACCTGTCGGTGCCCTACTACTGGAACATCGCGCCCAACCGCGACGCCACCTTCACGCCCGGCCTGATGCTGCGGCGCGGTGCCGACCTGACGGGCGAGTTCCGCTACCTGGAGAGCAACTACCAGGGCCAGCTCAATGCCCACGTGATGCCCAGCGACCGCCTGCGCGATCGCGATCGCTGGGCCCTGTTCGCGCGCCACAACGGCAGCTACCAGACGCCGGTCGGCGGCGTTGGCCTGGGGCTCAACCTCAACCGCGTCAGCGACAACGACTACTGGCGCGACTTCAGCCGCAAGGGCCTGTCGCTGACCACGCGCCTGCTGGCCACAGACGGCTGGCTCAGCTGGTCGCGCGGTGATCTGGCGCTGTCGGCGCGCGCGCTCAAGTGGCAGACGCTGCAGGACGTGGCGGCGCCGATCGTGCCGCCCTACGACCGGCTGCCGCAGCTCACCGCCCGCTGGGGCAAGTGGAACGACCGCGGCTTCGACTACTCGATCGACGCCGACTTCACGCGCTTTCGTGGCGACCGCTTCTGGACCCGCCAGCCCAATGCCGACCGCAGCGTGCTGCACGCCCAGCTCTCGCACCCGTTCACGCGGCCCTGGGGCTTCTTCGTGCCCAAGGCCCAGCTGCACGCCACCGGCTACCAGTTCGATGGCGCGCTGGCCAATGGCGCCAACTCGGCCAGCCGCGTGCTGCCCACCTTCAGCCTGGACGGCGGCCTGGTGTTCGAGCGCCCGGCCAGCTACTTCGGCCGCGGCTTCACGCAGACACTGGAGCCGCGCCTGATGTACGTCTACACGCCGTATCGCGACCAGAGCCGGCTGCCCAACTACGATTCGGGCCTGTACGACTTCAACTTCGCCACCATCTGGTCCGAGAACGCGTTCGCCGGCCACGACCGCATCGTCGACAACAACCTCATCACCGCCGGCCTGACCACGCGCCTGCTCGACCCCGACAGCGGCGCCGAGGCGGTGCGGCTCGGCATCGCGCAGCGCTACCGCTTCTCCGGCCAGCAGGTGGTGCTGCCCGGCGGCACGCCGACCGACCGCGGCCTGTCCGACATCATGCTCGGCGCCGGCATCAACTGGGACCCGCGCTGGGCCTTCGACACCGTGGTGCAGTACAACCCCGACACGCAGCGCTCGACCCGCACCACCATCCAGGCGCGCTATTCGCCCGGGCCGTTCCGCACCCTGAGTGCGGCCTACCGCCATCAGCGCGATTTGCGCAGCGAGCATCTGGACGTCGGCTGGCAGTGGCCGCTGGGTGATCTGTTCAGCGGCCGGCAGGAACTGGGCACCACGCGCGCGGCCAGCGGCGGCGGCAGCTGCAACGGTCGCTGGTACAGCGTCGGCCGGCTCAACTACAGCCTGCGCGACAGCAAGGTGGTCGACGCCATCCTCGGCCTGGAATACGATGCCGGCTGCTGGATCGGCCGCGTCGTGCTCGAGCAGCTGCACAGCTCCACCACCTCGGCCACGCGGCGCATCATGTTCCAGCTCGAATTCGTCGGCCTGTCGCGCCTGGGCAGCAACCCGCTGAACACGCTGCGCAACCACATCCCGCGTTATCAGTACCTGCGCGAGGAAGTCACGACGCCAAGCCGTTTCACAACATATGACTAACCCCCCTGAGTCGCCTGCGGCGCCTTCCCCCCTGGAACGGGGGACAACGCCAGTGGCCGGTACAAGCCCAGCCACGGCGTTCGCTGGCATGGCCTGCTCCGCGGCCTTCGGTCCGACGATGTCGGTAATTGGTGCCGAAGGCGGGGTGTTCAGGAGAAGCAAGATGCCTCGCATTCTTTCCCGTGTTATCGACCTGCCCTGGCTGGTATTGCCGCTGGCGTGCCTGGCGCTGGCGCTGCCGGCGCAGGCGCAGGCGCAGACCAGTGGCGCGCAGCGCAAGCCGGCGGCCACGCGCGCCAAGCCGGCCACCAAGCCTGCGGCCAAGAAGCCCGCAGCCAGGAAACCGACCCGCAAGGCGGTGCCCGCCGCCGCGCCGGTGGCGGCGCCGGCTGCCGCACCCGCGGCGCCGCCCGCTGCCGCCGCGCCGGCCCCGGCGTCGCCACGTGAGGCCGACTTCATCGTCGCCGTGGTCAACACCGAGCCGCTGACCAACCACGAGGTGCGCGCGCGCATGGCGCGGGCGCAGCGGCAACTGGCCGAGCGCGGCCTGAGCGCGCCGCCCAGCGAGCAGTTGCGCAAGGAGATGCTCGAGCGCCTGATCGCCGAACGCGCGCAGTTGCAGTACGCGCGCGAGCAGGGCCTGCAGGTGGACGAGGCGGCGCTGGCGCAGGCCGAGCTGTCGATCGCGCGCCAGAACCAGCTGAGCTCGATCGAGGAACTGCACCGCCGCGTGCAGCAGGAAGGCCTGGCGGTGCAGGACTTCCGCGACGACGTGCGCAACCAGGTGCTGCTGGCACGCCTGCGCGAGCGTGAGATCGAGCCGCGCATCCAGGTCAGCGACAGCGAGGTCGAGGCCTACATCCGCGAGCAGACCGGCGCCAGCGCCGGCAACATCGAGCTGAACCTGGCGATGATCCTGGTCGCGGTGCCCGAGCAGAGCGAGGCCGCCGAGATTGCGCGCCTGCAGGCGCGCGCCGATGCGGTGGCGCGGCGCGCCCGCGCCGGCGAGGACTTCGCCGCGCTGGCGCTGGAGTTCTCCGACGCCAACAACCGCGGCCGCGATGGTGGCGTGCTGGGCCTGCGCTCGGCCGACCGCTATCCGGAGCTGTTCGTGCAGGGCACCCAGCGCGCGCGCGTCGGCGAGATCGTCGGGCCGCTCAAGTCGGACGCCGGCTTTCACGTGCTGAAGGTGCTCGAGCGCCAGCAGAACCGGGAGCTGCCGGAAGTCCGGATCCCGCAGACGCTGGTGCGCCACATTCTGCTGCGGGTCGGCCCGACGCAGAGCGAACAGGTGGCGCGCGAGCGCGCGGCCGATTTCAAGCGTCGCATCCAGGCCGGCCAGGCCAGCTTCGAGGAACTGGCGCGCCAGCACTCGCAGGACGACAGTGCCGCCGATGGCGGCCAACTCGGTTGGGCCAACCCGGGCCAGTTCGTGCCCGAGTTCGAACAGGCCATGAACAACCTGGACAACGGCCAGGTCAGCGAGCCGGTGGTCAGCCGCTTCGGCGTGCATCTGATCCAGGTCGAAGCCCGGCGTGAGCAAGTGCTCAGCGCCGCCGAACAGCGCCAGCTGGCGCGCAACATGCTGCGCGAGCGCAAGGCGCAGGAGGCCTTCGAAACCTGGGCACAGGAAGTGCGCGGACGCGCCTATGTCGAGTACCGCGAGCCGCCCCAGTGATCGGATGACGAAATGACCTCGCTGCGCTTCGATGACGGCGCTGCGCGTCATGACTGGTGTCGCCAGTCATTCCGTCATCGATGCCGCGCAGCGGCGAGGTCATTTCGTCATCGATGCCGCGCAGCGGCGAGGTCATTTCGTCATGCACGTCATGAAGCACATTCCCCGCAAGCGCTTTGGCCAGCATTTCCTGACCGATCCGGCCATTGTCGACGCCATCGTGCGCGCCATCGACCCGCGACCAGGCCAGGCCGTGGTCGAAATCGGTCCCGGCCTGGCGGCGCTGACGCAGCCGCTGGTCGAGCGGCTGGGCCGCCTCACGGTGATCGAGCTCGACCGCGACCTGGCGGCGCGGCTGCGCGCGCACCCACAACTCGAGGTCATCGAATCCGACGTGCTGAAGGTGGATTTTGGCCAGCTTGCAACAGCCTCTAGCGCAGAAGCGACCGCCGCAGCGCCGGGCCGTCCCAAGCCAGGCGCGGCCCCCTCGGGGGGCAGCGAACCACGCGCAGCGGGGAGCGTGGGGGCTTTGAGAATTGTCGGCAACCTGCCCTACAACATCTCGACGCCGATCCTGTTTCACCTGCTGCCCTTTGCCGCGCACATCGAGGATCAGCACTTCATGCTGCAAAAGGAGGTCGTCGAGCGCATGGTCGCCGCGCCGTCCACGGGCGATTACGGCCGCCTGTCGGTGATGCTGCAATGGCGCTACGCGATGGAGAGCGTGCTGCCGGTGCCGCCCGAGGCCTTTGATCCGCCGCCCAAGGTCGACAGCGCGGTGGTGCGCATGCTGCCGCGCCGTGATTTCGCGCCGCTCGACGCGGCGGCGTTCTCCGAACTGGTGCAGGTGGCCTTCAGCCAGCGCCGCAAGCTGCTGCGCCACACGCTCGGCAAGTGGCTCGATGCGCGGAACTTCGGCGGCAGCTTCGACGTGCAGCGCCGCGCCGAGGAAGTGCCGGTGCGCGAATATGTGGCGCTGGCCGCGGCGCTGATGACGGAATGACGAAATGACCTCGGCTTTGCCTTCGATGACGGCGCCCGTGGCGCCATGACTTCAGTCATGCGTGCGCCGCACGCGTCATCTATGGCCGCAGGCCGAGGTCATGCGCTCGCCAGAGCGCGGTCATGGCGCTGCAATCAATTAAGTGCCATCGACAGCTTGCGCCGGTAGCTCGACAGCAGCTCGGCCTGCGGGTCATGGGCGGCGGTGGCGGCGGCCTTGCCGGTCAACTCGATGCCGCCGGCGCGCTTGCCCGCGGCGCCGGCGCCCGGCTTGGGCGGCGGCGGGGTCAGCAGTTCGAGGATGGCGACGTAGGTCTTGCGCGCGGCCTCGTCGTTCCATTTCTTGTCGCGCATGATGATCTCCAGCAGCTCGTCCATGCTGGCGGTCCACTGCCCCTCGGCCATCAGCGCCCGCGCCTTGGCGTAGCGGGTGTCGAAGTCGCGCTTGTTCTGGGCGATGGCGGCGTCGAACTGCTCGATCGGCCAGTTGCCGCGCTCGTCCTGGTGCACGAACTCGATCGCGTCCAGCCAGCGCCGCAGCGCGTCGAAGCGCAGGGGAAGCGGCTCGCGCTGCAGCGGCTCGGCCAGCACCGCGGCGGCTTGCTCCAGCGCGCCGGTGGCGATCAGCAGGCGCGCGTAGTCGGCGCGCACGTCGTCGTTGGCCGGGTCCTGCACCAGCGCCTCGGCCAGCTTGGCCAGCGCGGCGTCGGTGTCGCCCGATTCGAGCAGCGCGCCGGCCTCGCCCAGCTCGGCCTCGGCCGCCAGCGCGCCTTCGCTCGGCACGTGCTTGTCGAGGAACTGGCGGATCTGCGCCGCCGGCTGCGCGCCGACGAAGGCATCGACCGGCTGGCCGCCGACGAACATCACGCACAGCGGGATGCTGCGCACGCCCAGCAGTTGCGACAGCTGGCCGGCCACCTCCGGCACCTTGTCGGCGTCGAGCTTGGCCAGGATGAAGCGGCCGTCGTACTCGGCTTCCAACTGCTCCAGCACGGGGCCGAGCTGCTTGCACGGGCCGCACCATTCGGCCCAGATGTCCAGCAGCACAGGGGTTTGCATCGAGGCGGTGATGACCTCGGCTTCGAAGTTTTGCAGGGTGGCGTCGATCATGGGGTGTATCTCGGGGCAAAATTGGGCAAACCAACAAGCATTGTGCAAGAAGCCACATGACGAATCCCAGCGTAGGGGTGGTGATGGGTTCCAGCAGCGACTGGGACACCATGCAACACGCCGTGCAGATCCTGGCGCAGTTCGGCGTGCCGCACGAGGCGCGCGTGCTGTCGGCGCACCGCATGCCGGACGACATGTTCGCCTATGCCGAGGCGGCGGATGGCCGTGGCCTGAAGGCGATCATCGCCGGCGCCGGCGGCGCCGCGCACCTGCCGGGCATGCTGGCGGCCAAGACGCTGGTGCCGGTGCTGGGCGTGCCGGTGGCCTCGCGCCACCTGCAGGGCGTCGATTCGCTGCACAGCATCGTGCAGATGCCGCGCGGCGTGCCGGTGGCGACCTTTGCCATCGGCGCCGCCGGTGCCGCCAACGCGGCGCTGTTCGCGCTGGCGCTGCTGGCCGGCGAGGATGCGGCGCTGCGTGCGAAGCTGGAGGCCTTTCGCGCCGAGCAGACCGCCGCCGCGCGCGCCATGACGCTGCCGCCTGGATGACGAAATGACCTCGGCTTCGCCTTCGATGACGGCGCGTGCGCGCCATGATGTCAATCATGCGCCCGCAGGGCGCGTCATCGAAGGCCGCAGGCCGAGGTCATTTCCTCATCGCGCCACGAACCCAAGGACTTCATGCCCACCTCACTCCCCCTGCTGCCCGGCAGCGTGATTCACGGCCGCCCGGCCATGCTGGGCGTGCTCGGCGGCGGCCAGCTGGGCCGCATGTTCGTGCACGCGGCGCAGTCGCTGGGCTACGAGACCGTGGTGCTCGACCCCGATCGCCACAGCCCGGCCGGGCGCATCAGCCACCACTTCATCGAGGCCGAGTACCGCGACGCCGACGCGCTGCGCGAGCTGGCGGCGCGCGCGCTGGCCATCACCACCGAGTTCGAGAACGTGCCGGCCGAGTCGCTGGCCGAGCTGGCGCTCAGGCGCCCGGTGGCACCCAAGGCCGAGGCGGTGGCGATCGCGCAGGACCGCATTCGCGAGAAGGCGCATTTCGCCCGTTGTGCCGAGCGCAGCGGCGTGGCGCCGGCGCCCTACGCGGTGATCGAGCACGAGGCCGACCTGGCCGCCGTGCCCGACGCGCTGCTGCCCGGCATCCTGAAGACCGCACGCCTGGGCTACGACGGCAAGGGCCAGGCGCGCGTCGCCACGCGCGCCGAGCTGGCCGCCGCCTGGCAGCGCATGGGACGCACCACCTGCGTGCTGGAGCAGCGGCTAGAGCTGGCCGACGAATGCTCGGTGATCGTGGCGCGCGGGCGCGACGGCCAGGCCGTCAGCCTGCCGGTGCAGCGCAACCTGCACCGTGACGGCATCCTGGCGGTGACCGAGGTGTACGAGGGCAACCTGCCGCTGGCGGTGGCCGCCAGCGCGCGCGAGGCGACCCTGCGCATCGCGCATGAACTGGACTACGTCGGCGTGCTGTGCGTCGAGTTCTTCGTGCTGCAGGACGGCCGCCTGGTGGTCAACGAGATGGCGCCGCGCCCGCACAACAGCGGCCACTACACGGTCGACGCCTGCGACGCCTCGCAGTTCGACCTGCAGGTGCGCACGCTGGCCGGGCTGCCGCTGGTGCAGCCGCGCCAGCACAGCGCCGCCATCATGCTCAACCTGCTGGGCGAGTTGTGGCTGGACGCCGCTGGCGGCACGCGCGAACTGCCCTGGGGCAAGGTGCTGGCGCTGCCCGGCGCGCACCTGCACCTGTACGGCAAGACGGCGGCGCGGCGCGGCCGCAAGATGGGCCACCTGACCTTCACCGCCCCCGACGCCGCCAGCGTGCGCGAGCGGGCGCTGCGAGCGGCCGAACTGCTGGGGATCGAGGCGTTTTGAGCGTGCCCGACGATGGCTTGACCTGGTCGCTGCGCCAACTGAATGAGGCCATGGCTGCAGCCGCACGATCGGAGCGCCGACCATGATTCTTGACGGCACGGCGCCCGCATCCATCGCCGCCGCTGCCGAAGCACTGGCGGCGGGTCAGCTGATCGGCCTGCCGACCGAAACCGTGTACGGCCTGGCCGCCGACGCCGGCAGCGACGTGGCGGTGCGGCGCATCTTTGCCGCCAAGGGCCGACCGGCCGACCACCCGCTGATCGTGCACGTCGCCGGCGCCGAACAGGTGGCACGCTTTGCGCCCGAGCCGCCCGGTTTCGCGCAGGCGCTGATCGATGCCTTCTGGCCCGGCCCGCTGACGCTGATCCTGCCGCGCCGCGCCGGCGTGGCGGAGGCCGCAGCGGGCGGCCAGGCCAGCATCGGCCTGCGCTGCCCGTCGCACCCGGTGGCGCGCGCGCTGCTGGCGGCCTGCGCGGTGCGCGGCATCCATGGGCTGGCGGCGCCCAGCGCCAACCGCTTCGGCCGCGTCAGCCCGACCACGGCGGCGCATGTGGCGGCCGAGTTCGGCGACGAGCTGCTGGTGCTCGACGGCGGGCCGTGCCAGGTGGGCATCGAGTCCAGCATCGTCGACTGCACGCGCGGCGCGCCGGTGCTGCTGCGCCCGGGCCAGCTCGGGCGCGCCGACATCGAGCGCGTGAGCGGCCAGCGCTTGCTCTCGAAGCAGGAGCTTGATGTTCCCGATCCGCGCGCCTCCGGCACGCTGGCGTCGCATTACGCGCCGCGCGCCCGATTGCGCTTGATGGACGCGCCCGAGCTGCATGCGGCGCTGGACCGACTGGGTGCCGATGCGGCGCCGCTGGCGGTCTGGGCGCGCACGCCCTTGCGGTCGGCCCCGGCGGTGCGGATCCTGCGCCGCATGCCCGAGCGGGCCGAAGCGGCAGCGCATGAACTGTTCGCCGCGCTGCGCGAGTTCGACGCCGCCGGCGTGGCGCAGATCTGGGTCGAAACGCCGCCGGACACGCCCGCCTGGGAGGCCGTGCGCGATCGCCTGCAGCGTGCCGCCGCCCCGGGCGGCAGCGATGGCGATCGTTAAACTACGCGCTCAATCCTTGGAGACGAGTTCATGATTGCTTCCTGGTCCCGCCGCGCCATGCTGGCGCTGGCCTGCGGCGGAGCCGCCGCCCTGCTTGCCGCCTGCGGCTCCGGTTCGGTGGTGTCCGACCTGACGCCCAAGCGCTTCATCTCGGTCGGCGACGGTTTTGCCGACGTCGGGCAGAACGGCCACCGCTACACCGTCAACGACGGTTCGCTGAACTGGCTGCAGCAGCTGGCCGCGCACTACAAGCTGACGCTGGAGCCGGTGTCGGCCGGCGGCTTCGGTTACGCGCAGGGCCATGCGCGCGTCGACCGTGACGACACCCGCAGCGGCACCAACGCGCCCAGCGTCAAGCAGCAGATCGACACCCTGCTGGCGCGCACCAACCTGGTCGACGGCGACGTGGTGTTCGTGGGCGGCGGCATCGCCGACATCGTGGCGGCGGTGGAGGCCACCGGCATCTCGGACGCCAGCACGCAGGCCGTGAAGGACGCCGGCAAGGCGCTGGCGGAGCAGGTGCGGCGCGTGGTTCAGGCCGGTGGCACGCATGTGGTGGCCACCGGTGTGTACAACGTCGGCAGCACGCCCTGGGCACGCGGCCGGGGTCTGGAGCACGAGATCGGGCGCCTGTCGGTCGCCTTCAACGACGCGCTGCTGGTGGGCATCGCCGACCTGGGCGCCAACGTGCTGTTCTTCGACTCGGCGCTGTTCTTCAACCTGATCTACAACAAGCCCGACAGCTACCCGGTCGACAACGGCAAGGATCCCGTCTGCACCACGCCGGACGCCACCACCTGCACGCCGGCCACCGTGCGCGCCGGCGCCAACTACAACCGCTGGATGTTTGCCGATGCGCTGTATCTGACGCCCGCCGTGCAGCGCCTGTTCGTCAACGACGACTACGTCGAGAACGCCTACACGCGCTTCAAGAACCGCTGGTGATTCAGCGGGCACGAGAAAAGCCGGGGCGATGCCCGGCTTTTCTCGTGTTCATGCCAAGACGCCTTTGGCAACATACAAGCAGCGCCGTTCCTGCGGCGCTTGTGCCACCGCCGAGACGCGGAGAATGCAGAGTGCCCGCGCAGGGCGACCGTGGTTTTCTCTCTGCGAACTTCGGCGCACGCTGTGACTTCCGCGGTGAAGTCTCTTGGTTTCCGGGCGCAGTTCGGCCTCAGGCCGGCAGCGGGTAGCCCACCGCCGCCAGCACCTGCAGCGGACCGGCGTCGCGCACGCGCTCGGCCTCTTCCCGACGGCGCGTGTACAGCGTGCCGCCAAAGCTGATGGCGCTGAGCGAGACGCCCTCGAAGTGTTCCTGGCGGCGCGGGATCAGCAGCATCCAGCCATCGCCGACCAGCATGTTGTAGGGCGGCAGCAGGCCGCCTTCGCCCGGCGCCAGGCCGAGCGCCTGGCAGCCGCGCTGCCAGGCCTGGTGCAACTGATCGGTGGTCTGCTCAAGCGGCGTGCCCGCGGCGCAGTCCACGCGCACGAAGCGGTGCCGCATCGGCAGCGCCGGGTGCGTGGTCAGCGTGAGCGGCGGTGCATCCGCCGGCAGGCCGGGCAGGAACAGCGCCAGGCTGGCGTTGCCGTCCCTGGCCGGCACCCACTGGGTGTGCTTGTGGCGCTGGCTGGCGCCGGCGGCGGTGCCGCCGTTGTACAGCCCCAGGCCGCCGGCCTCGGTCAGCAGCCGCGCCAGCGCCCCGAAGTCGGCGCGCGTGAGCGGCAGCAGCTGCTCCTCGAACGCGCGCGCCGCCAGCACCAGATGCCGCGGGCTGAGCGGGAACTTGTTCAGGATCGCCACGTGGCTGTCGCCCAGCGGGCCCACGGTGAGCTCGGGGTCGGGGTTCAGGAAGGGGTTGAAGCTGGGGTCGCGCGGGCCGCCCGGCACCGCCATGCCGCGGTTGGCGTCCTTGGCCGCCAGCGACGACACCCAGCGCACCACGAAGGGCAGGCCGCCGTGCTCCAGCTCGAACTGCTCCGACTGCACCGGCTGCAATGCTCCCGATGCCAGCGCGCTGGCGCTGCGCGCGTCCACCGCCGCCATCCATGTGCCCGACATGCCATCCTCCCGAGGGTCCTGACCGGACCCCCGAGTGTAGGCAGGATGGCAGGGCCGGGGGCGGCGCCGGCTCGGCCCGGCGCGTGCGCGACGATTACAGCCAGTCGATCTCGTCCAGCAGCTCGATCACCGGATCGGCGAACAGCTGGTGCCCGTAGGGCGTCGGGTGGAAGCCGTCCGCGAACATGAAGCGCTGCCACCAGCTGGCCCCGCTCGGCGCCCCCGGCGGCGGCGTGGTGGCCGACAGCGCGCTGGCCGTGCATTCGGCGAAGCTGCGCTTGGGCACCACGGTGATCCAGTCGGCGCCGCACACCGGCAGCGTGACGTCGGTCAGGCCGTGCCTGGCGGGGCTGGTCATCATGCTGGTGAAGCTGCTTTCCAGGTCGTAGACGGCGACCCGCGCCTCGTTCTTGAAGTTGGCCGCCAGCCGCTGGTTGTAGGTGCCGATCCAGCTCTTGAACAAGCCCTCGGCCTGCGCGCGGCGCTCGGCGCCCGCGGCCTGCTCGATCCGGGCCAGCACGGCCTGGAAATCCGGCGTGTAGGTGATGTCCGGGATGTTGGCCACCAGCACCTGCTTGGCGCCCTGGTCCAGCGCATGCGTCCTGACCGAGCCGGTCAGGCTGTCGGCCAGCGCCTGCATGTACACGCCGCCGGCGTTCTCGGGCCCGTTGGGGCCATCCATCACCTGCTGCAGCTCGGCTGGCGGCACCAGCGAACCGAGCAGCGTCATGTAGGCGGCGCCCTGGTCGCTGGACGCGCCCAGATAGGCCTCGATCAGATCCGCCGCGTCGTTGCCGCCACCATCCACCAGCAGCAGGTCCTTGGCGTGCCAGCCTGTCGCGGCCGCGTGCTGCAACTGCCGGCCGATCGCCTGCGGCGACTCGGCACCGCCCAGCTTGGCCGGGTTGTTGATGCGCGCACCGCCGATGGCGTAGTTGGTGCAGCCCGGCGCGCTGTTGAGTGTGAAGGTCTGACCATTGAACTTGTAGACCGGGCACAGCGGCGTGACTTCGTACGCCTTGGCGATGCGCTCGACCCAGGTCACGTTCGGTTCCTCCGCCGAGCCCTGCACGGTGAAGGTGCGCGGCATGCCGGGCAGGCCGGCGAAGGTGCCGCTGTCGCTGAGCGAGTCGCCCGCGACCTTGATGGTGTCGATCCCCAGCGGGTTGTGGTCGTCGCCGCCGCAGGCGGACAGCACGGCGATGGCCGCCAGCACGATGGGCAGCTTCCAGTTCATGACGGGTTGGGTGTGCACGGTGACTCCTCGATTGTTCAGCCGGTCATGATAGGGGCCAGACGCGCCGGCGCGCGCTAGGGCAAACCCAAGCGGCGCTATGCTCGCCGCTCCAAGGACACCAAGCCATGAACGACACCCACGCACGCACTCACCGCATTGCCGTCATTCCGGGCGACGGCATCGGCCAGGAAGTGATGCCCGAGGCGCTGCGCGCGCTGGCGGCGGCGCAGGCCCGCTTTGGCTTCCGGCTGGAACTGGTGCCGATCGACTGGGCCAGCTGCGACTGGTACGCCCGCACCGGCGAGATGATGCCGGCCGACTGGAAGGCGCAGCTCGAGGGCATGGACGCCATCCTGTTCGGCGCCGTCGGCTGGCCGAGCGCGGTGCCTGACCATGTCTCGCTGTGGGGCAGCCTGCTGAAATTCCGGCGCGAGTTCGACCAGTACATCAACCTGCGCCCGGTGCGCCTGTTCGAGGGCGTGCCCTGCCCGCTGGCCGGCCGCCAGCCCGGCGAGATCGACTTCCTGGTGGTGCGCGAGAACACCGAGGGCGAATACACCAACCTCGGCGGCGTGATGTACGCCGGCACCGAGCGCGAGATCGTGGTGCAGGAAACCGTGATGAGCCGCTTCGGCGCCGACCGCGTGCTGAAGTACGCCTTCGAGCAGGCCGCGGCGCGCCCGCGCCGCAAGCTCGACGTTGCCACCAAGAGCAACGGCATCGCGATCAGCATGCCCTGGTGGGACGGGCGCGCCGACGCCATGCACGCCAACTACCCGCAGGTGGCGGTCGAGAAGCACCACATCGACATCCTCACCGCGCGCTTCGTGCTGCAGCCGCAGCGCTTCGACGTGGTGGTGGCTTCCAACCTGTTCGGCGACATCCTGAGCGACCTGGGGCCGGCCTGCACCGGCACCATCGGCCTGGCGCCGTCGGCCAACCTGAACCCCGAGCGCCGGTTTCCCAGCCTGTTCGAGCCGGTGCACGGCTCGGCGCCCGACATCTACGGCCAAAACATCGCCAACCCGGTGGCCATGGTCTGGTCGGCGGCGATGATGCTGCAGTTCCTGGGCGAACAGGCTGCGCACGACGCCATCCTCAAGGCGATCGAGCAGGTGCTGGCGCAGGGGCCGCACACGCCCGATCTGGGCGGTACGGCATCGACCACCGAGATGGGTCAGGCCATTGCTGCGCTGATGACGGCATGACTTCACCGCTGGCGCGGCGTCAATGACAAAATGATCTGACTTCAGTCATGGCGCCTGAGCGCCGTCATCGAAGCGAAGCGAGGTCATTTTGTCATCTCGTCATCGGCGCCAGAAGTGCGTTCAAGGCACATCCCGCACCGCCCACTCCACCAGCCGGTCCAGCGCCGGCCGCGCGGCGCTGGCGTTGGGGTGGTTGATGATGCCGACCACGGCATACGCCTGGCCGCTGCGGCCCCAGGCGTAGCCGGCAATCGCCGCCACGTCGCGCAGCGTGCCGGTCTTCAGGCGCGCGTTGCCGATTGCCTCCGAGTCCGGATTGCGCTTCGCCATGCGCCGCGTGGTGCCGTCGACGCCGGCGATCGACAGCGACTGGACGAAGGCATCCGCGTGCGGGCTGCCGGCGGCGTGCTGCAGCAGCGCCGCCAGCGAATCGGCACTGGCGCGCTCACGCCGCGACAGACCGGAGCCGTTCTCGACCACCGGCGCGGTGCGCAGGCCGAAGCGCTCGCGCCACCAGCGCTTGAAGCGATTCTGCGACTCGCCGAAGCCGCCGCGCCCGTCGCCGGCCGCCGACAGCGTCAGGAACAGCTGCTGCGCCATCACGTTGTTGGAGAACTTGTTGATGTCGGCAATGATCTCCGGCAGTGACAGCGAGATGCCGGTCACCAGCGGCCGGCCGGTGGCGGGCTTGCCCAGCCACTTGACCTGGCCGCTCAGGCCGCCGCCGGCGGCGCGCCACATGGCCTCGATCACGCGCGGCGCGTAGCTGGCCGGGTCGGCGTAGGCCACGCCCCAGTCGCGCTCGCCGCAGCTCAAGGGGTAGCGGCCGGCGAAGCTGATGCGGTCGGGGTTGCTGAAGTCCGCCGACAGCCGCGTGCGCCAGTTGCCGCAGGCGCCGCCGGCGGCCGGCACCTCGGCCGGGATCTCGACGCCGGCGATCGGCGGCTCGCTCTGCACGAGCACGCGCCGATTGGCCGGGTCGGGGATGAACTTCAGGATCAGCGCCTTGAAGTTCAGCAGCAGCCCGTCCGGCCCGGCGTTGTAGGGCCGCAGCGGCTCGTCGTCGAAGGCGGCGGCGTCGTGCGGCGGCAGCTTGAAGACGCTGTTGTCGAGCAGGATGTCGCCCTCGATCTGGCGCACGCCCTGGTCCTGGATCGCGCGCATCAGCTCCTGCAGCCGCTCCAGCACCAGCTTGGGGTCGCCGCTGCCCTGGATCAGCAGGTCGCCGTGCAGCACGCCGCGCTGGATGTGGCCCTGGGTGTAGACGCGCGTCTTCCACAGGTGGCCGGGCCCCAGCAGGTCCAGCCCGGCGTAGGTGGTCACCAGCTTCATCACCGAGGCCGGGTTCATCGGCACCTCGGCCTGCCAGCTCAGGCGCGGCGCGGGCAAGGCCAGCGATGCGGCCGCCGGCGCGGGATTGGACTCGCCGCTGGGGTTGACCGGCTCGGGCGCGCGCGTCACGGCGCCGGGCGGCGGCGGCAGCGGCGCCACCACCATGGCGACGCTGCTGGCCGGCACGCCGGCGCGCGCCAGGGCGTCGGCGATCTCGGGCGGCAGCGCCTCTTGCGCCCTGGCGCTGCCTGCGAGCGCCAGGCCAAGGCTCAGCAGCAGCCCGCAGCGACCGAGAGGCGATGGACGATAAGGCACGTCGCGCAGTCTATAGCGATGCAGAATCCCAAAGCCGTCGGATCAGGTCCAGGTTTCATCGGGATCGGAACTGTCGCGATTCGAAGCGCGAGAACGCCGCGGTTCGATCACGACCGGTGCCGCCGATAATCCGCTCATGTTCCTGTCCCACCGTGCCACCGGCGTCGCGGCGGCCGTCGTCACGGTGGCCATCTGGACCGGCTTCATCATCATCGGCCGCGCCGCGGCGGCGCATACGCTGCTGCCGTTCGACATCGCGCTGCTGCGCATCCTGGGCGCCAGCATGGTCGCCCTGCCGTGGGGCTGGTGGCTGGCGCGCCGCGCCGGGCCGGGCGGCGCGTCCTCGTCGCTGCTGGGCTTTTCGCCGCTGCCGCTGCGGCCGACGCTGCTGGCCGGCTCGTTCGGCGGCCTGCTGTACGCAGCGCTGTGCTACGCCGGTTTCTTCTACGCGCCGGCGGCGCACGCCTCGGTGCTGATGCCGGGCAGCCTGCCGCTGTGGACCACCTTGCTGGCGATGCCGATCCTGCACGAGCGCATCACCCTGGGACGCGCGCTGGGGCTGGCCTGCATTCTGGGTGGCGGCCTGCTGGTGGGTGGCGAGGGCTTGCTGTCGGCCTTCGACAGCGGCGAGGTCTGGAAGGGCGACCTGATCTTCATGGCGGCGGCGCTGTGCTGGTCGGTGTACAGCGTGCTGGCGCGCAAGCTGGCGCTGGACGCGGTGCGCGCCACCATCGCCGTCACGGTGTTCGCCTGCTTCAGCTACGTGCCGTTGTTCGCCCTGCTGGCGGCCAGCGGCGTGCTGCCGACGCGGCTGGGCGCCGCGCCCTGGGGCGAGATCGTGTTCCAGGCGCTGTTCCAGGGCGTGGCCTCGGTGATCATCTCGGGCATCACCTTCGTGCAGATGGTGCGTGCCGTCGGGCCGGTGCGCTCGACCATGATCACGGCGCTGGTGCCAGGCCTGTCGGCGCTGGGCGCGGTGCTGCTGCTGGGCGAGCCGCTGGGTTGGAGCCTGCTGGCGGGGCTGGCGCTGGTGACCGCCGGCATCCTGATCGGCGTGCGCGCGGCGCGGCTGGCGGGCGGCCACGGTGGCGCACCCGCCTTGCGGCCGGCGGTCGGCGGGCCTGCCGCAAACGTCGAATAATCGGCGCTCATGAACCTGCTTGCCTTCGACACCAGCACCGAGCAGCTGTCGGTTGCCGTGCAGCGCGCCGACGGCCAGCGCTTCGAGCGGCACGGCGCGGGCGGCGCGCAGGCCTCGGCGGCGCTGATTCCGGGCGTGCTGGCGTTGCTGGCACAGGCGGGACTGCGCTTGACGGATTTGCAGGCCGTCGTGTTCGGGCGCGGGCCGGGCTCGTTCACCGGGCTGCGCACGGCGTGCTCGGTGGCGCAGGGCCTGGCCTACGGCGCCGAGGTGGCGGTGCTGCCGGTCGACACGCTGCTGGCGGTGGCCGAGGCGGCACGCCAATCGCACGGCGTCACGCGCGTGCTGGCGCTGCTGGACGCGCGCATGGGTGAGGTCTACAGCGCGACCTATGTGCGTGACGAGGGCGGCTGGACGCGGCAGGGCGACATCGGCGTCGGCGCGCCGGAAGCCCTGATGCTGCCCGCGGCGGGGGACTGGGCCCTGGCCGGCAACGTGTTCGTTGAATACGGCGCTCGCCTGCCGGTGGCGCTGGCCGGCCTGCCGCGCATCGAGGCGCTGCCCACGGCCGCCGCCCTGCTCGACCTGGCGCCGGCGCTGCTGGCTGCCGGCCAGGCGCTGCCGGCGGCCGAGGCGTTGCCGCTGTACATCCGCGACAAGGTGGCGCAGACCACGGCCGAGCGCGAAAGGAACGCTGCCCGATGAGTGCCGTGCTGACGCCGCCGCCCCAAAGCGCTGTCGAGGCGCGCTTCGAGCCGATGACGGCCGAGCGCCTGGATGCGGTGCTGGCGATCGAGCAGAGCGTCTACAGCCACCCGTGGACGCGCCGCAACCTGCAGGACAGCCTGGCCGCTGGCCACATCGCCCAGTGCCTGGTGGCGGGTGGTGAACTGCTCGGCTACCTGATCGCCATGCCCGGCTACCGCGAGCTGCACCTGCTCAACATCACGGTGGCGCCGGCGCATCAGCGGCGCGGCTGGGCGCGGCTGATGCTGGACGCGCTGGCGCTGTGGGCGCGCGCGCTGCGGGCCGACTGGCTGTGGCTGGAGGTGCGCGCCAGCAACCTGCGCGCGCAGCAGGTCTATCTGCGCCACGGCTTTTCGCGCGTCGGCCTGCGCAAGGGCTACTACCCGCTGCGCCATGGTGAGCGCGAGGACGCGGTGGTGATGAGCCTGCCGGTGGAGCCGCTGTGATGCGGGATCTGGACGAGCGCCAACGCGCCATGCTGGCCGAGATGGGAATCAAGGTCTGGGCGCCGCGCGCGCTGCCGGACGCGGGCGTTGCCGCCGAACCGGCCGCTGCGCCGGCGCCATCACGCCGAAGCGTGGCGGCTGCGCCGAGATCCGCCGGCGCGGTGCCGGTACAGCAAGCCGAGACCGCACCGGTGCCGCTGGCGCGTCCCGCGCGTACGCCGGCAGCCGCGGGCCGCCCGGCACCGGCACGCGAGCCGGCAGCGGCCGCCGCGCCGGAGCTGACGCCGCGCCCGGCCGGCGTCGAGGCCATGGACTGGACGGAACTGGAGGCGGCGGTCGCCGCCTGCCGCGCCTGCGCGCTGTGGACCGGCCGCACGCAAACCGTGTTCGGCGTCGGCAGCCGGCAGGCCGACTGGATGGTGATCGGCGAGGCGCCGGGCGAAAACGAGGACCGCCTGGGCCAGCCCTTCGTCGGCCAGGCCGGCAAGCTGCTGGACAACATGCTGGCGGCGATCGGCCTGTCGCGCCACTTTGACGCCACGGACGACCAGGCGTTGCCAGCGGACACCGCGCCGCGGCGCCAGAGCGTCTACATCGCCAACGTGCTCAAGTGCCGGCCGCCGCGCAACCGCAACCCGCAGCCGGAGGAGATCGCGCAGTGCGAGCCCTACCTGGCGCGCCAGGTGGCGCTGGTGCAGCCGAAGATCATCCTGGCCATGGGGCGTTTTGCCGTGCAGTCGTTGCTGAATACCAGCGAGCCGATCGGCCGCCTGCGCGGGCGCGTGCACCACTACCAGGGCGTGCCGGTGGTCGTCAGCTACCACCCGGCCTACCTGCTGCGCGCGCTGCCCGAGAAGGCCAAGGCCTGGCAGGACCTGTGCCTGGCGCTGGAGGTGGCTGCCGGCATGCCGCCAGGCTGAAAGGCCGTTCAACAGCCGAACGCAGAGGGCGCAGAAGTTGCGCGGAAACCGCAGAACAAATTGCGGTTTCCGTCTCGCAGCACATCCTGACCCGGCACATCGATCTGCTGCGACTTTTGCGCCATCTTTGCGCCCTCTGCGTTCAGAAGTTCCGGGCTCACCCAGCCCCGCGGCACACCCGCAGCACCTCTTCGCCATAGCGCTCCAGCTTGGTCGCGCCCAGGCCGCTGATGCCGTCCAGCTCGCCCGGTGACTGCGGTGCGCGCGCAGCGATCGCCGCCAGGGTGGCGTCGTGGAAGATCACATAGGCCGGCAGGTTGTGTTCGCGCGCCACCTCGGCGCGCCAGGCCTTGAGCGCGGCAAAGCGCGCCTGCGCGGCGGCGTCCAGCTCGGCTGCGGCGGGCGCGGGTGCGGTGGCGCCGCGGCGCCGGCGTACGGGTTCGTGCGCGGGGCGCGCGCTGGCGGCGCGCAGCCGCACGGCCTGTTCGCCCTTGAGGATCGGCCGTGCCGGCGGCAGCAGCTTCAGGGTGTTGAAGGCCTGCGCGTCGACCTGCAGCGCGCCGAGCGCGATTAGCTGGCGCAGCACGCCGCGCAGCTGCGCCTCGCTGAACCCGGCGCCGAGGCCGAAGGTGGACAGGCGCTGGTGGTCGTATTGCGCCACCTTGTCGGTCGCCTTGCCGCGCAGGATGTCCATGACGTGGCCGGCGCCGAAGCCGATGCCGCTCTGCTGGCGCACGCGGTAGATGGTGGACAGCAGCTTCTGCGCCGCCTCGGTGGCGTCCCAGACCTCGGGCGGCTGCAGGCAGTTGTCGCAGTTGCCGCAATAAGCCCCCACGCTCCGCACTTCGTTGCTGCGCTGCCCCCCGAGGGGGCCGCGCCCGCCTTGGGGCGGCCCGGCGGCGGGCGGGGGTTGGAGGGGATCATGCGCGCCATCATCGTTTGCCAGAGTCCCCGAAGCATTTGCCGAATTGAGCGCACCAGGCGCCGGTACCATCTGCTCGCCGAAATAGCCCAGCAGCCGCGCGCGCCGGCAGTCGGTGGCCTCGGCCAGGGCCAGCAGCGCGTCCAGCTTGGCCCGCATGACCTGCTTGAAGTCGTCCTCGGCCGGGCTGTCGTCGATCATGCGCCGCTGGTTGACCACGTCCTGCAGGCCGTAGGCCATCCAGGCGTCGGCCGGCGCGCCGTCGCGGCCGGCGCGGCCGGTTTCCTGGTAGTAGCCCTCGATGTTCTTGGGCATGTCGACGTGGGCGACGAAGCGCACGTCTGGCTTGTCGATGCCCATGCCGAAGGCGATGGTGGCGCACATCACCACGCCGTCCTCGCGCAGGAAGCGGTCCTGGTTGTGCTGGCGCATGGCGGCGTCCAGCCCGGCGTGGTAGGGCAGCGCGTCGATGCCGTGCTGGAACAGCGTGGCCGCCAGTTCCTCGACCCGCTTGCGCGACTGGCAGTAGACGATGCCGGCCTCGCCCTCGTGCTCGCGCTCGATGAAGGCCAGCAGCTGGCGCGTGGCGTCCTGCTTCTCGACGATCGTGTAACGGATGTTGGGCCGGTCGAAGCTGCTGACGAACTGCTCGGCGGCCTCCAGCTGCAGGCGCTCGACGATGTCGGCGCGGGTGATGGCGTCGGCGGTCGCCGTGAGCGCGATGCGCGGCACGCTGGGCCAGCGCTCGTGCAGCACCGTCAGCTGCCGGTACTCGGGCCGGAAGTCGTGCCCCCACTGGCTGACGCAGTGCGCCTCGTCGATGGCGAACAGGCTCAGCTGCCCATGAGCGTGCAGCGTGTCCAGCAGGCCCAGGAAGCGCGGCGTGCCGACGCGCTCGGGCGCGGCGTACAGCAGCGTCAGCTGGCCGGCCAGCAGGCGGCGCTCGATGTCCTCGGCCTGCTCCCGGTCGAGCGTCGAGTTGAGGAAGGCCGCCGCCACGCCGGCCTCGTGCAGCGCGCCGACCTGGTCGTGCATCAGCGCGATCAGCGGCGAGATCACCAGCGTCACGCCATGCCCGGCACGCTGGCGCGCGATGGCCGGGATCTGATAGCACAGGCTCTTGCCGCCGCCGGTGGGCATCAGCACCAGCGCGTCGCCGCCGGCCGTGACGTGGCGCACGACGGCCTGCTGCTGGCCGCGGAACTGCGCATAGCCGAACACGTCGCGCAGGATTGTGGTGGGAGCGGTGGCGACGGGAAACGCGACGTGGGTGGCGTGAGCAGGAGGATGCGGCATGGTGAAGATCGTCATTGTCGCCGCCGACGCGATCAAGCCGGGTTCGAGCGTTATCTGCGCGCCGCCTTGCCCAGTATTCGGCCCTGCATGCCGTTCGATTTGCAGTCACCCAGCGTCGGCGTCTGCGTGCGGCCGCGCGATCCATCCGAGGCGAGCTGACGCAGTTTGGGCACAGTCACGCAATGCGTTCGCCACCACCCCGTTCCAGCGCCGGTCGAAGCCTTCGGTGGCACCCATGGCCGTGATGCCCAACGCCAGGTTGCCCGTCGAATCGAAAACCGGCGCGCAGAAGGCGTCGATGCCGGCGATGGGCTGGCCGAGCGTCCTCGATAGGCCGCGCGCGCGCGTCTCGGCCACCAGCTTCTCGAAGGCCGCACGCGCGATCGGCGCACTGTCCTGTGCCAGCGTGGCCTCAATCACCTTGGACGGCATGTAGGCGACGAACAGGCGCCCGGTGGCGGTGTTCGTCAAGCCCATTACCGAACCCGGGCGCAGGTTGACGTGCAGCGGGTGCACCGGTTCCTCCAGGCGCACGATCGTCGGCCCCTGGTTGCCCCACACCGAAAGCGCCACGCTCTGGCCGGTCTGCTCGACCAAACCTTCCAGCAGGGGTTCGACGGCCTTGATCGGGTCCAGGCGCTGCAAGGAAGCCAGGCCGAGCTGCAGGGCCAGTGGGCCAAGCGCGTAGCGGCCGGCGGCATCCTGGATCATGAAGCCGACCTTGACGAAGCTCACCAGGTAGGGATGCGCCTTGCCGGGGGTGAGGCCGGCGGCGCGCGCCAGCTCGCGCAGGTGCATGGGCGACACGTGCGCCGTCATCGCCTGCAGCAGCGCCGCGCCGGTCTCCACCGATTGAATGCCGCGCCGCGGTTTTTCCTTCAGTTGCATGTCTGTTCCATCCGAGGTTTCGAGCGCCCGCAAAGCATACGGGTAAGTCCCCATCAGGGAGATGCCGCCATACATTGACTACTTATTCGATAGTATCGAACATATGCGCTAATTTCACGATGTTTGAATAGAGCGGTCGCGTTCGATGTCAGATAAAACCAAGTGCGACGTGCTGGTGGTGGGTTCCGGTGCCTCCGGCATGGCGACAGCGGTCACGGCCGCCGCGCAGGGCCTGGACGTGCTGGTGGTCGAGAAGGAGCCGCTGTTTGGCGGCACCACGGCGCGTTCGGGTGGATGGCTGTGGGTGCCGGGCACGCGCCTGGCGCGCGAGCAGGGCATCGAGGAGGAGCCCGGCGCGGCGCGTACCTATCTGCAGCACGAAGCGGGAGACAGTTTCGACGCGGCGCGCGTCGACGCCTTTCTGAAGCACGGGCCCGAGGCGATCGACTTTTTCAATGCGCGCACCTGCGTGCAGTTCGACATGCCGTCGGTGTTTCCCGACTATCACGCCGAGGCGCCCGGGGGGGCCCAGGGCGGGCGATCGATGGTGACGCGCCCATTCGATGGCCACCAGCTCGGTGATTTCATCCGCAAGCTGGCGCCGCCACTGCCCGAACTCACGGTGTTCGGCATGATGCTCGGTTCGGGCAAGGAGATCTGGCACTTCATGCGGGTGTTCCAGTCGCTGGAATCCTTTGTCTACGTGGCGCGGCGTCTGGCGCGCCACGGCTGGCACGTACTGCGGCACGGTCGCGGGATGACCCTGACCAACGGCAACGCGCTGGCCGGCCGGCTGGCCAAGGCGGCCAGCGACTTCGGCGTGCCGATCTGGCTGTCGTCGCGGGTGACGCGGCTCGAGCAGCAGGACGGACACGTGACCGGTGCCTGGGTGCAGCGTGAAGGGGCGGCCGAGCCGGCGCTGGTGCGCGCGCTGCACGGCGTGGTACTGGCCTGCGGGGGGTTCCCGCACGATGTGGCGCGGCGCCGACAGCTGTTTCCGCATGCGCCCACGGGTCAGGAGCACTTCACGCCGTCGCCGCCGGGCAATACCGGTGACGGCCTGCGCATGGCCGAAGCCGCGGGCGGTCAGGTGCTGACCTCGCTGCCGCACGCGGCGGCCTGGGTGCCGACCTCGGTTACCAGACGGCGCGACGGCAGCCAGGGGGTGATGCCGCATTTCATCGACCGCGCCAAGCCCGGCGTGATCGCCGTCACCCGGCACGGCGAGCGCTTCGCCAATGAGGCCAACTCCTACCACGATTTCGTTCAGGCCATGGTGCGGGCCTGCGCTGGCGAGCCCGAGGTGAGTGCGTGGCTGCTGTGTGATCACCGCACGCTGCGGCAGTACGGCCTGGGCTGCGTGCCGCCCCGACCGATGCCGCTGGCGCAGCACCTGAAAAGCGGCTACTTGAAGCGCGGCGCCACGCTCGCGGAACTGGCCGCTCGCATCGGCGTGCCGGCCGATGCGCTGGCGCGTACCGTCGAGACCTACAACGCCGGCGCGCGCGAGGGCCGCGACGAGGCCTTCGGCCGCGGCAGCAAGGCCTACAACCGCTACCAAGGGGATGCCGAGCATCGGCCCAATCCTTGTGTGGCGCCGCTCGAGCAAGGGCCGTTCTACGCCATTCGGCTGGTGGTCGGTGACATCGGCACCTTCGCCGGCCTGCGCACCGATGCACACACGCGCGTGCTGCGCGCCGACGGCTCGGCGATCGGCGGCCTGTATGCGGTCGGCAACGATGCCGCCAGCATCATGGGCGGAAACTACCCGGGGGCCGGCATCACGCTGGGACCCGCGCTGACGTTCGGCTACATCTGCGGCAAGGAACTGGCGCGCAAGGAGGCGCAGTGAACACCGCCCCGGCCTTGCTGGCCGACCGCCTGGCGCTGGTGACCGGAGCGGGGCAGGGCAACGGTCGTGCGATTGCCCTTGGACTGGCCGAGGCAGGTGCGCGCGTGATTGCCACCGACCTCAACCAGGACACTGCGCACGGCACTGCCGCTGCGATCCGCCGGGCTGGCGGCGTGGCATGGCACTGGCAGCACGATGTGACCGATCCCGACAGCAGCCAGCGTCTGGCCGCAGCGGTCCAGGTGCAGTGCGGCCGCGTGGACCTGCTGGTCAACAACGCCGGCATCATCGTGCGTGAAGGCAGCGACAGCCCGCGCGCACTGGATACCTGGCGGCAGGTCATCGACGTCAACCTGAGCGGCGTTTTCTACACCACGCACGCGTTCCTGGATCAGCTCAAGGCGACCCGCGGCGTCATCGTCAACATCGCGTCGATTGCCGCCTTCGCCGGCCAGGGCGCCAGCTTGGGTTATTCGCCCTCCAAGGCCGGCGTCACCATGCTGACGCGATCGATGGCCGTGGAACTGGCGCCATTCGGCGTGCGCGTCAATGCGCTTGCCCCGGGGGTGATTGCCACGCCCATGACCGAGGCCACGCGCGCCGATCCGGACCGGTTGCAGGCCTTCATGCGCCGCACGCCGATGGCGCGCGTGGGCGAACCGCACGAACTGGTCGGGCCGGTACTGTTCCTGGCTTCGCACTGGTCCAGCTACGTGACTGGCGTGACGCTGCCCGTGGATGGCGGCTTTCTGGCGTCCTGACACTGTCGTTTCCCCACCCATGACCGAAGGAGACAAGCGATGAAACTGAAGCGTTCCAAGCAATGGATGGCAGCCCTGGCCGTCGCGGCCGGGATGGTCATGCCGACAGCCTCGTGGGCGCAGGCCAAGAACTTCGACCTGCAGAGCGTGTTCGGCCTGCAGGTGCCCTCGATCGGCCCCAGCCCGGTCAAGTGGGCCGAGCGCGTCGCGCTGATGACCAACAACGAGATCAAGATCAAGGTCATGGGCGCGGGCGAGATGGTGCCGCCGCTGGAGGTGTTCGGCGCGGTCTCGAACGGCTCGATCCCGATGGGCTTCGACTGGATCGGCTACTGGGCCAGCAAGATTCCGGTCGCCAACCTGGTCGGCTCGATGCCGTTCGGCCCCGATCCCGAGCTGTTCCTGGCCTGGATGTTCAAGGGCGGTGGCCTGGAGATCATTCAGAAGGCCTACGACCCCCACAACGTCAAGGTACTGCCTTGCCATCTGGTGGTGCCGGAGGCAGGTGGCTGGTTCAACAAGGAAATCAAGTCGCCCGCCGACCTCAAGGGCCTGAAGATGCGCATCGCCGGCCTGGGCGCCAAGGCGATGGAGAAGCTGGGCGCCAGCGTGCAACTGGTGCCGGCGGGCGAGATCTTCGTCTCGCTGGAGCGTGGCCGCATCGAGGCGGCCGAGTTTTCCGCGCCGCAGCTCGACCTCGGCCTGGGGCTGCAGAAGATCGCCAAGTTCTACTATTTCCCCGGCTGGCACCAGCCGGCGAGCTGGGACAGCATCATCATCAACATGGGCGTCTGGAAGGACCTGAGCGCGCGCCAGCAGCAGGCCATGACGGAGGCCTGCCTGGCCAACATCACCTACAACGCCGCCGACCAGGTGCACGCGCAGGTCGAGGCGATCGAGAAGATCGAGGCCGCGGGCGTGAAGGTGCAGCGCCTGCCGGATTCGGTGCTGGCGGCGCTGCGCAAGGCCTCGCACGACGTGATGGAGGAAGAGGCGGCCAAGGATGCCTTGTTCAAGGAGGCGTACCAGTCGCTGAACGCCTACGCCAAGCGCTTCGGCCGCTGGAGCCGGCTGCAGGCGCTGCCGGCCAACTGAGCCGCGAGGTCAGTCCCTGATGGACAAGCAGGCCTCGTTGCTGGAGCGCGCGAGCGCAAGGGTGGGTCGGTGGGCGGCATGGACGGTGCCGCCGTTGGTGCTGGCGGTCTGCGTCAGCATCGTGCTGGCCCAACTGCGCGCCAACGTGCTGATGGAGTGGGGCTTTGCACTGCCGCTGCTGGGGGACAAGCTGACTGCCAGCGGCTTGAACGACCTGCAATGGCACTTGTTCGCGGTGATGGTGATGCTGGGGGGCGTTTATACGCTTCATGAAGGTGGCCATGTGTGCGTCGATTTCATGTCCTCGCGCTTTTCGCCGCGCACGCGCCAGATCATCACTCTGCTGGGTGATCTGGCGCTGCTGCTGCCGTTCGCAGTCATCATGACCTGGTTCTCGTGGCGCTACATGATGAGTGCCTACGAGTCCGGCGAGGGCGCGCTGTCGGGCGGCCTGAACCAGCGCTGGATCATCAAGGCAGTGATGCCGCTCGGCTTCGGGCTGCTGGTCGTGTTCGGTGCCGCCCGCGTGCTGCGCCTGGCTCGCCAGTTGCTTACGGACCGGCGCTGAACGATGGAGCACCTGGCCCCGCTGCTCATGTGTCTGGCCCTGCTGCTGGGCATCTTCACCGGCTACCCGGTGGCGTTCGTACTCGCGGGCGTCGGTGTGCTGAGCGCGCTGGCGGGGCAGGTGCCGCTGTTGTTCCTGTCGACCGGGGTGGCGCGAACTTTTTCGGGCATCCTGAGCAACTGGCTACTGATCGCGGTGCCGCTGTTCGTGTTCATGGGCCTGATGCTGGAGAAATCCGGCATCGCACAGCGCCTGCTGCGCTCGCTGGCCGGCCTGATGGGGCAGTTGCCGGGCGGCTACGCGTTCGCCGTCACCATCATCGGCATCGTCATGGCGGCATCCACCGGCATCATCGGCGCGTCGGTGGTGTTGATGGGTGTGCTGGCCTTGCCGGCCATGATGAACAGCCGCTACGACCCGCGTCTGGCCACCGGCGTGATCGCCGCTACGGGCACGCTGGGGATCCTGATTCCACCGTCGATCATGCTGGTGGTGCTGGGTGACATCATGCGCATCTCGGTCGGCGATCTGTTCGCTGGTGCGATGCTTCCGGGCCTGCTGCTGGGTGCGTTGTATCTACTTTACCTGATACTGCTGGCGGTGTTCCGCCCGCAGACCATGCCGCCGCCTCCGCAGCGCGAGGCCGTGGCGCTGCCCATTCTGCTGCTCACGCTGGCGCGTGATCTCCTGGCCCCGATGGTGCTGATCCTGCTGGTGCTGGGCAGCATCATCGCGGGGGTGGCGACGCCGACGGAAGCAGCCGCGCTCGGTGCCGCCGGGGCCTTCGTGCTGGCGCTGCTCTCGGGTCAGATGAACTGGCGGGTCTTCACCGACACGCTCCAGGACACCACCAAGACCACGGCCATGATCATGTTTGTGATGATCGGCGCGACGCTGTTCTCGGTCGTGTTCCGCCGTCTGGGCGGCGATGCCATGATCTCCGACCTGCTCGGCCTCGAGAGCGGCGACACCTCGCCCTACCGCGTACTGGCGGTGATCATGCTGTTCGTCTTCATCCTCGGCATGTTCCTGGACTGGGTAGAGATTACTTTCATCGTCATACCGATCATCGCGCCCATCATCGCGGGACTGGATTTCGGCATGGATCAGGAGCACGCACTTCTGTGGTTCGCCATCCTCTTCGCGGTGAACCTGCAGACCTCGTTCCTGACGCCGCCATTCGGCTACGCGCTGTTCTACATACGAGGCATCGCCCCACCCGAGATCAGTACGCCGATGATCTACCGTGGCATTGTGCCCTTCGTCGTCATCCAGTGTGCCGGCCTGCTGCTGACCATCGTCTTTCCCGAACTGGTGCTCTGGTTGCCGCGCGTGCTCCTGGGGACCTGAGGCCACTGCAGTGGCCCGCAAAGGGTCGCTGTGCTTCCTACAATGGCGTCATGAAGTCGATCGCCTACACGCGCGCCGCGCAACTGCCCGAGATCCTGAAACAGCGCCTGGTCATCCTCGACGGTGCCATGGGCACCATGATCCAGCAGCTGAAGCTGAGCGAGGCGCAATTCCGCGGCCCGCGCTTTGCCGACTTCCACAAGGACGTCAAGGGCAACAACGAGTTGCTGTCGCTGACCCAGCCCGACTTGATCCGCGACATCCACGAGAAGTACCTGGCCGCCGGCGCCGACCTGGTCGAGACCAACACCTTCGGTGCCACCTCGATCGCGCAGGCCGACTACGACATGGCGCATCTGGCGCGCGAGATGAACGTCGAGTCGGCGCGGCTGGCGCGCGAAGCTTGCGACAAGTACAGCACGCCCGACAAGCCGCGCTTCGTCGCCGGCGCGCTTGGCCCCACGCCCAAGACCGCCAGCATCAGCCCCGACGTCAACGACCCGAGCGCGCGCAACATCGATTTCGAACAGCTGCGCGTCGCCTATTACGAGCAGGTCGAGGCCCTGGTCGAGGGCGGTGCCGACGTGCTGCTGGTCGAGACCATCTTCGACACGCTGAACGCCAAGGCGGCGCTGTTCGCCATCGACGAGTTCTTCGAGGCCAGCGGCGAGCGCCTGCCGGTCATGATCAGCGGCACCGTCACCGATGCTTCGGGCCGCGTGCTGAGCGGCCAGACCGTGACCGCGTTCTGGTACAGCGTGCGCCACGCCCAGCCCTTGTCGGTCGGGCTCAACTGCGCGCTTGGCGCGGCGCTGATGCGGCCCTACATCCAGGAGCTGAACCGCGCCGCGCCCGACACCTTCATCAGCTGCTACCCCAACGCCGGCCTGCCCAACCCGATGAGCGACACCGGCTTCGACGAGACGCCCGAGGTCACCAGCCGGCTGCTGCACGAGTTCGCCGCCGAGGGCCTGGTCAACATCGTCGGCGGCTGCTGCGGCACCACGCCGGAGCACATCAGCGCCATCGCCAAAGTGGTGGGGCCGCTCAAGGCGCGCGGCGTGCAGCCGGCGGGCTTCTACCGCGAGGCGGCCTGAAGCTGCGGCTCAGGCCACTGGCGCGGCGCCGAACCACTGGCCGATCAGCGCCGACGCGCCCATCGCCAGCGCGCCCCAGAACAGCACCCGCGCCGCGCCCTTGAGCATCGGCGCGCCGCCCAGTCGGGCCGCCAACGCGCCCAGCACGGCCAGCATCGCCAGCGTGGCGCCGATCAGCAGCGGCGTCAGGCCGGGGCCGCGCCACAGCAGCACGACCAGGATCGGCAGCAGCGCGCCGACGGTGAAGGCCGCTGCCGAGGCGAACGCCGCCTGCACCGGCCGCGCCTCATTGTGTTCGGTGATACCGAGCTCGTCACGCAGATGCGCTTCGAGTGCGTTGTGCGCGGTCAACTCGCGCGCCACCTCGGCCGCCAGCCTGGGCGTCAGGCCACGCTGGATGTAGATGTTGGTCAGCTCCTGCAGCTCGAACTCGGGCTGCTCGGCCAGTTCGCGCTCCTCGGTGGCGCGATCGGCGGCCTCGACGTCGGCCTGCGAGCTGACCGAGACGTACTCACCGGCGGCCATCGAGAAGGCGCCCGCCGTGAGGCCGGCGGCGGCCGTCAGCAGCAGGGTGTGCAATGCCGCGCCGGCAGCGGCCATGCCGACCACCAGGCCGCTGGTGGAGATCAGGCCGTCGTTGGCGCCCAGCACGGCGGCGCGCAGCCAGCCCGCGTGCTGCAGCTTGTGGGTTTCGTGGTGGGTGGGGGCGTGGCGCGAGCGGGGCATGGCGTGGATTGGACGGGTCACGGCACCGGCCGCGATTCGCTGCCGGCCGCGGCGATCATGGCCACCGGCTCGGGCTGCAGCAGGCTGCCCTCGCGCCAGCCCTTCCAGCTGGCGATGGCGAGCCAGGCAATCACCAGCGAGGCTAGCGCCAGCGCGATCATGGCCGGCGTCTGCGCGGCGTCGTGCTGCGCCGCCAGCCGCAGCGTCAAGGTGGCGAAGGCGGCCAGCGGGAAGCCCATCGACCAAAAGGCGATCGAAAACGGCTGCGCCAGCATGCGGCGGATGATCTGCAGGCTCCACAGCAGGAAGAACAGCGCCACGCCCCAGCACATCCAGGCCAGCGGCACCGGAGCGCCCAGCTGCAGCGCGGCCGCGCCGACCACGGCCGGCGGCGCGATGGTGATGAAGGTGGTCGGCAGCAGGCGCTCGGGCCACAGCCCCTGGACGGCGACGCGCGCGAACAGCAAGCCCAGCAGCACCGGCCACAGCAGCAGGCCGAGCCCGAACTGCGCCGCTGCCCAATTGCCGGCGCCCAGCGGCACGCCGGCCAGCGGTGCCAGCACGTTGCCGACCACCGGGATCAGCATCGCGGGCGTCAGCGCCGGCCAGCTCAGGCCCTGCGCCTTGTCGGCGCGCAGCCAGCGCGCCAGCACCCACAGCGTGACGCCGAACTGCAGCAGCGATCCCAGCCACCACAGGGCCGCGATCCAGGGCTCGCTGCCCAGCAGCGAGACCGCAGCGGTCGCCAGCAGGATGATCGATACCGGAACCGTGGCGATGAAGGCGTGCCGCACCGGATGCTTCAGGTCGGCCGCCAGGGCCTCGGGGTGGTGCTGCCAGCGGATCCAGGACAGCACCAGCAGGACCAGGAACACCAGCGCCGCGAAGCCCGCCAGCACCAGCGAGCCGGCACCGGCCATGTCGCCCAGCAGCGGCGCGGCGCGACCCCAGGCCAGCGACAGGCCGGTCAGGCCCATGACCATGGCGAACCAGTTCGGGGCGAGGTGCTTGAGTGCGTCGGGTCCTTGGGCCATCGCCGGATGATGCCACGCCGCCGTGATGCGTGACTGGGTCGCGCAGCCGACGGTGTTCTTTAAGCGTAATCAAGCATAAAGAAACAATGAAAAAGTCGTTTGAGTTTTAAGCGGGCGATTCCAGACTATCGAACTCGCCGGCGCTCCCGCCGGTTTTGTTGTCTGAGATTGCACCATGAAAACCTCCATCCGCCTCTTCGCTTCCGCCCTCGCCCTGGCTGCCGCCGCTGCCGCCGGCGCCCAGACCACACTGCTGAACGTCTCCTACGATGTTGCGCGCGAGTTCTACAAGGACTACAACGGCGTCTTCGTCGCCCACTACAAGAAGAGCACCGGCCAGGACATCAAGGTGGATCAGTCGCATGCTGGCTCGAGCGCGCAGGCGCGCGCCGTGGCCGACGGCCTGGCCGCCGACGTGGTGACCATGAACACCACCACCGACGTCGACTACCTGGCCGAGCGCGGCGTGGTCGCCAAGGACTGGGCCGAGCGCTTCCCGCACGGCGCCTCGCCCACCACCTCGACCATGCTGTTCCTGGTCCGCCAGGGCAACCCGAAGGCCATCAAGGACTGGGACGACCTGATCCGCCCCGACGTCAAGGTGGTGGTGGTCAACCCCAAGACCGGCGGCAACGGCCGCCTGGCCTACCTGGCGGCCTGGGGCCAGGTGCGCGCCAAGGGCGGCAGCGATGCGCAGGCGGCCGAGTTCGTTGCCAAGCTGTACCAGAACGTGCCGGCGCTGGCGCGCGGCGGGCGCGACGCCACCGGCATGTTCCTGCAGCGCAACCTGGGCGACGTGCTGATCACCTTCGAATCCGAGGTGGTGTCGGTCGAGCGCGAGTTCGGCAAGGGCAAGGTCGAGGCGATCCACCCGTCGGCGTCGATCATCGCCGAGAACCCGGTGGCGGTGGTCGAGCGCACGGTGAGCAAGAAGGGCACCGCCGCCGAGGCCAAGGCCTATCTGGATTACCTGTACTCGCCCGAGGGCCAGGAGGTCGCCGCCCGGCACGGCATCCGCCCGCGCGACCAGGCGGTGCTGCAGAAGTACGCCAGCGTGTTCAAGCCGATCAAGCTGTTCACGGTGAAGCAGTATTTCGGCTCGCTGGGCGAGGCGCAGAAGGTGCACTTCAACGATGGCGGGCGGTTCGACCAGCTGTACCAGCCGAATAAATGATCCCCCCTGAGCGGCCTGCGGCCGCTTCCCCCCAGAGGGGGGACGCACCCAGCGGCCTGGCCAAGCCAGCTCCGCGGGCGCCCGCGAACGGCCCAGCGCGCACGGCGCGCGGGCACTGACGTCAGCTTTCCACCCACCTTGTTCATGACCGCCGCCATCCTCTCCGCCATGGCGCCTGCAGCGCCGCCCCGCCGCCGCGCGCGCCGCGTGCTGCCTGGCTTCAAGCTGACGCTGGGCTACACCCTGCTGTACCTGAGCCTGATCGTGCTGATCCCGCTGTCGGCGCTGGTGCTCAAGACGCTGTCGATGAGCTGGGGCGAGTTCTGGACGGCGGTCACGGCGCCGCGCGTGCTGGCCTCGTTCCGGCTCAGCTTCGGCGCCTCGCTGGTCGCTGCCGGCGTCAACGTGGTGGCCGGGCTGCTGGTGGCCTGGGTGCTGGTGCGCTACCGCTTTCCGGGCAAGAAGCTGGTCGATGCGCTGGTCGACCTGCCGTTTGCGCTGCCCACCGCCGTGGCCGGCATCGCGCTCACCGCCATCCTGGCCGGCAACGGCTGGATCGGGCAGTACCTGGAGCCGCGCGGCATCCAGATCGCCTTCCAGCCCGCCGGCGTGGTGGTGGCGCTGATCTTCATCGGCCTGCCCTTCGTGGTGCGCACCGTGCAGCCGGTGCTGCAGGACACCGAGCGCGAACTGGAAGAGGCGGCGGCTTGCCTGGGCGCCTCGCGCTGGCAGACCTTCTGGCGCGTGATCTTCCCGGCCATTGCACCGGCGCTGCTCACGGGCTTTGCCATGGCCTTCGCGCGCGCGGTGGGCGAGTACGGCTCGGTGATCTTCATCGCCGGCAACATGCCGATGGTGTCGGAGATCGCGCCGCTGGTGATCATCGGCAAGCTGGAGCAGTACGACATCGTGGGCGCCACCGCGGTGGCCTCGGTAATGCTGCTGGCGTCCTTCATCCTGCTGCTGATCATCAATGCGTTGCAGGCCTGGGGCCGGCGGCGCTACGGGGGGGCGGCGTGAGCGCGGCCAGCCTGGCCGGCGTGGGTGCGCGAGCGGGGGCAGCCAGACCGGCCAACGGTTCTGCGCCCGCCGGCATCGCCAGGCGCGTGCGCACCACCGAAGCGCTGGTGGTGCGCTGGCTGCTCACCGGCCTGGCGCTGGGCTTCATGGGCCTGTTCCTGGTGCTGCCGCTGATCGCCGTCTTCGTCGAAGCGCTGCGCGGCGGCTGGAGCGCCTACTGGGCGGCGCTGCAGGAGCCCGACGCCCGGGCCGCGATCCGGCTGACCCTGCTCACCGCCGCGATCGCGGTGCCGCTGAACCTGGTGTTCGGCGTCGCCGCCGCCTGGTGCATCGCCAGGTTCGAGTTCCGGGGCAAGGCCTTCCTGACCACGCTGATCGACCTGCCGTTCTCGGTCTCGCCGGTGGTGGCCGGTCTGATCTACGTGCTGGTGTTCGGCGCCCAGGGCTGGCTGGGTCCGTGGCTGGCGGCGCACGACATCAAGATCGTGTTCGCCGTGCCGGGCATCGTGCTGGCCACGGCGTTCGTCACTTTCCCGTTCATCGCGCGCGAGCTGATTCCGCTGATGCAGGCGCAGGGCAGCGACGAGGAGCAGGCCGCGCAGGTGCTGGGCGCCAGCGGTTGGCAGACCTTCCGGCACGTCACGCTGCCCAACATCAGGTGGGGCCTGATCTACGGCGTGATCCTGTGCAACGCGCGCGCCATGGGCGAGTTCGGCGCCGTGTCGGTGGTGTCGGGCCACATCCGCGGCCAGACCAACACCATGCCGCTGCACGTGGAGGTGCTCTACAACGAATACCAGGGCCAGGCCGCGTTCGCCGTCGCCTCGCTGCTGGCGCTGCTGGCCATCGTCACGCTGGTGATCAAGACGGTGGTGGAGTGGCGGCACGAGCGCGAGCTGCGGGTGGCGGCCGAGCTGCCGCCGGAGCGGCCGCTGGTTGGGAGCGCTGCATGAACAGCCGGAACGCAGAGGGCGCGGAGGTTTCGCAAAAGTCGCAGAAGAAAAATCATTCTTATGGTCCTTGCGATTCGGACTTTTTGCTATGAATTTTGAATTCTCTGCGTCCTTCTGCGAAATCTCTGCGTCTTCTGCGTTCAAAAAAACTGAGCCCCTCCATGAGCATCCAGATCCGCCACGTCACCAAGCAGTTCGGCGCCTTCCGCGCGCTCGACGATGTCAGCCTGGACATCGACTCGGGCGAGCTGGTGGCGCTGCTTGGCCCTTCGGGCTGCGGCAAGACCACGCTGCTGCGCATCATCGCCGGGCTGGAGTCGGCCGAGGCCGGCAGCATCCTGTTCAGCGGCCAGGACACCACCGAGGTGCACGTGCGCCAGCGCGGCGTCGGCTTCGTGTTCCAGCACTATGCGCTGTTCCGCCACATGACGGTGGCCGAGAACGTGGCCTTCGGCCTGCGCGTCAAGCCGCGCCGCGAGCGGCCGCCGGAAGGCGCGATACAGGCCAAGGTGCGTGAGCTTCTGGGCCTGGTGCAGCTCGACTGGCTGGCCGACCGCTATCCCTCGCAGCTCTCGGGCGGGCAGCGCCAGCGCATTGCCCTGGCGCGTGCGCTGGCCGTCGAGCCCAAGGTGCTGCTGCTGGATGAACCCTTCGGCGCGCTCGACGCCAAGGTGCGAAAAGAGTTGAGACGATGGCTGCGCCGCCTGCACGATGAGCTGCACGTGACCAGCATCTTCGTCACCCACGACCAGGAGGAGGCGCTGGAGGTGGCCGATCGCGTGGTGGTGATGAACCACGGCCGCATCGAGCAGGTCGGCACCCCGCAGCAGGTGTGGGAGCAGCCCGCCAGCCCCTTCGTCTACGGCTTTCTGGGCGACGTCAACCTGTTCCGCGGCCGCGCCAGCGGCGGCCAGCTGCGGGTCGGCGACTGGCAGATCGCCGCGCCCGAGCACGCCGACGCGCTGGATGCCGAGGCGATGGCCTTCGTGCGCCCGAGCGACCTGGTGGTGGCGCCCTGGGCGCCCGGCTCGCCCGGGCTGGCGGCGCGGCTGGACCGTGCGCTGGTGGTCGGCCCGCTGGCGCGGCTGGAGCTGACGCCGCGCGATCAGCCCGGACAGATCCTGGAGGCGCAGCTGCCGGCCGAGCAGTTCCGCCTGCTCGGCGTCAAGGAGGGCGACACCGTCAGCGTGTCGCCGCGTCAGGCGCGCGTGTTCCTGGAAGTGGCCGACGATCCGGCGGTGATGATCTGAGGCGCGCGTGAGCTGCTGTGGAAGCGGCCGTGGCCGGGATTCCCCCGGCCACCCGTGTGTCCCCCTCAGGGTGGGAGCCGCGCAGCGGCTCAGGGGGATTGTTCAGAACGGAATGTCGTCGTCCATGTCGTCGAAGCCCGACGCTGGCGTGGCGGCCGGTGCGGGCGCGCGCGGTGCCGCGGCGCGTGGGGCCGGCGCGGCGCGGCGCGGGGCGTCGAAGCCGTCGCCGCCGTCGTCCGACGGGCCGCCCTGACCCTGGCGGCTGCCCAGCATCTGCATCTGGTCGACGCGCACCTCGGTGGAATAGCGGTCCTGGCCGGTCTGCTGGTCCTGCCACTTGCGCGTGCGGATGCTGCCCTCGACGTAGATCTGGCTGCCCTTGCGCAGGTACTGGCCGGCGATCTCGGCCAGGCGGCCGTTGAACACCAGGCGATGCCATTCGGTGTGCTCGCGCGGCTCGCCGCTCTGCTTGTCGCGCCACTTGTCGGTGGTCGCCAGGGTCACGTTGGCCACCTGGTCGCCGCTGGGAAAAGTGCGCATCTCGGGGTCGCGCCCGAGGTTGCCGACGAGGATGACTTTGTTGACGGAGGCCATGGCGTGTTCCTGTGAAAGAAGCGGGGGAAACAGCGGTTGTGGAACCCGGCATTGTGCCGCAAGCCTGCGGCGCCGCGTCCGCAGTCCGGCGTAGCTGCCAGAATCGCCGCTATGAAGAAAGACCCGGATTTTCTGCGCGGGGTGCGCCGAGAAGTGACCGATCCGCGCGTCTGGGTCGATCGCGCCGTGGTCGGCGTGTTCGCGCTGCTGGCCGGGCTGTCGGTGGTGCTGTTCACGCTGCTGGCCGACGGCGCCGAGCTGATGTTCAAGGCCATGCAGGGCGGCTGGCGCTGGTGGCCGCTGCTGTGGACGCCGGCGCTGACGGCGCTGGTGGTGTGGGCGACGCTGCGCTGGGCGCCCGGCGCCGGCGGCTCGGGGCCGCCGCAGGCGCTGGCGGCGCTCGATCCGCGCCTGGATGCCGAGGGGCGTTCGGCCCTGGTGTCGCTGAAGAGCTCGCTGGCCAAGGCGCTGGCCGTTGCCGGCGGGCTGCTGGCCGGCTTGTCGATCGGCCGCCAGGGGCCGTCGGTGCAGATCGCCGCCGGCGTGATGTACGCGGCGCGGCGCTTTCTGTCGCCGCGCTCGGGGCTGAGCGCGCACGAACTGCTGGTGGCCGGCAGCGCGGCCGGCATCGCGGCGGCTTTCAACACCCCGCTGGGCGGCATCGTGTTCGCCATCGAGGAGTTGTCGCGCCGGCTCGAGACGCGCTCGTCCGGCCTGATGCTGGGCGCCATCGTGGTGGCCGGCCTGGTGGCGGTGGCGGCGTTCGGCAACCTGTCGTACTTCGGCCGCATCCGCATCGAGCAGGTCGGCTGGGGCGTGCTGCTGCCGGGGCTGGTGCTGGCGCTGGTGTGCGGCCTGGCGGGCGGGCTGATGGCGCGCTTGCTGATCGCCTCCACGCTGGGCACGGTGAAGCGCTTCAGCGCCTACCGGCGGCGCCATCCGATCCGCTTTGCCGCCGCCTGCGGGCTGGCGGTGGCGCTGATCGGCATCGTCACCGGCGCCAGCGCGGTCGGCGGCGGCCACGCCCACACGCGCACCCTGCTGGCCGGCGAGGCGCAGGGCGTGCCGGGGCTGTGGACGCTGCTGAAGTTCGTCGCCACCTGGCTGTCGGCCTGGTCGGGCGTGCCGGGTGGCCTGTTCACGCCCAGCCTGTCGATCGGCGCCAGCCTCGGCCACGACGTGGCGCAGCTGCTGGCGCCCGACTACGCCACGGTGCTGATCGCGCTCGGCATGGCGGGCTTTCTGGCCGCCATGACGCAGACGCCGATCACCGCCATGATCATCGTGATGGAGATGGTCGACGGCTACGCCATGGTGCTGGGCCTGATGGCCTGCGCGCTGCTGGCCAGCCTGGTGTCGCGCCTGGTCAGCCGGCCGCTGTACGCGGCGATCGCCGACCATCTGGTGGCGCGGCTGGTGCCCGACGCCGCGGCTACGCCGCCGGAGGCGCAGATCGCGCAGGCGCTGACGCCGTCGCCGGAACGAACTGCGCCCAGCCCAGCAGCAGCCACAGACCCGTCAGCACCCCGGTCGCCACGAACACCGCCGACGCCCCCCAGCGGCTGAACAGCCAGCCGCCCAGGGCGCCGCCGGCGAACAGGCCAAGCGACTGCAGCGTGTTGTACACGCCGAGCGCGGCGCCGCGCGCGTTGGCGGGCGCCAGGCGCGAGATCAGGCTGGGCTGCATGGCCTCGACCAGGTTGAAGGCGACGAAGAAGAAGAACATCAGCACGCCCAGCGTCCACAGCCCCGGCGCCCGCGGCGCCAGCAGCAGGAAGGCCAGCTGCACCAAGAACAGCAGCGCGATGCCGAGCCGCAGCACGGTGCGCATGTGGCCGCGCCGCTCGGCCGAGAACAGGCCGCCCATCATCAGGAACGAGGCCAGGATCGCCGGCAGGTACAGGTGCCAGTGCTGCGCCTTGGCCAGGCCCGCCTGCACCAGCAGCCCCGGCACCACCACCCACATCGCCATCTGCACCGTGTGCAGCACGAACACGCCCAGGTCCAGCCGCCACAGCTTGGGGTGCAGCCACACGTCCGCCAGGCGCCCGCGCGGCACGTCGACATGCTGCGCCGGCTCGTCCGGCGTGAACAGCAGCACCACCGCGATGCCGGCCACCGCCAGCGCCGCCGTCAGCCAGAACAGTCCGGCCAGGCCGATGGCGCCGGTGAGCGGCGGCGCCGCCACCAGCGACAGCGCGAACATGGCGGCGATGCTTATGCCCACCAGCGCCATCGCCTTGGTGCGCACCTCGTCGCGCGTCAGGTCGGCCAGCAGCGCCGTCACCGCGGCCGACACCGCGCCGGCGCCCTGCAGCGCGCGCCCGGCCACCAGCATCTGCACGCTGCCGGCCAGCGCCGCCAGCGCGCTGCCGAGCGCGAACACCACCAGGCCGGCCACGATCACCTTCTTGCGCCCGATGCGGTCCGAGGCCAGCCCCAGCGGCACCTGCATCACCGCCTGCGTCAGGCCGTAGATGCCCATCGCCAGGCCGACCAGCGCCGGGTCGTCGCCGCCCGGGTATCGGGCGGCTTCGAGCACGAACACCGGCAGCACCAGGAACAGGCCCAGCATGCGCAGCGCGAAGATCGCCGCCAGCGACAGGCTGGCGCGGCGCTCGTCGGGCGTCATGCGGTGGCTGCGGGACGGGGTGGCTGCGGGGGGTGCGGTGGCGGACATCGGGGGCGCGTGGCAGAACGGCGGCGCCGGCGGCGGCCGAAGCGGCTATTGTCGGCGATCCGTTTCGCCGCTTCCGCAGCCGCCGGCAACCGGCGGCAGATCGGTGTCGCCATGGCGTGGCGGTGGCGTGCCAGCGGCACTGCGGAGCAGCCGCGCGACCGCGCGGCTGCATGAATCGGCCCGAAAACCGATAATGACCGGTTGCCCGCACGCCGGGCGAAACCTGTCATGACCGATCTTTCCCTGCCGAAATTCGCCGCCGACCCCGATGCCGGCCTGCCGCTGGCTGCCGCCCTGCGCGCGCAGCGCATCAGCGTGCGCGGCGCACGCACGCACAACCTGAAGAACATCGACCTCGACATCCCGCGCAACCAGCTGGTGGTGATCACCGGGCTGTCGGGCTCGGGCAAGTCCTCGCTCGCCTTCGACACGCTGTACGCGGAAGGGCAGCGCCGCTACGTCGAGAGCCTGAGCGCCTATGCGCGCCAGTTCCTGCAGCTGATGGACAAGCCCGACGTGGACCTGATCGAGGGTCTGTCGCCGGCGATCGCGATCCAGCAGAAGGCCACCAGCCACAACCCGCGCTCCACTGTCGGCACGGTGACCGAGATCCACGACTACCTGCGCCTGCTGTTCGCGCGCGCCGGCACGCCCTACTGCCCCGAGCACGACCTGCCCCTGAGCGTGCAGACGGTGAGCCAGATGGTCGACGCCGTGCTGGCGCTGCCCGAGGACACCCGGCTGATGATCCTGGCGCCGGTGGCGCGCGAGAAGAAGGGCGAATTCATCGAGCTGTTCGGGCAGATGCAGGCGCAGGGCTACGTGCGCTTTCGCGTCAATGGCCAGGTGGTGGAGGCGCAGGACCTGCCGCAGCTGAAGAAGGCCGAGAAGCACGACGTCGACGTCGTCATCGACCGCCTCAAGGTGCGCCCCGACGTGGCGCCGCGCCTGGCCGACAGCTTCGAGGCCGCGCTGCGCCTGGCCGAGGGGCGCGCCATCGCGCTGGAGATGGACGCCGGCAAGGAACACCTGTTCAACAGCAAGTTCGCCTGCCCGGTGTGCGGGCACTCGATCCCCGAACTGGAGCCGCGCCTGTTCTCCTTCAACGCGCCGGCCGGCGCCTGCCCCAGCTGCGACGGCCTGGGCACGACCGAGGTGTTCGACGCCGAGCGAGTGGCGGCCTTCCCCAGCCTGAGCTTGGCCAGCGGCGCGATCAAGGGCTGGGACCGGCGCAACGGCTACTACTTCGCGCTGATCGAATCGCTGGCTGAGCATTACAGCTTCGATGTCGAGACGCCTTTCGAGCAGCTGCCCGACGCGGTGCGCCACGTCATCCTGCACGGCTCGGGCGAGGAAGACATCAAGTTCAGCTACTCTTTCGAGAGCGGTGCATCGGCCGGCAAGAAGGTCAGCAAGAAGCACCCGTTCGAAGGCATCCTGCCCAACATGGCGCGGCGCTACCGCGAGACCGATTCCAGCGTGGTGCGCGAGGAGCTCAGCCGCTACCGCAGCCAGCAACCCTGCCCAGACTGCGGCGGCACGCGCCTGCGCAAGGCGGCGCGCCACGTGCGCATCGGCGAGGGCGCGCAGGCGCGCGCCATCTACGAGATCAGCCACGTCACGCTGGGCGAGGCCAAGCGCTACTTCGACACCCTGCAACTCGCCGGCGCCAAGGCCGAGATCGCCGACAAGGTGGTGCGCGAGATCGGCAACCGGCTCAAGTTCCTCAACGACGTCGGTCTGAACTACCTCAGCCTGGAGCGCAGCGCCGAGACGCTGTCGGGCGGCGAGGCGCAGCGCATCCGTTTGGCGAGCCAGATCGGTAGCGGCCTGACGGGCGTGATGTACGTGCTGGACGAGCCCAGCATCGGTCTGCATCAGCGCGACAACGACCGCCTGATCGGCACCCTGCAGCACCTGCGCGACCTCGGCAACAGCGTGCTGGTGGTCGAGCACGACGAGGACATGATGCGCGCCGCCGACCACATCATCGACCTCGGGCCCGGCGCCGGCGTGCACGGTGGACGCGTGATGGCCCAGGGCCGCTTCGACGAGATCGCGGCGGCGCCTGACTCGGTCACCGGCCAGTACCTGAGCGGCCGGCGCCGCATCCCGATGCCGAAGCGGCGCGCGCCGCGCCTGCTGCCGGCCGGCGCGGACGCCGAGACGCGCGAGATCGAGAGCCGCATCCGCATCGTCGGCGCCAGCGGCCACAACCTGAAGCAGGTCACGGTGGACATCCCGATCGGGTTGTTCAGCTGCGTGACGGGCGTGTCGGGCTCGGGCAAGTCCACGCTGGTCAACGACACGCTGTACGCCGCCGCCACGCGCGCCATCCACCGCGCGCATGCGGAAGCCGCGCCGCACGAGGCGATCGAGGGCCTGGAGCGTTTCGACAAGGTGATCGCGGTCGACCAGTCGCCGATCGGCCGCACGCCACGCAGCAACCCGGCCACCTACACCGGCCTGTTCACGCCGATCCGCGATCTGATGGCCGAGACGGCGATGGCGCGCGAGCGTGGCTATGGTCCTGGGCGCTTCAGCTTCAACGTGCCGCAGTCCAGCGGCGGCGGCCGCTGCGAGGCCTGCCAGGGCGACGGCGTGGTGAAGGTGGAGATGCACTTCTTGCCCGACGTCTACGTGCCCTGCGACGTCTGCCACGGCCGGCGCTACAACCGCGAAACGCTGGAGGTGCAGTGGAAGGGCCGTGACATCGCGCAGATCCTGGACATGACGGTGGAGGAAGCGCACGCCTTCTTCAGGGACCAGCCGGCCATCGCGCGCCGCCTGCAGACGCTGCTGGACGTCGGCCTGTCCTACATCACGCTGGGCCAGAGCGCCACCACGCTGTCGGGCGGCGAGGCGCAGCGCGTCAAGCTGGCGCAGGAACTGTCCAAGCGCGACACCGGCCGCACGCTCTACATCCTCGACGAGCCGACCACCGGCCTGCACTTCGCCGATATCGAGCTGCTGCTGCAGGTGCTGCACCAGCTGCGTGACGCCGGCAACACCATCGTCGTGATCGAGCACAACCTCGACGTCATCAAGACCGCCGACTGGCTGATCGACATGGGTCCCGAGGGCGGCGACGGCGGCGGCACGGTGGTGGCGCAGGGCACGCCCGAGGACGTGGCGGCGAACCCGGCCAGCCACACCGGACGCTATCTGCAGCGCCTGCTCTGAAGCGACCCGGTGCGGGCGCCCCGGGTCACTTGAGGTGCGCGCTCTCGCGCTCCATCATGCGCTCGCGCCAGGCCTGCAGGGCGTGGAAGCCTTCCTGCCCGGCCTGGAACTTCATCACGCCGCGCGCGAACTCGTGGGCGCAGAAGGCGGTGATGTCGGCGATGGTGAAGCGCGCGCCGGCGATCCAGGGCTGCGCCTGCAGCGTCTGGTCCAGCCAGTGCGCCGCCTCGCGCACCTTGCGCGCCTGCGACTGGCCGAAATCGGGGAACTGCGGCTGCTCCAGCGGCGCCAGCCCGGGGTGGGTGTGGCGGATCCAGTTGGCGATCGGCAGCAGCCAGTACCACTCGACGCGCCGGTCATGCATCTCGATGAAGGCGCGCTCCTCGAAGCCCTCGCCCATCAGGTTGGGCTCCGGATGCAACCCCTCCAGGTAGCTGCAGATGGCGCGCGTCTCGCTCAGGAAGCGCCCGTCGTCCAGTTCCAGCGTCGGCAGGCGCGAGACCGGGTTGATGGCGCGGAAGGCGTCGCCGCGGTGCTCGCCGGCGTTGATGTCGATCGCCACCTGCTCGATCGGCGGCATGCCTTTCTCGTGCATGAACATCTGCACGCGGCGGGGGTTGGGGGCGCGTGGGGCGATGTAGAGCTTCATTCGGGGTCCTGTCGGTTTCAGCAATCGGCGCCCAGGCCGCGCCGTGCGCCGCCATCGGGTCGGGCCTCGCCGGTGACCACCATGCGGCGCGCGCGCTCGGAGAACTCGGCGGCGCCGGCCTCGCCGTCGCGTGCCAGATTGACCGCGGCCGGCGGCTGCTGCAGCCCGCGCTGCACCGCCGGCCGCGCGCGGATGGCGTCGCGCCAGCGCTTGAGGTGCGGCAGGTCGGACACGTCGACGCCCGACCAGCGGTGCGTGCGGGCCCAGGCGAAATTGGCGATGTCGGCGATCGAGTAGTCGCCGGCCAGCCATTCATGCCCGGCCAGATGCCGGTCCAGCACGCCGAGCAGGCGGCGCGATTCGGCCTGGTAGCGCTCGATGGCGGGCTGGATCTTCTGTGGCAGGTAGCGGAAGAACACGTTGGCCTGCCCCATCATCGGGCCGACGCCGCCGATCTGGAACATCAGCCACTGAATCACGCGTGAGCGGCCCTTGGGGTCGGCGGGCATCAACCTGCCGGTCTTCTCTGTCAGGTAGATCAGGATCGCGCCCGACTCGAACACCGTGAAGTCGTCCGCCGCGCGGTCGACGATGACCGGGATGCGGCCGTTCGGGTTCAGCGTCAGGAACTCGGGGCGTTTCTGCTCGCCGGCGCCCAGGTCGACCACCCGCAGCCGGTAGGGCAGGCTGAGCTCCTCCAGCGCGATCGAAACCTTGTGGCCGTTGGGGGTGGCGGCGGTGTAGAGATCGATCATGCGGCGGCTTCGGCGGGGAGGATGGCCGCATCGTAGCGCGCTGCCTGCGCCGGTGGCACCGGGTTGACGGCGGCGCTGCAGGTTCTGCCGGACCGGCATAAGCAGCTAACCAAACTGTATTTGGGTGCGGCGCCGGGCGCTGGGACAATATCAGGCTTCACTTATTTTGAAACCGTGGCATGCGGTCCCTGCACTCTTTCCTGATCACTGCCCTGCTGAGCCTGCTGCTGCCGCTCGGCGCCTCGGCCGCGCCGCTGGTCAGCCCGGCCGAGCTGAAGACGCTGGCCGATGCCGGCCAGGTGCGCATCGTCGACGTGCGCGACGCCGAGGCCTACGCGCTGCAGCACCTGCCGGGTGCGGTCTCGGCGCCCTACGCGCGCTGGCGTGGGCCGGCCGCCAATCCCGGCCTGGTGCCGCCCCTGCCCGAGCTGACCGCGCTGGTGCAGGAGCTCGGCCTGACGCCGGATACCCGCACCGTGCTGGTCTACACCGGCACCGACTCGAGCGATTTCGCCACCGCCGCGCGCAGCTACTGGACGCTCAAGAGCCTGGGCGTGACGCAGCTGTCGATCCTGCACGGCGGCCTGAACGCGTGGCGCGGCGCCGGCCTGCCGGTCAGCGACCAGCCGGCGCACGCGCGGCGCAGCGACTGGCAGCCGCGCTTCGACCCGCAGTGGACCGCCACCCGCGCCGAGGTGCGGCAGCTGCTGGGCCAAGCCGACGCGGTGCTGATCGATGCGCGACCGGCGCCGTTCTTCCAGGGCCGCATCGCGCACGACGCCGCCAAGGCGCGTGGCACGCTGCCGGGCGCCATCAATCTGGACAGCGACCTGTATTTCGAGCTCGGCAGCGCCGTGCTGCTGGACCCGGCGGGCCTGGAGGCCGAAGCCGATGCGGCCCACGCCGAGCCGGGGCAGACCGTGGTCACCTTCTGCAACGCCGGCCACTGGAGCGCCACCGACTGGTTCGTGCGCTCCGAGCTGCTCGGCCAGCCGCACGTGAAGCTGTACCCCGGCTCGATCATCGACTGGAGCCAGGCACCGGATCCGCTGCCAATGGTCAATGAGCCCGAACGGCTGGAGAAGCTGCGCCACATGCTGGTGACCTGGGCGCAGCGCAACCTGAGCGGCCGGCTGCCATGAGCGGCAGTGCGATGCGCACGTCGGTGGCGGCTGCGAGGGCGCCCCGCGCTGCCGCCCGGTCCTGGAGCCAGCGTGCGCCGCTGGCGCTGGCGGTGCTGGCGCTGTTCGGCTGGCTGCTGTGGTCGGTGTCGGCGCGCCAGGCGCTGCTGCTGCTGGTTGGCGTGGGCCTGGGCTGGGGCCTGGCGGCGGCGCGCTTCGGCTTCACCACCGGATGGCGGCGCCTGGTCGAGGAGCGCGACCCGTCCGGCGTGTACGGCCAGATCATCCTGCTGGCGCTGCTGGCGGCGGTGTCGATGCCCATGCTGGCGCACTTTCCAGAGGTGCAGGCGGCACTCGGCCCACCCTCCATCAGCCTGCTGGTGGGCGCCTTCGTGTTCGGCCTGTGCATGCAGCTGGCCGACGGCTGCGGCTCGGGCACCCTGTACAAGGCCGGCCTCGGCGTGCCGCTGAACATGGCGGTGCTGCCGATGTTCGCCATCGGCAGCTTCCTGGGCGCGGCGCACCTGAACGACTGGCTGGCGCTGGGCGCGCTGGAGCCGATCGGCCTGGTCGAGCGCCTGGGCGCCGGGCGCGCGCTGATCGCCACCCTGGTGGGCCTGGTGCTGGTTGCCGTCGGCGTCGGCTGGTGGAGCGGGCGCCGCTTCAGCCTGCGCAGCATGCCCGGGCGCTGGATCTGGGGCGCCCTGGTGCTGGCCGGGTTCGCCGCGCTCAACCTGCTGATCGCCGGCCAGCCCTGGGGCGTGGTCTACGGCTTCGGCCTGTGGGGCGCCAAGGGCGCCGCCGCGCTGGGCCTGTTCGACCCCGCCGCCAACGCCTTCTGGAGCGACCCCGGCCACGCCGAGCGGCTGCAGCAGACGCTGCTGCTGGACGTGACCAGCATCACCAACATCGGCATCCTGGCCGGCGCGCTGTGGGTGCTGCCGAGTCGCCCGCCCAGCGAGCGCAGCATGACCGGCAAGCAATGGCTGATCGGCCTGCTGGCCGGCTTCCTGCTCGGCTACAGCTCGCGGCTGGCGTTCGGCTGCAACGTCGGCGCCATGGTCAGCGGCATCTCGACCGGCAGCCTGCACGGCTGGATCTGGGTGCCGCTGGCCTTTGCGGGCACGCTGATCGGCGTGCGCCTGCGGCGCCGCTTCGGCTTCTGAGGGAGACGACGCGATGCCTGCCGTCACCTACCGCTGGATCTTCTGGCTTGCCCTGCTGGCCTTCGGCGCCTGGGACTTCGTCGGCTCGGCGCCGGTCAACCTGCGGCTGGAGCCGCCCATCATTGCCGCCGGCTCGGGAATCCTCACCAGCAGCGGGCACTGCGCCATGCCCAAGTAGCAGGCGCCCGAAGCGTGCGAATCCGGCGCGCTCGCGGGCAAGCGCTTGTCTGACGCGGTGGCGCGGGCGGCCAAGGCACAATTCGTGACCATCTGTCGCCAGACTGCCCGGAGCCTTTGACGATGACTTTCCGCCATTCCCTTGCCGCCGCCCTGGTCGCCGCCGCGCTGGCGGCTGGCTGCGCCAGCACCACCACCGGCAGCGTCGCCTCGGGCGGCCAGGGCCGCTCGCAGCTGCTGCTGGTGTCGTCCGAGCAGGTGATGCAGCAGTCGCTGCAGTACTACGACCAGCAGAACCGCGAAGCCCGCTCGGAAGGCACGCTGATCACCAGCGGCCCCGAGTTCAATCGCGTCAACGCCATCATGCAACGCCTGGTGCCGCAGGTGGTGGCGTTCCGCCCCGACGCCGCGCGCTGGCCCTGGCAGCTGGTGCTGATCAACGAGGACGCCGTCAACGCCCACGTTATGGCGGGGGGCAAGATCACCTTCTACACCGGCCTGCTGCGCAAGCTGCGGCTGACCGACGACGAGATCGCCGCCGTGATGGGCCACGAGATGGCGCACGCGCTGCGCGAACACACGCGCGAGAAGATCTCGCAGACCGCGGCTGGCGACATGGCGGTGGCCATCGGTGGTGCGCTGCTCGGCCTGGGCGAGCGCGCGACGCAGCTGGCCGGCCTGGGCAAACAGCTGGCGATGGACTTGCCGTTCTCGCGCAACATGGAGAGCGAGGCCGACCTGTACGGGCTGGAGCTGGCCGCGCGCGCCGGCTACGATCCGCGCGCCGCCGTCACGCTGTGGCAGAAGATGGCGCAGGTCGGCGGCGGCCGCGGCCCCAGCTTCCTGTCGACCCACCCGGCGCCGGGCAACCGCCTGCAGTCGCTGCAGGCGGCGATGCCGAAGGTGATGCCGCTGTACGAGGCGGCGCGGGCGCGGCGCTGAGCCTGGGTCAGCCGGCGGCGGGCGCCGGCGTGCCGCCGCGCGCCGCATTCAGCGTCGCGCGCGTGGTCTGCGCCGCGGCGCGCGCGGCATCGGCAAAATCGGTGCCGCTGGCCGCATACAGGATGGCGCGTGAGCTGTTGACGACGATCGGGCCGCTGGTGTTGCCGGCGGCGTCGCCGCGCCAGCCGGCCTGCACCGTCGCCGCGGCGTCGCCGCCCTGGGCGCCGACGCCGGGGATCAGCAGCGGCAGCGTCGGTGCCAGCGCGCGCACGCGCTCGATCTCCTGCGGGTAGGTGGCGCCGACCACCAGGCCGAGCTGGCCGTTCAGGTTCCACGGCCCCTGGGCCAGGCGCGCCACATGCTCGTACAGCAGCGGCTGGCCCTCCACGCTGGCCAGGCGCTGGTTCTGCAGGTCGTCGCCGCCGGGGTTGGAGGTACGGCACAGCAGGAAGGCGCCCTTGCCCTTGTATTGCAAGTAGGGTTCGACCGAATCGAAACCCATGAAGGGCGACAGCGTCACGGCGTCGGCGCCGTAGCGCTCGAACGCCTCCCTGGCGTACTGTTCAGCCGTGCTGCCGATATCGCCGCGCTTGGCGTCGAGGATGATCGGCACCCGGGGCGCGATGTCGCGCATGCGCCGGATCAGGCGCTCCAGCTGCGGCTCGGCGCGGTGCGCGGCGAAGTAGGCGACCTGGGGCTTGAACGCGCACACCAGGTCGTGCGTGGCCTCGACGATGGCCAGACAGAAATCGTGGATGCCCTCGGCGTCGCGCGTGATGCCGGTCGGGAAGCGGCTGGGTTCCGGGTCCAGCCCCACGCACAGCATCGATTGCTGGCGGGTTTCCGCGTCGCGAAGCTGGTCTATGAAGTTCATGGCGCCCGATTCTAGGGCGCGCCCATAGAATGCCCGGTTGCATTTCTTCCATCCGACGCGAGCCGCGCATGACCCGACCCACCAACAAACCGAACATCCCCAACTTCTCCTCCGGCCCCTGCGCCAAGCGACCAGGCTACGACGTCGCCAGCCTCGACCTGGTCGGCCTCGGGCGCTCGCACCGCTCGGCGCTGGGCAAGCAGCTGCTGGGCGCGGCCTGCAGCGAATCGGCGCGCATCCTCGGCCTGCCCGAGGGCTACCGGATCGGCATCGTTCCGGCCTCGGACACCGGCGCCATGGAGATGGCGATGTGGTCGCTGCTGGGCGCGCGCGGCGTCGACATGGTGGCCTGGGAATCGTTCGGCGCCGGCTGGGTGACCGATGTGGTCAAGCAGCTCAAGCTGCCTGACGTGACGCGCCACGAAGCCGGCTACGGCGAGCTGCCCGACCTGTCCAAGGTCAACTTCGACCACGACGTGGTGTTCACCTGGAACGGCACCACCAGCGGCGTGCGGGTCCCTGATGGCGACTGGATCCCCGACGACCGCGCGGGCCTGACCATCTGCGACGCCACCTCAGCGGTGTTCGCGATGGAACTGCCCTGGGACAAGCTCGACGTCGTCACCTACTCGTGGCAGAAGGTGCTGGGCGGCGAGGCCGGCCACGGCATGCTGATCCTGGGCCCGCGCGCCGTGGAGCGGCTGGAGAGCTACAGCCCGCCCTGGCCGCTGCCGAAGATCTTCCGCATGACTTCGGGCGGCAAGCTGAACGAGGCGCTGTTCAAGGGCGACACCATCAACACGCCCTCGATGCTGTGCGTGGCCGACTACCTGGATGCGCTCCAGTGGTGCGAGAGCGTGGGCGGCGTGCCGGGCACGATGCAGCGCAGCCAGGCCAACCTGAAGGTGATCGAAGATTTCGTCGCCGCCAATCCCTGGATCTCCTTCCTGGCCCAGAGCGAGGCGACGCGTTCCAACACCAGCGTCTGCCTGTCGCTCGACCTGGAGGCCGACAAGGTCAAGGTGTTGGTGAAGCTGCTGGAGAAGGAAGGCGTGGCCTACGACATCGGCTCGTACAAGGACGCGCCGCCCGGCATCCGCATCTGGTGCGGCGCCACGGTCGAGCAGAGCGACCTGCAGGCGCTGATGCCGTGGCTGAAATGGGCCTACGAGCAGGTCAAATGACGAAATGACGTCGCCGCTGCGCGGCGTCAATGACGGAATGACCGTGACGGTCGACAGCTGACCCATCCGTCATGGCGCGCAGCGCCGTCATCGATGCGCAGCGAGATCATTTCGTCATATCCCCAAGGATTCCCGATGTTCAAGATCAAGACCTACAACGCCATCTCGCCGAAGGGGCTGGAGCGCTTCGCGCGCGACAAGTACCAGGTCGGCGGCGATACCGACCAGCCCGACGCCTACCTGCTGCGCAGCCACAAGCTGCACGGCCAGCCGGTGCCCGAATCGCTGCGGGCGGTGGCGCGCGCCGGCGCCGGCGTCAACAACATCCCCGTCGATGACTACGGCAAACATGGCATCGTCGTCTTCAACACGCCCGGCGCCAACGCCAACGCCGTGAAGGAGCTGGTGCTGGCCGGCATGCTGCTGGCCACGCGCGGCATCCTGCCCGGCATCGCCTACGCGCAGTCGCTGGCCGACATGACGGATTCCAGCGCCATGCACGCGCTGCTGGAAAAGGAAAAGTCGCGCTTCGCCGGCGGCGAGCTGCGCGGCAAGACGCTGGGCATCGTCGGCCTGGGCGCGATCGGCTCGATGGTGGCCGACATCGCGCTGTCGATGGGCATGAAGGTGCTCGGCTTCGACCCGGCGCTGTCGATCGACGCCGCCTGGCGGCTGTCGAACGCCGTGCAGCGGATGGAAAACCTGCCCGCGCTGCTGGGCCGCTCGGACTACGTCAGCCTGCACGTGCCGGCCATGGACGCCACGCGCCACATGATCGATGCGGCCGCGCTGGCGCAGATGAAGCCGGGCGCGGTGCTGCTCAACTTCGCGCGCGAGAGCATCGTCGATCCGGCCGCCGTGGCGCAGGCGCTGGACGCCGGCTCGCTGGGCCGCTACGTGTGCGACTTCCCCGAGCCGGGGCTGGTGACGCACGCCAAGGTCATCGCCATGCCGCACATCGGCGCCAGCACCGAGGAGTCGGAAGAGAACTGCGCCGTAATGGCCGCCGACCAGCTGAGCGACTTCCTCGAGAACGGCCACATCAGCAATTCGGTCAACTATCCCGCGATCCGCATGGAGCGCACGCCGGGCGCGGCGCGCATCACCTTCGCCAACGACAACGTCGCCGGTGTGCTCGGCCATGTGCTGTCGGTGCTGGCCGACGCCGGCATCAACGTGCTCGACATGAGCAACCGCAGCCGCGATCAGCTGGCCTACAACATCATCGATGTCGCGACGGCGCCGGATCAGGCGGCGATCGACGCCATCCGCGCGGTGGCGGGGGTGATCCGGGTGAGGGTGGTCTGAGCGCGGGAAGTCCCGGCCTGTGCGGGCCGGATGATGTGAGCCGCTCAGCAGCGCGGCGCTCGCCGACCCGCAGGCCGTGCCTGTCCGGGCTGCCGGCGGGTGGCCATCGGTGAGGACTCACAGCGCCCGGCACTGATCCGTCTTCAGCGCCGCGGTGTTGCCGCTGCCGGTCGGCGCGGGCAGGTTGGCTTGGCATTCCAGGTTGCCGGCGGTGCGGTTGCGGTTCAACAGCACGCCACCCGTGTTCTGCTTGACCTGCATGTTGGCGCCGACCTGGTTCTGCTCGACCACCAAGCGGCCGCGGTTGGACGTCAGCTGGATGTTGCCGTCGATGCGGCTGCCCTGCAGCGTGGCCGACTGGCCTTGCTCGATCTGCACCGAACCGCCGATCCAGCTGCCGCTGAGGCTGATGTGCGCCGCGCCCTGCGACTGCAGGTTGCCGTTCATGCGGATGTCGTGGGCATCCAGCTGCGCACCCTGATTCACCTTGGCGGTGCCGATCAGCCGCGTGCCGCGCAGCGCGCACTGGTGGCCCGCCGGCACCTCCAGGTTGTCCAGCCGCGCCGCCAGCACGCTGACGTTGCGGCACTGGTAGGTGCCGCCGGTCGGCGCCGGGTCGACCGGCAACTCGCTGGCGACGGGTGGCGTGGTGCCGCCGCCGGGCGGCGTGCCGGGGGTTGGCGAGCTGTTGTCGTCGTCGCCGCCGCCGCATGCCATCAGCAGCGCGCAACTCACAGCAATCAATCCGTATCCGATTCTCATGGCGAACTCCTTGTGTCGTCGGCGTTAAGCAAACGCGGTGGGTTGACATCACCTCCGCACGTCGACAACGGCCGGCAGGCAGGACTTATTCCGTCGCCGGCTGTGCAGATGTAACGCTTGGTTTGGCGGACCCGGGCATTCAGCGGCACGGACCGGCGAAGCGCGGCGATCCCCAGCCGAACACGGGATCGTGCCCTGGCGTGCCCAGATCCCGCACCGGGCCGGCGCGACCTTGCAGCAGCTCGGGGCGCTGGATCGCGCGCTGGGCCAGCGATTGCGACACGAAGCCCACCATGAAGGGCACGGCGTAAGAGGTGCCGCTGCGGCGCTGGCCGCGCCCGTCCAGCCCGGCGCTCCAGACCCCGACGCCGGGCAGCGCAAAGTCGATGTGGGCACCCTGGTTGGCGCGGCGGTAGATCTGGCGCCGGGCATCGATCGCGGTCACCGCCAGCACGCGCTCGAACGCGGCCGGATACGCCGGCGGCGCGTTGCGGCCGGCGTTGCCGGCGGCCGCGGCGATCACGATGTCCTTCTCGACCGCGGCCTGTACCGCCGCGTTCAGCACCAGGTTGCGCGGACCGGCCAGGCTCATGCCGATCACCTGCACCCGTTGCGCGGCCAGCCAGTCCAGGCTCTTGACGACGGCGCTGGCATCGGCCACCGGCGCGCCCTGCCGTGGCTGGTGGAACGGCGCCGCCGCAAACAGCTGGGCCCGCGGCAGCAGGCCGCCGAAGCCCTGGTCGGCGCGGCCGACCAGCAGCGCGGCGATCGCGGTGCCGTGGTCGGCCGGCGCGGCGCTGCGATCGGCGTCCTGGAAGCCCTGCGTGCGCACGCCGGCGCCGGCCAGTGCCGGGTGGCTGGTCTGCACTGGCGTATCCACCATGCCGACGATCTGGCCGCGGCCGCACTGGCGCGTGTCCGGCGGCCAGTCGATCAGCCCCGCCATGCGGCCGGGCGTGGCGCAATCGGGGCCTTCGCAGCGCTGCGCCGGTGGGGCGGCGGGTTTGGCCTGCGCCAGCGCGTAGCGGTGCTGGCGCTCGAACACCCCAGCATCGGTCGGTGCCAGCTGGGCCAGCGCGTTGGCGGCGCTCAGGCTTGCGGGCAGGCGCAGGCGAACCACGCGCAGGCCCAGCGTGGCGGCGGCGATGGTTTCGATCTCGGTCGCGCCCAGCGCGGTGGCGCGGCCCAGCGCGGCCGGGGTGGGGTTCAGGGCCAGCAATTCGTCCGGTGCCATGTTGGCCGGCGGCGGTGTGGGCGCGCGGGCGCGCCGGGTGCGCCGCTGCGGCTGGCGTGTCGGCGGGGTGGCGGGCCGGCTGTGGTCGCCCCACGGATAGGCACCGAGGCTGCCGTCGCCGCCATTGCCATTGCCGCCGCCGTCGCCATCGCCGTCATCGGCCCAGGCGGCGGCTGCGTGCTGCACCCGGCCTTGGGCGTCCTGCCATTGCAGCGTCGGCGGTGCGAACACCAGCAGCAGCGCCAGCAGCAGGCGCGCGAGCCGGGTTGACCGGGTTGAATCGGTGATGCTCTGGATTGACATGGGGTGGATTGTCCCGATCCGGCGCCTGGGCGCTACCATCGGCCTCGGTCGGCGGGCTGAGGGCACACCTGAGAACGCGGCGAGTCGACCATTCATTCCCGCGGTTCGCCCTGAGCGACGGAATAAAACAGTTTGTTTCGACGTTGTCCCATCACGCACGAGCACGCATGCCGCCCGATACCGACCCGCGCGCTGAACTGGTCAGCCTGCTGCCCCGCCTGCGGCGCTTTGCCCATGGCCTGACCGGCGACGGCCACGCCGCCGACGACCTGGTGCAGGCCGCCTGCCTGAAGGCGATCGAGCGCTGGCATCAGTGGCAGCCGGGTACCAGCCTGGCGAGTTGGGTGTTCCGCATCATCCAGACCACCTGGCTGGACGAACACCGGACGCGCCAGCGGCAGCGGACCGACACCGACACCGAGGCGCTGGCCGACGTGATCGGCGACGATGGCCGCCAGCTGCTGGAGGCGCGCAGTGAGGCGCACGCCGTGCGACGGTTGATCGCGGCCTTGCCCGAAGAGCAGAAAGTGGTGCTGATGATGGTGACGGTAGACGGCCTGTCGTACAAGGACGCCGCGGCGGCCCTGGGCCTGCCCGTGGGCACCGTGATGAGTCGGCTGGCGCGGGCACGCGCCAGGCTGGCCGACGGCCTGGGCCGCGGCGCGGAGGCCGCGTCATGAACCCGGTGCCGATCAACGACGAACTGCTGCTGGCTTATCTGGACGCGCAGCTGGAGGACGAGGCTCGCTACGCCGAGGTCGAGGATGCCCTGGCGGCGCAACCTGCACTGCGCGCGCGCCTGCAGGCGCTGGTGGACAGTGGCGAGCAGGTGCGCCGCGCGTTCGACGCCACGCTGGAGGCGCCCGCGCCGCCGGCGTTGATCGCCACCATCCTGAATGCACCATGGCCGGCGGACGCGGCGCAGCCGGCACACGGGCCGGCCGTGGCATCGGCGCGCGGCCGGGCTTGGCCTGGCCTTGGCGAGCGCCTCGCCGGCTGGCTGGGCCTGGATGGTGGCCTGAACTGGGGCGCCGCCGCCTTCGCTTCGATCGCGCTGCTGGCCCTGGGCGGTTTCGCCGGATATGCGTTGCAAACCCCGGGTGCCGCCGTCGCGCCCACGCTGGCCGATGCCGGCGAGATCGTGCGCGAACCCGGGCTGGCGCTGGCGCTGGAGACCGCGCCCAGCGGCCGCCGCCTGCGCGCCGGCAACGACCAGATCGAACTGCTGGCCAGCTTTGCCCGCGACGGCGGCCAGATCTGCCGCGAGTACGCTGCCGCCCGCCCTGCCCCGGTGGCGCGTGACGAGGTCGGCGTGGCCTGCCGCGAGCCCGACGGCCAGTGGCGCCTGGCCTTCATCCAGCACGAGCCGCATCCTGCCGAGCACACCGGCAGCGGCTACCGCACCGCCAGCACCGCGCTGCACGATGCGGTGGACGACTTCATCGCGCGCGAACTGCCGGATGGCGCATTGAGCGCCGAGCAGGAGCAGGCGCGCCTGCTGCGGGCCTGGTCAGAAACGCCAGGCCAATGAGACCGTGGCGCGCGCTCTTGTTGCGCCGGCGGCCAGCTGCGTTGAAAAGTCAACCCAGCAGCCGCTGCATCGCCTCGCGGTACTTGGCCGCCGTCTGCGCGATCACCCCGTCAGGCAACTTCGGCGCCGGAGCTGCCTTGTCCCAGGGCTTGCCACCCACCTGTGCCTGCTCCAGCCAGTCGCGCAGGAACTGCTTGTCGAAGCTGGGCGGGTTGCTCCCCTCCTTGTAGCTGTCGGCCGGCCAGTAGCGCGAGGAATCGGGGGTCAGCACCTCGTCCATCAGCACCAGCTGGCCGGCATCGTCCAGACCGAACTCGAACTTGGTGTCGGCGATGATGATGCCTTTCTGAAGCGCGATGGCGGCGGCGCGCTCGTACAGCGCGATGCTGATGTCGCGGATCCTGGCCGCCAGTTCGGTGCCGATCATCTCAGCCGTGCGCTCGAACGTGATGTTCTCGTCGTGCTCGCCCACCGCCGCCTTGGCGGCCGGGGTGTAGATGGCGGCGGGGAGCCTGCTGGCGTTCTGCAGCCCCTCGGGCAGCGGCACGCCGCACACGCTGCGGCTCGCCTGGTACTCCTTCCAGCCGCTGCCCGCCAGGTAGCCGCGCACCACGGCCTCCACCGGGATGGGCTTGAGGCGCCTGACCAGCATGCTGCGCCCTTTCACCTGCGCAACCTCGTCCGGCGTCACCACGCTCTCGGGCGTCTCGCCGGTCAGGTGATTCGGCACGATGTCCTTTAGTTGCTCGAACCACCACAGCGCCATCTGCGTCAGCAGCTCGCCCTTGCCCGGAATCGGCTCGCCCATGATGACGTCGAAGGCGCTGATGCGGTCGCTGGCGACCATCAGGATGCGGTCGTCGCCGACGGCGTAGTTGTCGCGCACCTTGCCGCGCGCGAGCAGGGGCAGGCTGGTGAGTTGGCTGGTGTGCAGGGCGGATGGCTCAGGCATCGGGCAGTCCCTTGATGAAATTGCGTTTGGCTTTGTAGTGGACCCGCAAGTGTGCCAGCCACTGGCGTTGCTGCTGGGGCGTTTGCCGCTTGAGCATGTCGCGCACCAGCCGCAGCTCTTCGCGGTAGGGCGAAGTGGCCTGCGCCATGCGGGCATCGAACACGCGGTGCAACAAGTCCACGGCGTCCTGGTGCTGCGCCGTGGGCAGGCGCAGCGCCAGATCGCGCAGCAAATCAGCCGTGCAGCCGTGCGGCGACCGGACCAGCGCCACCGCCTCGTCCAGATGATTCTCGTGCAGCAGCCAGCGCGTGCGCACGCTCACGTCGACACTGGCGATGCCAGGCTGCCAGCGTTGGCGCTGCTTCTGCTCGGCCTGCTCTCGGCTGGCCGCCCAATCCATCAGCTCCTGCCGATAGGCGGCGGGATCTCGGCCGGCCGCCTGCGCCGTCCGCAATACGGCGGTGTATTGCGCCACGCCGGGCGAGCGCTCCAGCTGACGGCGACGGATCGCCAGCGCCTCTTCGTCCCAGCCATCGCGTTCGTAGCAGCGCAGCAGGTCGGCTTCCAGCCGCCAGTCGTCCGGAAAGTGCTGACGACCTTGCTCGGCCCATTGCAGCGCTTCGCGGTGCCTGCCCAGGTTTTCACAGCAGGCGACCAGTTCGCTGTATTCGTGCGCTTCGCGCAGATGCGCCTGCATGGCTTCGAGCACGGCCTGGGGGTCGCCCTGGCGCTGGAGGTGGTTGATGTAGCGATCGCGCAGCTTGCGGCGCTGCCAGTCCATGGTCAGGCCGTCGCGCCCGGCGTGGCCTGCCTTGCCTTCGTCCCGCACGGCGTAGGTCAGCCATTCGTCGGTCACGCGCTGGCCCCAGGCGCGCTGGAAGTCCGGGCCGGCCAGGTCCACCAGCGCATCGTCGGGCCACAGGCCGAAGGGGTCGGCCTCCAGCAGCTTGAGCCAGGTCTTGGCCCATTCGGTCGGCGGTGGCGCGGCGGCCACGGCGCTTTTTAGCACCTCGAACACCTGCACCGTCACGTCGCCGATGGCACCGTCAGAATCGTCCGCGACTTCCATCGCCTTCCACAACTGCCTGAGTGTGTGCTCGCACAGGCTGCGCGCCTGGGCCGGGTCGCGCACCGCGGCCTGCTGCAGCAGGGTGACGACGGACTGCGCGCACCGGGCATAGTCGTGTGCCTGGTGGTAATCGATGAAGCGGCCAGGCGCCAGCAGTTGGGTGATGACGGGCTTGAGCGCCGACGCCGCGCCGCCCGCGGCCGCCGCGCCGTCCACGGCGGCCCAGGCTTTCAGGTCGGCCATCAGCGCACGCTCGCGCTCGGCCCACTGCCACAGGCGCTCGGCCAGCGCCTGCGCGCCTTGCCGGCCGACGAAGTCGCGCAGCGCCTGCTGGTTGGCGGCCTGGGTCTGCGCGCGCTTGGCGGCGGCGGTGAGCCTTTGTTGCGCCGCGTCGTCGACCGCCGGTGCGTCGCCCGCCAGCAGCGCATGCAGCGTGAGGCCCAGCGCCACCTGGTGCTTGCAGAAGTGGCCGTCCTGTGCGTGCGGGCAATCGCAATTGGTCGTCACGGCGCCCTCGGGCTCGATGAGCCAGTGCACGCGGTAATCCTGGGTGCCGCTGATGGTGGCTTCGGCGCGCAGATCGTTCTGCTCGAACGAGGTGGACAAGGCCTGCACCGCGCCGCCCTGCGCATAGGTCTGGCCGCGCTCGAACACGCTGGCGCCGGCCTGGTCGATCAGACACCGTGCGCCGGTGGCATGCAGCCACCGGGCGCGCTGGCCTTCGAGATGGCGGGGAATGTCCATGGACAAGACAAGCTTGCCATACGGGCAAGCCTTGGATCGTGCTGAAAGAGGCGGCGGCAGCGGCGCACCGCCACCGCACTTTCAGTTCACGACCTGCGCCAGCTCGCCCCTGGCGTACTTCTCGGCCATCACCGACAGCGGCAGGCCCTTGATCTTGCTGCCCTGGCCTTCGCAGCCGAACTCCAGGTAGCGCTGTTTGCAGATGGCCTGCGCGGCGGCGCGGGCGGGCTTGAGCCACTCGCGGGCGTCGAACTTGTCGGGGTTCTCGGCCAGGAACTTGCGCGCCGCGCCGGTCATGGCCAGGCGGATGTCGGTGTCGATGTTGATCTTGCGCACGCCGTGCTTGATGGCCTCCTGGATCTCCTTCACCGGCACGCCGTAGGTCTCCTTCATCTTGCCGCCGTACTGGTTGATGAGGGCCAGCAGATCCTGCGGCACGCTGGACGAGCCGTGCATGACCAGATGCGTGTTGGGGATGCGCGCGTGGATTTCCTTCACGCGGCTGATCGCCAGCACGTCGCCGGTGGGCGGGCGGGTGAACTTGTAGGCGCCGTGGCTGGTGCCGATGGCGATCGCCAGCGCGTCGAGCTGCGTGGCCTTGACGAACTGCGCAGCCTCCTCGGGGTCGGTCAGCAGCTGGTCGTGGCTCAGCTTGCCGGCGGCGCCGACGCCGTCTTCCTCGCCGGCTTCGCCGGTCTCCAGGCTGCCCAGGCAGCCCAGCTCGCCCTCCACGGTGGCGCCGATCTGGTGCGCCATGGCGACGACCTGCCTGGTGACGTCGACGTTGTAATCGAAGTCGGCCGGCGTCTTGCCGTCCTCGCGCAAGGAGCCGTCCATCATCACCGAGCCGAAGCCCAGGTCGAGCGCGCCCTTGCAGATGGCGGGCGACGTGCCGTGGTCCTGGTGCATCACCATGGGGATGTGCGGGTAGGCCTCGGACGCGGCCTGGATCAGGTACTTGATGAAGTGCTCGCCGGCGTACTTGCGCGCGCCGGCGCTGGCCTGCAGGATGACCGGTGCGCCGACCTCGTCGGCGGCGGCCATCACGGCCTGCACCTGCTCCAGGTTGTTGACGTTGAAGGCGGGAATGCCGTAGTTGTTGGCCGCCGCGTGGTCGAGCAGCTCGCGCATGGAAACGAGTGGCATGGTGCAAATCCTCCGGGAGTCAAAAAAGCGGTCCACGGAAACGGCGGGCGCCCGTGATTCCGGTCGATTCTAGCTGGCCGACCGCACACGCCCTGGGTCTTAAGCCGCGCTTCAGAAGGCTGGTTTACCGTGGCGCAGCCGCGCAGCGCAGCAATCCGTGCCCGCGGCTCACCCGATGCCCGCCGCGCCGCCGCTCAGCCCCACCCGCTTCGTCGCCTGGACCGCCACCGCGCTGGCACTGGTGCTGGCCTGGGACGCCAGCGCGCTCGACCTGCCGCTGGCGCGCTGGTTCGGCACCGCGCAGGGCTTTGCGCTGACGCACGAGTGGTGGCTGCAGGAGGTGCTGCACACCGGCGCGCGCCAGGCCGCCTGGGCCTTGGTGCTGCTGTTGGCGGCGATGATCTGGCGCCCGCTGGGGCCGCTGCGTGCGCTGCCGCGCGCGCACCGTGCGGGCCTGGTGGCCGGCATTCTGCTGGCGGCACTGGTGGTGCAGGTGCTCAAGCGCAGCAGCCTGACCAGTTGTCCGTGGGACCTGCAGGCCTTCGGCGGCGGCGCACGCTACGTCTCGCACTGGCGCTGGGGCGTGGCCGACGGTGGCGGCGGGCACTGCTTTCCGGCCGGGCACGCATCGACGGCGTTCGCGTTTCTGGCGGGGTTCTTCTGGCTGCGGCCGTGGGCGCCGCGCGTGGCCCGCGCGTGGCTCTTCGTCACGCTGCTGGCGGGCATGGTCTTCGGCGCCGTGCAAATGGCGCGCGGTGCGCATTTCCTCAGCCACGTGCTGTGGGCCGGCTGGTTCTGCTGGCTGGCGGGGGGCCTGTTCTGGTGGGCGGTGCAGGCCTGGCCCGGCGCGCATGCGCCGGCCGCGGCGTGGTTCAGCCGACGCGGCAGATCTTGAGCATGTTGGTGCCGCCCGGCGCGCCCATGGGTTCGCCGCAGGTGATGGCGTACACGTCGCCCGCGTTCACCACGCCCTGGCGCTTCAGGTAGGCCTCGGCCTGAGCCAGCGCGGCGTCGCGCTCGGCGGCGGTGTCCATCAGCATCGGGCGCACGTTGCGGTACAGCGCCATCTTGCGCTGGGTTCCGATCTTGGGCGTCAGCGCGTAGATCGGGATGCGCACGCGGTGGCGGCTCATCCACAGCGCGGTGGAGCCCGAATCGGTCAATGCCACGATGGCCTTGGCGCCCAGGTGGTAGGCGGTGAACAGCGCGCCCATGGCGATCGACTGGTCGATGCGCGCGAACTGCCGGCCGCTGAAGTCGGCGTCGAGCTCGACCGGGTCGTGCTCCTCGGCGGCCTCGCAGATGGCGGCCATCTCGCGCACCGTCTCCAGCGGGTACTTGCCGACCGCAGTCTCGGCGCTCAGCATCACCGCGTCGGTGCCGTCGAGCACGGCGTTGGCGACGTCGCTGACCTCGGCGCGCGTCGGCATCGGGTTGCCGATCATGCTTTCCATCATCTGGGTGGCGGTGATGACCAGCTTGTCGGCCTCGCGCGCCAGGGCGATCATCTTCTTTTGCAGCGCCGGCACGGCGGCATTGCCGACCTCGACCGCCAGGTCGCCGCGCGCCACCATGATGCCGTCGCTGGCGCTCAGGATCTCGCGCAGCTTCGGGATCGCCTCGGCGCGCTCGATCTTGGCGATCAGCCGCGGCTTGTGCCCGTGCTCGGCGCCGGCCGCGTTGCACAACTGGCGCGCCAGCTCCATGTCGGCGGCGTTTTTCGGAAAGCTCACGGCCACGTAGTCGGCGCGCAGCGCCATGGCGGTCTTGATGTCCTCCATGTCCTTGCCGGTGAGTGCCGGCGCGGTGAGACCGCCGCCCTGCTTGTTGATGCCCTTGTTGTCGGACAGTTCGCCGCCCAGCCTGACGCTGGTGTGCACCGCATCGCCGCGCACCTCGGTCACGCCGAGCACGATCAGGCCGTCGTTGAGCAGCAGCGTGTCGCCGGCCTTGACGTCGCGCGGCAGCGCCTTGTAGTCCAGGCCGACGCCGTGCACGTCGCCCGGCTCGATGCGTGCCGCGTCCAGCACGAAGGGCGCGCCAGGCTGCAGCGTCACCTGGCCATGCTCGAACTTGCCGACCCGGATCTTCGGCCCCTGCAGGTCGGCCATGATGGCGACCTCGCGGCCGGCGCGCTCGGACGCCTCACGCACCAGGCGCGCGCGGTCCACATGGTCCTCGGCCTTGCCGTGGCTGAAGTTCAGGCGCACCACGTTGACGCCGGTGCGGATCATCTCCTCCAGCAGCCCCGGATCGCTCGAGGCGGGGCCGAGCGTGGCGACGATCTTGGTGGCGCGATGGGTCATGGAACTCTTTCGGGCAGACGGCGACGATGCCTTCGGGCATTCTGGCACGCGCCGGTGACCCGCCGATGTCAGGCGCGCCGTGGCAGTCGGGCGCGGCGGGCGTCGAGTGGCGCCGGCGTCGCTGTGCTCAGTGCGCTTCGGCGCGCTTCATCAGGATCTCGAATGCCGGCAGCGTCTTGCCTTCCAAGACTTCCAGGAAGGCACCGCCGCCGGTCGAGATGTAGCCCACGTCCTTCTCGATGCCGTACTTGGCGATTGCCGCCAGCGTGTCGCCGCCGCCGGCGATGCTGAAGGCCGGACTGTCGGCGATGGCCTGGGCAATGGTTCGGGTGCCGTGCTCGAACGGCGCCATCTCGAATACGCCGACCGGGCCATTCCAGACGATGGTTCCGGCTTTTCGCAGCTGATCTGCCAACTTGCCGGCAGTTTGCGGACCGATGTCCAGAATCATGTCGTCTGCCGCCACCTCGGCTGCGGCCTTGACTTCGGCCTTGGCGTCGGCCTTGAATTCCTTGGCAGTGACGACGTCGGTCGGGATCGGCACCTCGGCGCCGCGCGCCTTCATGGCCTCGATCACGGCCTTGGCATCGCGCACCAGGTCCGGCTCCGCCAGACTCCTGCCGATCGGCAGCCCGGCGGCCAGCATGAAGGTGTTGGCAATGCCGCCACCCACAATAAGTTGATCGACTTTGGCTGCCAAAGACTGCAAGATCGTGAGTTTTGTGCTGACTTTGCTGCCCGCCACAATGGCGACCAGGGGCCGCTCGGGGTTTGCCAGTGCCTGGTTCAGGGCGTCGATCTCGGCCGCCAGCAGCGGTCCGGCGCAGGCGATTGGTGCGAACTGGGCGATGCCGTAGGTCGTGGCTTCGGCACGATGTGCGGTGCCAAAGGCATCATTGACGTAAATCTCGCAAAGTGCGGCCATCTTGCGTGAAAGGGCTTCATCGTTCTTCTTCTCGCCCTTGTTGACGCGGCAGTTCTCAAGCAGCACGACCTGGCCGGGTGCCACCTGCACGCCGTCGACCCAGTTGGCCAGCAGCGGCACTTCGCGGCCCAGCAGCTCGCCCAGGCGACGGGCCACGGGCGCCAGCGAGTCCTCGGGTTTCATCTCGCCTTCGGTCGGGCGACCGAGGTGGCTGCTCACCATGACGGCGGCGCCCGCGTCCAGCGCCATCCGGATGCAGGGCACGCTGGCGCGGATGCGCGTGTCCTCGGTGATGTTGCCCGCATCGTCCTGCGGCACGTTGAGGTCGGCGCGGATAAAGACGCGCTGGCCCTTGGCTTTGCCTTGGGCGCACAGATCGGAGAAACGCAGAATCTTCATGGTGCGGTGGGGGGTGGTGGCGGCCTTTGCGGCAATCGCGGTCGCCGCCAAGCCGCGATTCTAAGAGCCACGCACCGACTGCTGGCCGCGCTACCAGTTCAGCAGCACGCGCAGCGGCAGGAATACCGCCATGCCGATGGCGATGGCGCCCAGCAGGGCGAAGTTCCAGTGGCGGCGCCAGAAATAAAAGGCCGCCGCCGCCAGTCCGCCCCAGCTGCGCGCGTCCGTCAGCAGCGCGCCGAAGACGCCGTCGGTCAGCACCAGGTCGGGTGCGATCACCGCCGCCAGGGCGGCGATCGGCGCGTACTGCAGGCCGCGTTGCGCCCAGCCGGGCAGGCGCCACTCGCGCTCGCTGATGAAGAAGAAGCTGCGCGTGATGACCGAGATGGCGGTCATGCCGACGATCACCAGCAGCGTCCAGCCGTCGGTCTCAGCCATCGGGCGCCTCCGTGGCTTGGCGCTTCAGCCGGGGTTCGATCAACAGCGACAGCGCCACCGCCACCACGATGGCGGCGACGATGTTGAGCCGGTACGGCAGGCCGAACAGCGCCACCGCGGCGGCGGCGGCCAGCAGCGCCGACAGCGCGCGCATGCGGGTGGTGGCGAGCGAGCAGGTGACCGCCAGCAGCGCCAGCGTGCCGGCGAACTCCAGCCCCCAGCGCTCGGGCAGCGCCGCGCCGAGGAAGATGCCGAGCAGGCCGAAGGTCTGCCAGAACGCCCAGTTGGTGCAGTTGCCGCCCCACAGGTAGGCCATCTGCGCGCGCCGCTGACCGTCGGTCTCGGCCGGCTTCGGGAAGCGCCGCGTGTACAGCACGTAGGTGACGTCGCCGGTGAAGTAGCCCAGCCACAGCCGGCGTGCGCGCGGCAGGAACATGAAGTAGTCGCGCAGGTGCAGGCTGAACACCACGAAGCGCAGGTTGACGCAGAACGCCGCCGCCAGCACCACCCACAGCGGCGCGCCGGCGGCGATCAGCGGAATCGCCGCCAGCTGCGCGCTGCCGGCGAACACCAGCAGCGACATCAGCACGCTCTCGGTCAGCGTCATGCCGCTCTTGACCATGGCGACGCCGGTCATGAAGGACCAGGCCGTGAGGCCGACCGAGATGCCCGACATCTCGCGCGCGCCGACCCAGAACAGCGGGTGACGCGCGGTGTGGGCGAAGGCCTCGATGCGGCCGGCGACCCAGTTGCCCAGGCGCCCGCGCGCCGCCAGGTCGCCGCGCGGCTCGGGCGGCAGCGGCATGTTCATGCCGCGGGCCCCTTCACGTCGCCGAAGCGTTGGCCGGGCTGCAGCGGCAGGCCGCGCAGGAATTCGCGCGCCGGCAGCCGCTTGCCGCCCGGGCGCTGCAGCTCGGTGGCGCGCAGCGCGCCGCTGCCGCAGGCGATCAGCACGCCGCGCTCGTCGATCGCGAGCACGGCACCTGCGGCAGCCGCGGCCGCCGGAGGATCCGGCTCGAGCTCGGCGCGCCACAGCTTGATGGTCTCCTTGCCAAGCCGGGTGCTGGCGCCGGGAAACGGATCGAAGGCGCGAATGCGGCGCTCGATGACGTCCGCGGGTTGCGACCAGTCGATCAATGCCTCGTGCTTCTCGATCTTGTGCGCGTAGCTCACGCCGTCCGTCGGCTGCGGCGTGGCGCGCAGCTCGCCGCGCGCCGCCAGTTCGAGCGCCTGCACGATCAGCCGCCCGCCGAGAGCCGCCAGCCGGTCGTGCAGCGTGGCGGTGGTGTCGCCGGATGCGATCGCCATGCGCTCGAGCAGCAGCATGTCGCCGGTGTCCAGGCCGGCGTCCATCTGCATGATGGTGACGCCGGTTTCGCGGTCGCCGGCCTCGATGGCGCGGTGGATCGGCGCCGCGCCGCGCCAGCGCGGCAGGATCGAGGCGTGGATGTTCAGGCATCCGAGTCCCATGCCGCCACGCTCCACGGCTGCGCCTGTTGCGCTGCCCCCCAAGGGGGTCTTCGCGCCTTCGGGCGACCGCGCGGCACTCATGGCATCGAGCACCCACTGCGGCAGGATCAGGCCATAGGCCGCCACCACCATCACGTCGGGCCGCGCGGCCAGCAGGGCCTCGCGTGCGGCCGCGGCATCCTCGGGGTACCTGCCGTCCAGCCGCAGGCTGCGCGGCTGCGTGACCGGGATGTCGTGCTCGAGCGCGAACTGCTTGACCGGCGAGGCCTGCAGCTTCATGCCGCGGCCGGCCGGCCGGTCAGGCTGGGTCAGCACCAGCGGCATGTCGTGCCCCGCGCCGTGCAACGCGGCCAGCGCGACACGGGCGAATTCGGGCGTGCCGGCGAAGGCGACTCTCATGGTGGTTCGGGAAACAAGGCGCGGGTCAGCGCGCGTCGGGCGGATCCGGCGGATCGGGCAGGTCTTCATCGCCATTCGACCAGCCGCGCACCATGCCTGCACGGTCGATGTCGATGAACAGCAGGCGCCAGGTGGGGCCGTCGAGGTAGCGCCAGACCCAGACGTCGCCAACGAAGTTGTGCACGCCCATGATGCGGGCGGGGTGACCATACTCGCGCAGCACCTCGGCCTGGGTCCAGACATCGGGCTGGATGCGCTGGCCGAACAGCGCTTCGCTGAGCGCCTGCTCGACGTGCCGCACGCGCCCGTGTGGGTCCAGGTCGACGTTGAACACGCTCTGGCCGGCCGGCTGCATCGAGTACTGCAGGCGCTCGCCACCGCCGGGCATGGGGTAGCGGCCGGTGGGTGCGCCCAGGGTTTGCAGCACCTCGGCCGCCGGCGTGCCGGGCGCGATGCTGGCCGGATTGACGCAGGCCGCCAGCAGCGCCGCCAGGCCGGCCAGCAGGCCGAGGCTCAGGCGCCGCACCAAGCTGTGCGGCGTCGTCGGCCTCACAGGCGCTCCTGCGCGCGCGCCGCGGCGCGGAAGTCCTCGCGCTCGGCTTTCAGCAGCTTGGTCTTGATGCGGCTTTGCTTGAGCGGCGACAGGTATTCGACGAACACCTTGCCGACCAGATGGTCCATTTCGTGCTGGATGCACACCGCCAGCAATTCCCCGGCCTCGATCTCGCGCGCGTCGCCGTGCTCGTCGAGCGCGCGCACGCGCACTGCCGCCGCGCGCTCGACACCGTCGTAGATGCCGGGCACCGACAGGCAGCCTTCCTCGGCCTTGATGCGCTCGTCGCTGCTCCAGACCAGCTCGGGGTTGATCAGTACCAGGCGCTCATCGCGCTGCTCGGACACGTCGATCACGATCAGGCGCTCGTGCACGTCCACCTGCGTGGCCGCCAGGCCGATGCCGTTGGCGTCGTACATGGTCTCGAACATGTCGTCGATCAGCGCGCGCACGCGCGCATCGACCGCCTGCACGGGTTTTGCAACCTTGTGCAGGCGCGGGTCGGGGTAGCGGAGAACGGGAAGCAGCGCCATGGATGAATACGGGATAAGCGCGCCATTTTCGTCGCTTTGGCGTCCCGGCGCTGGCGACTACCCCGATGGGCGTAGCCGCCGGCAGGGCTTGAATGCAGAATCCGTCCGGATTTGCAGCGTCAGGGGAATGGTCGAAGAACAATGACACACGAGACAAGGGCGGTTTTGTGCCGACGCGCCGTGGCCGTCGGCCTGGCGGCGCTGGCTTTGTCCGGCGCCCGGTCGGTGCCGGCGCAGCAGCGCCTGACGGAGGCGCCGCCCGTGCCGCGCGCGCAGGCGCCGCAGGACGCGGCGGATGAGCCGCTGGCGACGGTGCGACTCGCGCCGCGCATCCGCATCGAGCGGGCGGATGGCGGCCCGTTGCCGACACAGCAGCCGCAATCGATCGAGCCGTTTCTGGCCGAGTCGCTGGTGGTGGACGATGACAGCTTCCAGCGCGCGCCGCGCATCGTCGCGCTGACCGAGCCGAGCCGGATGATGGCGGCGCAGGGCGACCGCGTCTACGTGCGCGGTCCGGCGGATGCTCCGGTGCTGCAAGGCCCGGGGCTGCCTCAGGCGTTCCGTGTGTTTCGCGCCACCATGCCGCTGAAGGACCCGGCAAGCGGTGAGATCCTGGGCTACGAAGGCCGGTACGTCGGCCAGGTCTGGTTGGTGCGCGGCGAGAGCGAGGTGGATGGGCGGATTGGCGCGCGCCGCGACCCGGTCGCGATGCCGTCTGCCGGCGACCACGACGTCGAGCGCGGCGCGCCGAGGGAGGCGGTGTCCAGGCGGGTGTCGGTGCCGGCGGCGGCCGACATCACGCGCAGCCAGCAGGAGATTCGCATCGGTGACCGCCTGTTGCCCGAGCTGCCGCGCGAGTTGCGCAGCCAGCTGCCGCGTGCGCCCGATGTCGCACTCGACGCCCAGGTGGTGCGGGTGGATGGCGCTGCGCGGCGTTATGCCGGCCAGCACCAGATCGTGGTCATCAACAAGGGCTGGCGCGACGGCGTCGAAGCGGGGCACGTGCTGAGCCTGCTGTCGGCCGGCGCGCCGCTGATCGACCAGACCGAGCAGGCGCGCACGCGCATCCAACTGCCCGATGAGCGCAACGGCGTGGCGATGGTGTGGCGCGCTTTTGATCGGGTTTCGTACGCGCTGGTGCTGGAGGTCCGGCACCCGGTGCAGGTCGGCGACAAGCTGCTTGGCCTGCGGTAGACGATGTCTTCCAGGCGTGCCTGATGCATCTTCCGCGTCCGCCGTTCCTGCCAGCTTTCGAGTTATTGTCCGGGGAACGGATGTGCCGATGACTTTCTTCAATGTCGCTGCTCATGGACCGCGAGGAGCTTGAAGCCTGGCTGCGCCTGGCGCTGACGCCGGGCATCGGCAACGACGCGGCGCGACGCTTGCTGGCGGCGTTCGGGCTGCCGCAGGCGGTGTTCGCGCAAGGCCGAGCGGCCTGGCGCCAGTTGCTGAGCGAGGCCCAGGCCGAGGCGCTGTCGTCCGAGCCCCCCGAACTGGCGGCGCAGTTGCAGGCCACCACCGACTGGCTGGCGCAGGGCGACGACGGCTTGGCGCGCCGGCTGGTCACGCTGGGCGACGCCGCCTATCCGGTCGGCCTGCTGGCGATGGCCGATCCGCCGCTGATGCTGTACCTGTTCGGCCAGGTGCAGCGGCTCGACGGCGGCTGGCCGGCCCAGGCGCTGGCCATGGTCGGCAGCCGCAACCCGACGCCGCAGGGCGTGCAGAACGCGCGCCAGTTCGCGCGCGCATTTTCCGGCGCCGGCCTGTGCGTGGTGTCGGGCCTGGCGCTGGGCATTGACGGCGCCGCGCACGAAGGCGCGCTGCAGGCCAGCGACGAGGTGGCGCCGGCCGAGCGCCTGGCCACCATCGCCGTGGTCGGCACCGGTGCCGACCGCGTCTACCCGCGCCAGCACCGCGAACTGGCGCATCGCATCGCCCGCCACGGCCTGATCGTCAGCGAATACCCGCTTGGCACGCCACCGCTGCCTGGCAACTTTCCCAAGCGCAACCGCCTGATCGCCGGATTGACACAGGGCACGCTGGTGGTGGAGGCGGCGCTGCAGTCGGGGTCGCTGATCACGGCCCGGCTGGCCTCCGAGCAGGGCAAGGAGGTGTTCGCCATCCCGGGCTCGATCCACAGCCCGCAGTCGCGCGGTTGCCACGCGCTGATCCGCCAGGGCGCCAAGCTGGTCGAGACGGCGCAGGACGTGCTGGAGGAATTGCACTGGCCTGGCGTCGCAGTGGTGGCGCCGACGCCAGTCGACGCCGGCAGCGGCCGGCCGCTGTCGCGGGATGCGAGCGTGCTGCTCGACGCGCTGGGGGCCGATCCGGTCAGCCTGGACGCGCTGCTGGCGCGCACCGGCCTGGACACCGCGACGCTGCAGGCGCATTTGCTGGAGCTGGAACTCGACGGGCTGGTCGGGCGTCTGCCGGGCGGCTTGTTCCAGTGGCTGGCCCAGACCTGAGCCGCGCCTGCGGCGTGGCCCGGACACCGCGATCGGCTATATTGCCCGCATGTACGAGGTTCTCGTATTCGTCTACGAGCACTACTGGGGCGGCAGCACCTGCCCCGATCGGGAGCAGCTGGGTCGTCGCCTGCACAGCGCCGGCTTCGGACGCGCCGACATCCAGCAGGCGCTGGCCTGGCTGGATGGACTCGACAACGCAGCGCAAGGCATTCACGTGCCCGCAAGCGAGATGGCGGATGCGGGTCCGGTGGCGCCGTTTTGGGCCGCCTCGGCGCACAGCCGACGTGTCTACAGCCCGCGCGAGCTGGATCAACTGGGCGCCGCCGGCATTGCCTGCATTCATTTTCTGGAGAGCGCCGGTGCCCTGTCGGCCGAATTGCGCGAGGTGGTGATCGACCGCGCGCTGGCGGCGCCCGGGTCGCCACTGGGGCTGGACGACCTGAAGATCATCATCATGATGGTCTACTGGCGGCTGGGCGCCGACCCCGACGTGCTGGTGCTCGACGAGTTGTGCGACGACGTCGAGCGCCGCGTGGCGCACTGAGCGCGGAGCCGGGCTGGCCACCCGCCGATGCGAGCGGAACGCCTGCGGCGTTCCGGTTTCGATCTTCCCCAGCTCAGGCCGGCAGCGCCACCAACGGGTTGCCGAACATCGGATCCTGCAGCTTCGACGCCAGCGCCTGGTCCAGGTCGATCCCCAGCGCCTTGGCGACGCCGGCGCCGTAGGCCGGATCGGCGGCGTGGCAGTTGCGGATGTGGCGCAGCTTGATGAACTCCGGCGCGTCGCCCATGGCGCGCGCGGTGTTGCCGAACAGCGCGTCCTGCTGCGCCGGCGTCATCAACTGGAACAGCTTGCGCGGCTGCTCGAAGTAGTTGCTGTCGTCCTCGTGGTAGCTCCAGTGCGTGGCGTTGCCGGTCAGCTTCAGCGGCGGCTCGGCGAAATCGGGCTGACCCTGCCACTGGCCGAAGCTGTTGGGCTCGTAGTGCGGCAGGCCGCCGTAGTTGCCATCGACGCGGCCCTGACCGTCGCGGTGGTTGCTGTGCACCGGGCAGCGCGCGGCGTTGACCGGAATCTGGTGGTAGTTCACGCCCAGGCGGTAGCGCTGCGCGTCGGCGTAGTTGAACAGGCGCGCCTGCAGCATGCGGTCGGGGCTGGCGCCGATGCCGGGCACCAGGTTGCTGGGCGCGAAGGCGCTTTGCTCGACGTCGGCGTGGAAGTTCTCGGGGTTGCGGTTGAGCTCGAATTCGCCGACCTCGATCAGCGGATAGTCGCCCTTGTACCAGACCTTGGTCAGGTCGAACGGATGCAGGCGGTACCTCTCCGCGTCGGCCTCGGGCATGATCTGCACGTACATGGTCCACTTGGGGAAGTCGCCGCGCTCGATGGCCTCGTACAGGTCCTTCTGGTGGCTTTCGCGGTCGCGTCCGATCAGCTCGGCGGCCTCGGCGTCGGTCAGGTTCTGGATGCCCTGCTGGGTGCGGAAATGCATCTTGACCCAGAAGCGCTCGCCCTGGGCGTTCCAGAAGCTGTAGGTGTGCGAGCTGAAGCCGTGCATGTGGCGGTAGCTGGCCGGAATGCCGCGGTCGCTCATCACCACGGTGACCTGGTGCAGTGCCTCGGGCACCAGCGTCCACCAGTCCCAGTTGTTGCTGGCGCTGCGCATATTGGTGCGCGGATCGCGCTTGACCGCCTTGTTCAGGTCGGGGAACTGGCGCGGGTCGCGGATGAAGAACACCGGCGTGTTGTTGCCGACCATGTCCCAGTTGCCCTCCTCGGTGTAGAACTTGAGGGCGAAGCCGCGGATGTCGCGCTCGGCGTCGGCGGCGCCGCGCTCACCGGCCACGGTGGTGAAGCGGGCGAACATCTCGGTCTTCTTGCCGACCTGGCTGAAGATCGCGGCGCGGGTGTACTTGGTGATGTCCTGGGTCACCGTGAAGGTGCCGAAGGCGCCCGAGCCCTTGGCGTGCATGCGCCGCTCGGGGATGGTCTCGCGCACGAAGTTGGCCAGCTTCTCGTTCAGCCACACGTCCTGCGCCAGCAGCGGGCCGCGCGGGCCGGCGGTGAGGCTGTCGCGGTTGGTCGGCACCGGGGCGCCGAAGTCGGTGGTCAGATGCGTGACGGGGCACTTCCTGGTGTCGTCGTTCATGCGATGTCCTTTCCTTGTTGGTGGGTCAGCTTGCCGCGCTTTGGCTTCAGCACGCCAGATGATAGAAAAAAAGGATCGAAAATCAAACGCAATAGTTACTATTGCGCGCATAGGGATGCGCCATCGCGCGACCCGGCCGCTCGCCCACGCCGATGGCGGCGCATCAATGGTGGATCACCGGCGGCTGCAGCAGCTCCATGTCGGCAACCCGTCGCGGCACGCCGATCGGCGCACCGGCCTGTCCTTGCTGCACCGCCTTCAGATCCTGCTCGCTGGGGTAGAGCCCGGCCAGCCAGTAGTCCATCACGCGGCGCGCCAGTGGGGCGGCGTGCGCGGCGCCGAAGCCGGCGTTCTCGACGATGGCCGCCACCGCGATCTTCGGCTCGTCGGCTGGCGCGAAGGCAATGTACAGCGAATGGTCGCGCTGGTGCTCGGCCAGCTTGGCGGCGTTGTAGCGGCCCTTCTGGCTGATGCTGACCGCCTGCGCGGTGCCGGTCTTGCCACCCGACAGGTAGGGCGCGCCGGCGAACACGCCGCGCGAGGTGCCTTCCTGCGTCACGCCGACCATGGCGCGCTTGACCAGCGCCACGTGCTGTGGCCGGTAGCCCAGGTCCCGTGGCGGCGCCAAGGCCTCGTCGACGAACTGCAGGGTCAGCGGGTGCTGCCGTGCCTTGACCAGGTGCGGCGTGTGGCGCACGCCGCCGGCGGCCACCGTGGCGGTGGCGCTGGCCAGCTGCAGCATGGTGAAGTTGTTGTAGCCCTGACCGATGCCCAGTGAGATGGTTTCGCCGCCGTACCACTTCTGCTGCTCGGCCCGCTTGTAGGTCCTGCGTTTCCATTCCGTCGAGGGCAGGATGCCGCGCGTTTCGCCGGGGATGTCGATGCCGGTGATCTGGCCGAAGCTGAGCGGCTTCATGAAGTCGTGGATGGCGTTCACGCCCATGTCGCTGGCCAGCATGTAGTAGTACACGTTGCTCGACTTGACGATGCTGCGGTGCAGGTCGACGGCGCCCAGCGCGTGGCCGGAGCGGAAGGTGTGGCCGGCGTAGGTCCAGGAGCCGCGGTCCATGATGGTGGTGCCGGGCAGCCGCTTGCCGGTCTCCAGCGCCGCCAGGCCCATGAAGGGCTTGTAGGTCGAGCCGGGCGGGTAGGTGCCGCGCAGCGCGCGGTTGAGCAGCGGCTTGTCGATCGAGGTGTTGAGCTCGTCCCAGGTTTCGTGGTCAATGCCCTCGACGAACAGGTTGGGGTCGTAACCGGGCTTGCTGACGAGCGCCAGGATCTCGCCGTTGCGCGGGTCGATCGCGACCAGCGCGCCACGGCGCTCGCCGTACAGGTCCTCGACCAGCTTCTGCAGGTTGATGTCGATCGACAGCCGCACCGAGTCGCCCGGCGTGGCCGGCTGGCTGGTCAGGCGCCGCACGGCGCGGCCGCCGGCCGAGGTCTCCATCTGCTCGAAGCCGGTGGTGCCGTGCAGCGCGCGCTCGTAGCTGGCCTCGACCCCGAGCTTGCCGATGTAGTCGGTGCCGCGGTAGTTGGCGGCGTCGTCCGAGTCCTCGATGCGCTCCTGCTCGCGCTGGTTGATGCGGCCGATGTAGCCGACCACGTGGGCACCGGTCTCACCCAGCGGATAGGTGCGAAACAGCCGTGCCTTGATCTCCACGCCCGGGAAGCGGTAGCGCTGGGCGGCAAAGCGCGCCACCTCCTCGTCGGTGAGCCGCGTGCGGATCGGCAGCGACTCGAAGCTCTTGGTGTCCTGACGCAGGCGCTCGAAGCGGCGCCGGTCGCGCGGCGTGATCTCGACCACTTGGCTGATGGCGTCGATGGTCTCGCCGAGTGCACGCCCGGTGCGCGAGGGCGTGATTTCCAGCGTGTAGGCCTTGTAGTTGGTGGCCAGCACGACGCCGTTGCGGTCGAGGATCTCGCCCCGGTTGGGCACCACCGGCACCACCGCCGTGCGGTTGGTCTCGGCCTGCTGTGCCAGGTCGTCGTGGCGCAGCACCTGCAAGACGTAGAGTCGCCAGCCCAGCAGACCGAAGCACAGCAGCATCACCAGCGCGAGCACGCCCAGGCGCAGGCGAAAGCGGCTGAGTTCGGCTTTGACGTTGTGCAACTCGTTCATGGCGGGCTGACGGCGGGCTGCGGCTGGCGGCCGGTCCGGTCGCAGGATACGGCACATCTGCGGGTGCTGCAGCAACTGCGCGTCACAGCGGGCGGTTGGCGTCGGGGTTGGGTGCGCGCCGCTGCGGCGCCAGCAGCAGCCAGCGCACGATCGGCCACAGCGCGGCCTCCAGCAGCGGCGCCAGCAGCACCTGCCAGCCCGGGAACACGGCACCGCCGATCAGCCGCAGCGCGATGGTGATGGCGTGCGCGGAGGCGAACAGCGGCAGCAACTGCACCGCCTGGCCCAGCACCGAGAACCACAGGATGCGGCGGTGGACCATGATGGCGAAATAGATCAGCACCGCGTAGGCCAGCGCGTGCTGCCCCAGCAGCGAGGCCTGGTGCACGTCCAGCGCCAGGCCAAACAGGAACGCGGCACTCAGGCCCACGCGGCGTGGCTGGTGGATGCTCCAGAACACCAGCACCACGGCCAGCAGGTCCGGCATCCAGATCACGCGACCGAGCGGCAGCAGGCCCAGCATCAGCGCCACCACCAGGCTGCCCCAGATGAAGCCCGGGCTGGCCGGCAGCAGCAGCGTCTGGCCGCGCGGCAGGATCATGGCCGCGCTCCGGAGGCGGCGCGGCGCGCCGGAGCGGCGGGCCTGGCGGCGACCGATGCGGGTGCCGACGCTGCTGGTGCCGGGCTCGACGCGGATGCCGCCGAGCCCGGCGGGGCCGGCGCCGGCACCACTTCGGCGTCAGCGCCCGTGGCGGCAGGCCGCTCCATCGGCGCCAGCACCATCACGTGGGTCACGCCTTGCAGACGCGCGATCGGCTGGCACTGGATGCGCGCGAAGCTGGTGTCGCTGCGGCGTTCGACGTTCACCACGCGCGCCACCGGCAGTCCCGGCGGATAGACGCCGTCGACGCCGCTGGTGGTGAGCAGGTCGCCCTCGCGCACGTCCTCGGTGACCGACATGTAGCGCAACTCGATCATGCCGCGCTGCGGCGTCGGGTCGCCGTAGGCCACGCTGCGCGTGCCGGTGCGCGTGTTCATCACCGGAATCACCTGCTCGCGGTCGATCAGCAGCGTGATCTCGCTGACGAACGGGTAGACCCGCGTGACCTGACCCAGCACGCCAGCCTCGTCCATCACCGGCGAGCCCGGCTCGATGCCCTGCATCCGCCCCTTGCCGATCACCACGCGGCGGCTGTAGGGGTCGGTGGCGTCGTACAGCACCTGGGCCGCGATGCCGGTGGTCTGTGCCCGCTCGCGCAGCGCCAGCAGGGCGCGCAAGCGCGCGTTTTCCAGCAGCAGCTGCTCGACCTGGCCGGCACGCGCCGACTGCTCGGTCAGGCGCAGCCGCACCGCCTCCTCGGTCTTGCGTGCGGTCTTCAACTCGGTCAGGTAGGCCAATCCGGTCTGCACCATCTGCACCGGCTGCAGCGCCAGCCACTGCGCCGGATACAGCACCGTGGCGATCGCCGCGCGCAGCGGCTGCACGAGCTGGAAACGCGCATCGGCCACCATCAGGAACAGCGCCAGCGCGCTGAAGAACACCAGCCGCGACAGCGCCGAGGGCCCCTGCTTGAAGAAGGGCGGCGGCGTGCGGTCCAGCGTGTCAATCGACATGGCACCGCCTCGAGGACTGCGCCCGGCCGGCTTCGGTGCCCGTGGCTGGGCGGCGCGGTCGGCCCGGCCACCGCATCGGCTTACTCGCTGGTGAAGATGTTGCCCAGCCGCTCCATGCGCTCCAGCGCCAGGCCGCAGCCGCGCACCACGCAGGTCAGTGGCTCCTCGGCCACCAGCACCGGCAGGCCGGTCTCCTCGGCCAGCAGGCGCTCCAAGTCGCGCAGCAGCGCGCCGCCGCCGGTCAGCATCATGCCCCGTTCGGCGATGTCGGCGCCGAGTTCGGGCGGGGTTTCCTCCAGCGCCTTCTTCACCTCCGACACGATGCTGTTGAGCGGCTCGGTCAGGGCTTCCAGCACTTCGTTGCTCGAGATTGTGAAGCTGCGCGGCACGCCCTCGGAGAGATTGCGGCCCCTGACCTCCATTTCCTTGATCTCGCTGCCGGGAAAGGCGCTGCCGATCTGCTTCTTGATCGCCTCGGCGGTCGGGTCGCCGATCAGCATGCCGTAGTTGCGGCGGATGTAGTTGATGATGGCGTCGTCGAACTTGTCGCCGCCCACGCGCGCCGAGCCCTTGTAGACCATGCCGCCGAGCGAGATCACGCCGACCTCGGTGGTGCCGCCGCCGACGTCGACCACCATCGAGCCGCTGGCCTCGGACACCGGCAGGCCGGCGCCGATGGCGGCCGCCATCGGCTCCTCGATCAGATACACCTCGCTGGCGCCGGCGGCCAGCGCCGACTCGCGGATGGCGCGCCGCTCGACCTGGGTCGAGCCGCAGGGCACGCAGATGATGATGCGCGGGCTGGGCCGGAACAGGCCGCGCGGGTGCACCATGCGGATGAACTGCTTGAGCATCTGCTCGGTGACGGTGAAATCGGCGATCACGCCGTCCTTCATCGGCCGGATGGCCTCGATGTTGCCCGGCACCTTGCCCAGCATGGCCTTGGCTTCGCTGCCGACCGCCTGGATCGTCTTCTTGCCCTGCGGACCACCTTCGTGGCGGATCGCGACCACCGAAGGTTCGTTGAGCACGATGCCCTTGTCGCGCGCGTAGATCAAGGTGTTGGCGGTGCCCAGATCGATCGCCAGGTCGGTGGAAAAATACCGACGGAAAGCTCCAAACATGAAATATCCTTTTGGGACAGCCGGCTGGCACCAACGGGCGCTGCCCCCGATTTTGCTGCGAAATAGGCGTTGTTTTCGTGCCAATACGGCCCGTCAAAGGGCGCTTGCGGCAAAGGCGAGATAATAACCGATCGCTTGGCGCGGACCGCGCCAGGGCCGGGCCGGCGCCGAGTGATTTCCTGCGGTTTTTCGTACCTTTTCATGTCCCTCACCCTCACCGACATCGAGCGCCTCGCGGATCTGGCGCGCCTGTCGCTCGACCCGGAGCGCAGCGCGCTGATGCTGGAGCGCCTCAACCGTTTCTTCGGCACCGTCGATGCCATGCGCGCGGTCGACACCAGCGGCGTCGAACCACTGGCGCACCCGCTGGCCGCGGTCCAGGAGGTGCAGCTGCGCCTGCGCGACGACGTGGTGAGCGAGCCCGACCGGCGCGAGGCCAACCAGCAGAACGCGCCGGCGATCGAGGATGGCCTGTTCCTGGTGCCGCGGGTGATCGAATGAGCACGGCGACGGATTTGCACCAGCTGGACGTGGTCCAGCTTCGCGCGCGCCTGCGCGCGCGCCAACTCTCGGCGGTCGAGTTGACCCGGCACCTGCTGGGGCGCATCGAGCGCCACGCCGATCTGGGCGCCTTCCTGGCCACCGACGCCGAGCTGAGCCTGGCGCAGGCCGCGGCGGCCGATGTGCGCCTGGCGGCGGGTGATGCCGCGCCGCTGACTGGCATTCCCCTGGCGCACAAGGATGTGTTCGTCACGCGCGACTTCCCGACCACGGCCGGCTCGAAGATGCTGGCCGGCTACCGTTCGCCGTTCGATGCCACGGTGGTGACCCGCCTGGCCGAGGCCGGCACGGTGTGCCTGGGCAAGCTCAACTGCGACGAGTTCGCCATGGGCTCGGCCACCGAGACCTCGGCCTTCGCGCCGGCGCACAACCCCTGGGACCGCACGCGCATCCCGGGCGGTTCGTCCGGCGGCAGCGCGATCGCGGTGGCGGCGGGCCTGGTGCCCTGCGCCACCGGCACCGACACCGGCGGCTCGATCCGTCAGCCCTCGAGCTTCTGCAACCTCACCGGCATCAAGCCGACCTACGGCCGCGTCTCGCGCCACGGCATGATCGCCTATGGCTCCAGCCTCGACCAGGCCGGGCCGATGGCGCGCAGCGCCGAGGACTGTGCGCTGCTGCTGTCCGCCATGTGCGGGCCCGATCCGGACCGGGATTCGACCTCGCTCGACATGCCGGCGGAGGATTTCACGCGCGCGCTTGGCGAGAGCATCGACGGCCTGCGCATCGGCGTGCCGAAGGAATTCTTCGGCGAAGGCCTGGCGGACGACGTGCGCGCCGCGGTCGAGGTAGCGCTGGCCGAGCTGCAAAAGCTGGGCGCGAGGCCGGTGCAGATCAGCCTGCCGCGCACCGAGTTGTCGATCCCGGTCTTCTACATCATCGCCCCGGCCGAGGCCAGCTCCAACCTGGCGCGCTTCGACGGCGTGCGCTACGGCCATCGCGCGGCCGAGTACGACGATTTGATCGACATGTTCAAGCGCAGTCGCAGCGAGGCCTTCGGCGCCGAGGTTCAGCGCCGCATCATGACCGGCACCTACGTGCTGAGCCATGGCTACTACGACGCCTACTACCTGCAGGCGCAGAAGCTGCGGCGCATGATCGCCGACGATTTCCAGCAGGCCTTCGGGCAGTGCGACGTGATCGCCGGGCCGGTGGCGCCATCGGTCGCGCGCCGCATCGGTGAGACCGCGAATGATCCGCTGGCCGACTACCTGGCCGACATCTTCACCCTGCCGGCCTCGCTGGCCGGCCTGCCGGCGATGAGCGTGCCGGCGGGCTTCGGCGCCGGCGCCATGCGGAGCACGGAAACCGGCACGGCCAGGCCGATGCCGGTGGGGCTGCAGCTGATCGGCAATTACCTGCAGGAGGGCCGACTGCTGAACGTGGCGCATCGGCTGCAGCAGGCGACCGACTTCCACCTCCGCCAGCCGGAGGGCTTCTGACATGAGCGCCAAACTGATCCAGGGCTACGAGGTCGTCATCGGCTTCGAGACGCACGCCCAGTTGCAGACGCAGACCAAGATCTTCAGCCGCGCCTCGACCGCCTTCGGCGCCGCACCCAACACCCAGGCCAGCGCGGTCGACGTGGCGCTGCCCGGCACGCTGCCGGTGATGAACCGCGCGGCGGTCGCCTGCGCCATCAAGCTGGGTCTGGCGCTGGGCAGCCACATTGCGCCGCGCAGCATCTTCGCGCGCAAGAACTACTTCTATCCCGACCTTCCGAAGGGCTACCAGATCAGCCAGTTCGAGATTCCGGTGGTTCAGGGCGGTGAGGTATCGTTCTTCGTGGGCGATGAGAAGCGGACGGTGCGTCTGGTGCGCGCCCACCTCGAGGAAGACGCCGGCAAGTCGCTGCACGAGGACTACCACGGCATGAGCGGCATCGACCTGAACCGCGCCGGCACGCCGCTGCTCGAAATCGTGACCGAGCCCGACATGCGCTCGAGCGAAGAGGCCGTGGCCTACGCTAGGGAGCTGCACAAGATCGTCACCTGGATCGGCATCTGCGACGGCAACATGCAGGAAGGCAGCTTCCGCTGCGACGCTAACGTCAGCGTGCGCAAGCCCGGTGCGCCGCTGGGCACGCGGCGCGAGATCAAGAACCTGAACAGCTTCCGCTTCATGCAGCAGGCGATCGACTACGAGATCCGCTGGCAGATCGAGCAGCTGGAAGACGGCCGCGCGATCAGCCAAGCCACGGTGCTGTTCGACCCCGACAGCGGCGAGACACGTGCCATGCGCAGCAAGGAAGACTCGGCCGACTACCGCTACTTTCCCGATCCGGACCTGCCGCCGCTCTGTATTTCGGAGCAATGGATAGCGGAAGTCCAGGCGCAGATGCCTGAGTTGCCGCGCCCGATGGCCGAGCGCTTCGTGAGCGACTACGGCCTGCCTGAATACGATGCGACGACACTGACGCAATCGCCGGCAATGGGCGCCTACTTCGAAGCCGTGGCCCAGGCCAGCGGCCAGCCCAAACTGGCCAGCAACTGGATCATGGGCGAGATCTCGCGCCGGCTGAACGCGGAGGAGATCGGCATCGAGGCGGCCAAGGTGTCGGCGGCGCAGCTGGCGCAGCTGATCGGGCGCATCCAGGACGGCACCATCAGCAACGCCGCCGCACGCCAGGTGTTCGACATCCTGTGGGGCGGCGAGGCGGCCGACGTCGATGCCGTCATCGAGGCCAGGGGCCTGAAGCAGATGCAGGACACCGGCGCGCTGGAAAAGATCGTCGACGAGGTCATCGCCGCCAACCCGGACAACGTGGCACAGTACAAGGCCGGCAAGGACAAGGCCTTCAACGCGCTGGTCGGCCAGGTGATGAAGGCCAGCAAGGGCAAGGCCAATCCGGCGCAGGTCAACCAGTTGCTGCGCGCCCGGTTGGGTGCGTGACACCCATGCCTGTTCGGCCGCGCGCCGTGCCCACCATCGCCAGCGCGCCAACCGTTCGCGCTGAACTGGCCGAAGCGCCCTCAGCCCGTGTCGCGGCTGCCTACTCGACGCCGTAGCGCGCGCGGTAGTCCGACACGGCGGCCAGGTGCCGCGACAGATCTTCGCTCGATTGCAGAAAGCCCAGCAGGTCGGCCAGCTTGGCGATGGCGCAGACCTGAAGACCCAGCGCGTTGCGCACGTAGTTGACCGCCGACCAGTCGACGTCGCGGCCATTCTCGGTGGCTTTCTCCTGCCGGTCGAGTGCGATCGCCACTGCGTGCGGACGGGCGCCGGCGGCCTCGATCAGCGCGATCGACTCGCGTACCGCGGTACCGGCCGAGATCACGTCGTCGACGATCAGCACCCGGCCCTTGAGCGGCGCGCCGACCAGCACGCCGCCCTCGCCGTGGTCCTTGGCTTCCTTGCGGTTGTAGGCGAACGGCTTGTTCACGCCCAGCCGTGCCAGCTCCACCGCCACTGCCGCGCCAAGCGGAATGCCCTTGTAGGCGGGGCCGAAGATGAGGTCGAACTCGATGCCCGATGCCAGCAGGGCGCGCGCATAGAATTGCGCCAGCCGGCCCAGTTTGGCGCCGTCGTCGAACAGGCCGGCGTTGAAGAAGTAGGGCGACATGCGCCCCGCCTTGGTCCTGAATTCGCCGAAGCGCAGCACGCCGCTTTCGATCGCGAACTGCACGAATTCCCGCGCCAGCTGGCCCTGATCGACGCCGGGCGTCCGTGGTCCGTTCATTGGAGGATTTCCTTGTTCAAGCTCACCAGCCTCAACCTCAACGGCATCCGCTCCGCCGCCACCAAGGGTGTCGAAGCCTGGCTGGAGGCGCACGCGCCGGATTGTATTTGCGTGCAGGAAATCAAGGCCCAGATGCCCGACGTCGAGGGCCGCTTCGAGATCCTGGCCGGCATGCGCGGGCACTTCCACCTGGCGACGGTGAAGAAGGGCTATTCTGGCGTCGGCCTCTACACCCGGCATGAGCCGAGCGAGGTGATCGCCGGCTACGGCTCGCCCGAATTCGACGAGGAGGGGCGCTACCTGGAGGCGCGCTTCGACACGCCGAAACGCAAATTCTCCGTCATCAGCTGCTATTTCCCCAGTGGCTCGTCCGGCCCCGAGCGGCAGGAGGCCAAGTACCGCTTCCTGGCCGAGTTCTACCCGGTGCTGCACCGGCTGAAGGCCGAGCGCGAGTTCGTGCTGTGCGGCGACGTCAACGTCGCGCACCAGGAAATCGACCTCAAGAACTGGAAGGGCAACCAGAAGAACTCGGGTTTCCTGCCCGAGGAGCGCGCCTGGGTCAGCAAGGTGATCGACGAGTTGCAGTTGGTCGACGTCTACCGCCGACTGCATCCCGAGACCACCGGCGAGTCCTACACGTGGTGGAGCAACCGCGGCCAGGCCTACGCCAAGAACGTCGGCTGGCGGCTGGACTACCACTTGGCGACGCCGGCGGTTGCCGAACTGGCGCGCACGAGCTCGATCTACAAGGACCAGAAGTTCAGCGATCACGCGCCGATCAGCATCGACTACGACATGCAGCTGGCCTGACCGGCGATCGGCTGCGCCGCCGGCTACAGCTCGATCGCCGTGTCCTCCTTCGCCGTGCGGATCACCACCATGGTGTGGAAGCGCTTGACGCCCGTCGCCGCACGAAACAGGCGCTCGCACAGCGCGTCGAACTCCGCCATGTCGCGCAGCCGCAGCGTCAGCACCACGTCGGTCTGCCCGGTGACGGCATAGGCCTGTGCCACCGCGGGCTCGATCACCGCCAGTTCCAGAAAGCGCTGCTGCTCCTGGCTGCCGTGCGCGTGCAGTTCCACGGTGACGATCGCCTTCAGGCTGCGGCCCGCGGCGGCGGGGTCGAGGATGGCGACGATGCGCTCGATGACGCCGTCGCGCACCAGGCGCTGCACGCGCCGCAGGCAGGTGGATGCCGACAGGCCGACGCGCTCGGCCAGCGCGGCGTTGGTCTGGCTGGCGTCATGCTGCAACAGGTTGAGCAGTCTGCGGTCAAGGCGGTCCATGGGTTTGCTCCGGATGTTCATGCACGATTATTGCGGATAGACGCAATTTTTGACCACACCTTGGGGCCGATGCCGCCTACGCTTGCGGGATGGAAATGAGCCGGCAAATATCTACCCTGGGCAAGTCCTTGCGCGACACCTGGCGCATCTACTGGGAACTGGTGCGCATCATCGTGCCGGTGATGCTGGTCACCCAGGTGCTGCTGGAGACCGGCGTGATCGCCGCGCTGGCGCCGGCGTTCGCGCCGCTGATGGGCTGGTACGGCCTGCCGTCCGAGCTGGCCTTCGCGCTGCTGGCCGGGGTGCTGATCGGCGTCTGGCACGCTGCCATGCTGCTGTTCGTGCTGGTGCCGGCCGAGCAGCTCAGCACGGCGCAGGTGACGGTGTTCTCGGCCCTGATCCTGTTCATGCATGCGCTGCCGGTGGAGCAGCAGATCATCCGCCGCGCCGGCCCGGCCATCTGGCCGACGACGCTGCTGCGGGTGGCGGGCGGGCTGCTGTTCGCGGCCCTGCTGCACGCGCTGCTGCAGGCCACCGACTGGCTCGGCGCGCCGGTCAGCCCAAGCTGGCGGCCGATGCCCGGCGATGCCGGCTGGGTGGGGTTCTTCATCGACCTGGCCAAGATGCTGGCCGTGATGGCGGTGGTGCTGGTGGCCCTGGTGTGGCTGCTGGAGGGCTTGAAAGCCTCGGGCCTGATGGCCTGGCTGCACCGCGCGCTGGCGCCGGTGCTGCGGCTGGCCGGCATCCAGGGCGAGGCGCTGCACCTGACGGCCGTCGGCCTGCTGCTGGGCGTGTCCTACGGCGGCGGGCTGCTGATCCGCGAGGCGCGGACTGGGCAGGTGCCGCCGCGGCAGGTCACGCTGGCCTGCGTCTTCATGGGCTTCGCGCACAGCCTGATCGAGGACAGCCTGATCATGATCGCGCTGGGTGCCGACGCCCTGGCCGTGGTGCTGGGCCGCGCGCTGTTCGCGATCGCGGCGACGGCGCTGGTGGCGGCGGTGATGGCGCGCTGGCCGCGGCGTGACCCGGTGGCGGGGGTAGGTGGCCGGACTGGCCGTTCACAATGCGGTCATGGAAGCCGATACCACCACCCACGCCGTGCTGCGTTACCACACCGTTCCCGTCACCCCGTTCCAGCAGAACTGCTCCATCGTCTGGTGCGATGCCACCAGGGATGCGGCTGTCATCGACCCTGGCGGCGACTTGCCGCGCATCGAGGCGGCCGTCCGGCAGCTGGGTGTCACGCTGCGGCAGATCTGGCTGACCCACGCCCACATCGACCACGCCGGCGGCAGCGCCGAGCTGGCGCGGCGCCACGGCCTGCCGATCATCGGCCCGCACCCGGGCGACAAGTTCTGGATCGACGGCATCGCCGAGCAAGGCCGCATGTTCGGCTTTCCGCATGCCGAATCGTTCGCGCCGACGCGCTGGTTGCAGGACGGCGACACGGTGCAGATCGGCGAGTGCGTGCTGCAGGTGCGCCACTGCCCGGGCCACACGCCGGGGCACGTGGTGTTCCATTCGGCCGCGGCCAAGCGCGCCTTCGTGGGCGACGTGCTGTTCGCCGGCAGCATCGGCCGCACCGACTTCCCCGGTGGCGACCACGAGCAGCTGATCGCCAACATCCGGCAGCGCCTGTGGCCAATGGGCAATGACACGGTGTTCATTCCGGGCCATGGCCCCGAAAGCACATTCGGCGAGGAGCGGCGCCACAACCCCTTCGTGCGCGACCATTGAGCCGCGGCCATCGCCGTCCAGCGGTGAGCTGTCTTGAATGATCCCTCAGCCATGAGCCCAGGCCAAAATTGATGCAGCGCCGTCGTCATGGCGGGGAGGCCGCAGTGTGAATAGCTCACAGGATTGGTGCTGGCCAGTTACTGGCATCGGTTCGGCACGCTTCCTAAACTGGTTTCCAGGCTGTCACACGCATGGAGGATCAGATGGAGGCTGTTGTCACGTCGCTCAGGGGGAACACCCGGCCGCCCGTACAAGCTGAAAAGGCCGACGACCTGCAACCGGACTTCTTGCTGCGGTTGCTTGATGAGATCGATTACGGGCTGGTCCTGGTCAACGCGCAAGGCATCATCCAGCACGCTAATCACCTGGCGCGGCATGAGCTGGCCACCGGCCGCTTGCTGTACGCCGATGCCGGCAGCAGCATCGTGGGCCGGGTGGCGCCCTTGACCGAGCAGCTGATGTCCGCTGTCCTTGGCGCCGTCCACGGCCGCCGCTGCCTGATTTATCTGACCCATGCCGAGCACACCCTGCCGGTGGCGGTGATCCCGCTCAACCACGCGTTCGAGGGGCCTTCCAGCAGCGTGCTGCTGGTGATGGCGCGTCAGCGTCTGGGCGACAACCTGGTGCTGCAGATGTTTGCGCGCGAGCATTGCCTGACGCCGACCGAAGAATCGGTGCTGCGCGCCTTGTGCGATGGGCGCGAGGTGGATGAGATCGCCCTGCAGCACGGCGTGGCGGAGTCGACCGTGCGCACCCAGGTGCGTTCGCTGCGCGACAAGACCGGTGCCAACGGCATTCGCCAGCTGGTGCAGCGGGTGCTGTGCCTGCCGCCGGTGGTGCCGGCGCTGCGCGGCAGCGCCATCCTGCCACGCCGTCCGGATTTGGCCAGCCTGCGCCTAGTATGATGGAACATGCCCTGTGCTGCCGACGGTCGACGTAAGGTGTCGGCGGCGGCCACGCTGCCGCCGCTGGACCTGACCTCGGCCCACGTCCAGGCGCTGGCCGGGCGCGGCAGCGAGCGCCGCTATCGCCGCGGCGCGCTGATCATCCAGGAGGGCGATCGCGGCGATACCTTGTACATCGTGCGGTCCGGCCGCCTGCGTGCCTTCGTTGCCGATCCAGGCGGCAAGGAGCTGACCCTGGGCATGTACGGACCCGGTGAATACGTCGGCGAGATGTCGCTCGACGGCGGCCCACGCTCGGCCAGCGTGGAAGCGATCGAACCCACCGTCTGCGCCGTCGTCGCACGCGCCGACCTGTTGGCGTATATCGCCGACCATCCCGACTTCGCGCTCGAGTTGATGGCGCGCCTGATCCGTCGCGCCCGCCTGGCGACCGACAACGCTCGCAACATGGCGCTGATCGACGTCTACGGGCGCCTCACGCGGCTGCTCGACCAGCTGGCCGATCCGCCCGACGCGCAAGGCCATCGCAGCATGGGCGAGCGCCTGACTCACCAGCAGATCGCCAATCATCTGGCCTGCTCGCGCGAGATGGTGAGCCGGCTGTTGAAGGATCTGGTGGCCGGCGGTTATGTGGCGCTGCGCGAGCGTCGGCTGGTGTTGCTGAAGACGCTGCCGGCGCGCTGGTGAACGCGCTACATGGCGTCCAGCACGGCGCGGGTGACTTGCGGTGCGGCGGCGCTGGTACCGCGCAAGCGCGTGAAGCCGCCGCTGCGCGTTCCGGGGCACAGCACGCCTTCCAGCGCGGCGCTGTTGTCGCTGGGGGCGGAGGTCGTCGGGGTCACGGTCACGCCTTCGCGCCGGGGACGGGCCTCGCACGCCGCATCGGGCCGAGGTGAATAGCGCGCCCATCGCTGGTCGGCTTCGCCGATCCGCGTGCCAGCCACGGAAATGGTCTGCTTTCCGGTGGCGATGCTGTTGAAGTTGCCGCAACGACGGATCAGGCTGGGATTGTCTGTCCGGTCTTCCAGCGACTCCGGGTCGTAGCGCGGGTCCTCGAAGCAGGACTGCCGGCCGCCCGTGTGGGTGCCGGCGATCACGTCGTCGCGTTGAACATAGGCATCCAGCGTCACCTGGTCCGAACCCTTCTGTGTGAGCTTCAGCTTCCATGTGCCGCTTGGTGCCAGGGCGGCCGAAGAGTCCTCCAGGCTGGCTGTCGGCGCCAGCGCGACCAGGATGCACGCACCGCTTCCCGGTCCGTTGGCGGCGTCGACATACAGGACCGCGCAGAGCGTGCGACCTGCACTGTCGATCCAGACACAGCCGCCATCCGGCGTCAGCGCGGGCGAGGCATCCCCGCCCGGGGGAGTCAACACCACCTCGACCGACGACTGGCCCCTTTCCAGCCACACTTCAAGATAACTCTCGGTATGGTCGTCCGGGTGGATGATCCAGTTCAATGTTTCCGACTGTCCGCTCGCCAGCGTCATGTTGGCGTGCGTGCGCGACTGGTAACTGTTGCCGGCTGCCAGGACGATTCTCAGCCGGTCCTGGTACAGCAGGCAAAGCTGATCCATGGCCCGCTCCAATACCGACAGCCCGTTATGGGGTCCGGCATGCACGCCGAAACTGATGTTGACCGCGATCTGCGCCTCGGGCCCGCAGCGCGACAGGATGTACACCAGGCCGTCCCAGACATGGGCACTCAAGGTTCCACCCGACGTATCGGCGACGGTGGCGTGGGGCAACTGCACCGCGACGATCGACGCGCTGGCGCCGGCATCCGTGGCCCGATCCCATGTCGGCGGATCCCCGTTCGCTCGGTCGCTTCGGCTGCGCAGAGTACGAGGCCCGGCCGCCAGTGCCGCGACTGCCGTGCCGTGATGGTCGGCCAGATCGAGACCATGGAACGGCGTCACGCCACCCGGCCAACGCCGGCCAAGAGCCGACAGCCCCAGCCGGGAATAAACCTGCGATTCATCGATTATGCCGCCAGACACACAGGCTGCCATGGCCTGATCGATCTCCGCAGCGACCACTTCGCGACCGTAGCCAATGGGCGCCGGACTGCCCTGGCCGTCCTGGCACCACAGGCTGGCCACGCGAGTGCGGCCCCGTGCATCGCGAAAATCGTTGTGGGCGACGGCCAGCCCGTCGTCGATGACACCCAGCACTTTTCCCGTCAGTCGCGCGCGGGACCTGCCTGGCCACGCGCCGGGCGCAGAAAATGCCGTGCGCGCCGCCGACGTGCTCGAGCGCCCGATTTGGACGCGCGTGACGCTGCCATGCAGCGGCCCACCCGGCGCCATGGCGCGGAAGAACGCCGGCGTGACGCGCGCACTGCAGTAGCGCAGTCGAACACCAAGCTCCCTGTCGTGATAAATCGGCGGTACCTGCAGCAGCCCCTTCTTTGCGCGCTTGATCAGCTCGGCCACCGACACGCCATCCGCCAGTTCGAGCATCACCATGAGGTCATCGCGCGTCTTGCCCGCGCGACGTGCGAGGCTGGTCGTCTCGGCCCACACCAGGTACGGGTCGATCCCCACCAGTGCGCCCGGTTTCGACCATTCGATGCCGGTGAAGCAGCCAGGGGCAAGCCGCTGCCACCGATCGTTCGCCGCTAAGCCACCGGTTTCCATTCGGCCTCCGCCTTCTTCCACATGAAGTGCAGAAGGGCAGACATCGGCAAGGGGCTGGAGAGCGCCGCCTGCTGGTAGTAGGGGCTGCCGTTGTCAAGTGACACGTGGCGACTGAAGTCGAGTGGCGGGTTGCCGTCGAAGGCCGGGCCATCGAAGCGGCGGTGGCGCAGGTTGCCGCCTTTGTGGCGACCGATGAAATATTCCGACAGCGTGGTGCCCAACAGGCGTCCCGCAGCACTGTCGACGGGGAAGTGACAACCGGCCACTGTCCGGTTGACCGCGATTCGTGCCGCCAGGCGATCGAGCTGTTCGATGCCTTCCGGAGACGGCTGCAACAGGGCCTTGAGCACACCGATGATGGTGTAGATCTCGGTGGCATGGCCGCTGGGCCAGCTGGCGTGGCCCGGCGTCAGGATCATGGGCTGAATCCGGGGTGAAAGTTCGACCGGTCGTGGACAGGCGAAGGCATGCTTGAAGCGCATCTCCACATCGCCCGCCAGCGCCATGACCAAGGTCATCAACTCCAAGGTCCAGCGATGCCGATGCGCCGTCAGCCCCAGCACGGAGCCCCAGAATGCCAACTGATTGGCCAGCTGCGCCAGTATTTCCGGCCCACGGTCGTCGCGCAATTCCGCGTATTGCGCAACCAGTTCCAACTGGCTGTTGAAGATCTGGTTTGTTGGACGAATGAGCGTCACCAGAGCGATCTTGGCGGCGTCGACCGCGCCGGGGTCGCGGTAGTGCAAGGTTCCGGAATTGCCGTCGAAGTCGAAGCTCAGACCCGACAGCATCTCGAGGCCACACACCTGCAGGCGTGGCACCGGCTCCCATCGCTCCAGGCGATCCGCTTCGTCCACCGGCATCGGGAGCTCGGGTGGATTCGGCGGCACGGAGAATGGCCCCACCAACGCGCCGCGACTGCGATTCAAGGCTGCGGAAAGCAGCGGACCGGTCGGGTCTGCGGCAGTGCTTCCGATGCCGCCAATCCCGCCGATGCCACCGATGCCACCGATGCCACCGATGCCACCGATGCCACCGATGCCACCGATGCCGCCGATGCCGCCGATGCCGCCGATCCCGCCCAGTTGACTCATGATGCTCTCCTCCAGGCTGTTGTTCTATTCACGCAAGCCGGCGAGTCGGAACGCTTCGGCACATCGCTGACCCAGCGCGGAAATGTTGCTGGGCGAGCGCGCCAGAAACTCGCTGACCGAAAACTGCGGATCCTGTTTCAGCAGTTCGTGCAAGGTCGTGCGCGCTGCATCCAGTTCGTCCAGGTACACCTGCGCCACCACCAGGGCGCGCAGCGTCGAGGTGTGGCTGCGATTGGCGCGCAGCGAGCGCAGCGCATGGTTCCGGGCCAGGGCATAGTCACAGGCTGCAAGCGCCGACGAAGCGGCGAGTGAGTCATAGAAGTAGCGCAGCGGATCGAGCGGCGACAGTCGCAGCGCGTGCTGCGTGTCGGCCACCGCTTGCGGACCCTCGTCCCGGAAGGCGTGAAGCGTGCCCCGCAGCAACCAGGCGAATGAGTCGTTGGGGTTCACCGCGAGGGCCGATTCGTAGCGCTCCAGACCCTTGTCGGAGTCGCGCAGCAGATTGGTGTAAACGAACCCCTCTGCAGATAGGGCCTGTGCACATTCAGGGTTGCTGTCGAGCGCCAGCTGGGTGCACTGCAGCGCCAGGCGCGCTTCGGAAACGCGATCGGCGGACCAGCCCTGCTGCACGTTCAGCACATGCCACTGCGCAGTCCAGGCCTGAGCCAAGGGGTTGCGCGGCATGCGCTCGGTCAGATGATCCAGCATGAGCTTGGCGCGCTGGAAGTCGCTGAAGGTGTAGCGATGCATCAGTGCCACCGCGCCGAGCAGCAGGGAATAACCCGCCAGCGTCGGCAAGGCCTGGGTACGGCCACGCTCCATCTCAATGCGAATCACTGCCGCGCTGACTTCGCCGACGATGCGCGCTATCAACTCATCCTGCGGCAGGAAGATGTGCTGGAGCTTGCTGCGCGATTGCTCTGCCCAGATCACGTGTTCGCTGGCTGCGTCCACCAGTTCGACGAAAACGACAACGGTGTCGTCCTGCAACTGGCAACTGCCGCTCAGTATGTAATTGGCTCCGAGATGCTGCCGGACGTCCTGTATCGAGCCATGGCGACCTCGAAATGCCGACGTGGACAGCCTGGATATGACATCCAGCTCCGAAGTCCGCGACAGTGCTGCGATGATCTGATCCGCCAGCGCGTCGCCCAGCGCATTGGGCAGCGCCTGGTCATCCGATGCCGCGAATGGAACCACCGCAATGGTGGGGCGCAGGTCGACGATGGAAGTGCGTGGAGACCGAGGCGTGGTTGAAGGTCCGACGGGCTCGGCGCGCCAGACTCGCACCGGTTCGCTGACGTGCTTGACAAAGCAGGACCCCAGGTCTTCCAGGCTCGCGTCCAGCCCTTCGGTCAGGCGGTCTCGCACCTCCGCCGTCACGACGGTTTCCCCCGGAGCAGCCAGTCCCGCCACCCGCGATGCCAGATTGACGCCCGTGCCGTAGATGTCGAGCGAATCGACGTAGATCTGTGCCGCGTTCACCCCCGCGCGCAGATAAAAGCGCTGCTCCGGAGGCAAGGGCACGTTGGAGTCATCGAAGTAATGGTGCAATTCGTGCGCGGCCTGCACCGCTGCGACCGCAGAGTCGAACTCGGCGAGCAGCCCGTCGCCCAGGCTCTTGACATGGCGGCCCTGGTGGCGCGGCAGCACCTCACCTCGCGCATGCTGCACAAAGCCGTGCCAGCGCTGCACCACCGCCGCTTCGTTGGCCGCCATCAGGCGCACCGATTCCACCAGGTCCATCACCAGCACCACCTTCTGCCGACGCGGAAGAAGCAGCGACAAGGCACTGTCGTCCAACGAACTGTGTTCGCCAGTTTCAGAGCGTGTGGGTAGCGGCGTCATACCCTTGGCAGGTGATATGGATTGATGGTGTCATTGTGCCCATCAGTCGGATCGATGGCTACCAATGACCATGCGTCGCGACCAAAGTCGATTGGCCATGGTGTTGGGCAGGCTGACTGAACCGTTGTCCTGATCGTTGCCGGCAATGCGCCATGGGTGCCCCGTCCGGCGTCGTGATGGCGCTCGGCTGGTGGCGTCAATAATCGCAGGCATGACAGATTTCCTGCCGCCGCGCGGCGGCGCCGACCCGACTGCCCGTAGCGTGCCGCAAGGTGACCGGCGTGCCTGACGGTGCTGCTGGAGCGGTGCCTGCCGCGCAGCGGCCACGCTGGCGCGACACCGTGCGCGTCTACCTGGCGCCCGAGAGTCTGCGCATGCTGACGCTGGGCTTCGCGGCTGGCCTGCCGCTGTTGCTGGTGCTGGGCACGCTGTCGTTTCGCTTGCGCGAGGCAGGGGTCGACCGCAGCACCATCGGGTATCTCAGCTGGGTCGGGCTGGCCTACGGTTTCAAGTGGGCCTGGGCGCCGCTGGTTGACCGCGTGCCGCTGCCGCTGCTCACGCGCTGGCTGGGGCGGCGGCGCAGCTGGCTGCTGCTGTCGCAACTGGGGGTGGCGGCCGGACTGGTGGGCATGGCGCTGGCCGATCCGCGCGCGGGACTCACTCCCCTGGTGTGGTGCGCGCTGGGGGTGGCGTTCGCCTCGGCGACGCAGGACATTGCGCTGGACGCGTACCGCATCGAGTCGGCTCCGACGCGTGAGCAGCCGGCGCTGGCGGCCACCTACCAGACCGGCTATCGCCTGGCCATGATCTGGGCCGGCGCCGGTGTGCTGTGGCTGGCGGCACGCGCGCAGGGCGGCGCCGTCGGCTACGACAACGCCGCCTGGCAGGCGGCGTACCTGGTGATGGCCGGCTCGATGGTGCTGGGCGTGCTGACGGTGCTGCTGTCGCCCGAGCCGACGCCGCTGCCGTTGGCGCCGGCGCGCAGCGCCGGTGAGTGGCTGCACACGGCGCTGATCGAGCCGTTCTCGGACTTCTTCCGCCGCTACAAGTGGCAGGCGGCGCTGATCCTGGCGCTGATTGCCGTCTACCGCATCAGCGACGTGGTGATGGGCATCATGGCCAACCCGTTCTACGTCGACATGGGCTACAGCAAGGATGAGGTGGCGGCAGTGACCAAGGTGTATGGCGTCATCATGACGCTGGCGGGCGCCTTCGTCGGCGGTTCGTTGGCGCTGCGCTTCGGCGTCATGCGGATCCTGATGCTGGGCGCCGTGCTGTCGGCGCTGACCAACCTGCTGTTCGCCTGGCTGGCCGGCCATGGCCACAGCGTGCCGGCGCTGATCGTGGTGGTGTCGGCCGACAACCTGGCCTCGGGCATCGCCTCGGCGGCCTTTGTTGGCTATCTGAGCAGCCTGACCAACATCAGCTACTCGGCCACCCAGTACGCGCTGTTCTCGTCGCTGATGCTGTTGCTGCCGAAGTTCATTGCCGGCTTCTCGGGCGACTACGTCAATGCCTTCGGCTACGCGGGCTTCTTCACCAGCACGGCGCTGCTGGGCGCGCCGGTGCTGCTGCTGGTGTGGCTGGCGATGCGGGCGCAGCGTCAATGAGCGATGACTTCGCTGCGCGTTGACGGCGGCGCTTCGCGCCATGATGGCAGCGCCAGGAACGGCGGCCGATGCACGCATTCGTCATCGGCGCCGCGCCAGCAGCGAGATCGTCGCCTGCCAGCGTCGCCATTTACTTATCTTTACCGGGGCTTCAAGCCTCGGCTGCCGCTGGCGGCGAACATCAAGAAACGGCTGGGCCTTGCCAGTCTGGGAGTGCAAGCACGGCGATGAGTACGCAGCAACTGTTGATGATCGAAGACGACGCCCGTCTGGCGGCGATGGTGGGCGAGTACCTGACCCAGTCGGGATTTGCCGTCGCGCACGCGGAGGATGGGGAGTCGGGCCTGGCGGCGCTGCAGGGCAGGCCGGTGGACATGGTGCTCCTCGATCTGATGCTGCCCGACATCGATGGCCTGGAGGTCTGTCGCCGCATCCGTGCGTTGCCAGGCGAACTGGCGCGGGTGCCGGTGCTGATGCTGACCGCCAAGGGCGACCCGATGGACCGCATCGTCGGTCTGGAGCTGGGTGCCGACGACTACCTGCCCAAGCCCTTTGAGCCGCGTGAATTGCTGGCGCGCATCCGCGCTGTGCTGCGCCGTCACCAGAGCGGCGCCCCGCCGGAGCGCCAGGTGCTGCGCTTCGGTTCGCTGGAGATCGACCGCGATGCTCGCAGCGTCAGCGTGGGTGGCCAACCGGCCGAGCTGACCAGCTACCAGTTCGATCTGCTGGTCACGCTGGCCGAACGCGCCGGCCGGGTGCTGACGCGCGACCAGATCATGGAGGCCGTGCGAGGGCGCGAGCTGGAGGCTTTCGACCGCTCGATCGACGTGCACATGGGTCGCATCCGCGCCGCCATCGAGCAGGACGTGAAGAACCCGCGACGCATCCTCACCGTGCGCGGCGTCGGCTACGTGTTCGCCAAACAACAAGACTGAATCCCTCGTGACGCGCTCAGGCAACCCCGTCGCGCGCAAGCTGTACCTGCGCATCTGGCTGGCGGTGGCAGGCAGCGTGACGGTGCTCAGTCTGCTGGTGGGTTGGGCCTGGCACGTGGCCGAGCAGCAGCGCGAGCGGGAGCGCCAGCCACCGCCGCCGCGCGAGGTGGTGGTGCGCGATGCGGTCGGCGAAGTGATCGGCAGCGCCGAGGCGCAGCCGCGCCGCACGCCGGGCCAGGGCCTGGAGTTCGTCGTCAGCCTGCAGGATGGCCAGGTGTTGCACCTGCAGATGCCGCCGCGCGGGCGTGGCGCCGGCGGTCCTGCCGGCGGACCGCGTCGTGAGCTGCACCAGGCTTGGCTGCGCCCGCCCTACGGTTTCGTCTGGATGCTGGGCCTGGCTGGCCTGGTGGTGATGATCGGCGTGTTTCCGGTCGCGCGTCGGCTGACCCAGCGACTGGAAGCGCTGCAGCGCGGCGTGCAGCGTTGGGGTGGGGGCGATCTGTCGGTGCGGCTGCCCGAGGGCGGCCAGGACGAGGTGGCCGACCTGTCGCGCCGCTTCAACGCCGCCGCCGAGCGCGTGCAGCACCTGATGGACGCGCAGGCGGCGCTGCTGCAGTCGCAAAAATCGCTGCTGGCCAACGCCTCGCACGAGCTGCGCTCGCCGCTGGCGCGCATCCGCATGGCGCTGGAACTCGGCGGCGGCCCGGCATCAGCGGTGGCTCAGGAAGAAATCTCGCGCAGCATTCTCGAACTGGATCAACTGATCGATGAAATCCTGCTGGCCAGCCGGCTGGACGCGCGCGAGGCGGACATGGGCACGGTGGAGTCGGTCGACCTGACCGGCCTGCTGGCCGAGGAATGTGCGCGCGTCGGAGCGGCGCTGGCGGTGGCTGATGGCGCCGGCGAGATGCTCGTCCCGGGCGTCGCCAGGCTGCTGCGTCGTGTGGTTCGCAATTTGCTGGAGAACGCCGTGCGGCACGGTCGCCGCACCGGCCGTGCCGGTGAAGTGAGTGCCGAACTGGCGCCGGATGGCGCCTGGGCGGTGTTGCATGTGGACGATCGCGGTCCGGGCGTGCCGTCGGACCAGTGCGAGCGCATCTTCGAGCCGTTCTATCGGCTGCCCGGCGCCAGCGAACGCGAAGGCGGCGTGGGCCTGGGGCTGTCGCTGGTGCGCTCGATCGTCGAGCGCCATGGCGGCAGCGTGAGTTGCGCCAACCGCGAAGGCGGCGGGGCGCGCTTTACTGTGCGCTTGCCGTTGGCGTGAGGCGCTCGGTGGTGTCGCCATCAAGCGCCGCCGCGCCTGCGCGCGGCGCGGCATCATCACCGGAATGCGCCTGGGAACCGGCGTACGCATCGATGATGCGCTGGCCCGCCAGGCCGTGCAGGGCGGAAAACAGCAGGACCACCAGCGCCAGGTAGATCACCACGCCGTTGTAGTGGGCGAAGAAAACCTGTGTGAGGCCAAAACCCATGAATGCCAGCGGCACCGAAACGCCCATCAAGCGCAGGCACACCCGATCCAGGAGTGCCGGATCGCCGCGATGGCTACGTGGACGGCGCGGCCAGAACAGCACCAGCGGGACGCCGTACAACATCAGCAGGCCGCCGACGCCGATCAAGCCACGCTTGGCGAACTGATCCAGCAGCTCGTTGTGGGCATGGCCGTAGCCCAGCACCGCCGGCTGGGCTTCGCCGGCGGCCACGAGGCGCGCCTTCTCGGCGCGGTAGCCGGCCTCGCCCCAGCCGCCCAGTGGCCGGTTCGTGCCCATGCGCCATGCCAGTTGCCAGTGATCAAGCCGGTGACCGACGGAGCTGTCGGCTTCGCTGCTGCGCTGATAGCCCAGGGTTTCATCGATGGCCCAGTGCAGGCGCTGCTCCAGTGTGCCACTCAGATGCCAGCCAAGCGGCAGCAGCATGGCGGCAAGCAGCAGCGCACCGCCGCCAGCGCGGCGCCATGAGAGCTGACGCGCCAGCAGCCACAGCAGCAGCGGCGCGCACAGCATCAGCGCCAGCCAGCCGCCGCGTGTCTGCGACAGCAGCGAGCCGGTCAGGCCCAGCACGCCGCACAGCAGGACGGCGGCGCGCCGGGCCCAGCGCCACCGCTCCCAATACACCAGTACCTGCAGCCAGCACATCAGGCCGAATAGACCGCACAGATTGCCCAACTGGATGGCGTTGGAGCTGTCATGCAAATTCGTCCAGGGGCGCTCCAGGCCGAGTGCCGCGACATCGTAGAGTGCGCGCAGGCCGCCGCCTGCCGCCCCAACGGCGATGCCGGCCAGCAGCGCATCGGGGCGCGGCGGAAAGCGCAGCGCATAGAACAGGCAGGGCAGCGCGAACAGATAGCGCGATGGCTTGTTGAGCACGCTGAGGCCCCGGCTCCAGTCGCTGCCATGCAGCCAAGCCAATGCCATCAGGCCAAAAGCCAGTGCCAGCCATTGTGCAGACGAGGGCTGCACCGGCTTCGAGATCCAGGTGGAGGTGGCCAGCAGGGCGCCCAGCAACAGCACGCCCGTGCCCCAGGCGTAACCAGACGGCAACCACAGTGCCAGTGCTGGAATCAGAAACGCCGACAGGCTGGTGAGGCGGACGTGGGCCTCGGTGGGCAGAGCCAAGATCGGTATGGTCGTGAAGCGCGGTGGTGGACGGCCGGACGCCAGAGCCGGGATCGGCCGGGGTCGGTCAATGGGCGGGGGCGAGCTGTTCGCCGGCTTTCAGCCGGTAGATCGTGCCGCAGTACGGGCATGCCGCTTGGCCGGTGCGGGCGACGTTCAGATAGACCCGGGGGTGACTGTTCCAGAGCTGCATGTCGGCCTTCGGGTTGGGGCAGAACGTGTCCCCCTGGGGGTCGAGGTCTTTTGCCAGTAGATCGACAGGTGATTGGCTCATGGCTATGGCGCAGATAGATCGTGGGGTGAAAACGTTGAATTATCGGCGCTTGGACATCGTCTCGGGTATGCGGTCGTAAAAACGCCGATTAGTCACGCCGCGCCGTGGTGCTCAGTCGGTCACGGTCGTAATGCAGCGCCGCCTGACGGAAAAAGCACTCCTGCGCCAGAAAGTAGCAGTACAGAAAACCCGGGCCGCCATGTAGGCAGCCGCCCTTAAGTACATATAGTCGGAAAAACGCCGCGCTGGCCGATGCCAGCCCACGAAACACACCGCCGCGTTGGCCCTGCGCCGCGCGCTTAGCGGCCCCGAGCGCGGTGTACTGCACCAACTTTCGCAAGCCGCTTTCCACGCTGCTGTAGGAGTGGTGCAATAGCGTCTGCTTGAGTTGGTGCTGCAAGGTGCCCGCTTCTAGCACGGCGGTTTCATGCACCGCGCCCTCGAAGCCTTTCAGGCTCTCGCGGTCAAAAAAACGCAACATGCCGCGTGTGCTTTTCATGCGGGACAGCACGGTGCCGAATGCGACGTAACGCCAACGCACTCGCCAAGCGCCTCGGGCGCCGCTCTGCACCAGCCGGCGCAACTCTACCTGCAGTGCGGGCAGGATGATTTCATCCGCATCCAGAAAAAGCACGTACCGTGCGTCTACGCAATGCGCTAGGGAGCGGTTGCGCTGCACGGCAAACCCTTGCCAGTCGTTGTACACGTGTACCTGCGCGCCATGGGTGTGGGCTACGGTCACCGTGTCGTCACGACTGCCCGAATCAATGACAATCATTTTTTCCGCGAAGCTGGCGCTTTGCAGGCATTTGCCCAGCTGATGCGCTTCGTTCAGCGTTAGCACTACCACATACAGGCCACCGAGTCGTGGTTCGGCCGCGCTGGCATTGACGCCGGGCATGGATTCATCCGAGGAGGGGCCGTGTTGAGCAGACGGTGTCATGACGGCCAGAGCCCATGATTGAAAGCGCCAGCAGTGTCAGGTCTTCACGTCCGTTAGCCAGTGCGCGTACTTGGCGTTCCTGCCGTTCACGATGTCAAAGAAGGCGTTCTGGATCTTCTCGGTCACCGGGCCGCGCTGGCCGGCACCGATCTGCACGCGGTCGAGCTCGCGGATTGGCGTCACCTCGGCGGCGGTGCCGGTGAAGAACATCTCGTCGGCGATGTAGCACTCGTCGCGCGTGATGCGCTTTTGCACCACCTCCAGCCCCAAGTCCTTGGCGATGTACAGCACGGTGTTGCGCGTGATGCCGTTCAGCGCGCCGGCCGACAGGTCGGGCGTGTAGATCGTGCCGTCCTTGACCAGGAACACGTTCTCGCCCGCGCCTTCGCTGACGAAGCCGGCCGCATCCAGCAGCAGGGCCTCGTCGTAGCCGTCGTCCAGCGCCTCCATGTTGGCCAGGATCGAGTTGCTGTAGTTGCTGACCGCCTTGGCCTGCGTCATGGTGATGTTGACGTGGTGGCGCGTGTAGCTGCTGGTCTTGACGCGAATGCCCTTCTTGAGGCCCTCCTCCCCCAGGTAGGCGCCCCAGGCCCAGGCGGCGACCATCACGTGGATGGTGTTGCCCTTGGGCGATACGCCCAGCTTCTCGGAGCCGATCCACACCAGCGGGCGGATGTAGCAGCTGGCCAGCTGGTTGGCGCGCACCACTTCCTTCTGCGCGGCGTTTACCTGCTCCTGCGTGAAGGGCATGGGCATGCGCAGGATCTTGGCGCTGTTGAACAGGCGCTGCGTGTGCTCTTCCAGGCGGAAGATGGCGGTGCCGTTGACCGTGTTGTAGGCCCGCACGCCCTCGAATGCGCCGCAGCCATAGTGCAGTGTGTGCGTGAGCACGTGGATCTTGGCGTCGCGCCAGTCGACCAGCTGGCCGTCGAACCAGATCTTGCCGTCGCGGTCGGCCATGGAAAGGGGTGCAGTGCTCATGCGAAAGTCCTGAGAGGTCAGCGGTGGACCGCCGCACGCGGTGCAGGGTGGCCGGCGCGGGGCGAAAACCGCAATTTTAAGACTCGGCGCCGGCAACCGGCGTGTCCGGCTCGGCCGCTGTCGGCGTGCGCTGCAAGCGCCAGCGCACCAGCCGGCCGCCCTCGAACTCGGTTGTCAGCAGCGAATCGCCGGGGTCGCGCCAGCGGTACACCTCGGGTTCAGCCCCTTCGGCCGACACACGCTCGCCCAGCGAACGTGTGAGCGCCACCACGTTCAGCAGCGGCATGTGGGGCTTCAGACGTGCGTCCAGCATGACGGCGCTGCCCACGTAGCCGATGGGACGATTGGCAGCGCGCTTCATCACCGTGATCAGCCGCGTGTAATGCAGCAGGAACCACAGCAGCAGGCCGCTGCCCAGCAGGGCCAGGCCGGCGCCGCCGCCGGCACGCCAGGCGCCGGCCCCTAGGGCGACGGCGACCAGCAGGGTGAGCGCGCGTTGCCAGGTCATGGGCGGCATTGTCGCGCAGGCCGCAGCGGCGCTGGTTCACGAGTCAGGCCTGGCTCCCGCATCCGTCCGGAAAGCCGGAGCAGCCATCAAGACAGGATGGATCGCCGCCGCACTGTTGGCTTTTGCGAACAGTGCCTTTTCATCTTCATGACCCGCATCGGTTCTCGCCGACTTGCCGTCTCCACTTGCGCAGCCTTGGCCGCCTTCGCGGCGGCGCCTTGGCCGCAGGCGCAGTCGGGTGTCAAGACCGTCGGCATCGTCGCCATCGTTGTTTCGGCAAGACGGCCGCTTGCTCGATCACTGCAGGCCGCGCACCAGCGCCATCGCCTCGTCCACGCGCTTGACGGCGTGGATGGTCAGGCCCTCGAACTCCTTGCCCGGCTTCTTCGGCGCATTGGCCTTGGGCACCACGGCAACGGAAAAGCCCAGCTTGGCTGCTTCCTTCAACCGTTCCTGCCCGCGCGGCGCCGGGCGCACCTCGCCGGCCAGGCCCACTTCGCCAAAGGCGATGAAGCCCTTGGGCAGCGCCTTGCCGCGCAGCGACGAGGTGATGGCCAGCATCACCGCCAGGTCGGCGGCCGGCTCGCTGATGCGCACGCCGCCGACGGCGTTGACGAACACGTCCTGGTCGCCCGTGGCCACACCGGCGTGCTGGTGCAGCACCGCCAGCAGCATGGCCAGGCGGTCTCGTTCCAGCCCCACCGACAGGCGCCGCGGGCTGACGCCGCCCGAATCGACCAGCGCCTGGATCTCGACCAGCAGCGGCCGCGTGCCCTCCAGCGTGACCAGCACGCACGATCCTGGCACCGGCTGCGCGTGCTGGCTGAGGAAAATCGCGCTCGGGTTGCTGACGCCCTTCAGGCCGCGCTCGGTCATGGCGAACACGCCGATCTCGTTGACGGCACCGAAGCGGTTCTTGATGGCGCGGATCAGGCGGAAGGACGAATGCGTGTCGCCCTCGAAGTACAGCACCGTGTCGACCATGTGCTCCAGCACGCGCGGGCCGGCCAGTTGCCCGTCCTTGGTCACGTGGCCGACCAGCACGATGGCGCAGCCGCTCGCCTTGGCCCAGCGCGTCAGGTGCGCCGCGCACTCGCGCACCTGCGCCACGCTGCCGGGGGCGCTGGTGAGCTGGTCGGAGTACACGGTCTGGATCGAGTCGATCACCGCCACCGCCGGCTGCTGCGCGGCGAGGGTGGCGAGGATCTTCTCCAGCTGGATCTCGGCCAGCACATTGACCTGCGAGCCGGTGATGCCCAGCCTTTTCGCGCGCAAGGCGACCTGGGCGCCGCTTTCCTCGCCGGTCACGTACAAAGTGCCCCCACGCTCCCCCGCTGCGCGGGGTGCGCTGCCTCCCGGGGGGGCGTTCGCGCCTTCGGGCGGCCGTGCGGCGCTCAGCGTCGGCATCCCCGCGCGCTGCAAGGCATCCAGCGCCTGCAGCAGCAGCGTCGACTTGCCGATGCCCGGATCGCCGCCGATCAGCACCACGCCGCCTTCGACGATGCCGCCGCCCAGCACGCGGTCCAGTTCGGCCTGGCCGGTGGGCGTGCGCGCCACGTCGACGGCCTCGATGGCGGCCAGCGGGCGCACCTCGTCCGAGGGCGCCAGTGCCGAGAAGGCTGTGCCCAGCCGGTTCCTGCCGCTGCCCGCGGGTGCCTCGGCCACGCTCTCCACCAGCGTGTTCCAGGCGCCGCAGCCGGGGCACTTGCCCAGCCAGCGCGGGCTGCTGGCACCGCATTCATTGCAGGTGTAAGTGGTCTTGGGGCTGGCCATGGAGCGATCGTAATGCCTGGCCTCATGGCCGATGCACCCACTGCGGGCGTGTTCGCCTCATTGCGCCAGGTCAAGCAAATGGTTCATGGCCGTGCGCCGCAACCCGGTACCATGCGCCACCTTACGTGCATCAGTCCGAGGATCGCCGTCATGTCCAGTGTCAACGCCGTCGCCGACGACCAGCCGCCGGTGTCCAGGAACCGCCTGCTCTTCACTTCCGGCCTGGGCTGGATGTTCGACGCCATGGACGTCGGCCTGCTGTCCTTCATCCTGGCGGCGCTGAAGGCCGACTGGGGTCTGTCGGCCGGGCAGATGGGCTGGCTGGGCGCGATCAACTCGATCGGCATGGCGGTCGGCGCCATGATGTTCGGCATGATGGCCGACCGCATCGGCCGCAAGCACGTGTTCATCATCACGCTGCTGCTGTTCGCCATCGCCAGCGGACTGTCGGCCTTCGCCACCACGCTGGCGGTGCTGATGGTGCTGCGCTTTTTCATCGGCATGGGCTTAGGGGGAGAGCTCCCGGTGGCCAGCACCTACGTGTCCGAGCGCGTGCCGGCGCACGAGCGCGGCCGCATCGTGGTGCTGCTGGAGAGCTTCTGGGCGCTGGGCTGGATCCTGGCGGCGCTGATCGCCTACTTCGTCATCCCGCGCTTCGAGAAGGACATGGGCTGGCGCGTGGCGCTGATCCTGGGTGCGCTGCCGGCCTTCTACGCGCTCTACCTGCGCCGCAAGCTGCCCGACGACAAGCCGACCGCGCCGCCCTCGGCCGGCCTGCCCTGGACGGCGCGGCTGGCGCGCCTGTGGTCGGCGCCGCATGCGCGCAACACGCTGATGCTGTGGGTGCTGTGGTTCACCGTGGTGTTCTCGTACTACGGCATGTTCCTGTGGCTGCCCAGCGTGATGGTGAGCAAGGGTTTCGCGCTGATCAAGAGCTTCGAGTACGTGCTGATGATGACGCTGGCGCAACTGCCCGGCTACTTCACCGCCGCCTGGCTGATCGAGCGCGCCGGGCGCAAGTTCGTGCTGGTGGTGTACCTGCTGGGCACGGCCGCCAGCGCCTGGGCCTTCGGCAACGCGACGACGCAGGGTGCGCTGCTGCTGTACGGCGCGCTGCTGTCGTTCTTCAACCTGGGCGCCTGGGGCGCGCTGTACGCCTACTCGCCCGAGAACTACCCGGCCCAGATCCGCGGCAGCGGCGTCGGCACCGCGGCGGCGGTGGGCCGCATCGGCGGCATCCTGGGGCCGCTGGCGATTCCCTTCCTGGGCGCGCGGGGCTGGAGCACCGGCGCCACCTTCGCGCTGTTCGCGGCGACGATCGTGGTCGGCGCGCTGGCGGTGGCGCTGCTGGGGCGGGAGACGAAGGGCGATCAGGCGGTGGCCTGAAGGCGATGACGGAATGACTTCGCCGCTGGCGCGGCGTCAATGACGAAATGACCGAATGATTGCGGTCATAGCGCGCAGCGCCGTCATCTATGCCGCGCCAGCGGCGAGGTCATGCGCCGTCAGGCGCGTCATGCGTCAGCCGAACAGCTTGTTGGCGGTCTCGGCGATCAGCCTGCCCTGGAAGCGCGCGCCGTCCAGTTCGATCGCGCTCGGCTGGCGCTGGCCCTGGCCGCCGGCGATGGTGCTGGCGCCATAGGGGCTGCCGCCGGCGATCTCGTCCAGCGTCATCTGCGCCTGGTAGCTGTAGGGCAGGCCGACGATGGTCATGCCGAAGTGCAGCAGGTTGGTGATGATGGAGAACAGCGTCACTTCCTGCCCGCCGTGCTGCGTGGCGGTGGAGGTGAAGGCGCCGCCCACCTTGCCGTTGAGCGCGCCGCGCGCCCACAGGCCGCCTGCGGCGTCGAGGAAGGCCGCCATCTGCGAGGGCATGCGGCCGAAGCGCGTCGGCGCGCCGACGATGATGGCGTCGTAGTGCTCCAGGTCGGCCACGCTGGCGACCGGCGCCGCCTGGTCGAGCTTGAAGTGTGCGCCCTTGGCCACGTCTTCCGGGACCGTCTCCGGCACGCGCTTGACGTCGACCGTGGCGCCGGCCGAGCGGGCGCCTTCGGCGACGGCGTTGGCCATGGTCTCCAGGTGGCCGTAGCTGGAGTAGTAGAGGACGAGGACTTTGGACATGAGCTAGCTCCTGAGATGCGGGTTCTTGAAAGGTCGGCAGCGCCGCTGATGACGGCACTGTAGTCTTTCTGTTTTTGGGTTAAAACCATCTGTATCACAATAATTCATTGCTGAAATAGAAATAATCCTCGGCAGCGTGTCGATCCCATCGTGACCAGGAGGAACCCATGGACCGTTTGCTTTCCATGCGCGTGTTCGAGCGCGTGGTGGACGAAGGCAGCCTGGCCGGCGCCGCGCGGGCGCTGGATCTGTCGCCCCCGGTGGTGACGCGGCTGATGGCCGACCTGGAGGCGCACCTGGGCACGCGCCTGCTGCAGCGCAGCACGCGCCGGCAGGCACTGACCGAGGCCGGCGAGGCTTACCTCGCGCGCGTGCGCGCCATCCTGCGCGACATCGACGAGGCCGAGCGCCTGGCCAGCGCCCACACGGCCGAACTGGCCGGCACGCTGCGCCTGCACGCGCCGCCGGTGCTGGCCAGCCACATGATCGCGCCGCGCATTGCCGGCTTTCACGCGCGCTATCCCGGGATCACCATCGACCTCACGGTGGAGGTGCGCCATGAACCCCCGGTGGAGGACCACGACATCACCCTGTTCGGCGCCGAGGCGCGCCCGGCGCCCGACGTGGTGGCGCGCCGGGTGGTCGACGCCGAGGCGGTGCTGGTCGCCGCGCCGCGCTACCTGAAGCACACCGCGCCGCTGGCCGCGCCGGGCGACCTGGCCCAGCACGCCTGCCTGCGCCTGCAGCAGCCGGGCAGCCACCCGCGCGTGTGGCGCATGTGGCGCCCCGCGGGGCCGGACGAACCGCTGGACGTGGCCATCAGCCCGCTGCTGGTGGCCAACCACAGCGACACGCTGGTGCGCGCCGCGCTCGACGGCGCCGGCATCACCTCGGCCTCGCTTCACCTGGTGGCGCCCTACCTGGTGCGCGGCGAACTGGTGCGCGTGCTGGCGCCGTGGATCACCGGGCGGCTGAGCCTGTTCGCGGCCGTGCCCACGCGCAAGTTCATTCCGCAGCGCACGCGTGTGTTTCTGGACTGGCTGGTCGATGAAACCCGCCGCCAGACTGCCGAGGCCGTGGCGGCCTACACGGCGCAGGCGGGCGGCGAGTCAGGCCCCGGCTGAGGGGCCGAAGCCCTGCGCCAGCGCGCGCGTGATCTCGGCCGCTGGCGCACTGCGGCAGCCGCTGGCGTTCTGGCCGCTCCACAGGGGCGTGAAGTCGGTGCGGCCCGCCTTCTCGGCCGCGGCGCGCAGCGGGCCGATGGCGTGGGTGGCCAACGGAAAAGCCGGCGCTGCGGCGCCCAGGCCGGTGCTGAAATGCTCGGCATCGGCGCCGCCCAGCTCGCGCATGATGCGGTTGACGATGCCGCGCGCCGGTCGGCCGGTGAACAGGTTGGTCAGCGCCGTGTGGCGCGCCGCCTCGCCCTGCAGTGCGGCGCGGTGCAGCGGCGTGGTCGTGGCTTCGTCGGCGCAAAGGTAGGCCGTGCCGACCTGCACACCGGCGGCGCCCAGCGCCATGGCAGCGCGCACGCCGGCCGCGTCGGCAATGCCGCCGGCGGCGATCACCGGCATGCGCACCGCCTTCACCACCTGCGGCAGCAGGGCGAAGGTGCTCATCTGCTCGCTCAAGTCCATGCTCAGGAAATGGCCGCGATGCCCGCCGGCTTCCAGGCCCTGTGCGATGACCGCGTCCGCGCCGTGCTCCTCCAGCCATAGCGCCTCGCGCACGGTGGTGGCCGACGAGAGCACGAAAGCGCCCCAGGCCTTGACGCGCGCCAGCAGCTCCGGCGTCGGCAGACCGAAGTGGAAGCTGACCACGGCGGGCTTGAACTCGGCCAGCAGATCGGCCACCTCGGCGCTGAAGGGCCGGCGGCCAGGGCCGCTGGGAATCGCCGCCATGTCCAGCCCGAACTCGTCGTAATAGGGCTTGAGCGCAGCGCGCCAGGCGGTATCGCGCGCCGCATCGGGTGCGGGCGATTCGTGGCAGAAGAAGTTGACGTTGTAGGGCCGCCCGCTGTCCTGCAGCACCTGCAGTTCGGCGCGCAGCGCATCGGGCGCCAGCATGGCGCAGGGCAGCGATCCGAGTGCCCCGGCTTCGCCCACGGCGACGGCCAGTGCGCTGCCCTGTACGCCAGCCATCGGGGCCTGGATGAGCGGCCAGGCCGTACCCAGCCGTTTCAGCAGTGCGGTCATGGTGTCGATTCTGGCACCCCTGTCCCGGCGCACCCGTCCTGAAGACGGCCCGACGGCGGCTTCGCACCAGCGCTGCAGGGCCGAACCTGTTTGATCTCTTCCGCGTTCACGCCCAGAAAGGCCAGAAAGCGTCCGCGCGCCGGCGGTGCCGACGCCTCGGCATTCGGTGCCACTGCCGCATCTGCTGATCGTTCAGGCCCGGCGTGCCGAACATGCGCGTTCGATTGCCGCGCGAGCTGGCCGATCGTCAGGCCGGCGTCTGTCCGGGATGGTCCTGCAGCCATTGGTTCATGCTCTCCTCCCAGAACTGCATCATGGATCGCCACTGCGCATCGGTCATGGCGTCGAGCGCCTGGTCGCCGTCGCTGCCGAGCGAGGTGTGCACGTAGCGGATCGCCACACGCGTCGCCTGTTCGCCATCGGCGGACAGCCTCAGATCGATCTGCGTCACCAGGCCGTCGGGCTGCCGCCAGCGCACGAAGCCGACGCGCTGGCAGGGCTCATGGTGCGTGACCACCCACAGCGTCGTTCCCTGCGGCGCGTCGGTGGCCAACACGGCGCCCTCCTCGGCCAGACCGCTGGTCGAATGGATCATGCGGTAGCGCCATCCGGGCAGCCATTCGGTTTCCCGCTCGGGGCACAACAGGGGGAAGACGCGCGCAGGTGGCGCGTGGATGCGTTGCACGTGGCTGCGCACCAGACGGCGGCTGGGCGCGGGCCGTGACGATGGTTCGGGTGGAGTCGTCTCGTTCATGTGCTTCGGATGGGTTGGGCCATGTCCGTACATCATGGATCGTAATGCCGAGGCCGGGTCAAGCAGGGTCGACCAGCGCATCCCTGTCGAACAAAATGCTTGCCAGCGCGGCATTTATTTAATATATTAAACAAATGCCGCGTCCCGCCAACTTCCGCCATCGCAACCTGCCGCTGCTGCTGCTCAAGGCGCGCGAAGCGCTGATGCAGAGCCGCCGCCCGGCCTTGCGCGAGCATGGCCTGTCGGACCAGCAATGGCGCGTGCTGCGGGTGCTGGCCGAGCCGGCGCACGCCGCGGGGCTGGACACCGGTCGCCTGGCGCGCGAGGCGCACCTGCTCGGCCCCAGCCTGACGGGCATGCTGGCGCGCATGCAGTCCGCCGGCCTGGTGCAGCGGGAGCGCAGCGCCCGGGACGCGCGCCGCAGCATGGTCAGCGCCACCGACGAAGGGCTGGCGCTGGCCGCGTCGCTGGCCGGGGTCATCGAATCGCAGTACCAAGACCTGGACACCAGCCTGGGCCATGCCAAGCTGGCCCAGTTGTACCGACTGCTGGACGAGGTGATCGCCTTGCAACCGAGTGATCAGGAGGAGAGCGACGTGTCCGATGAAGCCGCCACCCTGACCGAGACCGCCGCATGAGCGCCACCGCCTGGCTGCCGCAAGGCACGGTGTACGGCACGCTGCTGAACTTCCGCCGCGAGTGGGACCGGTGGGTGCCGAAGATGACCGAGGCGCCGTACCAGGCTGCGCCCAAGGCGCCGGTGCTGTACGTGAAGACGGCCAACACCTTTGCGCCGTGCGGCGCCTCGATTGCCGTGCCGGGCGAGGTCGAGGTGGGGGCGGCGCTGGGGCTGGTGATCGGGGGTTCCGAGTCCAACCGGCTTCCTGCGCAAGAAGGACAAGCGTCGGAAGCTATTGATGGCGGAGTGGCGGCTTGCGTGCTGCTGGCCGACCTCAGCCTGCCGCACGCCAGCTACTACCGCCCGCCGATCAAGTTCCGCAACCGCGACGGCTTTCTGGGCTGCGGCCCGGCCTGCGTGCCGATGGCACTGACCGACATCGCCGCGCTGAAGCTGGCGCTGCGCATCAACGGCGACACGGTTCAGGCCATCGATCTGGCCACGCTGGTGCGCGACGCGGCCACGCTGCTGCGCGACGTGGGCGAGTTCATGACGCTGCAGCCGGGCGACGTGCTGATGCTCGGCACCGACTGCCTGCCCGATGGCACGCGCCCGCGCGCCAAGGCGGGCGACCGCATCGAGATCAGCGCGCCGGGATTCGCACCGGTGACGCACGCCCTGATCGCGGAGGTGGGCGCCGCCGGGCCGCCCCAAGGCGCGAATGCCCCCTCGGGGGGCAGTGCAGACACGCCAGCGCAGAGCGTGGGGGGACAAGTTTCATGAAACACGCCCGCATCGCCTGGGCAGGTGCCGTGCACCACGCCATCGAGCGCGAAGGTCGACTCGAGCTGCAGACGCCCGCCTTCCAGGGTCGCCTGCTTGAGTTCGACGAGGTTGTCTGGCTGCCGCCGCTGGCTGACATGCCGCCGCACCGCCCGCGCACCGTGCTGGCGCTGGCCATCAACTACGCCGACCACGCGAAAGAACTGGCCTTCAAGCCACCCGAGCAGCCGCTGGCCTTCGCCAAGGGCGCGGCCTCGCTCATCGGCCACCGCGCCTTCACCGTGCGGCCCGACGGTGTCCAGAACATGCACTACGAATGCGAACTGGCGGTGGTGATCGGCCGCGAAGCCAGGCACGTGAAGAAGGCAGACGCCTATGATTTCGTGCGCGGCTACACCGTGGCCAACGACTACGCCATCCGCGACTGCCTGGAGAACTGGTACCGTCCCAACCTGCGCGTGAAGAACCGCGACACGGGCACGCCGATCGGCCCCTGGCTGGTGGACGCGGCCGACGTGCCTGACCCGATGAAGCTGAAGCTGCGCACCACCGTCGACGGCCAGGTCACGCAGCAGGGCAGCACGGCGGACATGGTGTTCGACGTACCGACGCTGATCGAGTATTTCAGCGGCTTCATGACGCTGTACCCGGGCGATCTGATCCTGACCGGCACGCCCGACGGCGTGGTCGATTGCCCGGTGGGCAGCGTGATCGTCACCGAAGTCGAGAACATCGGTGCGTTGCAGAGCACCATTGTCTCAAGCTCCAACAGCCGAACGCAGAGGACACGGAAGTCCGCAGAGGCGGCGGAAAAAACCTTCTGAATTGCTGCCTCCCCGGCGCATTTTGCGGATCCTTTGCGCTCTCTGCGTTCGGTATTGTTCTGAACCACCAGCACCATGAAAATCGATCACCTCATCAACGGCCAGTCCGTCTCAAGTGACGCCTATTTCGAAACCGTCAACCCCGCCACGCAAGTCGTGCTGGCCGAGGTGGCGAGCGGCGGTGAGGCCGAAGTGCAGGCCGCCGTCGCCGCCGCCAAGGCCGCCTTCCCGAAATGGGCCGGCCTGCCCGCCGTCGAGCGCGCCAGGAAGATGCGCGCGCTGGGCGACCTGATCGCGAGGCACGTGCCCGAGCTGTCGAAGACCGAGACCGACGACACCGGCCAGACCATCAGCCAGACCGGCAAGCAGCTGGTGCCGCGCGCGGCCGACAACTTCCACTACTTCGCCGAGATGTGCACGCGCGTGGACGGCCACACCTACCCGACGCCGACGCACCTGAACTACACGCTGTTCCATCCGGTCGGCGTGTGCGCGCTGATCAGTCCGTGGAACGTGCCTTTCATGACGGCGACGTGGAAGGTCGCGCCCTGCCTGGCGTTCGGCAACACGGCGGTGCTGAAGATGAGCGAGCTGTCGCCGCTGACCGCCGCGCGCCTGGGCGAGCTGGCGCTGGAAGCCGGCATCCCGGCCGGCGTGCTGAACGTGGTGCACGGCTTCGGCAAGGACGTGGGCGAACCGCTGTGCGCGCACCCCGACGTGCGTGCCATCTCGTTCACGGGTTCCACCGCCACCGGCAACCGCATCGTCAGGACCGCCGGCCTGAAGAAGTTCAGCATGGAGCTGGGCGGCAAGAGCCCGTTCGTGATCTTCGACGACGCCGACCTGGACCGCGCGCTGGATGCTGCGATCTTCATGATCTTCAGCAACAACGGCGAGCGCTGCACCGCCGGCAGCCGCACCCTGGTGCAGCAGAGCATCTACGCCGACTTCGCCGACAAGTTCGCCGAGCGGGCCAAGAGGGTCACCGTGGGCGACCCGCATCATGAAGCGACCATCATCGGCCCGATGATTTCGAAGAGCCATCTGGCCAAGGTGCGCAGCTACATCGAACTGGGTCCGAAGGAGGGCGCGACGCTGCTGTGCGGCGGCATCGAGCGCCCGAGCTACGCCGCCGAACTGCCGGCCCACGTGGCGCAGGGCAACTACGTCTGGCCCACGGTGTTCGCCGACGTCGACAACCGCATGAAGATCGCGCAGGAAGAGATCTTCGGCCCGGTCGCCTGTCTGATCCCGTTCAAGGACGAGGCCGACGCGATCGCCAAGGCCAACGACATCGAGTACGGCCTGTCCAGCTACGTCTGGAGCGAGAACATCGGCCGTGCGCACCGCGTGGCCGCCGCCATCGAGGCCGGCATGTGCTTCGTCAACAGCCAGAACGTGCGCGACCTGCGCCAGCCCTTCGGCGGCACCAAGGCCTCGGGCACCGGGCGCGAAGGCGGCACCTGGAGCTACGAGGTGTTCCTGGAGCCGAAGAACATCGCCGTGTCGATGGGCAGCCACCACATCCCGCGCTGGGGGTCGGCGTAAACGCCGCCCCTTCGGCTGCATTGACGCCCACCCCACCCCGACCCTCCCCGTCAAGGGGAGGGTCACGAGACAGGAGACCAACGACATGGGACAACTCGCACTCGCCGCCAAGATCACCCACGTGCCATCGCTGTATCTGAGCGAGCTGCCGGGCGACCGCCACGGCACGCGCCAGGACGCCATCGACGGCCACCGGGAGATCGGCCGCCGCTGCCGCGCACTGGGCGTGGACACCATCGTGGTGTTCGACACGCACTGGCTGGTCAACGCCAACTACCACCTCAACTGCGCGCCGCGCTGGGAAGGCGTGTACACCAGCAACGAGCTGCCGCACTTCATCAGCAACATGCCGTTCGCCTTTTCGGGCAACCCCGAGCTGGGCCGCATCCTGGCCAGGGCCTGCAACGAGCAGGGCGTGGAAACGCTGGCGCACGACGCCACCACGCTGGCGCCCGAATACGGCACGCTGGTGCCGATGCGCTACATGAACCAGGACCAGCACTTCAAGGTGGTGTCGGTGTCGGCCATGTGCACCAGCCACTACCTGAACGACAGTGCGCGCCTGGGCTGGGCGATGCGCCAGGCGGTGGAAAAACACTACGACGGCAAGGTCGCATTCTTCGCCAGCGGCTCGCTGTCGCACCGCTTCGCGCAGAACGGCCTGGCGCCGGAATTCGCCTTCAAGATCTGGAGCCCCTTCCTCGAAAAGCTCGACCACGAGGTGATCGCCATGTGGAAGAACGGCGAGTGGCAGGATTTCTGCGCCATGCTGCCCGAGTACGCCGCCAAGGGCCACGGCGAGGGCTTCATGCACGACACGGCGATGCTGCTCGGCGCGCTCGGCTGGTCGGCCTACGACGGCAAGGTCGAAGTGATCACGCCCTACTTCGCCGCCTCGGGCACCGGGCAGATGAATGCCGTCTTTCCGGTGACGAAGCAGGACGGCTCTGCCGTGCCGCCGCCGGAGGCCTCGCGCGCCGTCAGTTATCGTGCGTTCCCGCGTCTGTAACCGAGGGTCAAGCCATGCCTCATCTGGTGATTCTTTACACCGGCAATCTCGATGCCATCGTCGAGATGCCAAAACTGTGCCGTGAACTGGCCGACGCCATGCTGGCGGTGCGCGACGAGCAGGGCGCGCAGGTGTTTCCGAACGGCGGCACGCGCGTGCTGGCCTATCCGGCGCCGCACTTCGCCGTCGGCGACGGCGGCGCCGCCGGCCGCGCGGCCGGCGCCGGCAAGACCGGCGTCGCCAGCGACGATCCCGGCGACTACGGCTTCATGTACCTGAACCTGCGCATGGCGCGCGGGCGCAGCGCGGCGACCCAGCAGCGCGCCGGCGAGGCCGTGCTGGCGGCGGTGCGCGCCCGGCTCGACGCCGTGATGATGACGCGCCACATCGGCGTCACCGTGCAGGTCGACGAGGGCGCGGAGGTCTTCGACGCCAAGCACAGCACGCTGCATCCGCTGTTCAGGAAGACCTGAATCCGCATGCTGACCCCCGAACAGATCGAACAGCTCGCGGCCGAACTGCACCGCAGCGAAGAAAGTCGCGTGCAGGTGGGGCATTTCTCCAAGCGCTTTCCCGGCATGACGATCGAGGACGGCTACCGCATCAGCCGCGCCTGGGTGGCGCGCCAACTGGCCGCGGGGCGGCGGGTGATCGGCCACAAGATCGGCCTGACCTCGCGCGCCATGCAGATCTCCAGCCAGATCGACGAACCCGATTACGGCACCCTGCTCGACTCGATGCTGTTCACCTGCACGCCCGGCCAGGTGCTGGAGATTCCCGCCAGCCGCTTCATCGCGCCGCGCGTCGAGGTCGAACTGGCCTTCGTGCTGAAGGCGCCGCTGCGGGGACCGGACGTGAGTGTGGCGCAGGTGCTGGACGCGACCGAGTACGTCACGCCCGCGATCGAGGTCATCGACGCCCGCATCGAGCAGTTCGACCGCCACACGCGCGTGATGCGCAAGGTGTTCGACACCATCAGCGACAACGCCGCCAACGCCGGCGTCGTGGTCGGTGCCGGCCGCGCCGATGCGCGCGCCATCGACCGGCCCTGGGTCGGCGCCATCCTGCGCTGCAACGGCGTGGTGGAAGAGACCGGCCTGGCCGCCGGCGTGCAGGGCGACCCGGCGATCGGCATCGCCTGGCTGGCCAACAAGTTGGCGCCCTGGGGCGAGTCGTTGCTGGCGGGGCAGATCGTGCTGGCCGGCTCCTTCACGCGGCCGGTGGCGGCTAAAGTGGGCGATCGGTTCGAGGCCGATTACGGGCCGCTCGGCGCCCTGGCCTTTCGCTTCACCTGAACCCCTCGCAAGATGCAAACCCCCGTCAATCGTTTCAAGCAGGCCCTGGCCGCGGGGCGGCCGCAGATCGGCTTCTGGCTCAACCTGACCGACGGCGCCAGCACCGAGATCTGCGCCGGCGCCGGCTTCGACTGGCTGGTGATCGACAGCGAGCACGCGGCCAACGACCGCCACCGCATGCAGTCGCAGCTGCAGGTCATCGCCGCCTATCCCGACAGCCACACCGTGGTGCGCATCGGCCTCGGCGACGGGCCGGTGGGCGAGCTGCTAATCAAGCAGACGCTCGACCTCGGCGCGCAGACGCTGCTGGTGCCGATGGTGCACACGCCGGAGCAGGCGGCGGCGGTCGTGCGCGCGGCGCGCTACCCGCAGGACGATGGCGGTGGCGGCATCCGTGGCATGGCGGGCGTGCGTGCCTCGCGCTGGGGCCGCTACCCCGGCTACGCCAAGGAGGCCAACCAGCAGCTCTGCATCCTGGTGCAGGCCGAGTCGCGCACCGCGCTCGACCACCTGGACGCCATCGCCGCCACGCCCGGCGTCGACGGCGTCTTCATCGGTCCGGCCGACCTGTCGGCGGCGCTCGGCCATGTCGGCGATGCCGCGCACCCCGAGGTGCAGGACGCCATCGCCGACGCCTTCCGCCGCATCGCCGCCCAGGGCAAGGCGGCCGGCATCCTGGCGGCCGACGAGGCGCTGGCGCGGCGCTACCTGGGCCTGGGCGCCCTGTTCGTCGCGGTCGGGCTGGACACGCAACTGCTGGTCAGGCACACCAGTGCGCTGGCGGCAGCGTTCAAGGGCGACGTGCAGGCGTCGGCGCCGGCGCCAACGCCGGCGCGCGGCGGCGCCTACTGACGGCCGCCGGCAGCCCCGCCACCCATCCCATCGGAGCGCCAAACCATGACTGCAGATCAGCAAGCGTCGCCGGCGCCGGCCGGCATGCACGCGGACGAATGGGCCGCTCGCCAGCAACTGGCGGCCTGCTACCGCATCTTCGCCCTGCTCGGCTGGACCGAGATGATCTACAACCACATCACGCTGCGGGTGCCGGGCAGTGCAAGCGGCGGCGAGAAGCACTTCCTCATCAACCCTTTCGGCCTGCACTACACCGAGGTCACGGCCAGCAAGCTGGTCAAGGTCAACCTGGCGGGCGATATCCTGGACGGATCGAAGTACCCGATCAATCCCGCCGGCTACGTGCTGCACAGCACCATCCACGGCGGCGTCGAGGGCGCGCATTGCGTGATGCACACGCACACCACGGCCGGCGTGGCGGTGGCCTCGCTGGCGTCGGGCCTGTCGCAGAGCAACTTCTACAGCGCGCAGTTGCACGACATGGTCGCCTACCACGACTTCGAGGGCATCACCATCCACGCCGAGGAAGGCCCGCGCGTGCTGGCCAGCCTCGGCGCTCACGAGCCCTTCCCCGCTGCGCGGGGTGCGCTGCCGCCCGAGGGCGCCGCTTCGCCTTCGGGCGGCCGGGCGGTGAAGCCGGCGCTCATCCTGAAGAACCACGGCCTGTTGAGCTGGGGCCCAACGCTGCCTCAAGCCTTTGCCGTGCTGTGGACGCTGCAGCGCGCCTGCGAGATCCAGCTGGCCACGCAAAGCATGGGCGCGCCGCTGCCGGTGCCCGAAGCCATCGCGGCGAAGTGCACGCGCGACGCGCTGCAGTTCGACCCGAGCCACGGTGCCGGACAGGACGTGTTCGACGCGCTGGTGCGGCAGGTCGACCGCATCGATCCGAGCTACAGGAACTGAGGCGTGCCGATTCCCGGGAGCACCACATGTTTGAACGCATAGGCATCGTCGGCGCCGGCGCCATCGGCGGCTGGATGGCCGCCAGGCTGTCGGCCATTGGCTGCCAGGTCGGCGTGATCGCGCGCGGCGCCACGCTCGACGCGCTGCGCACGCACGGGCTGCGCCTGCGCGAGGACGATGCCGAGTCGATCCACGCCGTGCAGGCCAGCGACGATCCGGCGGCACTCGGCGCGCAGGATCTGGTGATCCTTGCCGTCAAGGCACCCGGCATGGCCGAGGTGGCGCGCCGCATCGGCCCCTTGATCGGTCCCGACACCGTGGTGCTGAGCGCGATGAACGGCGTGCCCTGGTGGTTCCTGCAGGGCTTCGGCGGGCCGCTGGCGGGGCACCAGCTCGAATCGGTTGACCCGGGCGGCGCCATTGCCCGCGCCATCCCGGCGCCGCGGATCGTCGGCTGCGTGGTGCACGCCAGCTGCTCGGTCGATCGGCCGGGGGTGATCCGCCACCGCGCCGGCAACGGCCTGATCGTCGGCGAGCCGGCCGGCGGCGAAACGCCGCGCGTCAAGGCGCTGGCCGAACTGCTGACCCAGGCAGGCTTCGGTGTCACGCTGTCGCCGCAGATCCAGAAGGACGTCTGGTACAAGCTGTGGGGCAACATGACCGTGAACCCGGTCTGTGCCATGACCGGTGCCAGTTCCGACCGCGTGCTGGACGACGAGCTGGTGCGCGGCTTCATCAGCGCGGTGATGCTGGAAGCGCGCGAGATCGGCGCGCGCATCGGCATCCCGATCGCCGAGCAGCCCGAGGACCGCCATGCCGTCACGCGCAAGCTGGGCGCGATGCGGCCGTCGATGCTGCAGGACGTGGAGGCCGGCAAGCCGGTGGAGATCGACGCCTTGGTCGCTTCCGTGCGCGAACTCGGCCAGCTCACCGGGGTGCCGACGCCGTTCACCGATGTGCTGCTGGGCCTGTCGCGCCTGCATGCCGGGGTGCGCGGCCTGTACTCTTAAGCAGCGCCTTCCGGACCAGCCCAGCCTAGGGTTTGTACGCTTGTCCAAGAGGCGGGTGCGCGGGTGCAATGCAGCATGCCGATTGTCCTGACGCCCACTGCCGTGTCGCCCGCCGCCGGTGCGGCGACACGTCCTGATCGCAAGAGCGCCATCCTGCTGGCGGCGGAAAAACTGTTTGCCCGACATGGCTACCACGCGGTGTCGCTGCGTCAGATCGCCGCCGAAGCAGAGGTGCCATTGGCGCTGGTCGGCTACTACTACGGTGCCAAGCACCAGCTGTTCCACGCCATCTTCGAGCACTGGTCCGCGACCATCGAAGAGCGCCTGGCGCGGCTGCGCGAAGTCCAGGCGCCGGACGCACCGCCACCGCTGGCGCAGATCGTGCGGGCCTTCGTCGAGCCGGTGCTGGCCATGCGCGCAAGCGCCGAAGGCGAGTCCTATGCCCTGCTGGTCAGCCGCGAACTGGCCTACGCCGCTGCCGAGGCCGACCGCGTGCTGCGCGAGTTCTTCGACCCGCTGGCGCACGCCTTCATCGATGCGCTGCACGCTGCGCGGCCGCAAGCGCCGCGCGCGCAGGCGGCCTGGGCGTACCAGTTCGCGCTCGGTGCGCTGCTGCACCACATCAGTGACCAGCGCGTGCACCGCCTGTCGCTGGGCGCCAACCGGCCCAACGACCCGGCCGCGGGGCCGTTGCTGATCGCCTTCATCACCGCCGGCCTCGAAGCTGCTCTGCAACCCCAAGACATTCCTCAGGAGACCACGCCATGAAACGCCGCCTGCTCGCCCTCGCCACCCTGCTTGTTGCCGCCGGCCTGACAGCGCCTGCGCAGGCCCAGCAGACCATCCGCCTGACGGCGGCCGCCGGGCACCCGCCGGTGTTCCTGTGGATCAAGCTGATCGACGAGTACTTCATCCCCGAAGTCGACAAGCGGCTGGCTGCCGGCGGCAAACACAGGATCGAGTGGACCAAGGCCTGGGGCGGCACGCTGATCAAGCTCGGGTCCGAATCCAAGGGGATCGCCGACGGCGTGGCCGATTTCGGCTTCGTCGGCACCATCTTCGAGGCGCCCAAGTTCCCGATGCAGAACGTGAGCTATTTCGCGCCGTTCGGCAGCGAGGACATCGGCGTCGTCACCCAGGTGGTCAACGACATGCAGAAGAGCATCCCGGCCATGGGCGATGCCTGGACCAAGAACGGCCTGACCTACCTGGGCGGTGCGGCGCTCGACAGCTACCACATCTGGACCAGCTTTCCGGTCCAGTCAGTGGACGACCTGAAGGGCAAGAAGATCACCGCGCCCGGCCCGGCCGCCAACTGGATCCGCGGCACCGGTGCGGTGGCCGTGGCCGGCAACCTGAACACCTACTACGAGGACATCAAGTCGGGCGTCTCCAATGGCGTCATTACCTTCGCCACCGGTGCCTGGGGCGCCAAGGTACACGAGGTGGCGCCCTACATCACCAAGGTCAACTTCGGTTCGCAGTACGCCGGCGGTCTGGCGATGAACAAGGGCCGATTCGACCGGCTGCCGGCCGAGGTCAAGACCGTGTTCCGCGACGTCGCCGCCGAATACCAGAAGCGCTTCGCCGCCGCCCAGACCGAGGCCGCCAACGCGCTGCTGAAACGCATGCAGGACGCCGGCGCCAAGCTCAGCGAGCTGCCGACGGCCGAGCGCAAGCGCTGGGCCGACACGCTGCCGCCGATCGCCAAGACCTGGGCCGCCGACCTGCAGGCCAAAGGCATGCCGGGCGACCAGGTGCTGCACGGCTTTATGAACGGGCTGAAGAAGGCGGGTGCGCAGCCGGCACGCGATTGGGCGGGGAAGTGAAGGGGCATTCCCTTGAGCGGCTGATGCCACGTGTGCGCTGCCAGCGACAGCGGCTCTTCGGTCCGTTCAGAGCTGCGCAGGCAGGTCTGGAGCCGCAGACCCCGGGCCCTTCTCTCACGACGCCGGCCGTTGGCTGGACCTGCCCCGCGGCCGCTCAATCAAGGTGAATCCGGACGGGTTTTTGCTCCCTCTCCCTCTGGGAGAGGGCTGGGGTGAGGGCCTTCAGGGTGTCCGTCAGTCCTTGAAATGAATCGGTGCACAACGCTCGTTGAAACTGCCTAAGCAGCTATGAAATCCGAAGCAACCGATTCCTACCACCAACCCCTGCCCGCCGGCTTCCAGCACCTGACGCAGGCGCTGAACGCACTCGGTACGCTGTGGATCGTGGCACTGATGGTGCTGATCAACACCGACGTCATCGGGCGTGACCTCTTCAATGCGCCGGTGCGCGGCGCGACCGAACTGGTGTCGCTGTCGATCGTCGGCATCGTGTTCCTGCAGCTGGCCGACACCCTGGTCAGCGGCCGCATGACGCGTGCCGACATCCTGCTGGCGCGGCTCAAGCGCACCACCCCCTGGCTGGCCGACGCGCTGCAGGCGGTCTATCACGTGGTCGGCGCGGCGCTGATGGCGGTGATCCTGTGGGCCGCGTGGGAGCCGCTGGTCGAATCGATCCGCATCCAGGAATACATCGGCGCCATGGGCGATTTCACCGCGCCGGTGTGGCCGGTGCGGCTGATCATGCTGGTCGGCATGGCGGCCACCCTGATCGCCTTCCTGCTGCTGGCCTGGCTGGACGTCAGGCGCATGCTGCGTCACGGAGAGCGCACCGAATGAGCGCCATCACCGTCGCCAGCCTGTCGCTGCTGCTGATGCTGGTGCTGATCTGGGCCGGCATGCACGTGGCCGTGGTGCTGGGCGCGGTGTCCTTCATCGGCGTATGGCTGATCCGCGGCGACCCGATGATCGCCGCCAACCTGCTGGCGCAGGCCAGCCAGGACGCCATCGCCAGCCACATCTTCGGCGTCGTGCCGCTGTTCGTGCTGACGGGCTTTCTGGTGGCGATCGCCGACGTCGGCAAGGACGCCTTCGAGGTTGCCAACCAGCTGCTGCGCCGCCTGCGCGGCGGCCTGGGCATCGCCACGGTGGCGTCGAACGCGGTGTTCGCGGCCATCACCGGCATCTCGATCGCCTCGGCCGCCGTGTTCACCCGCGTGGCCGTGCCGCAGATGCTGCGCTTCGGCTACAACCCGCGCTTCGCGGTCGGCGTGGTGGCGGGCTCCTCGGTGCTCGGCATGCTGATTCCGCCCAGCCTGCTGATGATCCTGTACGGCTTCCTCGCCAACCAGTCGGTCGGCGACCTGTTCACCGCCGGCATCGTGCCGGGCCTGGTACTGGCGCTGGCGTACGCGCTCGGCATCGTGCTGATGGCGATGTTCTGGCCGCCCTCGGTCTACGACGGCGGCCGGGCGATGCGCATCGACGACACCGACCTGATGCCGTTCGGCACCCTGCTGGCCAAGCTGCTGCCCAGCGTGGTGCTGATCGTCGCCGTGCTGGGCGGCCTCTACGCGGGCTTCTTCACCGCCACCGAGGCGGGCGCCGTGGGCGCCGCGCTGGCGCTGGCGATCGCGCTGGGGCGGCGCAAGCTGAACCTGAAAACCCTGTGGGGCGTGCTGACCGAAACCGGCCACGTCACCGTGTCGGTGAGCTTTCTCATCATCTGCGCCACCATCTACACACGCATGCTGGCGATGTCGGGCATGCCGCAGTTCCTGGTCGAGCAGATGACGCAGATGGGCCTGGGACCGACGGGTTTTCTGATGATCTACGTGGGCTTCATCATCCTGCTGGGCATGATCATCGATTCGTCGTCGATCCTGCTGATCGTGCTGCCGCTGATGCTGCCGATCGCCGAGCAGTTCGGCCTCAACCTGATCTGGTTCGGCGTCGTCACCGTGGTGGCGGTCGAGATCGGCCTGCTGACGCCGCCGTTCGGCCTGTCGATCTACGTGATCAAGAGCACGCTGGAAGACCAGCGCATCACGCTGGGCGACATCTTCCGCGGCACCTTGCCGTTCATGCTGATGATGTTCGCGGTGCTGATGCTGCTGATCTTCGTGCCGCAGCTCAGTCTGGTTCTGTTGAAACCTCCCGGAGGTGGATGACATGGCAAGCAACCCCTTGCGAGGCTTCAGCGTCGACCGTGCGCAGATCCGCACCATCGGCCACGACCTGCAGCGCCCCGAATGCATCCTGGCCGAGCCCGATGCCACGCTGTGGTCGGCCGATGCGCGCGGCGGCGTGATGCGCATCGCGGCAGACGGCACGCAGCGCTTCATCGGCCAGCGCGCCGATGCGCGCTTCGAGAGCGCCGCCGCCGCGACCAGCGACGAGCTGGAGCACAAGTACACCACCGGCACCCTGCCCAACGGTCTGGCCTTCGCCGCCAACGGCGACATCCTGATCTCCAACTTCGGCACCGACTGCCTCGAAGTGATGACGCGAGACGGCGCCACGCGCACGTTGTACGACCGCATCGACGGCCAGCCAATCGGCAAGGTCAACTTCGTGCTGCGCGACTCGAAGGATCGCATCTGGATCACCGTCTCCACGCGGGTGAATCCGTGGACCACGGCCGCCAGCTCGCGCGTGCGCGACGGCTATATCGCTGTGGTCGAGAACGGCACGCTGCGCGTGGTGGCGGACAGCTTTCATTTCACCAACGAGATCCGCCTCGACGCACGCGAGGAGTGGCTCTACATCGTCGAGACCACCGGCCCGCACATCACGCGCATGCGCCTGGCCGAAGGCGCCCGAGGCGTTGAGCTGACCGATCGCGAAGTGTTCGGCCCGCAGCACCTGGGCGGCTTCCCCGACGGCATCGCCTTCGACAGCTTCGGCAACCTGTGGTGCACGCTGGTGATGGTGGACCAGCTGATCGCGCTGACGCCGCAGGGCGACAAGCTGCTGCTGTTGGACGACGGCGAGCCGGCGGCGTCGAAGGCGTTGCTCGACGCCATGGCCGCAGGCACCGTGACGGCCGACCTGATGATGCAGGCCAAGGGCAACATCGCGCCGTGGATGGCCAGCATCACCTTCGGCGGTCCTGATCTGCGCACCGTATACATCGGCAGCCTGATGGGCACCACCATCCCCTACTTCACGGCGCCGGTGGCCGGCCTGCCGATGGTTCACTGGACATAACGCAAGGAGACACTCATGGCCCGCAAGTTCATCGACCTGTCGATCTACCTTGAGAACGACGTCATTTCCGACCCGCCGGCCTTCGCGCCCAAGATCCAGTACTTCGACCATCAGAACTCGTTCGAGCAGATGGCGCCGTTCTTCCCCGGCCTGAAGCAGGAAGACCTGCCCGACGGCGAGGTGTGGGCAGTCGAAATGGTGCAGCTGACCACCCACAACGGCACGCACCTCGATGCGCCCTATCATTTTCATAGCACCATGGACAAGGCGCTGGGCGACAAGAAGCCGGCCTGGACCATCGACGAGGTGCCGCTGGAGTGGTGCTTCCAGCCCGGCGTGAAGCTCGACTTCCGCCACTTCGCCGATGGCTACGTGGTGACGGCCGCCGACGTCGAGGCCGAACTCAAGCGCATCGGCCACGAGCTGAAGCCGCTGGAGATCGTCGTCGTCAACACCCGCGCCGGCAGCCGCTACGGCCATGATGACTATGTGTCGGCCGGCTGCGGCATGGGCTACGAGGCCACCATGCACCTGCTGGAGCGCGGCGTCCGCCTCACCGGCACCGACGCCTGGAGCTGGGACGCGCCCTTCGTCTACACGGCGCAGAAATACGCCGAGAGCAAGGACGCCGGCCTGATCTGGGAAGGCCACAAGGCCGGGCGCGACATCGGCTATTGCCATCTGGAGAAGCTGCACAACCTGGAGGCGCTGCCGGCCGACGGTTTCACCATCAGCTGCTTCCCGCACAAGATCCGCGGCGCCTCGGCCGGCTGGACGCGTGCGGTGGCGATATTTGAAGACACCCCCTGAGCGGCACCGCACGTGCTGGCCGCCAGAGGCGTCCGCCCTTCGGCCGGTCCAGCCCTGCGCAGGCAGGTCTGGAGCCGCCGGCCTCAGCCCCTTCTGCTGTGTGAGGGGGACGCCGCCAGTGGCCGGGCCAAGCCCGCTCCACGGCGGCCTCGGCTGAAAACTCCGCATCGAAAGCCCTGTTCATGAACACACTCGACTTCACCCACGACCCCGCTGCCCGCAGTTGGCTGGACTCGGCCAACGATGCGGGCAGCGACTTCCCCATCCAGAACTTGCCGTTCGGCGTGCTGCGCCGGCACGGCAGCCAGGAGGCCTTCCGCGGCGCGGTCGCGATCGGCGACCAGGCCCTGGATCTGGCCGCGCTGCACGGCCACGGCGCACTCGATGGCGATGCCGCCGATGCGCTGCGGCTGGCGGCGCAGGCCACGCTCAACGCCTTCATGGCAGCCGGCCCGCGTGCCTGGCGTGCCCTGCGTCACGCGCTGTTTCGCGCCCTGGCGCAGGGCGCGGCTGCCGACACGCAGCGCGTGCTGCGCAGCTGCCTGATCCCACTGGCCGAAGTCGAGCACGCGCTGCCGGCGCGCATCGGCGACTACACCGACTTCTACACCTCGATCCACCATGCGCTGAACGTCGGGCGCCTGATCTTCCCGGACCAGCCGCTCACGCCCAACTTCCAGTGGCTGCCGATCGCCTACCACGGCCGCGCCAGCAGCGTGGTCGTCAGCGGTACCGATTTCCACCGGCCGCATGGCCAGGCCATGCCGGCAGGCGCCACTGCGCCGGTCTACACGCCCTGCACCCGGCTCGACTACGAACTGGAGATGGGTTTCTTCATCGGCCCCGGCAATGCGCTGGGCCGGCCGGTGCCGCTATCGCAAGCGGAGCAGCACATCTTCGGCATCTGCCTGCTCAACGACTGGTCGGCGCGCGATCACCAGTTCTGGGAGATGGCGCCGCTGGGCCCGTTCCTGGGCAAGAACTTCTGCACCAGCGTCTCGCCCTGGATCGTGACCATGGACGCGCTGGCGCCGTACCGGGTGCCGTTCGAGCGCCCGGCGGGCGATCCGCAGCCGCTGGCCTATCTCCAGGACGCCGGCAATCGGGCGCACGGCGGCATCGACGTGCAGCTCAGCGTCGGCATCGAATCGGCCGCGCACCGCGCACGCGGGCTGCCGCCGGCCGAGGTCTCGCACACCAGCTTCCGCCATCAGTACTGGACCATTGCCCAGATGCTGGCGCAGCACACCGTGGGCGGCTGCAACCTGCAGCCGGGCGATTTGTGCGGCACCGGCACCGTCAGTGGCCCGACACCGGCTGAGGCCGGCGCTCTGGTCGAACTCAGCGCCGGCGGCACGCAACCGATCACCTTGGCTGGCACCGGCGAGCCGCGCGCCTTCCTGCAGGATGGCGACCGCGTGATCCTGCGTGGCTGGTGCGAGCGTGCCGGCGCGGCGCGCGTCGGCTTCGGCGAGTGCAGCGGCACGGTGCTGCCGGCGCTTGCCGGCTGACGGACGCCCGCCTGCGATGCCACGCTTTCACGTCGCTCTCCCGCTCGCCGCCGGCGAGTGCCTCGAACTGCCGCCCGGCGCCGCGCGCCACGTGCAGGTGCTGCGCCTGCAGCCGGGCCGGGAGATCACACTGTTCAACGGGGAAGGTGGCGAATGGACCGCGCTCATCGAGCGCATGGGCCGCAGCGAGGTGGTGGTGCAGGTGCAGGCGCACCATGCCGTCGAGCGCGAGGCCGCGCGTGCGGTGCATCTGGCGGTCGGCTTGATGGCGGCCGAGCGCATGGACTGGCTGGTCGAGAAGGCGACCGAACTGGGCGCTGCCAGCCTGACGCCGCTGCAGATGGAGCGCAGCAGTCTGCGCCTGTCGGGCGAGCGCGCCGACCGCAAACGCGCGCATTGGCAGGCGGTGGCGGTGGCGGCCAGCGAGCAGTGCGGCCGCAACCGCGTGCTGCGGGTGCACGCACCGGCCACGTTGCTGCAATTCCTGTCGCAGGCCCCGGCTGCGCCAGGGCTGCGCGTGCTGCTGTCGCTGGATGCCGGTGCCCCCCCATTGCGCACGGCCGCGATGGCGTGCGCCGACGATGCGGCAGCGCTGATCCTGTCCGGCCCGGAAGGTGGACTTAGTTCGGCGGAAGAGGCGGCAGCACGCGGTGCGGGCTTGCGGCCGGTCAGCCTGGGCTCGCGCGTGCTGCGTGCGGAAACGGCGCCGCTGGCGGCGCTGGCGGCGCTTACTGCCGGATGAAGTCGATCATCACGCCTTCGGGTGCGCGCTGGCGGTACTCGATGCGAACACCGTCGCCATAGCGCTGCTGCATCTGCGCCAGCAGCGGCAGCGGGTCGTGGTCGTTGACGAAGCGCATCACCTCGCCGGGGTGCAGCGCGTCAAGCGCGCCGAAGATCGCCGAATGGCGGAAGCGCTTGGCCACGCCGCGGGCGTCGAAGCCGTAGATGGCCTCCGGCGTCGAATGATCGTGCGGCTGCAGGTCTTGCTGGGTCAGGGCCATGTGGCGGGTCTCCTTGGGTGGCGGTGGGTGGTCGAACGGGAAACGAATGGGCGTGGGTCGGTGTGCGTCAGCTCTTCTTCAACTCACTGCGCTTGGCGTCGACCTTGGCCCATTCCTCGGCGTCGGGCAGGGCCGGCTTGCTGCGCGTGATGGGCTTCCACTGGCGCGCCAACTCGGCATTGAGCGGGATGAAGTCGAGCTGGTCCTTGGGCACGTCCTCCTCGGCGTAGATCGCGGCGACCGGACATTCGGGCACGCAGACGGCGCAGTCGATGCAGTCGTCGGGATCGATGGCGAGGAAGTTCGGGCCTTCGCGAAACGCGTCGGTCGGGCAGACGTCGACGCAGTCCGTGTATTTGCAGCGGATGCAGGCTTCAGTGACGACGAAGGTCATGATGACGGCAGGTGACTCAAAGATGCATTGAAAATACTACTTTAATGTACGCTCCCAACGCGGACCGCGCAATACAAGTCCTTGTCGGCGTCCCTGGCATGGGGTCTGGGTTGGCCGCCGAGCGCCGTGCCGGCTCGGCGACAATCCGCCGCATCCACCGCGCCGCGCCATGAACCGCCATCTGCTGCTGCTGACCCTGGCCCAGGGTCTGTTCCTGATCAACAACGTCACCTTCATTGCCATCAACGGGCTGGTGGGCCTGCAGCTGGCACCGTTCGGCTGGATGGCGACGCTGCCGGTGATGGGCTACGTGGTCGGCGGCGCGCTGGCGGCGCCGCTGGTGGCGCGCACGCAGACGCGCTGGGGGCGCAAGGCCTCGTTCCAGATCGGCCTGGTGGTGGCGCTGGGCTCGGTCCTGCTGGCGGCCTGGGCGGCATCGGCCGAACACTTCTGGGTGCTGGTGCTGGCCACCGTGATCGCCGGCTACTACAACGCCAACGGCCAGCTGTATCGCTTTGCCGCGGTCGAGCTGACGCATGCCGGCTGGCACGAGAAGGGAGTGTCGCTGGTGCTGGCCGGCGGCCTGCTGGGCGCGATCATCGGTCCCAACCTGGCGGCCTGGACGCGCGCACTGCTGCCGACGCCCTTCGTCGGCGCCTACCTGGCGCTGGCGCTGGTGGCGGTGCTGGGGATCGTGGTGATGGCCCGGATCGATTTTCCGCCGGCGCCGCCGCGGTCGGCGGGCGCCAGCGGCGGCCGGCCGATCGGCGAGATCATGCGCCAGCCGGTGTTCCTGGTCGCCACCGTGGGCGCGGCGCTCGGCTATGGCGTGATGAACCTGCTGATGGCGGCCACGCCGCTGGCGATGCAGGTGTGCGGCTTCGACTTCGAGTCGACGGCGCTGGTGCTGCAGTGGCACGTCATCGGCATGTTCGCGCCAGGATTCTTCACCGGCCACCTGATCCGCCGCTTCGGCGTGCTCGTCATCATGGGCGTGGGCGTGCTGCTGAACCTGCTGTGCGTGGCGATCGCGCTGTCGGGGGTGGACCTGCACCAGTTCCTGATCGCGCTGCTGCTGCTGGGCGTGGGCTGGAATTTCCTCTTCACCGGCAGCACTACGCTGGCACTGACCGCCTACCGGCCGGAAGAAAAGGACCGCGCGCAGGCGGCGATCAATTTCTGCGTCTTCGCCACCATGGCGGTGACCTCGTTCGCTTCCGGCGCACTGGTGACCACGCAGGGCTGGACCTGGCTCAACCTCGGCTCGCTGCCGGCGCTGGTGCTGGTGGGCGCGGCGCTGTTCTGGCTGGGACTGCGGCGACGGGCCCAGGCGCCGGCGGCCGGCTGAGACGGGGCGCCGGCGCCGCGGCGTCCTGGGCGGGTGCGCGTCAGGGCATGCGCGTGATCACCTCGGCCACGGCGGCGGTGAGCTTCTTCGCGTAGGGCACGTGCAGGAACTCGTTCGGCCCGTGCGCGTTGCTGCGTGGGCCGAGCACGCCGCAGACCATCATCTGCGAGCTCGGAAAGCCCTCGCTGAGCTGGTTCATCAGCGGGATGGTGCCGCCCTGGCCGATGTAGCCGCAGGGCGCGCCGAAATGCGCCAGCGATGCCGCATCCAGCGCCTGCGCGAACCAGGGCGCCGAGGCCGGCGCGTTCCAGCCGGTGGCGCCGCCATGGCTGTCGAAGGTGACGCGGGCCTGGTAGGGCGCGTTGTCCTCCAGCAGGCGCTTGACCTGCTGCACCGCCTCGGCCGCGTCGACCAGCGGCGGCAGGCGCAGGCTGAGCTTGAAGGCGGTGGCCGGGCGCAGCACGTTGCCGGCGTCCTGCAGCGGCGGCAGGCCCTCGGCGCCGGTGACGCTGAGCGTCGGCCGCCAGGTGCGCGCCAGCAGTGCGTCGACCGGATCGCCCGTCATCGGCAGCACGCTGCGCGACTCGCCGCCGCAGTCGTAGTGCACCCAGGGGTAGCGCTTGAACAGGTCCTCGCCCAGGATGGCGGCGGTCGCCCTGGCCTGCTCGACGCGCTCGGCCGGGATCTCGCAGTGGAAGCCGGCCGGCAGCAGGCGGCCCGTGCTGGAGTCCTCCAGCCGATCCAGCACCTGGCGCAGGATGCGGAAACCGCTGGGCACCAGCCCCGAGGCATCGCCCGAGTGCACGCCCTCGGTCAGCACCTCGACGCGCAGCGTGCCGGCGGCCATGCCGCGCAGGCTGGTGGTCAGCCACAGCTGGTCGTAGTTGCCGGCGCCGGAATCCAGGCACACCACCAGGCCGACGTCGCCCAGCCGCGGGCGCAGCGCGTCGATGTAGGGCAGCAGGTCGGGCGAGCCGCTTTCCTCGCTGGTCTCGATCAGGCCGACGATGCGCGGGTGCGGCAGGTTCTGGCTTTTCAGCGCCTGCACGGCGGCGATCGCCGCGTACACCGCGTAGCCGTCGTCGGCGCCGCCGCGGCCATACAGCCTGCCGTCCTCGTACTTGGGCGTCCACGGGCCGAGGTCCGAGCGCCAGCCGGTGAACTCGGGCTGCTTGTCGAGGTGGCCGTACATCAGCACCGTCTGCGTCGATCCGGCCTTGGTGCCCTCGATCTCGAAGAAGATCACCGGCGTGCGGCCGTCGATGCGCACCACCTCCAGCTTCAAGCCGGGCACATGCTGGGCTTCCACCCATTGCGCGGCATCGCGCACCACGCGGTCGATGAAGCCGTGCGCGGCCCAGTCGGGATCAAAGGCGAGCGACTTGGCGGGAATCGCGATGTAGTCGGTCAGGCGCCGCAAGATGTCGCCGTCCCACTGGGCGCTGATCTGCGCCAGCGCGCGTTCGGCGTCGAGCGAGGCGTCGGCGGGCATTTCCCTGTGCAGCGGTGCGTTCATGTCGGCGGGCTTCCTGACGATGGATCGAAGCTCAAACTGTACGCGCATCGCGTGCGCCCTGCCGGATCAACGCGGCGCACACGGTGATTGATGCAGCGTATAGAGTCGCGGCATGAACACCTTGCTCGACCACCCCATCACGCGCAAATGGCCGCCGGCGCACCCGCAGCGCCTGCAGCTCTATTCGCTGCCCACCCCCAACGGCGTCAAGGCCTCGATCATGCTGGAGGAGATCGGCCTGCCCTACGAGGCGCACCGCGTCAGCTTCGACACGCAGGACCAGACCTCGCCCGAGTTCCTCAGCCTCAACCCCAACAACAAGATTCCGGCCATCATCGACCCCGACGGGCCGGGCGGCAAGCCGCTGGCGCTGTTCGAGTCCGGCGCCATCCTGATCTACCTGGCCGACAAGAGCGGGCAGTTGCTGCCGCAGGAGCCCGTAGCACGCTACCACACGCTGCAGTGGCTGATGTTCCAGATGGGCGGCATCGGCCCCATGTTCGGCCAGCTCGGCTTCTTCCACAAGTTCTCCGGCAAGGATTACGAGGACAAGCGCCCGCGCGACCGCTACGTGGCCGAGAGCGCGCGCCTGCTGGCGGTGCTGGACGGCCACCTGCAGGGCCGCGACTGGATGATGGGCGGCGACTACACGATCGCCGACATCGCCATCTTCCCCTGGGTGCGCAACCTGGTCGGTTTCTACGGCGCGGGCGAACTGGTGCAGTTCGAGCGCTTCGGCGAGGTGCGCCGCGCGCTCGACGCCTTCGTCGCCCGGCCGGCGGTGCAGCGCGGGCTGCAGATACCGGCGGCGCCCTGAGCTCCTGCCGCGCTAGGCGGGCACGCCGGCCAGGAACTTCTCGATCACCGTCGCCAGGTAGATCGGCGTCTCGTCCATCGGGTAGTGGCCGGCGTTGCCGATCACCTGCAGCTCGGCATGCGGGTAGTGCTGCAGCCAGGTGTCGCGGCAGGCCTGCTCGCCCAGCGCCAGATCGTGCTCGCCGGGCAGCACCAGCACCGGCAGCTTGTGGTCCTTGATCTTGTCGACGAAGCTGGCCTTGGCCCAGGAAGGCATGTAGCCGGCCACCGCCTCGTCGTCGGAGTTGGCCTTGGTGCTGGCCACCATCGCATCCAGCCAGGTGCCGGTCAGCCGGTTGCCGGACGTGAAATCCAAGATGGTGCGGCGCGCGGCGCCGTCGGTGCCGGCGGCGGAAAACAGCTGCCAGCCCTGCTCGTCAAAACCGGCGCCGGCGGCCGATACGGGCGTGATGGCGACCAGTGCGCGCACCCGCTCGGGCGCCGCCACCAACACCTGCTGAATGCCGACGCCGCCCATCGAGTGGCCCATGATCGAAAAGCGCTGCCAGCCCAGGTGATCGGCCAGCGCCAGCGCGTCCTGCGCGATCTGCTCCACGGTGTACGGACCGCCTGAGCCACGCATGCCGCCGTAGCCGCGCTGGTCCATGAAAGCGTAGCTGAAATCCTGGCCGTTCAGGTGCTGGGTGAACGGGCCCCAGCCATTGGCGTGGCCGAACCAGCCGTGCAGGCCGATCACCTTGTGCGGACCGTTGCCTAAAGCCAGATGCGTGTTGGGCATGGTGTGTCTCCTGCTGTGATGTGCGCAATGCCCGGCGATGATACGTACACACTGGATTCTTGTCACCGCGCCCATGCTTGCCGCCGGGCCGGCGCGCCGCGCGGCGCCGTCAGCGCAGGCCCTGTGGGCGCATCTCGATGCTCAGCCCCTCGCGCGTCACCTGCAGCGCACCGACCGCCAGGCCGAGGTTGCGCGCAAGCTCCAGTTGCTCGGGCGGGAAGCGGTAGATCACCAGATCGGCCAGCAACTGCTCGGCGATGCGCGGCGCGTATTGGGAGATCAGTTGCTGCTGCGCACGTGGCAGCTGGTCGATGCGCAGCTGGTTCACGCGCACGTCGGCCATGCGAATGGCGCCGGTCGGGGCGTCGAAGCGCAGTCCGTAGTCCAGGTCCATGCCGCCGGTGTAGCGCGTGCCGGCGATGTTCTCGCTCAGCACCAGATCGAATGCGGTCGCCAGCCGGTTGCTGGCCGGCAGCAGGCTCAGGCGCGGCGAGCGCAGGCTCAGCTCCGCCAGGCCGCCCAGGCTGTGGGTGTAGGGAAACTGCCGCGCCACCAGCTCGTTCAGCCGCTGCTGCGTCAGCAACTGCGTGCGCACGCCGTCGCTGCCGGCGGCGCAGGCGCTCAGGCTCGGGACCAGGCTGGTCATCAGGATTCCGGCGCCGAGCACATGGCAGCGGCGGCGGGTGATGGCGGTGGATGTGGGTGTCGGCATGGCTGGGTTGGGGCAAGTGATGGCGACGCTCGTCCGATGAATCCTAGGGGAATGCGGTGGTCGCCTTGCGCCCGGCGTGCAGCCCCGGCGTCGGCATCGGGACCGGGACAGGGCATCGGCTCAGAAGGTGTGAATGAATCCGGCGTGCTTGAGCGGGTCGTCCAAACGGCGCCAATCGAGGCGCGAAGCGCAGACGCAGCTCGTGCTGCGGCGAGCATTTGCAACGACGAGTGGCGTCGTTCGGGTGGCCAGAGCGGGCATGACGGGTTCGTTCACACCTTCTCAGAGCACATGCCCCAGATCGGTGATGGCATCGATGACCATGCGCGAGCCGATCGCCAGCAGCAGGATGTCATTGGCCACGCGCACATAGCGGTAGCCCGCCGGCGGCAGGCCGATCTGCACCGCCACCGCCTTTGGCACCGGGTAATACACCACCCCGGCCGGCAGCATCTGGCCGATCGCCCACTTCTTGGCCTGGCCCGGCGGCAGGCAGCCGTTGTTCTTCTTGGTCAGGCCCGGGGGGCAGCGACCGGCGCGGTACCGCTCGCCATACCACTGGTGCGCGTGGCGGCGCTGGCCGTCGTTGAAGTAGCTGCCCGGTGCGATGGTCACCGCGGGCGCGCGGCGATCGCGTCCATCGCGATGGATGCGCTCGCGCTCGCGCCGCTCACGCTGCGCGCGCCGGTCGTCGTCGTGGTCCCGGCGCGGGCGCTTCACCCGGGGGCCATCGCCCCGGGCATCGGACTTCTTCATCTGGCCGGGCGGGCCACTCTTGCCGCCGCCGGCCCAGTCGGGTTTTTCGGCCAGCACGCCGGTGCTGCCGACCGCCGCGATCAGCGCGGCGGCCAGCAGTCGCGCGAGTTGCCATCTGGGTTGAAGCTTGAGCGCCATGGTCTGAAGTCTCCTTGAGCATCAGGGAAAGTCAACCGTCACATCATCGCCGGGCGCCAGCACCAGAGCGCCGCTGGTCCGGGCCGGCTGACCGTCCCGGCTGGCGATCAACTGGTAGCGGCCGGCGGCAGCGGTGTCCGCGACGAAGTTCAGCGCCGCCGGCGGCGCCGCGTAGCTGGCCACCAGCGGCACCGCTGTCGGCAGCGCGAAGCCGTACCAACCGGTCACGCCGTCCACATGGCGGCCGGCGACCTCGACGGTCGGCCCACCGCCGAGCGGCTGCATGGCGCGCATCAGCGCGTCGGTCGGTGCGCTGCCGCTCACCGCTGCCAGCGGCGAACTCGGCATGCTGATCGGGGCGCCCAGGGCCGTGACCGTGTCGGCCATCACCGGCACCTGGTGGATCACCATCGTGGTCCGTCCGGGCGCGCTGAAGACCACCGAATAGCTGCCCGCCGGTGCCGCGGTTGCAGCACGAAGCGGCCGTCGGCCCTGGGCGCGGTGGCGCGGACGACAAGGCCGTTCTGCTGCAGCGAAATCAGCGTGCCGGCGCTGTGGAGCGCGGCTTCGACCTGCCCGCCGACGCCGGAGATCAGGTAGGGCAGCACGCGCACCACGGGCTTGAGCAGGTGCTGGCCCGAGGCGCCGGCCGTCACCACCGACTTGCAGGCGTCGAAGTCGATCAGCAGGTCGACCATCTGGTTCGCCGCCAGGTCTACGTCGGCGTTCATCTTGATGCCCGACTGCTGGCCGCTGGGCGTCTTCAGCGCCACTTCGGCCTGGCCGCTCGGCACCACCGAGTTGGCCAGTGGCGCGCTGCCGCCGTTGTCGGCCAGCACCAGGCGCACTTGCTGGTAGCTGCCGGCCGGCAGCGGCAACTCGCCCAGCGTTCTCCATCACGCCGTTGGTCAGCTCGAGCAGGTCGACGCGCCGCGCCGGATTCAGGACCAGTTCCGACCAACCCGCTGCGTCCGGCGCCGCGGCGGTGCTGTTGTGCACGCGGACCCGTTCCACCGTCACGTTGACTTCGTCGAAGCCGCAGGCGCATCGGTCAGGTGCAGGCGCAGGGTGCCCTCGCCGCTGGCGTCGTCGCCGCCGCCGCAGGCCACCAGCGTGACCGCGGCGGCAGCCGCGAGCAGGGTTTTCAGCGGGCGCGAAGAAAGCGTGTTCATGCTTGGGCCTTTCGTTGAATGCGTGGTGGGTCGCCGCGGTTGACCGGCGCGCGCTTGGATGTCCCATCGGCGCGGCCACGGCGACGGCTCCAGCGAAGCTAGGCCGGCGCGGTGTCGCACCGCGTAGGACAAGCGCGTGCGAGCGGCCCGGCACTTGCAAGGTCTGTCAGCAGATGTCACGCCGTGCGCGCCACGGCTTGCAGTGCGTTACCAGCAGGCACGGAAGCGGCGCGTTGCCGCCCATCGATCCCGCGTCGCGGCCGGCGGCTCGACGTCCCTGGTGTCGAATGGCGTGCTCGAACCGATCCCCCAGCCGACGCGGGCCGATGCTGATCTGGCGCAACAGCCGGCGTCAAAGCCGCCGCCCGGCGGCGATTTTTGGTACCGTCGCGGCATGAACGACCAGCCCACCCCCGCGCATCTGGCGCCCACGCCCGCCATCGACTCGGGTCACCCGGCCGTGCAGGCCTTCGCGCATCGGCACGCGCACGGCGCCGACGAGCGCGCGCGCGCGGTGGCGCTGACGCACGCGGTGCGCGACGCGTTTCGCTACGACCCGTACCAGATCGACCTGTCGCCCCACGGCATGCGCGCCAGCACCGTGATCGAAGTCGGCTACGGCTGGTGCGTGCCCAAGGCGACGCTGCTGGCGGCCTGCGCGCGCGCCGTCGGCATCCCGGCGCGGCTGGGCTTTGCCGACGTGCGCAACCATTTGTCGACCGCGCGCATGCGCGAGATCCTGCAGACCGACCTGTATCGCTGGCACGGCTACACCGAGCTGTGGCTGGACGGCGCCTGGCGCAAGGCCACGCCGGCGTTCAACCTGAGCCTGTGCGAGAAGTTCGGCCTGCTGCCGCTCGACTTCGACGGCGTGCACGATTCGATCTACCACCCGTTCGACAAGGCCGGCAACCGGCACATGGAGTACGTCAACCAGCGCGGCAGCTTCGACGACCTGCCGCTGGCGGCCATCGTCGAGGACTTTCACATCCACTATCCCAAGTGGATCCCCGAGCAGGAACTGCACAGCCGGCTGGCGCAGGACGACTTCCTGGCCGACGTGGCGCGCGAGACCGGGACCGACGCCGAAGCCTGATCAGCCGCCGAACCCGCCGGCGCGCAGGCCATCCTGCACGGCTTCACCCAGCGCCAGCAGGTCGTGGTCGCGCCCGCCGGCGGCGGCCAACATCAGGCCCACCGGCGCTTCGCCCCGGACGTGGCAGGGCAGCGACAGCGCGCAGCCGTCGAGGAAATTGATCAGCGTCGGGTTGCGCAGGATCAGGCCGTTGGCGGCGAAGTAGGCCTCGTTGCTGTCCCGCAGCTCGTCGATCGGCGGCGCCACCACCGGCACCGTGGGCAGCAGCAGGGCGTCGAAGCCGGCCATGCGCGCTTCGACCTGGGCGATCCAGCGGCGGCGGGCGGTCAGCAGATCGATGTAGTCGGCCGCGCCCATCTGCTCGCCGCCGCGCATGCGCAGGCCGACGCGGGGATCGTATTCGTCCCCCCGCTGCGTCAGCAACGCACGGTGCCAGGCCCAAGCCTCGGCCCCCGCCAGCGTGCCGCGCGCGTGCAGGCGGCCCAGTTGCGCAAACTCCGGGATCGCGATGCGCTGCAGGCGCGCGCCGGCTTGCTGCAAGACGCCACAGGCGCGCTCGAAGGCCGCGCCGACGGTGTCGTCCATGTCGTTCAACACCAGTGTTTCGGGGATCGCCAGCCGCGCGCCCGCCACCTCGCGCGGCGCCGGCACGGTGGGCGCCGCGCCGGCCAGGATGGCATCGACGACGGCGCAGCAGCGCACGCTGGCGGCCAGCGGGCCGATCGAATCGAGCGAGGTCGACAGCGGCAGCGTGCCGTCGGTCGGCACGCGCCGCTGGGTCGGCTTGAAGCCCGTCAGGCCGCACAGCGCCGACGGGATGCGCACCGAGCCGCCGGTGTCCGAGCCGATGCCCACCACCGCCATGCCGTCGGTGACCGACACCGCGGCGCCGCTCGATGAGCCGCCGGGGATGCGGCCGCGTGCCCGGTCCCAGGGATTCCTCGGTGTCCCCCAGTGCGGATTCAGCCCCAGGCCCGAGAAGGCGAACTCGGTCATGTTGGTGCGCCCCACGATCACCGCGCCGGCGCAGATCAGGCGATCGACGACAGGCGCGTTGCGCTCGGCCGGCAGCGCGTCCTTGAGCACCACCGATCCGGCCGTGGTGACTTGGCCGGCCACGTCGAACAGGTCCTTGACCGATACCGGCAGCCCTTCCAGCGGCGAGCGCACCATGCCGGCGGCGCGCAGCGCGTCGCTGGCCCGCGCCAGCGCCAGCGCGCGTTCGCGGTCGATGCGGGTGAACACGCGTGCGCCTTCGCCGGCCGGGTCCTCGGCGCGGGCCAGTGCGGCTTCCGTCAGCTGCGCCGCAGTGCAGCGGCCGGCGGCCAGATCGGCGGCCAGGGATTCGATGGTGGGGTAGGGTGCGGTCATGTTCGCTGCGGCCGTCAACCGCTCAGGCCACTTCAGGCAGAGCGTCGATCGTATAGCGGTGGCCGATGCTGCGTCCAAGCACCGGGTCATGCAGCTCCATGCGGAACGCGGCCGCCGGGCGGATGGCGCCAATCACGGCGACGGTGCCGCAGCTCATGCCGGTGCCCTCGGGCAGCGTGCCGCCGCCCGTGTAGCCGGCGATCAGTTCTGCCGCCCCGCGCAGGCTGGCCAGCGCACCGTCCTGGTAGGGCACCTCGGCGCCGCCCTCCTCGATCCAGGCGCGCAGCTGCAGGCGGTCCCAGTGCGGCGCCACCTCGTCCAGCCGCCAGGCCTGGCGCGCCACCGGCTTGGCGCAGATCTGCTTGGAGAGCGCCACGCCCACGGTTTCCAGCTTGCGGTCGGTGTGGTCCGACAGCAGGCTGACGTAGTGTTGTCCTGCACTGGCGAAGACGAAGGCCTCGGCTTCGCCCGAGCTGTGCGGGCCGACCACCTGGATCATCTCGTCCTGCGTGAGCTGGTTGGCCGCCACGCGGTAGTACAGCGGCACGCTGGACGGGCGCGGTACGCCGATGGCGGCCAGCTCCTGGATGTGGCGTTCGATGGCGGCGGCGTCGCGCCCGGCCCAGCCGGCGATCACCAGTTGCCGGATGTCGGTGCTCAGGACCTGGTGGTCGCCGGCGCGGTGGAGTTGAAATGAAAGCAGCATGGATGAACTTCAGGCAAAGACACGCGGCAGCCACAGCGCCAGATCAGGCCACAGCGCCAGCAGCAGGATGACGGCGAACAGCGCCAGCACGAAGGGCAGCGCACCGACGATGATGGCCTGCATCGAGCCGGCCTTGCGCAGGCTTTGCACCACGAACAAATTCAGCCCCACCGGCGGCGTGATGAGGGCGGTCTCGACCAGCACGATGATCACGATGCCCAGCCACACCGGATCGAAGCCGAGCGCGGTCATGATCGGCGCCACGATGGGGATGGTGGTGATCATCATCGACAGCGTCTCCATGAAGCAGCCGAGGATGACGTAGAACACCACCAAGGCCAGCAGCATCCAGCCCTTGGACAGCTGCAGGCTGGTGACGGTGTCGGTGATGGCATTGGTGAGCCCGATCGCCGACATGATGAAGTTGAGGAACGCCGCGCCGATCACGATCAGCATGATCATGGCGGTGGCGCGGCCGGTGTTCTCGATCGCCTCGCGCAGCATGCGCAGCGACAGGCGCCTGAATGCCGTCGCCAGCACCAGCGCGCCGACCACGCCCAGCGCCGCCGCCTCGGTGGGCGTGGCCAGGCCGGCGTAGATCGATCCCACCACCAGCAGGAAGATCGCCAGCGGCGGCAGCAGATGCTTCAGGCTGGCGATGCGCTCGGCCCAGGTGGCGCTGACGCGCTGGCCGCCCCAGGACGGGCGCAGCAGGCAGGCGCCGACGATCACCGCCATGAACAGCAATGCGGCCAGCAGCCCGGGGATGATGCCGGCCAGGTACAGGCTGGGCACCGAGGTGTTGGTGATGACGCCGTAGATGATCAGGTTGATCGAGGGTGGGACCAGGATGCCCAGCGTGCCCCCCGCGGCGATGCTGCCCAGGAACAGCGGCTCGTGGTAGCCGAAGCGCTTGATCTCGGGCAGCGCCACCGTGCCCACCGTGGCCGCGGTCGCCACGCTGGAGCCCGAGGTGGCGGCGAATACCGTGCTGGCGCCGATGTTGGCGTGCATCAGCCCGCCCGGCAGCCAGCTCAGCCACTTGGACATGGCGTCGTACATGCGCTGGGCGATGCCGGCGCGCAGCAGGATCTCGCCCAGCAGGATGAACAGCGGGATCGCCACCAGCAGGAACTCGTTGCTGGAGTTCCAGGCCATCTCGCCCATGGCGCGCGTCAGCGGCAGCGACGAGTAGATCGGGTCGAGCAGCAGGCCGAGCACGCCCAGCGCCGCGCCGACCGGGATGCTGATGCCCAGCAGCACCAGCAGCAGCACCAGGGTGGTGAGGATCATGCTCATGTGGCCGACTCCGAGCGCACCAGGCGCTCGCCCTCGGCGACGCCCTCCTCAGCCTCCTCGACTGCCGACTTGACCCCCGCCAGTTGCTTCAGTGTCGCAACGTCCCCCGTGACCAATGCCACCGAGGAGCGCACCAACATCAGTGCCAGCACGATCAGGAACCACACCAGCCCGGCCACCCACAGGCCTTGCGGAATCCACAGCGGCGTGCCCAGCGGCGTGTTGGCGGCCGCTTTGAGGTTCCAGGACGTCAGCGCCACCTGCCCGGCATACCAGCTCAGGTAGACCGCGAACACCCCCAGCGCCACCAGCGAGAGCCAGTCCAGCAGCGCCGACAGCCGCACCGGCAGGTATTGATAGAGCACGTCGATACGCACGTTGGCGCGTTCCAGCGCAGTGAAGGCCAGCGCCCAGGTGACGCTGATGGCGAAGGCGTAGCCCGACAACTCGTCCGAGCCGCCTAGGCTGATGCCGAGGAAGCGCCGCGACAGCACCTCGACGGTGATCAGGGCGACGCTGGCCAGCGTCAGCGCGCCGCCCAGCCACACGGCGATGCGCGAGAGGGTGCGCGCACCCTCGATCAGGCGCGCTAGCATGGAAGGCGACGAGACGGGGACGCTCATGCGGGCTCCTTGATTCGGTGGGGCAGCGGTCCTCGAAGAACCGTTCTTTCTGTTGCGGCCAATGCCTGATGCAGAAGACGTCGGCTGACATCCAGCTGATGTTCCCGGCGCCACAGCGCGGACCCGCGAGAGGGGCGCGCGCCGTTCACGCGGCCGCATCGCTGGAAGCTGTCGGGCACGGCCAGGCAGCGCGCAACGGCCGTGCCGCCGGCGCCACTCACTTCTTGGCCGTGGCTCCGACCAGCTTGCCGACGGTGGCGTTGAAGTCTTCCACGCACTGGGCCGAGCAGCGCGCCGCCCACTTGCTGATCACGGAGTCGCGAATCTGGCGCAGCAGCGTGCGATCGTCCTCGGATGGCTGCACCAGCACCATCTTGCCCTTGACCGGCTGAGTGCAGGCGGCGGCGCCAGTGTTGCAGTCGTAGCCCTCCTGCGTCTGCGCGGCGGCCGCATCCCAGATCTGGTTCATCAAATCGTCGATCTCGGTCTGCAGGAAGGTTTGCACCGCCGGGTTCAGCGCCGCCCAGGTCTTGCCGTTGGCGGCGTGGATCTGCTGGTTCCAGTTGATCGGCAGCGCCACCAGGTGGGTGGATACCTCGTACCACTTGGCCGAGTAGCCCGACAGCGAGCCGGTGATGGCGCAGTCGACCACCTTGTTCTGCAGCGCCGGCACCACCTCGCCGAACGCCATCGTCACGCTGGAGCCGCCCAGGGCCTCGATGAAGTCGGCCTGCGTGCGGCTGGAGGTCCGTACCTTCTTGCCCTTGATGTCGCCCAGGCCCTTGATCTCGGCATTGCAGAACAGCACCTGCGCCGGATAGGTCGAGATCCCCAGCAGCTTGACGGCGTTGCCCTGGCCGTAGAGCTTGTCGTAGACCGGCTCGAAGGCCTTGGTGACGTCGCGCGCGGTCTTCACGTCGGGCGCCAGGCCGGCCAGGTCGATGGCTTCGTTGATCGGGTTGTCGGAGGCGAAGTAGGCCAGCGTGGCGGTGCCGAACTCAATCACGCCGCTGCCCATCAGGCGCAGCAGCTCGGGGCCCTTGATGCCCATCTCGTTGAAGCCCTTGATCTCGGCCGTGATCTGGCCCTTGCTCTTCTCCGGAATGGTCTTGGTCCAGAACGGCTTTTCGTAGTCGTTGTACGCAGTCAGGTTGGACAGGCCGCCGGTGATCTTCAGGTGCGTCTTGGGCAGGTCCTGCGCCAGCGCCGGGGTGGCGGCCAGCGTCAGCGCAGCCAGGGTGGAGGCAAAGCGGATGTTCATGGTGGTCTCCTTTGGTAATGAAACTACAGAATGGCGAGCTGGTGGTTCTTCAGGTCGGTCACCAGCATGTGGCCGGGGGCGTGGGTGATGCAGAACCCGGGGCGCGACGCGGCAATCACCGATTGCGGCGTGACGCCGCAGGCCCAGAACACCGGCAACTCGTCATCGTGCACGGGAACGGCGTCGCCATAATCCGGCCGCGACAGATCGGCGATGCCGATCAGTGCCGGGTCGCCCAGATGCACCGGCGCCCCGTGCACCTGCGGAAAGCGCGTGGTGACCTGGATGGTGCGGATCGCGTCTGCCGCCTTGAAGGGCCGCATCGACACCACCAGCGGCCCGGCGAACGGGCCGGCCGGCAGCGTCGGGATGCTGGTGCGGTACATCGGCACGTTGCAGCCGCGCGCGACGTGGCGCACCTCGATGCCCTCGGCCAGCAGCGCCTCCTCGAACGAGAACGAGCAGCCGATGGCAAAGCTGACCAGATCGTCGCGCCAGTGGGCGCTCACGTCCAGCGGCTCGTCGATCAGTTCACCGTCGCGCCACACGCGGTAGCGCGGCAGGTCGGTGCGCACGTCCAGGTCGCCGCCCAACGCCGGCAGGTGGGGGCTGCCGGGTTCGGACACCGCCAGCAGCGGACAGGGCTTGGGATTGCGCTGGCAATAGCGCAGAAAGTCATGCGCCAGCGCCGCCGGCAGGATCGCCAGATTGGCCTGGACATGGCCCGGCGCCAGGCCCGCCGTCGGCCCCTGCAGCCGCCCGGCGCGGACTGCACGGCGCACGTCAAGGGCGTCGTCGTGGTGCGCGGGGGCAGATGCAACCGCCGTGGCCATGGGGCAGGTCTCCTGTGGGGCCGGCGTCGTGGCGCCGGACTCTGGTAATGCCCCATTTCAGCCCAGATGCCTCGGGCTGTCCAATTCCAAGTTCGGATCGCGACTGATCAGAATCTTGAATCACCATTGCCGCTGCCGGCCACCTGCACGGCCAGGCGCGCCACGGCGGCGGCCACATGGCTGTCGCGGCCGCGCCGCCACGACGCGGTGAAGGACAGCTCCGGCAGATCACCGCCGCCCTCGATCTGCAGCAGGCGCAGCCGGCCCTCGGCCAGCTCGCGCCCCAGCACCACCGGCACGAACACGCCGACGCCGATGCGCTCCTGCACCATGCGCACGGTGGTGCTGAGCGAGGCCGAGCCGTACATGCGCACGTCGCGCACGCCGGCGCCGGTCAGCAGCTCGCGAAGCGCCTGGTGCGGGCGGCTGCTGGCGGGGTAGGTGATGATGGGCCACTGCGCCACGCGCTCCAGCGTCAGCGCGCCAGGCCCTAGCTCGAGCCGTGGGCTTGCCACCCAGGCCAGCGGGTAGCGGCACAGCTCGAGGTTCTTCACCTCGGCCTCGGGCAGCGGGCCCATCAGGAAGGCCAGGTCGATCTGGTGCGCCAGCAGCCGGTTGCGCAGCAGCGACGTGGTGTCGACCTCGATCTCCAGCGTCAGCGCCGGGAACATGTCGTGCACCCGCGCCAGCAGGCGGGGCAGCCAGGTCTGGACGATGGTCTCGACCACACCCAGCGTCAGCCGGCCGCCGATGGCGTCTTCCTCGCGCGCCAGCGCCAGCATGTCCTGGCGCAGCTGCAGCATGCGCTCGGCCTGGGTCAGCAGCGCCTGGCCGCGCACCGTCAGGCGCACGCCGCGCGTGTCGCGGTCGAACAGGCGTGTGCCGAGCTGCTCCTCGAGCTGGCTGATGCGTTGCGAAATCGCCGGCTGGCTGGCATGCAGTTTTTCCGCCGCCGCGCGGAAGCCGCCCAGGGTGGCGACCCAGTAGAAGGTCTCGATGCCGCGCAGATCGATCACACGTCCCGCTCCTCGCGGCCGATCAGGCAAGGCGCCAGGCGCGCGGCTCGATCGCGGCGATGACGCTCTCGTCGGCCCGCTCGCCCTGCGCCAGGTGCCGCACCAGATCAAGCGTGGTGGAGCGCCGGGTGAGCATGGCGCACCTTACCTCGCTCGCCACGATGCGGGTGGTGTGCCAGCAGCCGCGCCGCATGCAGACGCCCAGGCCGGGCGGGACGCGGAACGCCGCCAGGCTGGCCAGATCGGGCCTGCCATCGGCCTGGCTCAGCGCCACGAACTGCAGCAATTCACCCGTCAATGGAATCAGCGCCTGCTGCGTCAGCAAGTGCTTTTCCAGCATGGCGACGGGGCTGTGGCCGTCGCGGTAACTGACCCACAGCAATTGCGGCTGACCGGCGTCGCCGCAGTCGAAATCATGGACATGCCAGAAGTCGGAAGCCGCATTGCCGAACGCCGCCGCCGCCTCGGCGCCCGGAAACGGCTGCCCCAGCACCCAGCCGTAGGGATCGAAACCGGCCGCGTCCAGCGGTTGTGCAACGATCATGGTCACGCCATCAGCTCTCACCCGCGCTGCAGCTTGAACACCGCCATGCTGGCGCGCGCATTCGGCAGCCAGCGCACGACCGCGCCGTCTTCCAGGCCGAAGGCGTCCAGCACCTTCAGGCCGTTCTTCTTCGCCAGCACCTCGAAGTCCTTGAAGGTGCCGACGCGGATGTTGGGCGTGTCGTACCACTGGTAGGGCAGGCGCCGCGTCACCGGCATGCGGCCGCGCGCGATGCTCAGGCGGTTGGGCCAGTGGGCGAAGTTGGGAAAGGCGACGATGCCGATGCGGCCCACGCGCGCGGTCTCGCGCAGCATCACCTCGGCGTTGCGCAGGTGCTGCAGGGTGTCGATCTGCAGCACCACGTCGAAGCTCTGGTCGGCGAACGCCTTCAGGCCCTCGTGCAGGTTGAGCTGCAGCACGTTGACGCCGCGCCGCACGCAGGCCAGCACGTTGGCGTCGTCGATCTCGATGCCGTAGCCGCTGCAGCCGCGCCGGCGCACCAGCTGCTCGAGCAGCGCGCCGTCGCCACAGCCCAGATCGAGCACGTGCGAGCCTTCGGGCACCAGCTGCGCGATGGTGTGCTGCGTCAGTGCGTCGCTCATCGCGCCGCTCCCGCAAAACTCTCGAAATAGGAGCGCACCACGCCCATGTAGCGCGGGTCGTCCAGCAGGAAGGCGTCGTGCCCGTGGGGCGCGTCGATCTCCGCGTAGCTGACGTCGCGGCGGTTCTCCAGCAGCGCCTTGACGATCTCGCGCGAGCGCGCCGGGGCGAAGCGCCAGTCGGTGGAAAAGCTCACCAGCAGGAACTTGGCCCGCGTGCGCGCCAGCGCCTGCGTCAGGTCGCCGCCGAAGGCGCGCGCCGGGTCGAAGTAGTCGAGCGCGCGCGTGATCAGCAGGTAGGTGTTGGCGTCGAAGTACTGGCTGAACTTGTCGCCCTGGTAGCGCAGGTAGCTCTCGATCTGGAACTCGATGTCCTGGGTGCTGAACTTGTAGCCGCTGCTGTGGTGCGTGACCGCTTCCCTCAGCTCGCGGCCGAACTTCTCGTTCATCACGTCATCGCTGAGGTAGGTGATGTGGCCGATCATGCGCGCGATGCGCAGCCCGCGCGCCGGCACCACGCCGTGCCGGTAGAAGTGGCCGCCATGGAAGTCGGGGTCGGTCACGATGGCGCGCCGCGCGACCTCGTTGAAGGCGATGTTCTCGGCCGACAGGTTGGGCGCGCTGGCCACCACCACGGCATGGCGCACGCGCTCGGGGTACTGCAGCGTCCAGCTGAGCGCCTGCATGCCGCCCAGGCTGCCGCCCATCACGGCGGCGAGCCGCTCGATGCCCAGCGCATCGAGCAGGCGCGCCTGCGCATCGACCCAGTCCTCCACCGTCACCACCGGGAAATCGGCGCCGTAGACGCGTCCGGTGTCGGGGTTCACGCTCATCGGCCCGGTGGAGCCGAAGCAGGAGCCGATGTTGTTGACGCCGATGACGAAGAAGCGCTCGGTGTCGACCGGCTTGCCCGGCCCGACCATGTTGTCCCACCAGCCCTCGCTGCGATCCTGGCCCTCGTAGGTGCCGGCCACATGGTGCGAGGCGTTGAGCGCGTGGCAGATCAGCACCGCGTTGTCGCGCGCCGCGCTGAGCTGGCCGTAGGTTTCGTAGCTGAGGTCGTAGCCGCGGATCGAGGCGCCGCTCTGCAAGGGCAGCGGCGCGTCGAAATGCAGGGTCTGCGGCGTGGCGATGAACGACATGGCAACAAAAAACCCGGTTCGCCAAATCGAAACCGGGTTGCTGCGCGTGTCTCGGATTTAGCGGTATTTGTTAAGCGCCCGCAAGCAGAGGCAAATCGGCGCTGGAGCCGAAGTATATCAACCCCAGCCCAGCAGCGCGACCGCGCCGAGCGCGAGGAAGATCAGCGCCGACACCAGGTGCACGGCGCGGATCGGCACCTTGCGCACCAGCCGGTCGCCGAACCACACCACCGGCGCGTTGGCCAGCATCATGCCCAGCGTGGTGCCGGCCACCACCGCCGCCCACTGCTGGTACTGCGCCGCCAGCGCGACGGTGGCAATCTGCGTCTTGTCGCCCATCTCGGCCAGGAAGAAGGCCACCAGCGTGGTGCCGAACACGCCCAGGTGCGACGCGGCTTTCGGCTGCTCGTCCTCGTCCAGCTTGTCGGGGATCAGCATCCACACCGCCATGGCGATGAAGGACAGCCCCAGCACCCAGCGCAGCACATCGGGCCCCAGCACCGTGGTCACCCAGCTGCCAAGCGCGCCGGCCAGCGCGTGGTTGGCCAGCGTCGCCACCAGGATGCCGAGCGCGATCGGCCAGGGCTGGCGAAAGCGCGCCGCCAGCACCAGCGACAGCAGTTGCGTCTTGTCGCCCATTTCGGCCAGCGCGACGATGCCGGTCGAGAGCAGAAAGGCTTCCATCAAAAAGACAGCAAAGGGATGTCTGGGATCGGCCGCGGCCGCGGCCGCCCGCTGGCGCCGGCGGGGATCGGCTCCGCGGTCGGTGCACGGCAGCACGCGCCGCGGCAGGCCGCCGGGCAAACGCGCCGAGGGCGATCGGCCGGGCGGCATTGTAGGCGGCGTCCGACATGCCCGGCTCGGCAAGCGCCCGATCGATTGACCTGTGGTTTTAGTCGGGAATTTTCCGCATGCTTGACTTTCATGGTTCTGACGCATAATCGCGCGGGTGCGCATTCCGGCGCACCATGCGATCTTGCGGTGAACACAGTCAGTTGCCCTTTCTTGCCCGAGCGCAGGCTCGTCCGAAGGCGTTTTGCGGACTCCATCGCGTATCTTTTGTCTTTGAGGAGTCCCGTTTAATGGGCAACAAGCTTTACGTCGGCAATCTGCCGTATTCGGTGCGCGACAGCGACCTGGCGCAGGCCTTCGGCCAGTTCGGCTCGGTCACCAGCGCCAAGGTGATGATGGAGCGCGACACCGGCCGCTCCAAGGGCTTCGGCTTCGTCGAGATGGGCAGCGATGCCGAGGCGCAGGCCGCCATCCAGGGCATGAACGGCCAGGCCCTGGGCGGCCGCAACGTGGTCGTCAACGAAGCCCGGCCGATGGAGCCGCGTCCGCCCCGCTCGGGTGGCTATGGCGGCGGCGGCGGCGGTGGTGGTGGCTACGGCGGCGGTGGCTACGGCGGCGGCGGTCGTCGTGAAGGCGGCGGCGGCTACGGCGGTGGCCGCAGCGATGGCGGCGGCCACGACGGCGGCTTCCGCAGCCCCTACGGCTCCGGCCCGCGCGGCGGCGGTCGCCGTGACGGCGGTGGCTACGGCGGCGGCGGTGGTGGCGGCTACGGCGGCGGCCGCGGCGGCGACGATTACTGATCCCGCATCCGCGCCCCTGGGCGCGGCGGCGGTGCCAGGCGGTGAAGGGCTCCCATGGGGGCCCTTTTTCATGGCCGCTGCTCGCGCCGTCGGCCGCTATGGCGTTCAGCCGTCGCCCTGGCGTGCCTTGCGCGGCTTGCCGGCCAGCGCGCGGTCGAACCAGGCGTTGGGCAGCATGCGCAGCAGCTTGGCGACGATCGCCATCTGCCACGGGATCACGCGGTAGCTGGCGCCGGCCTCGATGGCGCGCAAGGCGCGCTCGGCGAAGGTGCCCGCCGGCATCAGAAACGGCATCGGGTAGCGGTTGCCGCGCGTCAGCGGGGTGTCGATGTAGCCCGGCAGCAGGGTGACCACGCGCACGCCGCTGCCGCGCAGTTCGCCGCGCAGGCTTTCGCAGTAGCTGACCACGCCGGCCTTGCTGGCGCAGTAGGCGCCGTGCCCCGGCAGGCCGCGGATCGCGGCCACGCTGGCAATGCCGACCAGCGTGCCGCTGCCGCGCTGGCGCATGGGCTTGATGAACGGGTGGAAGGTGGCCGCCATGCCGGTGTTGTTGACGGCGAAGGTGCGCGCCATCACGGCCAGGTCGGCGCGCTCGGCGCTGTCCACGCCGATGCTGATGCCGGCGTTGGCGATGACCACCTCGGGCACGCCTTGCGCTGCCATGCAGGTCTCGCCGGCGGCGACGATGGCCTCGGTGTCGGCCACGTCGGCGCCGTACACGCGCCAGCGCCCGGCCGACCAGCCCTGCGCCTCGGCCCAGGCGCTCAGCTCGGTCCGGCGCCGCGCCACCAGCGCCAGGCGCCAGCCGGCGGCGGCATAGCGCAGCGCCAGTGCCTGGCCGATGCCGCTGGAGGCGCCGGTGATGAAGACCAGCGGGGTGGTGGCGGCGCGCATCGGCGGCCCGGCTTCAGGGCCGCCCCGGCTGCAGCACGCCGCGCACCCTGCCCTTCAGCTCGGCCACGCCGCTCTTGTTGTCGTACTCGAAGCTGTCGCCGGTGAAGCGGTCGGCGCCGCGCGTCAACTCGACCGGCTGGTCCGAGCTGACGCGCTCCTGGTCCGGGAAGGCGTGCAGGAACTCACCGTGGAACGCCAGGCGCGGCGTCATGCCGCCGCCGGGCCGCGGCGCCGGCTCGCGCAGCACCTGCGCGTCGCCGTACAGCCTGACTTCAGAGCCGTCGTCGCTGGCCACCGCGCGCTGCGCCGTCGCCACCGTCGGCTGCGCCTGTTCGTCAAACGAGCGCATGCGCGGTGCGGTCACTTCCAGCGTGTCGCTGGCCGGGAAATGCCGTCCTTCGGTGCCGGTCAGCTCGCTCTTCAGGCGCCCCGTGGCGTCGAAGCTGCGCACCGAGAACTGCCGCATGAAGTAGTCCGGCTCGTTCGACACCGGCGCCTCCTGCGCCGCGTCGGTGAGCCGGGGCGCGTTGCGCACCAGCCACCAGGTGCCGAGCGCGAACAGCATCATCATCAGCACCGGCAGCCAGGTCGAGAGCTGGTCCCTGCCGTAGCGCAGCAGGCGGGCGCGGTTCATGCCGCCGGCCCCGCCGCCAGCTGCGCCTCGAGCAGGCGGCGGTAATGCCCGCCCGCCACCAGCAGCAGATCGCAGAACTCGCGCGCCGCGCCTTCGCCGCCGCGCGCCGCCGTCACGTGCTGCGCCAGCGCGCGCGCCTCGGCGTGCGCCTGCGGCGGCACGCAGGCGAAGGCGGCGCGCCGCAGCAGCGGCAGGTCGGGCCAGTCGTCGCCGATCGCCGCCGTCTGCGACCAGTCGAGCCCCAGCTCGGCCAGCAGCGCCTCGGCTGCCGGCAGCTTGTCCTCGGTGCCCAGGCGCAGGTGCTCGACGCCCAGCGCCGCCAGCCGCCGCCGCAGCGGCGCCGAATCGCGTCCGGAGATCACGCCCACCGCGATGCCGGCGCGCGCCAGCAGCTTGATGCCGTGGCCGTCGAGCGTGTGGAAGCGCTTCAGCGTCTCGCCCTCGGCGCTGAAGTACAGGCCGCCGTCGGTCAGCACGCCGTCGACGTCGAACAGCGCCACGCGGATGCCCTGCGCGCGCAGCAGCAGCTCGGGCGGAAAGCCGAGCGCAGGATGGGCGGTCACGGCACTCACGAGCGCGCCCTTGTCTTGCCGGGCCGCGCAGCAGGCCCGCCCAGTGGTGGCGGTGCAAGCCGTTCCAGGCCGCCGTGGACGGGGTCCCCCCGTCCATCAGCGGCGTCCTCCCGCCGGGGGGAAGGCGCGCAGCGACTCAGGCGGGCGCTCATATCACCTTGGCCCGCATCAGGTCGTTGCTGTTGACGGCGCCGGTCAGGCGCCCGGCGGCGTCGACCACCAGCAGCACGGTGATGCGGTGCTGCTCCATCGCCGCCGCCGCCTCGGCGGCCAGCGCGTCGGCGCGGATGTGGCGCGGGTCGGCGTGCATCACCTCGCGCGCCGTCAGCGCGCGCAAATCGCGCCCGGTCTCGACCAGCCGGCGCAGGTCGCCGTCGGTGAAGATGCCCAGCGGCCGGCCGTCGGCGTCGGCCACCGCCGACGCGCCCAGGCCCTTGCGCGTCATCTCGCGCATCAGCTCGCCGAAGCCGGCGTCGGGGCCGACGCGCGGCACCTCGTCGCCGCGCCGCATGACGTCGGCCACGCGCGTCAGCAGGCGCCGGCCCAGCGCGCCGCCGGGGTGCGAGCGGGCGAAGTCCTCGGCCCGGAAGCCGCGCGCGTCCAGCAGCGCCACCGCCAGCGCGTCGCCCAGCGCCAGCTGCGCGGTGGTGCTGGCGGTCGGCGCCAGGTTGAGCGGGCAGGCCTCCTTCTCGACGGCGCTGTCCAGCAGCACGTCGGCGTGGCGCGCCAGCGTCGACTGCGGGTTGCCGGTCATCACCACCAGCGGCGTGCCCAGGCGCTTGACCAGCGGCAGGATGGCGGTCAGCTCGGCGCTCTCGCCGCTGTTGGAGATCGCCAGCACCGCGTCCTGCGGCTGGATCATGCCCAGGTCGCCGTGGCTGGCCTCGGCCGGGTGCACGAACATCGCGGCGGTGCCGGTCGACGCCAGCGTGGCGGCGATCTTGCGCCCGACGTGGCCGCTCTTGCCCATGCCCATCACCACCACGTGGCCGCTCAGCGCCAGCATCAGCTGCACCGCGCGGGCGAACTGCGCGTCCAGCCGCTGCTTCAGGCCCAGCACCGCGCCGGCCTCGATGTCCAGCGTCTCGCGTGCCAGGCGCAGCGCCTGCTCGGCATCGAAATTCATGCCGGGAATTCTATGCGGCGCCCGCCGCGCCGGGCCGGCGATGACCGCTCGCTGCGCTCGCATGACCTCTCGCTGCTTCGCAGCGATTCGATGACGCCGGCCGGGCCGGCATGACCGGGTCATGTGCGGGTGCCGGTCAGGGTCATTGGGTCATCGACGCCGCGGCAGCGGCGAGGTCATTCCGTCATTCCCGCCGCGCCAGCGGCGGCGTCATTGCGCCATCGCTCCGCTAGCATTCGCACATGGGCCCCCTCGAGCTGACGCTGCTGTATCTGCTGGCCGCGGTGCTGGGGGTGGCGGCGTGTCGCTGGCTCAGGCTGCCGGCGATCCTGGGCTACCTGGTCGCCGGCGTGCTGATGGAGCCGCACACCCTGGGCCTGGCCTTCGGGCAGGACGCCGAGAGCATCAAGTACCTGGCCGAGTTCGGCGTGGTGTTCCTGATGTTCGTGATCGGGCTCGAGTTCAACCTGCACAAGCTGCGCGCCATGCGCCGCCACGTGTTCGGGCTCGGGCTGGCGCAGGTGCTGCTGACCATCGTGCTCATCACCTTCGGCGCCATGGCGCTGCACTGGCTGGCGCCGACGCGCTGGCCGATGAGCTGGCAGACCGCGCTGGCGCTGTCGGGCGCGCTGGCGATGAGCAGCACCGCCATCGTGGTCAAGATGATGGCCGACCGGCTGGAGCTCGACGCCGAGCACGGCCAGCGCGTGATGGGCGTGCTGCTGCTGCAGGACCTGGCGGTGGTGCCGCTGCTGGTGCTGATCCCGGCGCTGGGCGCCGCGCCCGAGCAGCTGGCCGGCGCGCTGGTGCTGGCGCTGCTGAAGGCGGCGGCGCTGATCGGCCTGCTGCTGTGGGGCGGCCAGCGCGTGATGCGCTGGTGGCTGACGGTGGTGGCGCGCCGCCGCAGCGAGGAGCTGTTCATGCTCAACCTGCTGCTGATGACGCTGGGCCTGGCCTGGCTGACCGAGCAGGCCGGCCTGTCGCTGGCGCTGGGCGCCTTCATCTGCGGCGTGCTGATCTCCGAGACCGAGTTCCGCATCCAGGTCGAGGCGCAGATCCGCCCCTTCCACGACGTGCTGCTGGGCCTGTTCTTCATCACCATCGGCATGCTGCTCGACTGGCGGCTGATCTGGCTGCAATGGCCGCTGGTGCTGCTGCTGCTGACGGTGGCCGTGCTGTTCAAGCTGGCGCTGGTGGCGGCCCTGGCGCGCTGGCTCGGCGCCAGCAATGGCGTCGCGCTGCGCACCGGCCTGTACCTGGCGCAGGCGGGCGAATTCGGCTTCGTGCTGCTCACGCTCAGCCGGCGCGAGGGGCTGCTGGCGCCCGAGCTGTTCAACCCCATCCTGGCAGCGATGGTGCTGTCGATGCTGGCCACGCCCTTCATCATCATGCACAGCGAGCGCATCGTGCTGCGGCTGGTGGCCGGCGAGTGGATGCGGCAGTCGCTGCAGATGACCCAGATCGCCAGCCAGTCGATCGACGCCCACGGCCACGTGCTGATCTGCGGCTACGGCCGCAGTGGCCAGGCCATCGCGCGCGTGCTGGCGCAGGAAGGCATCCCCACCATGGCGCTCGACCTCGACCCCGACCGCGTGCGCCAGGCCGTCGCCGCCGGCCAGGCGGTGGCCTTCGGCGACGCCGCCAAGCCGCAGGCGCTGACCGCCGCCGGCCTCAAGCGCGCCAGCGCCGTGGTCATCACCACCCTGAACACGCACGGCGCCATCCAGATGCTGGGCAGCATCCGCGCCCAGGCGCCGCACCTGCCGGTGGTGGTGCGCACCCAGACCGACCGCGATCTCGACCGCCTGCGCGCCGCCGGCGCCACCGAAGTGGTGCCCGAATCGCACGAGGGCTCGCTGATGCTGGCCGGCCACGCGCTGGCGCTCACCGGCGTGCCGATGCGGCGCGTGGTGCGCCTCATGCGCGAGCAGCGCGAGCAGCGCTACGGCCTGCTGCGCGGCTGGTTCCGTGGCACCAACGACCCCAGCGAGGACAGCCTGGACGAAGACCACCTGCAGACCTTCACCGTCCCCGACGCGCTGGCCGGCCGCCGCCTGGCCGAGCTGCTGGCCGCCGCCGGCGAGTTGCGCGCCGTCAGCCTGCAGCGCCGCTCGGGCGTGCCGGTGCCGGCCGACGACGACGCGCCGCTGCAGGGCGGCGAGACCGTGGTGCTGTCCGGCAAGGCCGGGCCGCTGGCGCTGGCCGAGAAGGCGCTCTCGGCTTGATGTCCCGGGCACCCCCTCTCCCTCCGGAAGCGGGCTGAGGTGAGGGCCGGCAGCCGCCGCGCCGCCACCCGCGTTCCCCCGCTCGCCGCTCGATGCCCCCGGAAACCCCCTCTCCCTCTGGGAGAGGGCTGGGGTGAGGGCCGACAGCCGCCGCGCCGCCACCCGCGTTCCCCCGCGCGCCGGACGATGCCCCCGAAAACCCCCTCTCCCTCCGGGAGCGGGCCGGAGCGAGGGCCAGCCGCAAAGTGCCGGGCCGCCGGCACGACTTGAGCCCACCCCCCGCGCCACGGCACAATCGCCCTGCCATGACCGCCAGCTTCTCCGTCACCGACTACCTGCGCCAGCACATCCGCACCGTGCCCGACTGGCCGGCGCCGGGCGTGCAGTTCCGCGACATCACGCCGCTGCTGCAGAACCCGCGCGTGTTCCGCGTGCTGATCGACGCCTTCGTGCACCGTTACATGGAGCCCGCGCTGCGCCCCGACGTCGTCGCCGGGCTCGATGCGCGCGGCTTCATCATCGGCTCGGTGGTGGCCTACGAGCTCAACGTCGGCTTCGTGCCGATCCGCAAGAGCGGCAAGCTGCCCTTTTCCACCGTGCAGGAGACCTACGAGCTGGAGTACGGCAGCGCCACCGTCGAGCTGCACACCGACGCCGTCGCGCAGGGCCAGCGCGTGCTGCTGATCGACGACCTGATCGCCACCGGCGGCACCATGCTGGCCGGCAAGAAGCTGCTCGAAAAGCTCGGCAGCACCGTCACCGAGGGCGCCGCCATCGTCGACCTGCCCGAGCTCGGCGGCTCGGCGCGCTTGCGTGACGCGGGATTGAAGCTGTTCACGCTGGTCGATTTCGGGGATAGCTGAGGTCGTCCGGCCGCCGTTGCCATGAGGCGTGAACAGCGCGTCGCGCGCTTCACTTGCCGATGCAAAAACGCGCGAAGATGACGCCCAGCAGGTCGTCGGCGCTGAATTCGCCGGTGATCTCAGCCAGGGCGTTCTGGGCCAGGCGCAGTTCCTCGGCCAGCAGCTCGAGCATGGGCGTGGGGCCGTGCAGCTGCGTGGCGGCGGCCTGCAGGTGCTGCGCGGTGCGCGCCAGCGCCTGCAGGTGGCGCTCGCGGGCGATGAACACGCCGCCGGCGGCGCCGGCCTGCCAGCCGGCGAGCTGCAGTAGGCGTTGGCGCAGCGCGTCCAGGCCTTCGCCGGTGCGAGCCGACAGCGCGATGCCCTCGCCGGCCGGCAGCGGGCCGGGCGCGGCGTCGCGCTTGTTCCACAGGTGCAGCACCGGCACGCCGCGCGGCACGCGCTTGGCCAGGGTGGCGGCGATGCGCGCGTCCTCGGCCTGGTAGTCGGGCGTGCCGAGGCGCGTCAGGTCGTGCAGCAGCAGCACGGCGTCGGCGCTTTCGATGTGACCCCAGGCGCGCTCGATGCCGATGCGCTCGACCTCGTCCTGGCTCTCGCGCAGGCCGGCGGTGTCGAGCACGTGCAGCGGCACGCCCTCGATCTGGATGGTCTGCTGCACCACGTCGCGCGTGGTGCCGGCGATCGGCGTGACGATGGCCAGCTCGGCGCCGGCCAGGGCGTTCAGCAGGCTGCTCTTGCCGGCGTTGGGCTGGCCGGCGATGACGAGCTTGATGCCCTCGCGCAGCAGCGCGCCCTGGCGTGCGCGCGCCTGCAGCTCGGCCAGCGATCGCCCGAGTCGCGCCAGCCGGCCAGCGACGTCGTGCGCCGACAGCACGTCGATCTCTTCCTCGGGGAAGTCGAGCGTGGCCTCGATCAGCATGCGCAGCGCGATCAGCTCGCCCTGCAGCGCATGGATCAGCGCCGAGAACTCGCCCGCCAGCGAACGGCTGGCCGAACGTGCTGCCGCCGCCGTGCTGGCGTCGATCAGGTCCATCACGGCCTCGGCCTGCGCCAGGTCGAGCTTGTCGTTGAGGTAGGCGCGCTCGGTGAATTCGCCCGGCCGCGCCAGCCGCAGGCGCGGCAGGCGGGCGCCGCCGCTGGCCGGGTCGGCCTCGGCGGCGGCCTGCAGGCAGCGCTGCACCAGCAGTTGCAGCACCACCGGCCCGCCGTGCGCCTGCAGCTCCAGCACGTCCTCGCCGGTGTAGGAGTGCGGCGCCGGAAAGAACAGCGCCAGGCCGTGGTCGAGTGGGCTGCCGCCCTCGTCCTTGAACGGCCCGTAGGTGGCCACGCGCGGCGCCAGCGTGCGCCCGGTGAGCGCGCGCGCCAGTGGCATCAGGCCGTGCCCCGACACGCGCACGACGCCGATCGCGCCGCGCCCGGGCGCGGTGGCGATGGCGACGATGGGGTCGGCGTGCGGGGCGGTGCTCATGGGTGGATGGTGCCATGGGCTGCGGGCATGGGGTGCGCCACGGCTGGAATCCATTGGGCATTCCCAAATTCACGGCACGCCAGTACAGCGTGGCGGCCGCGCTCCTTCCCCCGCTGGGGGAAGGCTGGGATGGGGGCGTCCCGCGCTGCTTGCCGGCTGGGGTGGCCCTCACCCCCACCCTCTCCCAGAGGGAGAGGGAGTTTCTTTGGGTTGGCGGCCACGGTCATGAAATAGGCAGACGTCGATGGCGCCGTCATTCCGGCTGGTGACGACACCACGGTGTCGCCACCGGCGCCAGCGGCCGTCTTGTGCCCCAAACGAAAGCCCGCCAACAGGCGGGCTTGAGTGTTCCAGTGCACCCGTGGCCGGGGTCCTCCCGGCCACGGGTGCGTCCCCTTGAGGGGAAGGCGCGTCAGCGCCTCAGGGGTGGTCGTCAGAACTTCGGCAGGTTGAATTTGGGCGGCACGCCCATGCGCGTGTTGATCAGCCACTGCTGGGCGATGGTCAGCACGTTGTTGGTGATCCAGTACAGCACCAGGCCGGCGGGGAACATGAAGAACATCACGCTGAATACCAGCGGCATGATCCACATCAGCTTGGCCTGCATGGGGTCGGGCGGCAGCGGGTTGAGCGCGGTCTGGAACAGCGTGGTCAGCGTCATCACGATCGGCAGGATGAAGTACGGGTCCTTGACCGAGAGGTCCTGGATCCAGCCGAGCCAGGGTGCGCCGCGCATCTCCACCGACGACAGCAGCACCCAGTACAGCGCGATGAAGACGGGAATCTGCACCATGATCGGCAGGCAGCCGCCCATGGGATTGACCTTTTCCTCGCGGTAGATGCGCATCATCTCCATCTGCATCTGCTGCGGGTTGTCCTTCATGCGCTCGCGCATCTCGGTGATCTTGGGGTTGATCGCCTTCATCTTGGCCATGCTGGCGTAGGCCTTGGCGTTGAGCGGGTAGAACAGGATCTTCAGCAGGAACACCAGCGCCACGATCGACCAGCCCCAGTTGCCGAAGACGCCGTGGATCTTGTCGAGCAGCCAGTACAGCGGCTTCGACAGGATGGTGAAGTAGCCGTAGTCCTTGACCAGCTCCAGCCCGGGTGCGACGCGCTCGAGCACCTTCTCTTCCTGCGGGCCGATGAACAGGCCGGTGTCGGCGCTGTGCGTGGCGCCGGGCTGGATGCTGCCCACGGGCGCGATCATGCCGGCGGCGTAGAGGTTGTTGTCGAGCTTGCGGGCGAAGTTCTCGTGCGTGCTGCCGGCCGGCGGCAGCCAGGCGCTGGCGAAGTAATGCTGCACCATTGCCACCCAGCCGTCGGGCGCGGAGGTGACGAACTCGGCCTTGCCCTTGTCGATGTCGGCGAAATCGACTTTCTGGAATTTCTTGGCGTCGGAGTAGAACGCCGGGCCGGTGAAGGTGGAGTAGAACGGCGTGGCGCTGTCGCCCTTGTTGCCGTCGCGCACCAGTTGCAGGTAGAGCTGCGGGCTGACGGCCTGGCCGCCGGCGTTGATGACCTCGTGCCGGACGTCGATCAGGTAGCTGCCGCGCTTGAGGGTGTAGATCTTGTTCAGCCGCACGCCGCCCTGCTCGGGCGACTCGAAGCGCAGCACCAGCTCGCCCGCGCCATCGGCCAGCTGGCGCTCACCGACGAAGGTCATCGGTGTCTTGTGGTTGGGGAACGGCCCGCCGATCAGCCCCGACTGCGCGTGGTAGAGGTGGCCGGCGCGGTTGTCGAGCATCACCACTGGCTGCGCGGGGTCGCCCTGCGCGGCGTGCTGGAGGAATTCGCTGCGCACGACCGAACCGCCCTCGGTGTCGAACACCAGCCGCAGCACGTCGGTGCTGACCTCGATCTGCTCGCGCGGCGCCGCTGCGGCGGACTCGGCCGGTGGCGCTGCTGGCGTGGTGCCGGGCACGGCCTCGGCGCCGGGCACCGCGGCGGGGCTGGCTGGTGCGGCTGTCGTGGCCGCCGGCGGCACCGCCGAAGCGGGGGCGCCGGCGCCGTCGGCCGTCGCCACCGCGGGCCTTGAGGCGCTGGGGAAGAAGGTGGCCTGGCGCCCGTTGTGGACCTGCCACTGATCCCACAGCATGACCAGCGAGAAGGCGAATATCACCCAGAGGATGGTGCGACGAATGTCGTTCATGACCGGTATTAAGGCTTGTCGGCCGAGCCGGCGGCGCCGGTCAGACGGGTGAAAAGGCGAGGCGGATCGGCGGGCACGGCGTCGCAGCCGCCCTCGCACCAGGGGTGGCAGCGCGCCAGCCGGCGCAGTGTCAGGTAGCTGCCGGCGGCGGCGCCGTGGCGCTCGAGCGCCTCGATGGCGTAGCGCGAGCAGGTCGGCTCGAAGCGGCAGCCCGCGCCCAGCCAGGCCGAGAACAGCAGGCGGTAGCCCTTGACCAGGAAGATCAGCAGGTCGCGGATCATGCTTTGATTTTCGCGAACAACTGTTGCAGTTCAGTGCGCACCGCGCGCTTCAGCGCTGGCGAGCTGGCACTGGGGAACTGCCTGGGTGCGAACGCGCTGCGCAGGCGCACCAGATGCGCACCGGCGGCCAGCGGCGGAGCGAGCGAGTCGGCCACGGCGTAGATCTGCCTGCGGATGGCGTTGCGCGTCACGGCCCGGCGTGCCCAGCGCTTGGGCACCAGGGCGCCGATCCAGGCGGCTTCGGGCGGCGCGAACAGCGCCGCGTGGTCGGGCGTGTCGGCGCCGGCCGCGACCGGCGGCTGGCGATGCAAGGCGAAATGCGCCGTGCGCGCCAGCGCGGGCTCGGCCAGCAGGGCCTGGAACTGGGCCCGCGTGCGCAGCCGCCAGCGGCGCGTCGGCGGCGCCAGCGCGGGCGTGGGCGAAGTCTGCACCTGCCGCGCGCATCGCGGGGCGGCCGGACTCAGACCGCCAGGCGCTTGCGTCCCTTGGCGCGGCGCGCGTTGATCACGGCGCGACCGCCACGGGTCTTCATGCGGACCAGAAAGCCGTGCGTGCGTGCGCGACGGGTCTTCGAGGGTTGATAAGTGCGTTTCATGATGACAAACCGTCCTTGTTGTGGAGCGCTTCACGAGTGGGCCGCCGGCGATCGGGGGAGGCCCCGCGCCATCGGTTTCCCGACCTGTTCCTGTTTTTCCCTTGAACGCCGCGCGGCGCCGGCAGCGCGTGCTGCAATGCTCGGGCAAGCGGCGCGCGAAACCGACTTGGCTGGTGCCTGCGTTGCCGCACCCGCCACGCGTGCCAGGGAAGGCGGCTGAGGAAAACCACGCATTATCGCAGAGAACGGCGCCGGCTCAAAGCGCTTTGCCGCCGGCCGCCGCCGCGCCCGGCCCGCGGGCCGGTTTCGCCTTGTGGACAACCCGCTGCCTGACTACAATCGCTCAGCCTTGCCGGAGACAACTATCCACAATCTGAACACCCCCACGCCGCCACGGCTTGCCGCCGGCGGCGCCGCCGCCTTGTGGCCCTCCTGCCTGGATCAGCTGGCGCAGGAATTGCCGCAGCAGCAATTCAACACCTGGATCAAGCCGCTCACGGTGCAGCTGGCGCCCGATGCCTCGCGCCTGACCCTGCTGGTCGCCAACCGTTTCAAGATGGACTGGGTGCGGGTTCAGTACGCATCGCGGATTGCCGCCATCCTGGAGCAGTTGCAGGGCTATCCCGTGCAAGTGGAGTTAGCGCTCGCTCCGCGGCAAACGCCGGCACCTGGCTCGGGATTCGATCCTAGGCCGGTGCGCTCTGGCGCGGCGCCCGCAGCGGCGCCGGCCGCGCCCCGGGCGACCGAGCCGACCCCCGACGAGGCGCATCGCAGCCGGCTCAACAGCGCGCTGACCTTTGCCAGCCTGGTCGAAGGCACGGCCAACCGCATGGCGCGCGCCGCGGCGCTGCACGTGGCCGGTGCGCCGGGGCAGTTGTACAACCCGCTGTTCATCTACGGCGGCGTCGGCCTGGGCAAGACGCACCTGATGCACGCGGTGGGCAACCGGCTGCTGGAAGGCCAGGCCGATGCCAGGGTTCTCTACATCCACGCCGAGCAGTTCGTCTCGGATGTGGTCAAGGCCTATCAGCGCAAGACCTTCGACGAGTTCAAGCAGCGCTACCACTCGCTGGATCTGCTGCTGATCGACGACGTGCAGTTCTTTGCCAACAAGGATCGCACGCAGGAGGAGTTCTTCAACGCCTTCGAGGCGCTGCTGGCCAAGAAGAGCCACATCGTGATGACCAGCGACACCTACCCCAAGGGGCTGGCGGACATCCACGAGCGGCTGGTGTCGCGCTTCGACTCGGGCCTGACGGTGGCACTGGAGCCGCCCGAGCTGGAGATGCGCGTGGCGATCCTGATCAGCAAGGCCGCCGCCGAAGGCGCGGAGATGCCCGAGGAGGTGGCGTTCTTCGTTGCCAAGAACGTGCGCTCCAACGTGCGCGAGCTCGAGGGCGCGCTGCGCAAGATCCTGGCCTATTCGCGCTTCAACCAGAAGGACGTCTCGATTCCGCTGGCGCGCGAGGCGCTGCGCGACCTGCTGTCGATCCAGAACCGCCAGATCAGCGTCGAGAACATCCAGAAGACCGTGGCCGACTACTACAAGATCAAGGTCTCGGACATGTACAGCAAGAAGCGGCCGGCCTCGATTGCGCGGCCGCGCCAGATCGCCATGTACCTGGCCAAGGAGCTGACGCAGAAAAGCCTGCCCGAGATCGGCGAGCTGTTCGGCGGACGCGACCACACCACGGTGCTGCACGCGGTGCGCAAGATCACCGGCGAGCGCCAGCAGCTGACCGAGCTGAACCAGCAGCTGCACGTGCTGGAGCAGACGCTGAAAGGTTGAGTGGCTGCCCTCCAGACGCGACCGGAGTCGATGGTAAAACCGGCGACAATAGCCCACACTGGCCATTTGGCGTGTGACAAGAAATGTCGGCGGCGCCCGTGGCGCCGGCCATCGAAGACGAGGAACATGAGGAAGACATGATCGTTCTGAAGACCACCCAAAACCAGCTGCTGGCGGCGCTTCAGTCCGTGTCGGGCATCGTCGAGCGCCGGCATACGCTGCCGGTGCTGGCCAACGTGCTGTTGCGCAAGTCCGGCGGCACGCTGCACCTGACCACCAGCGATCTCGAGATCCAGATCCGCACCGCGGCCGAGCTGGGCGGCGACAGCGGCAACTTCGCCACCACCGTCGGCGCGCGCAAGATGATCGACATCCTGCGCACCATGCCGGCCGACCAGACGGTGACGCTGGAGTCGCAGCAGAACAAGCTGATCCTCAAGGGCGGCAAGTCGCGCTTCACGCTGCAGACCCTGCCGGCCGAGGATTTCCCGCTGGTGCAGGAGGCGCCCAGCTTCGGCCCCGCCTTCCAGGTGCCGCAGAAGACGCTCAAGAGCCTGCTCGACCAGGTGGCCTTCGCGATGGCGGTGCACGACATCCGCTACTACCTGAACGGCATCCTGTTCGTGGCCGAGGGCCGGCAGCTCAGCCTGGTGGCCACCGACGGGCACCGGCTGGCGTTTTCCAGCGCCACGCTGGACGTCGAGGTGCCCAAGCAGGAGGTGATCCTGCCGCGCAAGACGGTGATCGAGCTGCAGCGCCTGCTGTCGGACGCCAGCGTGCCCGAGGGGCAGGACGCGCCGATGATCGAGATGCAGTTCGCCGCCAACCAGGCCAAGTTCAGCTTTGGCGCGATGGAGTTCGTCACCAAGCTGGTCGAGGGCAAGTTCCCCGACTACAACCGCGTGATCCCCAAGCACCACAAGAACAGCGTCACGCTGGGCCGCGCGCCGCTGCTGGCCAGCCTGCAGCGCACCGCCATCCTGACCAGCGAGAAGTTCAAGGGTGTGCGGCTGAACTTCGAGCCCGGCCTGCTGCGCGTGGCGTCCAACAACGCCGAGCAGGAAGAGGCGGTGGACGAGCTCGACATCGACTACGAGGGCGATCCGATCGAGATCGGCTTCAACGTCACCTACCTGATCGACGCCCTGTCCAACATGAGCCAGCAGGAGATGATCAAGGTCGACCTGCAGGACGCCAACAGTTCGGCCTTGATGACGCTGCCCGACAACGCCGATTTCAAGTACGTCGTGATGCCGATGCGCATCTGACAGTGCTCCGGCCTTCCGGAGCACGAAGCGCCGACAACCCGCCCGACGGCGGGTTTCGACGTTTGAATGAGTGAAAGACCAGTGATGAGTGACTCTCCCCAGACCCCCGAGAACCCAGGTTCCGAGGCGCCGCGCGCGCCGGAAGGCTACGGTGCCGGCGCGATCCAGATCCTGGAAGGGCTGGAGGCGGTGCGCAAGCGCCCGGGCATGTACATTGGCGACACCTCCGACGGCACCGGCCTGCACCACCTGGTGTTCGAGGTGGTCGACAACTCGATCGACGAGGCGCTGGCCGGCTACTGCGACGACATCGTCGTCACCATCCACTCCGACAACTCGATCAGCGTGGTCGACAACGGCCGCGGCATCCCGACCGGCGTCAAGCTGGACGACAAGCACGAGCCGCGGCGCTCGGCGGCCGAGATCGCGCTGACCGAACTGCACGCCGGCGGCAAGTTCAACCAGAACAGCTACAAGGTCTCGGGCGGCCTGCACGGCGTCGGCGTCTCCTGCGTCAACGCGCTGTCAAGCAAGCTGCGCCTGGTGGTGCGCCGCGGCGGCAAGAAGCACGAGCTGGAGTTCAGCCGCGGCTTCGTGCAGGACCGCGTGGTCGACGTGGTCGATGGCGTCCCGGTCTCGCCCATGAAGATCACCGGCGACACCGACAAGCGCGGCACCGAGGTGCGCTTCCTGCCCGACACCGAGATCTTCAAGGAGAACAACGAGTTCCACTACGAGATCCTGGCCAAGCGCCTGCGCGAGCTGAGCTTTCTCAACCACGGCGTGCGCATCCGCCTGGTCGACGAGCGCAGCGGCAAGGAGGACGATTTCTCCGGCGCCGGCGGCGTCAAGGGCTTCGTCGACTTCATCAACGGCAGCAAGCGCGTGCTGCACCCCAACGCCTTCCACGCCAACGGCACGCGCCCGGCCGAAAGCTACGGCGGCGTGCCGGGCACCGAGATCGGCGTTGAAGTGGCCATGCAGTGGAACGACGGCTACAACGAGCAGGTGCTGTGCTTCACCAACAACATCCCGCAGCGCGACGGCGGCACGCACCTCACCGGCCTGCGCGCGGCCATGACCCGCGTCATCAGCCGCTACATCGAGCAGAACGAGCTGGCCAAGAAGGCCAAGGTGGACGTGACCGGCGACGACATGCGCGAGGGCCTGGTCTGCGTGCTGAGCGTGAAGGTGCCCGAGCCGAAGTTCAGCAGCCAGACCAAGGACAAGCTGGTCAGCTCCGAGGTGCGTGCGCCGGTCGAGGACATCGTCGCCAAGTCGCTGGCCGAGTACCTGGAAGAGCGCCCGCAGGACGCCAAGATCATCTGCGGCAAGATCGTTGAGGCCGCGCGCGCCCGCGAGGCCGCCCGCCGCGCCCGCGAGATGACGCGCCGCAAGGGCGTGCTGGATGGCTTTGGCCTGCCCGGCAAGCTGGCCGACTGCCAGGAGAAAGACCCGGCGCTCAGCGAGATCTACATCGTCGAGGGCGACTCGGCCGGCGGCAGCGCCAAGCAGGGGCGCGATCGCAAGTTCCAGGCCATCCTGCCGCTGCGCGGCAAGATTTTGAACGTGGAGCGCGCGCGCTACGAAAAGCTGTTGACCAGCAACGAGATCGTCACCCTCATCACCGCGCTGGGCACCGGCATCGGCAAGACCGCCGCCGACTCGGGCCGCAGCAGCGCCGACGACTTCAACATCGACAAGCTGCGCTACCACCGCATCATCATCATGACCGACGCCGACGTGGACGGCGCCCACATCCGCACCCTGCTGCTCACCTTCTTCTACCGCCAGATGCCTGAGCTGGTCGAGCGCGGCCACATCTACATCGCCCAGCCACCGCTGTACAAGGTCAAGGCCGGCAAGGAAGAGCTGTACCTGAAGGACAACGCGGCGCTCGACGCCCTTTTGACGCGCGTGGCGCTGAAGGACGCGGTGGTGCACACCGGTGGCGATGCGCCGCAGCAGATCAGCGGCGACACCCTGGCCGAGCTGGCGCGCAAGCACCAGCTGGCCGAAGGCGTGATCGGCCGGCTGTCGGCCTTCATGGACGAGGAGGCGCTGCGCGCCATCGCCAGCGGCGTGGTGCTCGATCTCGGCAGCGTCGAGTCCGCCGAGGTCAGCGCCGTGGCGCTGCAGCAGCGCCTGGCCGAGATGCAGGGCAATGGCAGCGCACCCGAGGTGGCGAGCGAGTTCGACGCCCGCACCGACAAGCCGATGCTGCGCATCAGCCGCCACCACCACGGCAACATCCGGAGCAGCGTGCTGACGCAGGACTTCGTGCACGGTGCCGACTACGCCGCGCTGGCCGAGGCCGCCCAGACCTTCAGGAACCTGCTGGGCGAGGGCGCCCGGGTCACGCGCGGCGAGGGCGAGCGCCAGCGCGAGGAGCGCGTCGGCGACTTCCGCCAGGCCATGCAGTGGCTGCTGAGTGAAGCCGAGCGCACCACCACGCGCCAGCGCTACAAGGGCCTGGGCGAGATGAACCCCGAGCAGCTGTGGGAAACCACCATGGACCCGGAGGTGCGGCGCCTGCTGCGGGTGCAGATCGACGACGCCATCGAGGCCGACCGCGTGTTCACCACGCTGATGGGCGACGAGGTCGAGCCGCGCCGCGCCTTCATCGAGACCAATGCGCTGCGGGCGGTGAACATCGACGCCTGAGTGTCATTGCAGCGCCGTTTCGAGACCTGCGCCACCGTCATTCCGGCGCAAGCCGGAATGACGAGCGTTTCGAGGCTGAACTGAAGCCCGAGCAACATCGCGTACGCCGCCGCCGACGCACGAATCCGTCGGCTGCGCTCAGTGCACGAAGCCCATCGAGCGCTGCTCGCGCACCTCGGGCTTGATGCGGTGCTCGGCCTCGAGCTGCTCGAGGAATTCCTCCACCGTGAAATCAGTCGCCAGGATGTCGGTCTGGCGCTTGACGGCGGCGAAGTCGCCCGGGGCGAGTTGCTCCAGTTTCGCCAGCCGGCGGCGCACCTCGTCGGTTAGCCGGTCGGCATCGCCACCCAGCGCCTCGGTGACGAACATGCGCTCGCGCTGCTCGGGCAGCAGCGGCTTGAACCGGATCTTGAAGGTGAAGCGCCGCAGCGCCGCCTGGTCGATGCGGTCCAGCAGGTTGGTGGTGCAGATGAACACGCCGTGGTGGCGCTCCATCTGCTGCAGCATCTCGTTGACCTCGGTTACCTCGTAGCTGCGCTGCGCGCCGCGCCGGTCCAGCAGGAAGCTGTCGGCCTCGTCCAGCAGCAGCACGGCTTTCTCCTCGACCGCTTCCTTGAACATGGCGGCCATGTTCTGCTCGGTCTCGCCGACGTACTTGCTGACCAGGTCGCTGGCCTGCTTGATGATCAGCGGCTTGTCCATCTGCTGCGCGATGTATTCACTCAGCGCGGTCTTGCCGGTGCCGGGCGCGCCGTAGAAGCACAGCGCGCCGTGGCCGCGCGCCTTCAGTGCCTCGACGATGCGCGGGATCTCGAAGCGGCTCTCGACGTTGAGCATGCCGAGGTCGTAGGTCGTGACCTGGCGGCGTCCCTGCTGACGCACTGCGTCGGCGGGATTGCGGCCCAGCGCCGCGTCGGAGTTCTTCAGCTGGCGCTCGATCAGCGCCTCGAAAGCCTCGCCGCCGGGCGCCTCGCCCAGGTGCGCCAGGTCGGCAAAGCGCACCGCGGTGCGGATCTGCGCGGGGGTCAGTCCCTTGCGCTCGGTCAGCTTGGCGACGAACTCGTCGCTCACGGCGGCGCCTTCCAGCGTCTTGCGGATCAGCTGCTCGCGCGCGCCGGGCGGCGGCGATTTCAGCTCCAGGTGGTAGGCGAAGCGACGCCGGAACGCGGGGTCGATCTGCTCGATGCGGTTGGTGACCCAGATCGTCGGCACCGGGTTGTTCTCCAGGATCTGGTTGACCCAGGCCTTGCCGTTGACGCTGTGGCTGACGGCCGCGCCCAGCGCCTGCTGCTCGGCGCGCGCCAGCAGCCCGGCGGCATCGACGCTGATGGGCGGGAACACGTCCTCGACCTCGTCGAACAGCAGCGCCGCCTCCTGCGAGCCCTTGAGGAACACCTGTGCGATCTGCATCGAACGGTAGCGGTCGCGTCCCGACAGGCTGTTGCCGTCGCGGTCGGCGTACTCGACCTCGAATAGATCCAGCCCGGCCGCGCGCGCGACCACCTTGGCCAGCTCGGTCTTGCCGGTGCCGGGAGGGCCGTACAGCAGCACGTTGACGCCCTGCGCCTTGGTCGCCTGCGCCTTGCGCAGCAGGTTGACCAGCACCTGCACGTCGTCGCCGACGAACTCGAAGTCGCTCGCCTTCAATTCGCTCTTGGTGGCGGGCCGCGTGAACACCGCCATCAGCTCGGCGCGGTCGCGGTACTCGCGCATCAGCACCGGCGGCAGCTTCTCGCTGACCTTCATCAGGTCGGCCAGGTCGGTGATGCTGTGCTCGGAGATCAGGTTCTCGACCAGGCCGATGCGCTCCAGCCGGCCGCCGGCGCGCAGCGCCTCGCCAACCTCGGCGGCGGTGACGCCGGCGACGGTGGCGATGGCGGCGTAGGCCTCGGGCGCGTTGTTGACCTTGAATTCGACCAGGATGCTGCGCAGGTCGCGCTGGTAGCGCGCCAGCGTGCCGTACAGCAGCAGCGCGCGCTCGGCCTTGTTGAGCTGCAGCAGGTTCGACAGCGAGTCGATGTTCTTCTCCACCAGCGTCGACTGCTTCTTCAGCGCATGGCTGATCCACTGGCCGGTGCTGGCCAGCAGCGCCAGCAGGTCCTTGGGCGAGTCCTTGGCGTATTCGTCCAGGTAGAAGAACAGCGTGCCTTCCTCGTAGGGGCCGCGCCAGATGCCGTGGCGCTCCAGGAATTCGGCGTGCGGCAGTTGCTCGTGGCCGCGCCAGAACTCATTGTCCTTGCAGCGCCGGGTGAGGAACTCGCGCAGGCGCAGCAGCACGCCTTCAGGCCACATCAGGTGGCGCCCGGCCAGCGCCATCAGGCCGTTGATGTCGCGCCGCACGTTGAACTTGCTGCCCTGCTGCGCCGCCAGGGTCAGCACGAAGTGCGAGCACATCAGGTCCAGCACGGGCGCGCTGCTGAGCGCCGGCGACGGCAGCATGCCCGCCTGTTCACGCACCTGAATCGTCCGTTTCGCCATCGCAAGCCTCCCATGGAGATGAGTGCCCACACAAGTTTCACCATAACGCAATCAACCCCGTGGAGGAAGACGTGCCGGGGCCCGACCCCCGGGTCACTGTGGCGTCAGATGCACAACTATTGCGCAGTTTGCGCGTCTGTCCGGTGTTTATCGACCACATCGGCCTGTATGACGGCCGTGCGGTTGACGGGGCTGGCAAGCGCGGCCATCATCGATCCGATGGTTTGCATTTGTAAGAGGAGTGAAGGATGAACGGTTTGTCAACCATGTGGGAGTCGCTGCAGGGCTCTCTCGGCGTGCACATCCCGCAGGTGCTGGGCGCGCTGGCCATCTTCATCATCGGCTGGTTCGTCGCCGCGCTGGTCAAGGCCGCCACGCGCAAGGGCCTGGGCATGCTGCGGCTCAACGAGCGCTTTTCGGGCACCACCGGACAGACGGTCGACATCGAGGGCTCGGTGGCGCTGGCGCTGTTCTGGATCGTGATCCTGCTGGCGCTGGCGGCGATGTTCAACGCGCTCAACCTGGCGATGGTGTCGGGCTCGTTCGCCGCGCTGACCACGCAGCTGTTTGAATACGCGCCGCGCGTGCTGGGCGCGCTGCTGCTGGCGCTGCTGGCCTGGCTGGTGGCGACGCTGGTGCGCGGGTTGCTGCAGAAGTTGCTGGACCGCACCACGCTGGACGAGAAGCTGTCCGAGCACGCCAACCTGTCGCCGATCAGCGATAGCCTGTCGAATGCGCTGTTCTGGCTGGTGATCCTGCTGTTCGTGCCAGCGGTGCTGGGCACGCTGCAGATGGAAGGCCTGCTGTCGCCGCTGCGCGACATGACGACCAAGGCGCTGGACATCCTGCCCAACGTGGTGGCGGCGCTGGTCATCGGCGGCGTCGGCTGGGTGGTGGCCACCGTGCTGCGCAACCTGACGATCAATCTGCTGCGCTCGGCCGGCATCGACCAGGTCGGCACCAAGGCCGGACTGGCCGACACCGTGCAGCTGTCGCGCCTGGCGGGCCTGCTGGTGTTCATCGTGGTGTTCGTGCCGGCGCTGATCGCGGCGCTCGACGCGCTGCGCATCGAGGCCATCTCGGGCCCGGCCACCGAGATGCTGGCGATGCTGCTGGATTCGGTGCCGCGCATCATCGGCGCCGGCCTGATCCTGATCGTCACCTGGCTGGTGGCCTCGTTCGCCACCCGGCTGCTGGCCAGCCTGCTGGCCAACGTCGGCCTCGACTCGGTGCCGGCCAAGCTGGGCATGCAGCACGCCTTCCCGCGCACCCCGCCGTCGACGCTGATCGGGCGCATCGCGCTGGTGTTCGCGATGCTGTTCGCCACCATCGAGGCCGGCAACCAGTTGGGCTTTCACCGCTTCAGCGACATGATCAGCACCTTCGTCGAGTTCGGTGGCGACGTGCTGCTCGGCTCGGCGATCCTGGTGATCGGCTTCATGCTGGCCAACGTCGCCTACGAGGCCATCAGCCGCGCCAGCGGCGAGCGCAACGTGCTGGCCAAGGTGGCGCGGGTGGCGATCCTGGGCATCGTACTGGCGATGGGCCTGCGCGCCATGGGCATCGCCGACGACATCGTCAACCTGGCCTTCGGCCTGACCCTGGGCGCGGTGGCGGTGGCGCTGGCGCTGGCCTTCGGCCTGGGTGGCCGTGAGGCCGCCGGCCGGCTGGCCTCGCGCTGGGTCGACCGGCTGTGCGGCGGCAAGCCGGCCGCCGGCTCGGGGCCGTTGGCACCCGATCAGCCGCCTGTGTCTGATGATTTACCCTGATGCTTAGGCGACGGCGCAGCCCCCACGAGTCGGGGGGGCTGCCGCTAGAATGACCGGTTATCCCCGCTGAGGAGACAACCATGACCGCACAAGCCCAGGACGACGACGTGCATCACGATCCGATGGAAGAAGTCACCAAGCACATCCCGTGGGTGGTGCCGCTGGCCGGCGCCATCGTGATCTTCCTGCTGGCCTTTGTCGCCGTGACGATGGCCTGAGCGACGCGTGCCGGCGATGAGCCGCGCAGTTCGCGGCATTCGTGCCCGGCCCGGGCCGCCAGGCATTCCCGAGCAGGTGCCGCCAGTCCGTGGCGCCCGGATGGGGGTTTCGGCGGCACGTCAGCCGGCTGTCGGCCCGATTTCATAAAATTGCCAGCTTTCCGTGCCAGCCGTGATCCGGAGCGCCGGCTCGGCGACGCATTCTTTCCGGCCAGTCAGCCGCCGGTCAAGCCTGAATAGTCCGCTTTCCAAAAGCTGCGGCCGCTGCTTTTGGAAAGAGCGATTTTTGAAAACTTAGGAGCTTTTGTCGATGAACGCACCCATGCCTCCCGGGATGGTCAAGGACTTGAATGTCCCCGACTACGTCAAGAACGCCAAGCTGATCGCCTGGGTCGGCGACATGGTGGCGCTGTGCCAGCCCGACCAGGTGGTCTGGTGCGACGGCAGCCAGGCCGAATACGACCGGCTGTGCCAGCAGCTGGTGGATGTCGGCACCTTCAAGCGGCTCAACCCGGCCAAGCGGCCGGGCTCGTTCCTGGCCTGGTCCGACCCTTCCGACGTGGCGCGCGTGGAGAACCGCACCTTCATCTGCAGCGAGCGCCAGGAAGACGCCGGCCCGACCAACAACTGGACGCCGCCGGCCGAGATGCGCGCCAAGCTGGAGCCGCTGTTCGACGGCTGCATGCGCGGCCGCACCATGTACGTGATCCCGTTCAGCATGGGCCCGCTGGGCAGCCCGATTGCGCACATCGGCGTCGAGCTGTCCGACTCGGCCTATGTCGCCGTCAACATGAAGCTGATGACGCGCATGGGCCAGGGCGCCGTCGAGGTGCTGGGCGAAAACGGCGAGTTCGTGCCCTGCGTGCACACCGTCGGCGCGCCGCTGGCCGAAGGGCAGAAGGACAGCACGAGCTGGCCCTGCAACCCCGACGTCAAGTACATCGTCCATTACCCCGAGACGCTTGAGATCTGGAGCTACGGCTCGGGCTATGGCGGCAATGCGCTGCTGGGCAAGAAATGCTTCGCCCTGCGCATCGCTTCCAGCATGGGCCGCGACGAAGGCTGGCTGGCCGAGCACATGCTGATCCTGGGCGTGACCAACCCCGAAGGCAAGAAATACCATGTCGCCGCCGCCTTCCCCAGCGCCTGCGGCAAGACCAACTTCTCGATGCTGGTGCCGCCCGCCGGCTTCGAGGGCTGGCAAGTCAGCACCATCGGCGACGACATCGCCTGGATCAAGCCGCGCGACGGCAAGCTCTACGCCATCAACCCCGAGGCCGGCTACTTCGGCGTCGCGCCCGGCACCAACATGCAGACCAACCCCAACTGCATGCTGAGCCTGAACAAGAACGTCATCTTCACCAACGTCGCCCTCACCGACGACGGCGACGTCTGGTGGGAAGGCATGGAGAAGGACCAGGACGACCGCGCGCCGGCGCACCTGATCGACTGGCGCGGCAAGGACTGGACGCCCGAGGACGGCAAGGCCGGCCGCAAGGCGGCGCACCCCAACGCGCGCTTCACCGTCGCCGCCACCAACAACCCCGCCCTGGATTCGGCCTGGGACGACCCGGCCGGCGTGCCGATCGACGCCTTCATCTTCGGCGGCCGCCGCTCGACCACCGTGCCGCTGGTGACCGAGGCGCGCGACTGGACCGAGGGCGTCTACATGGCCGCCACCATGGGCAGCGAGACCACCGCCGCCGCCTTCGGCCAGCAGGGCGTGGTGCGGCGCGACCCGTTCGCCATGCTGCCGTTCTGCGGCTACAACATGGCCGACTACTTCGGTCACTGGCTGAGGATGGGCCAGCAACTCCAGGCCGCGGGCGCCGATCTGCCCGCCATCTACTGCGTCAACTGGTTCCGCAAGAACGCCGAGGGCAAGTTCGTCTGGCCCGGCTACGGCGAGAACATGCGCGTGCTCAAGTGGATCATCGACCGCGCCGAGGGCCGCGCCGCCGGCCAGCAGACCATGTTCGGCGTCGCGCCGGCGTATGGCGAGATCAACTGGAACGGCCTAAGCTTTACTCCCGAGCAGTTTGCCACCGTCACCAGCATCGACAAGACGGCCTGGCAGGAGGAGTTCCGCCTGCACGACGAGTTGTTCGACAAGCTGGCGCAGGGCTTGCCCGAGGCACTGACCGGAACCAGGGCTGCGCTGGAGCAGCGCTTGGAGGCCGCTGCCTGAGCATCTTCTGGCTTGCCGGAGCGAGGCAGAAAAGGCCCGTCGATGGCGGGCCTTTTCGCTGGTCACGGTGACGCCGGGGTCTCGACCCGCACAGCACACTTCTGAGCGACCGCTCCCCCCCGATGGCCGTCGAAGCCGGGGGTGACCGGTTGTGATGCCGGGATCCGGCGGCCGCCTGCCCGCGGCCGCGGAATCCCGCCCAACGCATGGTTACGTGCAGTTCGCTTGGCCACTTCCGCATGCGCGATCAGCCACGGCGGTGCGCTGCCGGCGCAAACGCGTAAGCTCGAGCGCTCGCCGCCAACCGCTTTTCAGCCTTTCAGCGCTTTGTGCGCCTGTCGCGCGGGGGCCGCGGGCCCGCTCATCCACCCATGACCACCGCTTCCTTCTCGCGCCGCCAGCTCGTCGGCCTGGTCCTGCTGACCCTGATGTGGGGCGTCAACTGGCCGATCATGAAGCTCTCGCTGCGCGAGTTGGGGCCGCTGCATTTCCGTGCGCTGACGATGGCGCTGGGTGCGCTGGGGCTGTGGCTGTTCTTCCGCGCGCAGGGACTGCGTGTGGTGCCGCGCGGCGGCGCCGAATGGCGTCAGGTGATCTGGCTCGGGCTGCCCAACATGCTGGGCTGGCACGCGCTGTCGATCTACGGGCTGGCGCACCTGCCGGCCGGGCGCGCGGCGGTGCTGGGCTTCACCATGCCGGTGTGGACGGTGCTGCTGGGCGTGCTGTTCTACCGCCAGCGGCTCACGCTCCGCCTGTTGCTGGCCGCGGCGGCGGTGCTGGCCGGCATCACCCTGCTGCTGTGGAACGAACTGGCGCGCCTGGCCGGGCAGCCCGCCGGCATCGCCTGGATGCAGGGCGCGGCGCTGTGCTGGGCGCTGGGCACGCTGTGGATGCGGCGCGCCACGCTGACCATGCCGGCGGAGACGCTGGTGGTGTGGATGATGGCGCTGTCGGCGCTGGTGATGACGGTGCTGGCGCTGGCGCTGGAGCCCGCGCCCGCTTGGCAGTTCAGCACCGCGGTCTGGTGGAGCCTGGTGTGGGCGGTGCTGATCAACTACGGCGCCTCGCAGGTGATCTGGTTCCGGCTGGCGCGCGCGCTGCCGCCCAGCACCAGCGCCATGAGCGTGATGGCGGTGCCGTTGATCGGCACCCTGAGCGCGCCGCTGGTGGTCGGCGAGTGGCCGCAGTGGCAGGACCTGGCGGCGATGGTGTGCGTGGTCGTGGCCATTGGCGCGGTGCTGCTGCCGGCGCGCCGCTGAGCCCGGCGGACCGCCCCCGGTTTTCTGACAAACTACGGGGTTGGGCAATACCGACGTGCGAGCGGCCGAGATGCCCGCACCCGACCCTTTGCCCAAACCTGGAGGAATCGCAGACCATGTACAGCAGAATTCTCGTCCCGATCGACGGCTCGTCCTTCTCGCATCAGATCCTGCCGCTGGTGTCGGCCATCGCGCAGAAGACCGGCGCGCAACTGGCGCTGTATCAGGCGGTCGAGAAGGCCGACCAGCACGCCGAGGCCGAGGCCGACCTGCAGCGCATCGCCAGCGCCCACGGCGCGCAGGCGGTCTGCGCGGTGGTGCAGGGCGACGTGTCCAAGGCGATCCTGCAGGAGTCCGCGCGCGTGCCGGGCACGTTGGTGGCGATCACCTCGCACGGCCGTTCGGGCGTGATGCGCGCGGTGCTCGGCAGCACCGCGCTGGATGTGCTGCGCACCGGCGGCCACCCGATCCTGGTTTACCGGCCGCAGGAGCAACAGGCCGACGTGGCCGCCGCCGCCGCTCCCATCGAGCGCATCGTGATCCCGCTCGACGGCAGCGAGCTGTCGGAGTCGATCCTGCCGCAGGCGATCGAGCTGGCACGCTGGCTGGGCGCGCGCCTGGTGGTGACCTCGGTCATCGATTCGGCCGCGACCAAGGCCGCCGGGATCGCCCAGGGTGACGTGATGGAGTCCAGCTACGTGCACGGGCATGCCATCCGCATCAAGTCCAAGCACGGCATCGACGTCGGCTGGGAGGTGCTGCATGGCGAGCCGGACGAGGCGATTCCGGCCTTCGTGCGCAGCCTGCCGAACACCATGCTGGCCATGACCACGCGCGGTCGCAGCGCGCTGAAGTCGGCGCTGGTGGGCAGCGTCACCGCCGCCGCGCTGCGCGAGGGCGGCGTGCTGATCTATACCCGCATGCCCTGAATCGCCGCGGCGCGGGCCAGCGCCTGCGCCCGCCACAACAGGGCGATGCCGATCAGGCTGATCAGCAGCAGCAGCGCCAGGCCGGCGCGGTAGCCCAGCGCCGGCGACCACAACAGCCCCATCGCCAGCGGCGCCGCTGCGCGCGCCAGGGCCAGCGGCAGCCCGAGCGCGCCATTCAGCGCGCCGACATGCGCCGCGCTGAGGTACTGCGCCAGCACCGTGCCCTTGACGATGGTGAGCATGCCGTTGCCGATGCCGAACAGCAGCACGAACAGCAGCGCGCCGCCCATGCTGCTGCCGCCCAGCAGCAGCGCGAACAGGCCCAGCGGCACCAGCAGCGGCGCCCAGCGATTGGTGTGATGCACATCCAGTCGCTGCTCGCCCACATACAGCATCAGCCGGCCCAGCACCTGCAGCGCGCCGATGCTGGCCGGCAGCGCGATCGCCCAGCCCGGCGGCAGCCCGCTTTCGCGCAGCAGGCTGACCAGGTGCGGCGGCAAGGCCGAGGTGGCGGCCAGCAGCAGCACGATGAAGGCGCCCAAGCGCCAGAACAGCGGGCTGCGCAACTCGGCCGCCAGGGCGTGGCGCTGCATGTGGTGTCTTTCGCCGGCGGTCGCCACGCCTGCGGGCGCTCCGCGCAGCAGCCAGGCGTGCAGCGGCGCGCACAGCAGCAGCTGCAGCGCCGCCAGCGCCCACGAGGCGCCGCGCCAGCCCCAGCTGCGGATCAGCAGGTCGGTGAGCGGGATGAACACCGTGCTGGCCAGGCCGCCCAGGAAGGTGATGGTGATGATGGCGCGTCTGAAGTCGTGCGGATAGCGTCGCGTGACGACGGCGAACACCGGTGGGTAGAGCGTCGCCGACAGTCCCAGGCCGAGCAGCAGCCAGGTCAGGTAGAAGCCGGTCAAGGACGTGACCAGGCCGTGCGCCAGCAGGCCGGCGGCCAGCAGCAGCGAGCCGCCCGTCATCACGGCGCGCTCGTGCCCCTGGTCGATCCAGCGCCCGACCGGGTAGGCCGCCAGGCCCTCGGCCAGCAGCGCCAGGCTGAAGGCCAGCGAAGATTGCGCGCGGCTCAGCGCCAGGCTGCGCTCCACCGGCTCCATGAACAGCGCGAAGCCGTAGAACACGCTGCCCCAGCTGATCAGTTGCAGCGCCGACAGGCCGAGCACCAGCGTGCGCGCGGGCAGCGCTGGCGTGGCGGAGGGCGGGATCGGCATGGCGGGAGCTTGCAGTCGCGTTGCGGCGCTGGCGTGGGTCGGGCAGCGATGGTAGCGCGGCGGTCGTCCGGCGCCGGCCACCGGCATTGACTGCTTCCGGAGTAGGGAAACGCCCTGGCGCGGCGGCGCTTTCGGGCCGCAGGGGCGATGATCGCCGCACGCTGGCCGGCGGATGCGCGCCGCGGCATGGCATTCACGGAGACACAAGCATGGACGTTCAAGCAGGCAAGCCGCTGGCGGCTGGACATTCCTCCAGCACGGCGCCGCGGCGGGACGCCGGCATGCCGGCGTTTTTCGACGATGTGCCGACGCTGACGGTGCGCGACCCGCTGGCGCAGTTCCTGGGCGCCGCCGACGGCGGCGTGATGCTCTACGCCTACGCCGACGTGGTGCGGCTGGCGGGCCATTCCTGCCCCACGGTGGCGGGCGCCTACCTGATGACGCTGCACGGCTTGCGTGCGCTGTACGGTGACGACATGCCCGAGCGCGGCAACGTCGAGGTGTTCATGCGCGACGCGCCCGACAGCGGCACCACCGGCGTGATCGCGACGGTGGCGCAGCTGCTCACCGGCGCCGCCAGCGAAACCGGCTTTCACGGCATCGGCCCGACCGGGCGCTTCGGGCGCTACCGGCTGCTGAACTACGGCGACCCCATGATCGGCACGCTGGCGCTGCGCCGGCGAGACACCGGCGCCGCGGTGCAGGTGGAGATGAACGCCGCGGTGGTGCCCTGGCCGGACGAGATGCGCATGCTGATGCCGAGCGTGGTGACCGGCCGTGCGACGCCGGCCGAAGAGCAGCGCTTCGGCGAGCTGTGGCAGGACCGCGTGCGCCGCATGCTGATCGACCACGCCGACGATCCGCAGCTGATCGAGATCGGCCAATGGGAGCGTGAGCACTGAGGCCGATGGCGGCGCTGCGCGCCATGGCCTGGCCGCGACCGCGGCGTCGATGACGAATGACGAATGACGAACCAATGATTGTGGGAACGGGCTGGCTCGCGATGGCAGCCGTATCCACCGTCATGGGCACTTCATCGCGGGCAAGCCGGCGTCTGCAGGCGCGGCCACATCCATCGCGATTCGACAGCCATCAACCCGACTGGATCTGCACGGTCAGCAGCGGATCGAAGCGCGCGTTCTCGTTGACGCCCTCCTTGGCGTAGCCGCGCGCATTGCAGAGCACGCGCGTGCCCTGCACCTCGTAGTCAAAGCTGTCGTGCGTGTGGCCGTGGATCCACAGCGCGGCGCGCTGGCCGCGCAGAAGGTATTCGGCGTCGGAGACGAAGCAGGCGTTCAATGGTGAACCGATGAAGCGCGGGTGGATGCTCTGGCGCGAGGGCGCATGGTGGGTGATGACCACCGTCGGGCCGGCGTGTGGCTCATCGAGCTGGCGGTCGAGCCAGGCGGCGTGGCGGGTGAAGCGGGCGGCGGCGTCGATCGGCGAGAAGAGCGCCTCGCTGTCCTCGCCCAGGCGGATGCGGCTGAAGTCGCGCACCAGGCGCTGCGCCAGCTCGATGGCCTCCAGGCGCTGCGCCTCGTTGTCGAACAGCTGGAAGTCGGACCACAGGGTGCTGCCGAGAAAGCGCACGCCGTCGATCACCAAGGCCTCGTCGTCGAGCAGGTGCACCGTCGTGCCGGCGCACAGGCGGCGGAACTCGGCCACCGTGCCGGGCAGGCTGCCGCCGTAGAACTCGTGGTTGCCGAGCACGTAGATCACCGGCTTGCCAAAGCGCTGCGCCCAGGCCACCGCCGCCGCTGGGCGCGCGATGTCGCCGGCCAGCACCACCACGTCGGCGTCGGTGCGCGGCGGCTCCATGCCGCCGACGCCCAGGTGCAGGTCCGACAGGATGTGCAGCTTCATGCGGTGTTGCCGCCGGCGGCGGCCTCGCGCCGCACCTTCTCGGCCAGGTAGCGCTCGGTGGCGTCGCGCGCCATGGCGACCGAGCCCAGCACGCTGCCGTCGTCGTCCTTGACCACGCCGAAGCTCATGTTCACGTACAGCCGGCGCTCGCCGTCCTTGTGCAGGCCGCGCGTGGTGCGCACCTCGGCGCCGTGGCTGGTGACGCCGCGCGCCATCGCGCGGTGGAAGCCGCGCCAGTGCGGCGCGCGCAGGTGCGGCGGAATGATCAGGTCCAGGTTCTGGCCCAGCGCCTCGTCGGCGCCGAAGCCGAACACGGCCTCGGCGCCGGGGTTCCAGGCGCGGATGATGCCTTCCTTGTCGGCGTAGATCAGCGCGTCGGGCGTGTCGATCAGGATGCGGCGCCAGGGTGCGCCATCGGGTACGGCGGTGTGGTCTGCGGTCATCGGGTCTCCTCGGCTGTCCAGCGGCGGTCGCCAAGCATGGTGCGCGGTCATCATGCGGCACGCAAGCCCGGCCTACCGGGCACAAGGTTATCGCCGGCGCGCCCGCTGCATTCAGGATTTTTGAATGATGTGGTGAACGTCCCTGGCTTGCATGCCGTGGTGACGGGAGCAAACTGTGCGTCATGACTTCGACCGCCCACCCACCCCGCCCCGTGCGCCAGCCCGCACTGTTCGTTCCCCATGGCGCCGGCCCGTGCTTCTTCATGGACTGGAACCCCGAGGACGCCTGGGACGCCACTGCCGCCTTTCTGCGCGGCATCCCGGCCAGCCTGCCGGCGCCGCCAAAGGCCATTCTGCTGATTTCCGGTCACTGGTTGGCCCAGCATGCCACGCTGGGCGCGACCGAGCGGCCGGGGCTGATCTTCGACTACCACGGTTTTCCGCCGCACACCTACGAGCTGCAGTACGCCGCCCCGGGTGCGCCCGAACTGGCTGCGCGCGTGCGGCAATGGCTGGTGGCCGCCGGCCTGCCGGTGGCGCAGGACGCCGGGCGCGGCTGGGACCATGGCGTGTTCATCCCGCTGAAAGTCGCCTTCCCCGATGCCGGCGTGCCGGTGCTGCAGTTGTCGCTCTTGCGAAGCCTGGATGCGGCTGCGCACATCGAACTGGGTCGCGCGCTGGCGCCCTTGCGGGACGAAGGCGTGCTGATCGTCGGCAGCGGCATGAGCTACCACAACATGCGCGGCTACGGTGACGCGCGCTCGACGCCCGTGGCGGCCGAGTTCGACCGCTGGCTGGGCGAAACCGTGGCGCTGCCGGCCGCCGAGCGCAACGCCCGGCTGGCGGCGTGGGACAGCGCCGCCGGCCCCGCCGCGCGCCTGAGCCACCCGCTACGCGCCGAGGAGCACCTGCTGCCCTTGCACGTGGTGGCCGGCGCCGCCGGCGACAGCCGGGGCGCCAAGGTGTTCACCGATCGGGTGATGGCGGTCGATATTTCGGCCTTCCGCTTCGATTGAGCCGGACGACGCCAACCCGGCAACTGGCTACATTGGAGGCTCTTCGAGCAAGGGGATTCCCATGAGCAAGGCATTGCGTCGGTCGGAAAAATGGTTTCAGCGCGGCCTCTGGCTGGTGGCGCTGGTGTTTGCCGGTTTTCTGATCGGGCTGGGCGGCACCATCGTCGGCGACTTGCCGAAGGTCGAGTCGGTGCGCTCGCTCGACGACTTCATGGACGCCGGCGCCGCCCAGGCAGCGCGCGACACCATCGCCGAGTCCGAGCGCCGCGCGCAGTCGGCCAGCGACGCGCTGGCGCAGGCGCAGCTGAAGCTGCAGGTGGCGCAGTCGGACGTCGGCAACGCGCGCCAGGGCTTTGCCAACTGGATCGCCACGCGACGCGCCACGCAGCGCGCCGAGCAGGACCCGGAAGTGATCGCGCGCACCCAGGCGCTGGACGAGTTGCAGGCGGGCGAGCGCGCCGCGCGCGCCGAGGTCGAGCGCCAGCAGCAGGCGCTGCTGGACGCCAACCAGGCCGGTGCGGCGGCGCAACGGCGCCTGAACGAGATGCAGGAATCGGCGCGCGGCGACTTCGAGCGTGCACAGCGCGCGCAGGAGCTGCGCGTGTTCGGCTACCGGCTGGCGCTGACCCTGCCGCTGCTGCTGGTGGCTGGCTGGCTGTTCCGCCGCCGCCGGCACAGCCGCTGGTGGCCGTTCGTGTGGGGCTTCATCCTGTTCGCGCTGTTCGCCTTCTTCGTCGAGCTGGTGCCCTACCTGCCCAGCTACGGCGGCTATGTGCGCTACGCCGTCGGCATCGTGCTCACGGTGCTGGTCGGCCGCTGGGCCATCGTCGGCCTGCAGCGCTACCTGGAGCGCCAGCGCGCCGCCGAGGCGCAGCCCGACCGGGTGCGGCGCGTCGAGCTGGGCTACGACACGGCGCAGGCGCGCATGGCCAAGGGCGTGTGTCCGGGCTGCGAGCGCGCGGTCGACCTGAAGGACCCGGAGATCGATTTCTGCCCGCACTGCGGCATCGGCCTGTTCGACCGCTGCGCGCACTGCCGGCAGCGCAAGAGCGCGTTCGCGCGTTTCTGCCATGCCTGCGGCATGGCGGTGGTGGGCGAAGGGCGCGCGGACGAGCCGGCGCCGTCGTGAGCGCGCGACGGCCCGTGGTCAGGGGTATTCGACATCGTGCGGCGAGGGCTCCGCAGCCGCCTGGAGGCTAGACGCCGCGCGCGCGATCGCTGCGGAACTGCGCAGCGAAGTCGCCCAGCCGCCCGACGTCGAGCGCGGCGCGCAACTCACGCATCAGTTGCAGGTAGTGGTGCAGGTTGTGGATCGTCGCCAGCATGGGGCCGAGCATCTCGCCGCAGCGCTCCAGGTGGTGCAGGTAGGCGCGCGAGAAGCCGCCGCGCCCGCCGTCGGCCCAGCTGATGCCGGCCTCGCCGGCGCAGGCGTAGCAGCTGCAGTTCTCGTCGATCGGGCGCGCATCGTGCCGGTGCCGCGCGTTGCGGATCTTCAGGTCGCCAAAGCGGGTGAAGTAGTGGCCGTTGCGCGCATTGCGCGTCGGCATCACGCAGTCGAACAGGTCGACGCCTTGCTGCACGCCGAACACCAAGTCTTCCGGCGTGCCGACGCCCATCAGGTAGCGCGGCTTGTGCGCGGGCAGGCGGTGCGGTGTGTGCGCGGTGATGCGCAGCATGTCCTCTTTCGGCTCGCCGACGCTGACGCCGCCGATGGCGTAGCCGGGGAAGTCCATCTCGACCAGCTGCTCCAGCGACTCCTGGCGCAGCGGCTCGAACATGCCGCCCTGCACGATGCCGAACAAGGCGTTGGGGTTGCCCAGCCGCGCGAACTCGGCCTGGCAGCGCCGGGCCCAGCGCAAGCTGAGCTCCATGCTGGCGCGCGCCTCGTGCTCGGTGGTGACGCGGCCCCTGGTCTGGTAGGGCGTGCACTCGTCGAACTGCATCACGATGTCGCTGTTCAGCACGGTCTGGATCTGCATCGAGATCTCGGGCGTCAGAAACAAGCGGTCGCCGTTGACGGGCGAGGCGAACCTGACGCCCTCCTCGCTGATCCTGCGCATCTCGCCCAGCGACCAGACCTGGAAGCCGCCCGAGTCGGTCAGGATCGGCTTGTGCCACTGCTCGAACGCATGCAGCCCGCCGAAGTCGCGCAGCACGTCCAGCCCCGGGCGCAGCCACAGATGGAAGGTGTTGCCGAGGATGATTTGCGCGCCCATCTCGTGCAGGCTGCGCGGCATCACGCCCTTGACCGTGCCGTAGGTGCCCACCGGCATGAAGATCGGCGTCTCGACCACGCCGTGATTGAGGGTCAGCCGGCCGCGGCGCGCGTGGCTGGCGGGGTCGGTGGCGAGCAGTTCGAAGCGGAGCACGCGGCGCTGGTCAGGTCACGGCCCGTGCCTTGCTCGCGCCGGGCGACGCGAGCCCCAGTCTTCCGCTCAATGCCCGCGCGGCGTGCCGCAGCCGCTTGGCGGGCGTGCCTTGCCAATGGTGCGTGGGGAGGTCAGCTGCAACGATCGGGTTTTGCATGGCTCGCGTGAAAAACAAGTGGCGCCTTGCGCGGCGCCACGAAACCGAAATTATCGGGCAAGCCTGGTGCGGCACCGCCAGCCGTTTCTTCTGGATGGCGTCATGGCGCGCGCTGCAGCCACATCGCGTCGCCGTAGCTGAAGAAGCGGTAGCGCGCGGCGATGGCGTGGCGGTACAGCGCCATCACGCGCTGGTGCCCCGCGAAGGCGCTGACCAGCATCAGCAGCGTGCTGCGCGGCAAATGGAAGTTGGTGATGAGCGCATCGACCTGCCGGAAGCCAAAGCCGGGCGTGATGAAGATGTCGGTGTCGCCACTGGCCTGGCCGCTTTGCGCCCAGGCTTCCAGCGTGCGCACGCTGGTGGTGCCGACGGCGACCACGCGAGCGCCGCGCGCGCGGCAATCGGCGATGGCGGCCTGCGTGTCGGCCGGTATCTGGTAGCGCTCGCGGTGCATCCGGTGGGCGGCGAGATGCTCGCTTTTCACCGGTTGAAAGGTGCCGGCGCCCACGTGCAGCGTGACCGCCGCGCGCCGTACGCCGCGAGCGTCGATCTCGGCCAGCAGCGCATGGTCGAAGTGCAGCGCCGCGGTCGGTGCGGCCACGGCGCCAGGGTGCTTGGCGAACACGGTCTGGTAGCGTGATTCGTCCGCAGCCGTGTCGGCGTGCGTGATGTACGGCGGCAGCGGCACGTGCCCGTGCGCAGCCATCAGCGCATGGGGGTCACCGGACAGGCGCAGATGAAACAGCGCGCCGCCGGCATCTGGCCAGCGACCTAGCAGCTCGGCCTCGAAGCCACCCGCCATGCGCAGCAGCGTGCCGACTGGCGGCTTCTTGCTCACCCTCATGTGCGCGGCCACGCTGCCATCGGGCAGCACGCGCTCGATCAGCAGCTCCAGCTGGCCGCCGCTGGGTTTTGCGCCGAACAGGCGTGCCTTGACCACCTGGGTGTCGTTGAAGACCAGCAGGTCGCCCGGCTGCAGCAGCTGCGGCAGGTCGCGGAACACGCGGTCCACTGGCTGCGCGCCGCTGCCGTCCAGCAGGCGCGAGGCGCTGCGCTCGGGCGCGGGGTGCTGGGCGATGAGTTCGGGCGGCAGAGCGAAGTCGAAGTCGCTCGTGGTGAAATGCTGCATGGTGCTTGAGGGCCGGACGGACCCGTTCCAAGAGGGGGCAGAATTGTCCCATGCCCGCGCCGGCCACCGCCGTTCCCGACACGACCAGGCTCAGCCCGCCGCAGAAGGCGCTGCGCAAGCTGGGCCTCACGCGCGACATCGATCTGGCGCTGCATCTGCCGCTGCGCTACGAGGACGAGACCCGCATCACACGCCTGGCGGATGCGCGACACGGCGACGTGGTGCAGATCGAGGGCGAGGTCACGCATCAGGAGGTCACCTGGCGCCCGCGCCGGCAGTTGCTGGTGACCGTCGACGACGGCAGCGACACCGCGCTGCTGCGTTTCTTCAATTTCTACCCCTCGCAGCAAAAGCAGATGGCGGTCGGCAGCCGCATCCGTGCGCGCGGCGAGTTGCGCGGCGGCCTGGCCGGCCTGACGCTGATGCACCCGACGGTGCGCGCCGCGGGCGGCGCGCTGCCGCAGGCGCTGACGCCGGTGTACCCGACGGTGGCGCAGCTGCCGCAGCCGTACCTGCGCCAGGCGGTGCTGGCGGGGCTGGCGCAGGCCGATCTGTCGGGCACCGTGCCGCCCGAACTGTGGGCGCGCCTGGGCCTGGCGGCGCAATGGGACCTGCGCCGGTCGCTGACTTTCCTGCACCAGCCGGCGCCGGACGTGTCGCTGGCCCAGCTGGAAGACCACACGCACCCGGCCTGGCAGCGTCTGAAGGCCGAGGAGCTGCTGGCGCAGCAGCTGTCGCAACTGCAGGCACGGCGTGCGCGCGAACAACTGCGCGCGCCGGTGCTGACGGCACGGCGCGATGGCCTGGTGGAGCAACTGCTGGCGGCCTTGCCGTTCGAGCTGACCGCGGCGCAGCGCCGCGTCGGCGCGGAGATCGCCAGTGATCTGGGCCGTGCGCAGCCGATGCACCGCCTGCTGCAAGGCGATGTCGGTTCCGGCAAGACGGTGGTGGCGGCGCTGGCGGCCTGCGGCGCCATCGACGCCGGCTGGCAGTGCGCGCTGATGGCGCCGACCGAGATCCTGGCCGAGCAGCACTTCGCCAGGCTGGTCGAGTGGCTGGAGCCCCTGCTGGCGCCGCGTGGCAAACGCGTGGCCTGGCTCACCGGCGGGCAGCGCAAGAAGGCGCGCGTCGAGATGCTGGCGCTGATCGAATCGGGCGCGGCGGCGCTGGTGGTCGGCACGCATGCGGTGATCCAGCAGCAGGTGCATTTTCAGCGGCTGGGCCTGGCGATCATCGACGAGCAGCACCGGTTCGGGGTCGAGCAGAGGCTGGCGCTGCGGCAGAAGCTGTCGGACGCGCGGCAGGAGCCGCACCTGCTGATGATGAGCGCCACGCCCATCCCGCGCACCTTGGCGATGAGCTACTACGCCGACCTGGACGTCTCCACGCTGGACGAGCTGCCGCCCGGCCGCACACCGGTGCTCACCAGGCTGGTGGCCGCGCACCGGCGCGCCGAGGTGATCGAGCGCATCCGCGCCCAGATCGCGCAGGGCCGGCAGGCGTACTGGGTCTGTCCGCTGATCGAGGAGAGCGAGGCGCTGGACCTGCGCAACGCCACCGAAACGCATGCCGAACTGTCCGAGGCGCTGCCCGGACGGGAGGTCGGCCTGCTGCACTCGCGCATGCCGCCGGCCGAGAAGAAGGCGGTGATGGCGCGTTTCATGGCCGGCGCCATGCCCCTGCTGGTCAGTACCACGGTGATCGAGGTCGGCGTCGACGTGCCCAATGCCAGCCTGATGGTGGTCGAGCACGCCGAGCGCTTCGGCCTGTCGCAACTGCACCAGTTGCGCGGCCGCGTCGGGCGCGGCGCGGCGGCGTCGGCCTGCGTGCTGCTGTATGAGGTACCGGACGGCGGTCGCCTGGGCGAGACCGCGCGCGCGCGGCTGAAGGCCATGGTGGAGACCAGCGACGGCTTCGAGATCGCGCGCCGCGACCTGGAGATCCGTGGTCCGGGTGAGTTCCTGGGTGCGCGTCAGTCCGGCGCCGCGCTGCTGCGCTTTGCCGATCTGGCGCAGGACGGCGCCCTGCTGCAGTGGGCCCGGCAGGTCGCACCGGTGATGCTGGCGCGCCACCCCGAGCTGGCGGAAAAGCACGTCGCGCGCTGGCTTGGCGCGCGTGCCGACTACCTCAAGGCGTAGCGGCAAGTCACAGGCGGAAGCGATCAGATCCGCGACCGCGGCGGCTTCGCGGTGGCCGCGTCCACACGACCGCAGGGCATACGTGTGTCGCGATCAGGGGGATCGACGAGGCAGACAATGGTTGCATCCAAGGGTTTGCGGCGAAAGGAGCCGGTCATGCAGCGGCGTTCGATTCTCGGTGCGATGCTGCTTGGCGCCACCGTCGCCGGCTGTTCGTCGGTCATGCCCGGACACGAGCGCGCCGCCAGGGCCGCAACGACCGCGCCCAAGCGGCATGCGGCGATGCGCGCGTTGTGGTGCGGGCACATCGATACGACGCGCGACTACGCACGCGCGGTGCACGCCGGCGATGGTGGCGCTGCGCAGCGCGCCGAAACGGCGGTGGTCGACAATGCCAAGCAGATCGCCGATGCGGTGACCGGGTTCTATGGGCAGGGCGCCGGTGAGCCCACCTTGAAGCTGCTCGCGGGCCACAGGCAGGGCGTCAAGGCGCTCACCGATACCGCCAAGGCCAGGGACGCGGCTGGCGAGCAGAAAGCCATGGACGCGCTGACCGCCAACGCGGCCGAGATCGCCAAGTTCTTCGCCGGCGCCAACCCGAAGCACTGGACCGTCGGTCAGCTGCAGGGCGCGCTGCTGATGCACGCGGGCGACCACAGGCAGCAGGTCGACGCCATGATGGCCAACGCGCCGGCGGCGCAGCAGGCCAGGCTGTGGGTCGACATGCGGCAGCACATGGATAGGATTGCCGATGTGCTGGCCAGTGGCATCGCCAGCCAGTTTCCCGACAAGGTGAGTTGAGCCATTCCCGCCGACCGGGCTGCGCTTGGCGGCAACGACAAAACGGCCATGGTGGACCTCATGGCCGTTTTTCATTGCGTGCTTCCAGCACGTACGACACTGGACCGCGCGTCTGGCGTATCCTGTGCTGCTGCGACTGGGAGCGATGTCTTGTCTCTGGCCGCGTGGTGCCGCGGGCCGAGGCATGCCGATGACATTGACCGAACTGAAATACACCCTTGCCATGATCGTGCGAAGAATGAGGCGAGGGGTCTTGCGCCGCGGGGATCGAGCCCGCAGCGCGTTCATTGCAACCGACCGGAACGGCCGGAAAAATGGGGCGCTGGCATGACCCTGACCGAATTGAAATACATCGTTGCCGTCGCCCGGGAAAAACACTTCGGCAAGGCCGCCGAGTCCTGCTTCGTCTCGCAGCCGACGCTGTCGGTGGCGGTCAAGAAGCTGGAGGAGGAGCTCGAGCTGAAGCTGTTCGAGCGCAGCAGCGGCGAGGTCACGGTGACGCCGCTGGGCGAGGAAATCGTGCGCCAGGCGCAGAGCGTGCTGGAGCAGGCGGCCGAGATCAAGGAGATCGCCCGGCGCGGCAAGGATCCCCTGACCGGGGCGCTCAAGCTGGGGCTGATCTACACCATCGGCCCCTATCTGCTGCCGGACCTGGTGCGCCAGAACATCGAGCGCACGCCCGAGATGCCCTTGATACTGCAGGAGAACTTCACCGTGCGCCTGCTGGAGATGCTGCGCACCGGCGAGATCGACTGCGCCATCCTGGCCGAGCCGTTTCCGGACACCGGCCTGGCGACGGCGCCGCTGTACGACGAACCCTTTGTCGCTGCCGTGCCGGCCCACCATCCGCTGGCAGCCGGCCATGAAGTGACGACCGAGCAGCTCAAGCGCGAGCACATGCTGCTGCTGGGCAGTGGTCACTGCTTCCGCGACCATGTGCTGCAGGTGTGCCCGGAATTCGCGCGCTTTGCCAATGCCGCCGAGGGCCTCAGCAAGAACTTCGAGGGCTCGTCGCTGGAAACCATCCAGCACATGGTGGCCGCCGGCATGGGCGTGACCCTGGTGCCGCGCCTGGCGGTGCCGACGGCCGCGCTGTCGGCGCCCTCGGAGCCCGGCGCCGCGCCGGTCGCCGGTCGGGAGCCCTTGATTCGCTACCTGCCAGTCCACGATCCCGGCGGCGATCCGCCCACGCGCCGGGTGGTGCTGGCCTGGCGGCGCAGCTTCACGCGCTACGAGGCGATCGCGGCGCTGCGCAACGCCATCTATGCCTGCGAGCTGCCGGGCGTCACCCGATTGTCCTGAGGACGCCGCACGGTTTTTCACGGCTACAAGCTACATTCCGGCCGGCATGAATACCGCTCTTCCGTCTCCTGCCCCGGCGGCGCGCAGCAAGCTGTCGCTGTACCTGGACCTGATCCGCTGGGACCGGCCGGCCGGCTGGCTGCTGCTGCTGTGGCCGTCCTTGAGCGCGCTGTGGCTGGCCGCCGATGGCTTTCCGGGCTGGCACCTGCTTGTCGTGTTCGTGCTCGGCACCATCCTGATGCGCTCGGCCGGCTGCTGCATCAACGATGTCGCCGACCGCGAGTTCGACCGCCACGTCAAGCGCACCGCGCGGCGCCCGGTCACCAGCGGCCTGGTCAGCGTGACCGAGGCGCTGGCCGTGGGCGCGGTGCTGGCGCTGCTCGCCTTCGGCCTGGTGCTGACCACCAATGCCGCCGCCATCGCCTGGTCGTTTCCGGCGCTGGCCATCACGCTGATCTACCCTTACGCCAAGCGCCACGTGTCGATGCCGCAGGCGGTGCTGGGCATCGCGTTCAGCTTCGGCATCCCGATGGCCTGGGCGGCGGTGCAGGGCGAGGTGCCGTGGCCGGCCTGGGCGCTGCTGCTGGGCAACCTGTTCTGGGTGCTGGCCTACGACACCGAGTACGCCATGGTCGACCGCGACGACGACCTGCGCATCGGCATGAAGACCTCGGCCATCACGCTGGGGCGCTTCGACGTCGTGGCCATCGTCGGCTTCTACCTGCTGCATCTGGCGATCTTTGCCTGGCTGATCGTCCGCCATGTGACGCATCCGGTGCTGTGGCTGGCGTTCGGCGCCGCGCTGCTGCAGGTGGCCTGGCACTGGACGCTGATCAAGGAGCGCACGCGCGAAGGCTGCTTCAAGGCCTTTCGCATGAATCACTGGCTGGGTGCGACCCTGTTTGCCGGCGTCGCGCTGGCCTATCTGTTGCGCGGCTGATGCCTTGGCGCGGCGTCAGCGGCCGAACTCGTCACCCAGTTCGGCAGCGCGCACGCAGGCCGCGTGCATGGCCCGCACGAAGGCGGACTTGATGCCGGCCTGCTCCATCGCACTGAGCGCCGCGTAAGTCGTGCCACCCTTGCTGGTGACGCGCTCGCGCAGCAGCGCCAGCGCCTCGTGCGAGTCGCCGGCCAGCGCGCTGGCGCCGGCGAAGGTGCCGACCGCCAGGCGGCGCGCCTGCTCGGCATCCAGGCCGAGCTCGACGCCGGCCTGCTGCATCGCCTCCAGGAAATAGAACACGTAGGCTGGTCCCGAGCCCGACAGCGCGGTGACGGCGTCGAGCTGCGCCTCGTGCTCGACCCACAGCGCGTCGCCAGTGGTGCGGATCACCGCCTCGGCCAGCGCACGATCGGCTGCGCCGACACCGTCTGACGCGAACATGCCGGTCATGCCGCGTCCGACCAGCGCCGGCGTGTTGGGCATGCAGCGCACGATGCGGCCGCTGCCGCTGGCGGCGCCGATGTCGCCGGCGCGGATGCCGGCCATCACCGACAGCTGCAGCGCGCCGCCGACGTGGGGGGCGACCGGCGCCGCTGCCGCCCGGAAGTGCTGCGGTTTGACCGCCCAGACGATCGCCTCGCTGCCCGCCAGCGCTGCGCTGGCGACCGCCTGCGCCTCGACACCGTGCTGCTGCTTCAGGCTGGTGCGCGTGGCCTCGTACGGCTCCACCACCTGGATCTGCAGCGCCGGCAAACCCCGGCGGATCAGCCCGCCGATGATGGCGCTGGCCATGTTGCCGCCGCCGACGAAGGCGATGCGGGTGGAGGCGGGCAGGGCTGGTGTCGTCATGGTGCTGCTCTCTTGCTTGGGTCGGCAGTTTAGGCTGACAGTGTCGCTGTACGCCGACGCGCTTTGATCGCATTCAATTCTTGATAGGCCGTCCAAGTGGCCGCGGAGCAGGCCATACCAACGAACGCCGTGGCCGGACCTGCGCCCGCCACTGGCGTTGTCCCTCCTCACGAAGTCAGAGGGGGAAGGCGCGTCAGCGCCTTGTATCTTTGAGACTCGGACCGGCGCAGGCAGTTCGATCCGCCTTTGGGTTGAATTTCAAGCCCGCCCCTGAGCACTGAGCGCCTGCACCGGACCGTCCT
>CAZHSD010000001.1:0-236084 GCA_964534975.1 uncultured Ottowia sp. | reverse complement strand
GGATAACGAAGCGCGAAATTATGGCACAGTGAGGTCCATGGACTACCCGACCATCGAGGACGCCATCGGCCGCACGCCGTTGGTGCGGCTGCAGCGCATCGGCGCTGACGGCAACCGGCAGCGCGGCAACGTCGTGCTGGCCAAGCTGGAGGGCAACAACCCGGCCGGGTCGGTGAAGGACCGGCCGGCGCTGTCGATGATCGTGCGCGCCGAAGAGCGCGGCGAGATCAAGCCTGGCGACACGCTGATCGAGGCCACCAGCGGCAACACCGGGATTGCGCTGGCGATGGCGGCGGCGGTGCGCGGCTACCGCATGGTGCTGATCATGCCCGAGGACCTGTCGGTCGAGCGGGCCCAGACCATGAAGGCGTTCGGCGCCGAGCTGATCCTGACGCCGCGCTCCGGCGGCATGGAATACGCGCGCGACCTGGCGGCCAAGATGGTGGCGCAGGGCAAGGGCTTCGTGCTGGACCAGTTCGCCAACGCCGACAACCCGCGCATCCACTACGAGACCACCGGCCCCGAGCTGTGGGAGCAGACCGGTGGACGCATCACGCACTTCGTGTCGGCCATGGGCACCACCGGCACCATCACCGGTGTGTCGCGCTACCTGAAGGAGCAGAATCCGAAGGTTTGGGTCGTCGGCGCGCAGCCGTCCGAAGGCTCGCGCATCCCGGGCATCCGCAAGTGGCCGCAGGAGTACCTGCCGAAGATCTACGACGCCTCGGTGGTGGACGAGGAGATGCTGGTCGACCAGCTGGATGCGGAAGACATGGCGCGGCGGCTGGCCAGTGAGGAAGGCATCTTCGGCGGCATCTCATCCGGCGGCGCGGCCTGGGTGGCGCAGCAGGTCGCCCTGCGCGAACGCGACGCCACCATCGCGTTCGTGGTCTGCGATCGCGGTGATCGCTACCTGTCGACGGGTGTGTTCCCCGCGTGACGGCGGGTGACGACGAAATCACTTCCCGCCAGCCATTGGGAAAAGAATCATTTGGTCATTGATGCCGCATCGCGGCGAAGTCATTTCGTCATGGACCGCACTTCCATATCACCCTGAATCACCCATAAGAAGAAGAGCGAATGAGCAAGTTCAAGTTCTGCCCGCAATGCGCCACGCCGCTGGGGATGCTCGTCGCCGAGGAAGACACCGGCCCGGTCGAGCGCCTGCGCTGCCCGGCCTGTGACTTCACGCACTGGAACAACCCAGTGCCGGTGCTGGCGGCGATCGTCGAATACCAGGGCCGGGTGCTGCTGGCGCGCAATGCGGCCTGGCCGAGCAAGATGTTCGCCCTGATCACCGGTTTCATGGAGGCCGGTGAGACGCCGCAGCAGGGCATCGCGCGCGAACTGAAGGAAGAGACCAACCTCGATGCGCGGTCGATCGATCTGGTCGGCGTGTACGATTTCCAGCGCATGAACCAGGTCATCATCGCCTTCCACGTGGTGGCCGAAGGCGAGGTGCGGCTGTCGCCCGAACTGGTCGACTGGCGCCTGTACGACTTGCCCGACCTGAAGTGCTGGCCCGCCGGCACCGGATACGCGCTGGCCGACTGGCTGCGCTCGCGCGGGCACGAGCCGGTGTTCTTCAGCGCCGAGGAGAACGCCGAGCGACGGCGCGGCCTCGATTGACCGACAATCCGCACATGGACATTGCCAAGGAAGTCGACGCGCGCGGGCTGAACTGCCCGCTGCCCATCCTGAAAGCCAAGAAAGGCCTGGCCGAGCTGCAAAGCGGCGAGTTGCTGCGCGTGCTGTCCACCGACCCCGGGTCGGTGCGCGACTTTCAGGCCTTTGCCAAGCAGACCGGCAACGAACTGGTCGAGCAGCAGAGCGTGGGCGACGAGTTCATCCACGTCCTGCGCCGGCGCTGAGCCCAACGCTCACAGGCTCAGCGTCTTCAGGTAGTCGCGAAACTCGCCGCCGATCTGCGGGTGCTGCAGCGCGAGCTCCACCGTGGCCTGCAGAAAGCCTTCCTTGCTGCCGCAGTCGTAGCGCTTGCCTTCGTACTGGTAGGCGTAGACGCGTTCGCTGCGCATCAGGCGCGCGATGGCGTCGGTGAGCTGGATCTCGCCGCCGGCGCCGGGCGGCTGGTTGCGCAGCTCGTCAAAGATGCGTGGCGTGAGGATGTAGCGGCCGGCCACGCCCATGCGTGACGGCGCCTGCTCGGGCGCGGGCTTCTCGACGATCTGATCGATGCTGATCAGGCGCTCGCCGGCCGGCGCGCCGGCCACGATGCCGTAGCGGCGCACCTGGTCGGCCGGCACCTCCTGCACCGCCAGTACCGAGCGACCGAGCGATTCGAAGGCCTGCACCATCTGCGCCAGCACGGAGGGCGTGCCGTTGGCGCCGACCATCAGGTCGTCGGCCAGCAACACCGCGAACGGCCGCTCGCCGACGATGTGGGCGGCGCACAGCACCGCATGGCCGAGGCCGAGCGAGCGCGGCTGGCGCACGTAGCTGCAATGCATGTCGTCAGGTGCGACCGCGCGAACAAGTTCAAGCAGTTCCGACTTGCCGGCACTCTCCAGTTCGCTTTCCAGTTCGTAGGCGGTGTCGAAATGGTCCTCGATGGCGCGCTTGCTGCGCCCGGTGACGAACACCATGTGGCGCACGCCGGCGCCATAGGCTTCCTCGACCGCGTACTGGATCAGCGGCTTGTCGACCACCGGCAGCATTTCCTTCGGGCTGGCCTTGGTGGCGGGCAGAAAGCGGGTGCCGAGTCCGGCGACGGGAAAGACGGCGGTGTTGACGAGGCTGGGTGTGGGCATGGGTTGTTACGAATGAGGAAGACCGCGGCAGACGGGTTCAGCCGAGACGCTCGAGTTGCTGCTGGATCTTGTCCCGCGCGGCGCTGAAGTCGGCCAGGCGCCTGTGCTCCTGCTCGATCACCGCCGCCGGCGCCTTGGCAACGAAGGCCTGATTGTCCAGCTTGCCCCTGGCCTTGGCGATCTCGCCATCCAGGCGCGCGGCTTCCTTGGCCAGGCGTGCGCGCTCGGCGGCGACGTCGATCTCCATGAACAGCGCCAGGCGCGCATCGCCCACCACGGCCACCGGCGCGGCCTGCGCGGCGGCGGCCCAGTCGGCCTCGCCGTCGAACACCTTCACCTCGCTCAGCTTGGCCAGCGCCTGCAGCACGGCCGCGTGCGCGCGGACGAAGTCGGCGTCGCCCAGCGCGAACAGGGGCAGACGCTGCGCGGGTGAGACGCCCATCTCGCCGCGCAGGTTGCGGCAGGCGTCGACCAGGTTTTTCAGGTGCACCATATGGCTTTCAACCGCTTCGTCGATATTGGCTTGCTGCGCCTGCGGGTAAGGGGCGACGGCGATCGAGTTGCCGGTCTTGCCCGCCACCGGAGCGACCGCCTGCCACAGCGCCTCGGTCACGAACGGAATGATGGGATGCGCCAGCCGCAGAACGGCTTCGAGCACGCGCACCAGCGTCCGTCGCGTGGCACGCTGCTGGGCCGGGCTGCCGGTCTGGATCTGCACCTTGGCGATCTCCAGGTACCAGTCGCAGTACTCGTTCCAGACGAAGTCGTAGATGGTGTTGGCCACAGTGTCCAGGCGGTAGTCGGCAAAGCCCTTCTCGACCGCCGCCTCGGCCTTCTGCAGCAGGCTGACGATCCAGCGGTCGGCGGCGCTGCGCTCGATGGCGCTGTCGCCCTCGATGCCGCAGTCGTGCCCCTCGCAGTTCATCAGCACGAAGCGCGAGGCGTTCCAAAGCTTGTTGCAGAAATTGCGGTAGCCCTCGCAGCGCTTGGAGTCGAAGTTGATGGTGCGCCCCAGCGTGGCCATGGCGGCGAAGGTGAAGCGCAGCGCGTCGGCGCCGTAGCCGGGGATGCCGTCGGGGAATTCCTTCTTCGTGTTCTCGCGCACCTTCGGCGCCGTCTCGGGCTTGCGCAGGCCGGTGGTGCGCTTGGCCAGCAGCGGCTCCAGCGCGATGCCGTCGATCAGGTCGACCGGATCCAGCACGTTGCCCTCGGACTTGCTCATCTTCTTGCCGTGCGCGTCCAGCACCAGGCCGTGGATGTAGACGTCGCGAAACGGCACCTGGCCGGTAAAGTGCGTGGTCATCATGATCATCCGGGCGACCCAGAAGAAGATGATGTCGTGGCCGGTGACGAGCACGGAGGAGGGCAGGTAGAGCGACAGATCCTGCGTCTGCGCGGGCCAGCCCAGGCTGCTGAAGGGTACGAGGGCCGAGGAATACCAGGTGTCGAGCACGTCCTCGTCGCGCGTCAGCGTGCCCTTGTGGCCAGCCTGCTGGGCCTGGGCGCGCGCCTCGTCCTGGCTGCGCGCGACGAACACTGAACCGTCCTCGCCATACCAGGCCGGAATCTGATGCCCCCACCACAGCTGGCGGCTGATGCACCAATCCTGGATGTGGTTCATCCACTGGTTGTAGGTGTTGACCCACTGCTCGGGCACGAAGCGCACGGCACCGGACTGCACGGCGTCGATGGCTTTTTGCGCGATGCTCTTGCCGGTCTCGTCCGGTTTGCTCATCGCCACGAACCACTGGTCGGTCAGCATCGGTTCGATGATCTGACCGGTGCGCGCGCAGCGCGGCACCATCAGCTTGTGCTTCCTGGTTTCGACGAGCAGGCCTTGCGCCTCCAGATCGGCCACGATGGCCTTGCGCGCGGCGAAGCGGTCCAGGCCACGATACTTCTCAGGCGCGTTGTCGTTGATCGTCGCCTCCAGGTTCAGCACGCCGATCATCGGCAGCTGGTGGCGCTGTCCCACCGCGTAGTCGTTCGCGTCGTGCGCCGGCGTGACCTTCACCACGCCGGTGCCGAAGTCCTTGTCCACGTAGTCGTCGGCAATGACCGGAATCTCGCGCCCCACCAGCGGCAGCGTGACCGCTTTACCGATCAGATGCCGGTAGCGCTCGTCCTCCGGATGCACCATCACCGCCACGTCGCCCAGCATGGTCTCGGGCCGGGTGGTGGCCACCACCAGCTTTTCGCCCGACCCATCGGCCAGCGGATAGGCGATGTGCCACAGAAAGCCATCCTCCTCCTCGCTCTCCACTTCAAGGTCGCTCACCGCGGTCTTCAGCTCCGGGTCCCAGTTCACCAGCCGCTTGCCACGGTAGATCAGGCCCTGCTCGTACAGGCGCACGAAGGTCTCGGTGACCACCGTGGACAGCTTGTCGTCCATGGTGAAGTACTCGCGGCCCCAGTCCACGCTGGCGCCCATGCGGCGCATCTGCTGCGTGATGGTGGCGCCGGACGTGGCTTTCCACTCCCACACGCGGGTGACGAAGTTCTTGCGGCCCAGCTCGTGGCGGCTGGTGCCCTGCTCCTGCAACTGGCGCTCGACCACGATCTGGGTGGCGATGCCGGCGTGGTCGGTGCCTGGCAGCCACAGCGTGTTGAAGCCCCGCATGCGGTGGTAGCGCGTGAGGCTGTCCATGATGGTCTGGTTGAACGCATGGCCCATGTGCAGCGTGCCCGTCACGTTGGGCGGCGGCAGCTGGATGGCGAAGTTGTCGCCCCGCGCCGCCGCGTCGGCATCCGGCTGGCCGGTGCCACGAAACCCGGCGCGCCCCAGGCCGGCGCGCTCCCACGCCGGGCCCCATTGCGCCTCGATGGCGGCGGGTTCGAAGGACTTGGACAGGGCCTGCAGGCCCGGCTGCGAGAGCTGGTCAGACATGGTGCGTTGGACGGCGGCGAAGCCTGCTGCGGCGCCCGTGCGCCGGTTCCACGGACGTGGCGCACGGTCGGGAGGAATGGCCAAGGATTCTACTGCCGGCCCGCCGGTCCGGGGTCGCCGCAGCCGCTGCCAGCAAGCCGTGCCCGACGCCGTGCCGCGGGCCGCTGAGAGGGCTCGGCGACTATGAGATCGATAGCAGCTCGGGCATCGCGCCGAAGCCCGGGTGGTGCGCACGATTGGCGCCGGTTCAATAGAATTCGGCGCCATGCTCGAAATCGCCGACATCCAGAACCTCACGCGCGACGTGCTGCTGATGACCTTCGTGCTGTCGGCGCTGTTCGGTGCCATCGTGCAGCGCACGCATTTCTGCACCATGGGCGCGATCGCCGATGTGCTGAACATGGGCAGCACCTCGCGGCTGCGCCAGTGGGTGCTGGCGGCGGGCGTGGCGATCGTGGGCTTCGGCCTGCTGGCCGCCGGCGGCTGGATCCAGGCCGCCGATTCGGTGTATGCGGGGCCGCGCTGGATGTGGCTGTCCTCGCTGTCCGGCGGTGCGCTGTTCGGCGTCGGCATGGTGCTGGCATCGGGCTGCGGCAGCAAGAACCTGGTGCGCATGGGCACTGGCAACCTGAAGGCGCTGGTGGTGTTCCTGGCCATGGCGCTGGCGTCCTACGCCACCCTGCGCGGCATCACGGCGGTGCTGCGCGACCGCACCGTGGACCGCGTGTTCATGGAGTTCGAGCAGCCCGCCATCGTCGGCACCCTGGTGGCGGCGGCCGGCGGCTGGTCGGCGCCGCAGGTATTGGGCGTGGTCGCGCTGCTGGTGGGCCTGCCGCTGGTGGCCTGGGCGCTGTCGGCGCGGGCATTCCGCACCGCCGACAACCTGCTGGCGGGCTTCGGCATCGGCGCCGTCATCGTCGGCATGTGGTGGGTCAGTGGTTCGCTGGGCCACGTCGTCGAGCACCCCGAGACGCTGGAGCCGGCCTACCTGGCAACGCGTACTGGCCGCATGGAGGCGCTGACCTTCACCGCGCCGCTGGCCTACGCGATCGACTGGCTGATGTTCTTCAGCGACCGCAGCCAGCGCCTGAGCATCGCCGTGGTCTCGGTGGCCGGCGTGATCGTCGGCGCCGCCGTGATGGCGCTGGCGACCGGCCGCTTCCGCTGGGAGGGCTTCAAGACCACCGAAGACCTGGGCAACCACCTGATCGGCGGCACCCTGATGGGCGTCGGCGGCGTGACTGCGCTGGGTTGCACCATCGGCCAGGGCCTGAGCGGGCTGTCGAACCTGAGCCTGACCAGCTTCACCGCCGTGGCGGGCATCGTCGGCGGCGCAATCCTGGCGCTGAAGTACCAGTACTGGCGCCTCGAACGCACGGCATGAGCGCCGCCCCGCCCGCAGCCGAAGAGCCGGCCGACCTGCAGCGGCGCTTCGGCGGCCTGGCGCGCCTGTACGGCGCGGCCGGCGCGCAGCGCATCCAGGCCGCCCACGTGGCTGTGGTCGGCATCGGCGGCGTCGGCTCCTGGGCGGCCGAGGCGCTGGCACGCAGCGCGGTCGGCTCGATCACGCTGATCGATCTCGACCACGTGGCCGAATCCAACGTCAACCGCCAGATCCACGCGCTGAGCGGTACGCTGGGCCAGGCTAAGGTGCAGGCCATGCGCGCACGCATTGAGCAGATCCATCCCGGCTGCGTGGTGCACGCGGTGGAAGACTTCGTCACCGCCGACAACTGGCCCCAAGTGCTGCCCGAGCCCGTGGATGCGGTGATCGATGCCTGCGACCAGGTGGCCGCGAAGGTGGCCATTGCCGCCTGGGCCGTGCGCCAGCGCAAGTGCCTCATCAGCGTCGGCGCGGCCGGCGGCAAGCGTGCCGGCGAGCGCGTGGAGGTAGCCGACATCGCCCAGGTCACGCACGACCCGCTGATTGCCCAGTTGCGCTACCGCCTGCGCCGTCACCACGGCGCCGGCGCGGTGGGCAAGCCGCTGGGCGTGATGGCGGTCTTCAGCCGCGAGAACGTGGCCCTGCCCGAGGCCTGTGACACAGCAGCTGAAATCGATGGCTCGCTCAGCTGCCACGGCTACGGTTCGTCGGTCGCAGTGACCGCCACCTTCGGCTTCTGCGCCGCAGGCTGGATTCTGAATCAAATAGCCCGAGGCGACCCAAAAACCACGTTATAATGCGCGGCTTGCCAGAACAACGATCCACGCAGATCGTGCTGGCTGTGGGACGTTAGCTCAGCTGGTAGAGCAGCGGACTTTTAATCCGTTGGTCACAGGTTCGAATCCTGTACGTCCTACCAAGCTGTACAAGGAAACCGCGCTACAGAATATGTGGTGCGGTTTTTTGTTTGTTTGAGTCCAGCAGGCAATCGATGGAACGCTCGGCCCTGGTGTTGGTGGGTTGCGGCTGGATGAGGCTTCTTGCCGCATGGGTCGAGGGGCCGGCTCCTCGCCCCGACAGTTTGTCGCGAGGGTGCGGCGCGCCTGTTGTCACTTCTTCATCAGCTTGCCATATGCCTCGCGCGAGGCCTTTATGGCCGAACGTTCCGCTTCTTGCGCGGCATTGGTTTGCGACAGGCTGCTGAGCCGTGTTGCAGCGCCGCAGGCCGTACAGATCACCGCGTGGCTCGGCTGCACGTCCTCTGTTGCGACCAATTGATTGCCGCCGCACTGCGGGCAGCGCAGCGAAAGCTGCTGCTTCATGATGAAGGCGCCTCCGACGGTTGCTGAGTGGATCAGCCATTCTAGGAGCGCTGCCTTTGCCGCTCGGGCAGTGTGGTTGCGATGGGTCGGGCGCGGACCACGACGTATGCCCACGGCGCTAAGTCGTGCCGCTGGACTGATGGGCACTTCAGGGAAACCCGAGTGATCTCGATGCCGGCGCTGGCCTCCTCGGCAGGAATCGAACCTGCATCTGAGCCTTAGGAGGGCCCCGTTCTATCCATTGAACTACGAGGAGCGTGTCCGTTCCCTTGATCGAGATACGGCGGCAGACCGGCTGGATTGTATCGGGGTGCCCTCTCACTCGGGATGCCGAAAGTGTCGAGCAGCGGCGGGAGGGCGCCGCGGCATGCCATCGGGCTTCGATGCAGCTGAGCCAGCGGCGGGCTGCGGTGGACAAGCCGATGCGGATGGTCGAGACCGGCGCGGACGGACGCGATGAGCATGGGCCCGGTCTGGCCAATGCTCAACGCTCGCCGCGCTGACGGCGCTCGCGTGCCCAGGCGTAGCGCCTGGCCATGCTGTCGCCCAGTTCACGCATGGAACTGGCCACTGCCGTGTCAAAGCTGCCGATGACGCCACCGTGCACTTGCTGCGCCGCCAGGGCCGCGCTTCGGTCGGCAAACGACACTTTGCTGATGCGGGTCATGACGCCGCGCAGGTCGCTGCCGATGAGGTAGGTGGCGGTGGACGCCTCCAACAGTGGCTTGGGGTCGGCCTGCGAGCCGAAATCGGGCGCGAAGATGGCATGAAAACCCCGGCGCCGCTCACGCAGCATGCAGTCGGCAGCGCAATGGACCGAGCAGGTGCCCTGCACCGTGGTGTCGGCATAGACCAGCAAGTGCCTGGCGTGGTGATAGCGGCGGCGATCCATGTTGCAGATGACGCAGCGGGGGTGCTGGCCAATGTCGTCTGCCGGCGGGATGTCGTCGAGCACGCCGGCGGTTTTCTCCGGGGTCTCCTGTGCGGCCAGGCCGCCACAGAACGAGAACAGCGCAGCGCCGTGCAGGAAGTAGCGTCTATCCATGATGAGTTTCTCCTTGGCTTGAATCGTCTCTGGCATACCGTGGCGCGCCTTGTCGGCTAGGCGGCCACAGCCGATGTGTTCAGAATCTGGCCCTGAAAGTCAGTACCACGTTGCGTGGATCGCCGAACGTGTTGTAGGTGTTGAGTCCGCCCAGGCGGGTGTAGTACCTGGTGTCCAGCAGGTTGTTGACGTCGAGCGTGATGCTGTACCTGCGGCTCACCTCATAGGCCAGTTGCAGCCTCAGCACCGTGTAGGCGCCTTGTGCGCGGGCGGCCACGGTGGCGGACGATGCGCCGCTGGCGGCCTGCGACATGCCGTTGGCGCCAAAGCCCACGCTGAACCCTTCCAGCGGCCCGTGGCCGAAGCGGTAGCGGGTCCACAGCTTGTATAGGTGGCGGGGATACCAGTAGTGCGCTGGCGCGCCGACGTTGGCACCGGTGAGCCAGCGGGTTCTCAGGTTGGTGTACCCGGCCGCGATTTCCCAGCCGGGCCGCAGTCGGCCCAGCACTTCCAGCTCCCATCCCTGGCTCTGGAGCTCGCCGGCGGGAAGGTAGTAACCGGAATGAGCCGGATCGGCCAGCGGACGGTTGGTATCGCGGATGCGGAAGGCGGCCAGATTGGCGGCCAGCCTGCCGTCCAGCAGTTCGGTCTTCACCCCCAGTTCGTACTGCTTGCCGGTGCGGGGCGGCAGGGTGTTGCCGTCGGCGTATTTCTGCGTCTGCGGCACGAAGATGTCGGCGTAGCTGCCGTACAGCGTGACCTCGCGGCTGAGGTCATAGGTCAGGCCGGCGTACGGCGTGAAGACGCCTCGCTCACGCCCGCCCCGTGCCCAGTCCGTGGGTCTGGGGTGGGGTGGCGTGGTGCGCGACTTGTGGTCGTAGTTGGACCAGCGGGCGCCGACGATCAGCTTCAGCGGATCGGTCACGTGGAAGGTCGCCCGCCCGTAGACGCCGGCCTGCGTGGTGATGGCGTGGCTGCCGGTGGTGTAGGTCACGTCCGGCTCGGGCACGTCCGGCGGATTGGCCAGGCGCACGTTGGGGACGGACAAATACTGGCTGCCGGGCGAGGCGGGGTTTGCGCCCACGCCTGACGTGCTGAACCTGCCCCAGTTGGCGCCCAGCAACAGCGTGTGCTGGCGCCCGAACAGGTTGAACGGGCCGCTGGCGAACAGGTCGGCGCTGTCGCTGACGTGGTCGTATTCGAATTGCCGGCGTGTGTACGACTCCACCGTCATGGTGGCGGGATCGACGCCCGAGCTGGGGTAGCCGTCCTTGAAGTAGTGGTACTGATCGCGCCGCATGGCGCGCACGGTGCCGATCCATTGATTGGCGAACTGATGCGTCAACTCGCCGCCCAGTTCGAGGGTTCGCAGTTTTACCGCGCCCCAATCGGGCTTGGTATTGAACGAACGCGGCACCGAAAGCTGGCTGCCGTCGGTGTAGGCGGGCAGTCCGCTGAAGGTGGTGGAATGGTGCTTCTGGAACGAGGCGTAGACATTCAGCCGGGTGGCGGCGTTGAAGTCGTAATCCAGTGTTCCGTACCAGAGGCCGGTGCGTGAATGCTCGCGATCGAACACGTAGTCGCGATCCACCAAGGACAGCACGGTGCGCCCGCGCAAGCTCTTGTCGCCGTTGAGCGGGCCAGCCACATCCAGTTCGGCCCGGTGGTTGTTCCAGCGCCCGGTGGAGGCCAGCCCCATGGCGGAAAAACTCCGCGTCGGGCGCTTCCGGGTGAAATTCACCGTGCCGGCAAAGGAGCCCGAGCCCTGCAGCAGGCCCGCCGGGCCGCGCAGCACCTCGATCTGCTCGTACATGGCGTTGTCGAGCTGGTGATAGCCGGACAACTGCGTGGCAGACGGCGTGCCATCGACCTGCATTTCAAGTGCGCTGCCCCTGGAGTGGTATTGACTGTTTCCCAGGTTGTTGGACACGCCCTGAACGCCGGTGATCTGCGTCAGCGCGTCCCAGGTCGTCACCAGGTTCTGGTCGTCCATTTGCTGGCGTGTCAGGATCGAAACCGAGTTGGGGATGCTGCGGGGATGGGCCGGCAGCTTGTCGCCGACCGTGGTGCTGTCGGATTTGTAGGACTTCTCCGCGTCTGCAGTCACGGTCACCGTGGGCAGGGTGGCTTCGGTGTGCCCGTCCGCTTCATCTTCCTGCGCTGCGGTCGATTGGGCGAGCGCGTGGTGGATCGGCGCCGAGGCGAGCAGGGCTGCCAGCGCCAGTGCCCGCAGTTCATGTTTGCTTTCTTCGCGCATGGGTGTTCTTTCTGCTTGGGTTGTGGGGCATGCCTCTGGGGCATGTGCGCTGCGTGACCGGGCGGGCCCTGTTCACGCCGGCGGGTTCAGGCCAGGCGCGGACGGGGCGCGCCGGCTGAAATGGCGTCTCGGCGGGCGAGAGGCGCAAGCGTCAGTGGCGGGGCCGGGGGCCTTGCCGACGGGCAATGCGGCGGCCCTGCCGGGTCGGCAGGAGTTCGCTCGATGCGTTCCGACGCGCCGGCGTCGGGCGGCCCAGGCTGGCTGTCGGTCAGGCCAGCGACGAGCCGATGGCGAGAGGGGGTGGTCCGCGAGGGGACGTCCAGGTCGGCTCGGGCGATGAAACGACGTTGGCGTCTTCCTTGGCAGCTGCAGCCAGCTGCCCGCTCGCCGGTGCCGGCACCGGCCCAACCGCGGGGCCGGGCGGTGCCAGCCGGTCGGCCATCAGCACGCACAGCGGGCATTCGTTCAGGCTGGGCGTGCCATCGGTGTCGAGAGATTCCGTGGACGCCGTGTCCTCGGCGTCGACCTGGACCCAGAGGGTGCCGGCGGCGCTGCAGATCTCCTGCCAGTTGTCGCGCTCGTTGCCGGCCAGGGCGCGCGACACGGTGGGCGCCAGCGCGGCCAGCACCAGCACGACACCGGTGAGCCAGGCGACCCATCGTTGACGTGTGAGCGCGCGTCGTGGAATCATGACGGCGCGGATTGTAGGCGGCACTGTCGGCCTGGCACCTCGGCCCGCGGCTGATCTGGCAGTTTCTTGATCGGCGACAAGAAAGCCGGGCCGCCATGCGGTTGCAAGTCGCACCGGTGGCTTGCCTGCGCGCCGGCGGCGGGTTCGTTCATAGCCTCTCGTGCGCGTTTGCGCTTGAGGAATCAGAAAACCTTCATCCGCTCAAGACGCCGGGAACACCGAGGCTCGCAGCGACTGCAAATTCCTGCTTTGCTCCGCGGAACTCTGGGCCTTGAGCGGTGAATGGAGTGCAGATGAATGCACGCCTGCCATATTCCTGAACGCGATTCGGTATCAATTGAAGGACAGGCGGTAGATCAGGTCGACGGCGGCGTTTTCCCCGGCCTGGCCGCGCAGGGTCCAGCGGCGCGACAGTTCGTAGAAGATCAGCAGCGTGCCGCTGGCGCCCGACAGGCTGTGCTCGTAGGCGGCGTACAGGCGGTCCGACAGGCGCTTGCCGAGGGTGACGCTGGCGTTGGCGACCTCGCCGTCGCCACCACCGGTGAAGCTCAGCTCATCGAGGCCGAAACTGGCTGCCAGCCCGCGCCCTTCGCGCCCGCCCAGCAGCGCCAGCGCGGCCGATTGCAGCATGGCGGCCTCGGCGCCGGTATTGGGCGCGGGGCGGCCGAGCAGCAGCCAGGCCAGGGTCTGGTTGTCCGGCAGCGCCGGGTCGGAGTACAGGCGCACGCGCGGCAGCAGCGCGGTGCCCATGACCTGCGCGCCGATGCGCTGGTCGCTGGTGTAGTTGGGGCGCAGCGCGATGATGTCCAGCGTGGGGTTGCTGGCGTCGCCCTTGAACACGATGTGACCGCGCTCGATGCGCAGCATCTGGCCGTAGGCACGAAAGGTTCCGCCGACGGTGCGCACGGTGCCGTTCAGCACCGGCATGGCGGTGAGCGGGCCGGCGGCGGCCAGGTTCAGGGTGCCGGCCAGGCGCGTGTCGATGCCCAGGCCCTGCACGCGGAAGTCGTCGCCGAGCTCGATCTGCAGCTTGGCGGCCACCGTGAGCGGCGTGCTTTCGCCGCGTTCCGCCTTGTCACTGGCCGCCGTCCTGCGCGCCTCGGCGCGCTGCTCCTGCGCCGCAGCCTGCCGGCCGGCGGCGCTGGTGGGGCGCGCGACGGCGCCGGGCGCCTGCTTGCCGTACATGATCTTGCCGTCGGCGCCGCGCACGATGACGTCGCTGCCCAGGCTGGGCGTGCCCTGGTCGGGCAGCACGATCAGCGCCTGGTCGACGCGCAACTGGCCGTCGGCCCGGATGGCCCGGCCCTCCAGCGCCGTCTGCACCTGGCCCGACACCGTGACCTGGCGGTCGGCGCGGATGCTGGCGTGCAGCTGCTGCAGCGTGGTCGTCAGGCGCGCCTGCGCACGGCCGTCGATCCAGCCGGCCTCGCCGCTGGCGCGCAGGCGGCCGCCTTGCTCGCCGGCGCCGTGCAACAGGAATTCGTCGATCAGCAGGCGCGAGCCGTCCAGCCGGGCGCGCAGGCGCCCGTCGGCGAACTGGATGCCGTCGACCACCGAGCGCAGCGCCAGGTCGTCGGCGCTGAGCGTGCCGTCGATCCGCGGTTCGCCGCGCGTGCCGCCGATGCGCGTGTCGGCGGCGAGCGAGCCGCGCAGGCGCCAGCCGGGCGGCGCCAGCACCGACCAGGCCGAGATCTGCGGCAGGCTGGCCTGCAGCTGGCCTTGCAGCGGCGCGGACGCCGGCCAGGACCAGTTGGTGTGGCCGTCAGCGTCGCGCGCGGCGCTGAGCTCGGTGCGCAGCTGCCCGTCCACCGTGCCGGCCTGGGCGCTGTCCCACCTGAGTTGCAGGTTCAGGGCTTCGCCCTCGCTGTCCAGCGTCAGGCGCGCCTCGCGCAGGCCGGCCGGCACGCTGGATTGCACGCCGGTCTGGGGGTCGGTGGTGAGGATGGTGAGGTCGCCGCTGGCGCGCGCCAGCTTGGCGCTGACGCGCAGGCGCTGGCCCAGCGTGGCGTCCCAGTCGCCGTCGAAGATGACGCTGCCGGTCAGGCCGGCGTCGGCCAGCTGGGTGCCGGCGACGCGCTCGACCCACTGCAGCGGCAGGCCGGTGATGCGGCCGGTGGTGCTCAGCTCGCCGGCTTGCCAGCGTGCCGGGCCCCAGGCGATCACCGCCTGCGATACGGGGGCGGGTGAGGTGAGCGCCAGCTCGCCGGCGCCGGCTTCGAACTGCCCGCCCTTGAGCGGTGACCAGCTGAGCGGCACCGGCTGGCGGCTGGTCAGCTGCCAGCGGCCAGCCCCCAGTGCCGGGTCGCGCACGCCGGCCTCCAGCTGCGCCACCGTGGCGCTCCAACGGGAGGCCGCCAGTGTCGCCTTGGGCGTGCTGCGGCCACCGCTGGCGGCCAGGCGCAGGTCGAGTTCGCGTTTGCCCTGCGTGACGCGGCCGCTGGCGGCAAGCTGCAACTCGGCCAGTTGGCCGCCGACGGTGAGTTCCAGGTTGCGCGCCCGGATCGTGGCCGTCTCCGCGCCGGCATCGGCGGGGTGCCAATCCAGGCTGGGCACCGACAGGCGCGCCTGCACGCTCGGGTCGCGCCAGCCGCCGCGCCAGTTGCCCTCCAGCGTGGCGCGGCCGCTGGCGTCGATGTCGGCCAGCGCGCCTTCCGCGCCCGGCAGCCGGCGCGCCCAGGCCAGCAGCGCGGCGACATCGCTGATGTCGGCACGCAGCGTGCCGGCGCCGCTTGCGGGCTGTGCTTCGCCCTTGAGCAGCACCCGGGCCCCGGGGGCATCGAACGCCAGGTCGGCGCTGCCACCCGGCGCGGCCGGGCGGATGCGCGCGTTGCCGGCCAGCTCGGCGTCGTCGCTGCGCACGCGCAGCCGCTCCAGCGTCAGCAGACCCTCGTGCCAGCGGCCACTGGCCAGCAGGTCGCGCAGGCGCAGGGCGCGGAGATCGCGTGCCAGCGCCTGCGCGGCCGTATCGCCGCCGCGCGTGCTGGCGGCATCGCGCTGATTGCGCGCCTTCAACTCGGCGTCGAAGTCGATCGCGCTGCCGCTGCCGGACACCTTGGCCGTGCCGTCGACCGGAAACGGCGCCAGCCGGGTGTGCAACTGCGCCGGATTGACGCCGGTGATGCGGGTGTCGATCTGCCAGCGGCCGGCGGCGTCGCCAGATGGTGGTGCAGCCGGTGCCGGCGTGCTGGCGCTGGCGTTGGTGCCTGACGCTGATGCGGCTGGCGGCGCGGCCCAGCTGCCGGTCGACTCCAGGCTGCCGCCGCCCAGTTGTGCCTTCAGCGCGCGCACGGTGGCGACGCCCCCCTGCCAGGTGACGTCGGCCACCATGTGTTCCACTGGCAGCCGTCGCTGGTCCCAGGGGCCGGGCGCGCGATTGTCGAGATTGGCCTGCACCGCCCAGCCCGGCGCGCCGTCGGCGGGCAGCGGGCTCAGGTCGAACTGGCCGTTCAGCTGCGTGTGCGGTGCCTCGGCCCACACGGCGCCGAGGTCGAACGCGCGCACGCGGGCATGGGCTTCGGGCAGCGCTTGCGCGGCCCAGGGCGTGATGCGGGCGGTGGCGTGGGCTTGTGGCAGTTCGGCGTCGGCGCCCGCTGCCGGTGCGGCAGAGGCGGTCGCGGATACCGGCGCCGTTGCCGGTGTCGACGGCAAGGCGGGCAGCGGCGGTACGCCCGCCTGCCCGGGCGCCGCCTGCAGATCGGCTTGCGCCCGCAATTCGGTCAGCGGGCCGTGCAGCGTGGCCTGCAGGGTCAGCGGCACGGCGCTCGACGCGCCCGGCAGCGGCGCCGTCAGCGCGCCGGCCAGCGCCAGGTCCAGCTTGAGTGGCGCGTGCGCGGTGATGGCGGCGCGGGCGCGGTAGTCGCCGCCCTCGACGCGGGCGCGATCGAGTTCCAGCAGATGCCGCTGGCCGTCGTAGTCGAAGCGACCGGCCACGTCCTGCATGCTGTAGGGCGGTGGGCCGGCCCAGCGCAGCTCGCCCGCCACCAGTTCCTTCACCTGCAGCCTGATCGGCAGCGCCACCGATTCGGGCGGGCCGGTCGAAGGTTCGCCCTTGGGCCGCTGGTCGTCCACCAGGATGCGGCTGGCGCCCAGGGTGTCGATCTGCAGCGTGCGCGTCAGCAGCGCGGCGGGGGTCCAGCGGATCTCGGCGTCGTGCACCTCGATGCGCAGGCCGCCTTGCTCCCACACCAGCCGGCGCACCTTGCCGCTGCTGCGGAGGTTGCCGCTGACCTCCTCGGTGACGATCGGTTGCGTGGCGCCGGCCCAGCGCAGCGCGGTGGCCAGCGAGCCCTCGCTGCCGGCCCAGATCCAGACGCCGGCCAGCGCCAGCGCCAGCAGCGCGATCAGGCCGCCGAGCGACCAGGTGGTGATGGTCAGCAGGCCTTGCCGGCGCCGCGCCGGTGTTGCAGCCGGCCGGGCTGCTGTGTCGGCCGTGCGGTCATTGGCTGCCGGCCGATCGCCGTCGCCGGTGGTGGCGGGTGATGGATCGGGCTCGGCCATCAGAACACGAAGCCCACGTTCATGTGCAGCCGGATCTGCTTCGATTTCAGGCCGTAGGCGATGTCCAGCTGCATCGGCCCGACCGGCGTGATCAGGCGCAGGCCGGTGCCGACGCCCCAGTGCGCGCGCAGCTCGCCGATGCGGTTGGCGACGCCGCCGACGTCGATGAACAGCGCGTGCTCCAGCAGGCCGGGGAAGCGCTCCTGCATGATCGGGCGCTGCCATTCGACGCTGCCGACCGCCATGTAGCGGCCGGGGCCGATCCAGCCGTCGCCCAGCGGGATGCCGATGCTGCGGTAGGCGTAGCCGCGCACCGAGCTGTCGCCGCCGGTGCGGTACAGGTAGGTGGCCGGCAGCCGCGCCTGTTTCGACGCCAGGATGGCGCCCAGCTCGCTGCGCAGCGCCAGCCGGCTGCTGCCGCTGCCGATCGGCACGATGCCGAGCGCGCGACCGGCCAGGCGCGCGAACGGCTTGCGCTCGCCGGCCAGCGTCATGCCGATGCCGACGTCGCCGTGCAGGCCGAAGCCGCGCGAGGGCACCGGCAGGCTGTCGAAATAGCGGCCGGTCCAGGCGTAGTTGGCGCTGATGGCGGCGCCGTCGCCCAGCAGCGCATCGGGCACGGTGCGGCTGGCGACGCCGGTGACGTTGGCGTGGTCGTACTGCAGGTAGAAGTTGCGGTCGTACTGTTCCCGGTTCTTGATCCGACCCACGCGCAGGGTCTGCGAGGTGGTGATCAGCGAGCCGTCGTCCTGCCGCATGTAGCGTGCGAACACCGCGGTGCGCCAGCCGTCGGCATTCGGCAGCGAACTGAGCTCGGTCTGCAGCAACGGCGCCTTGCGGTCGATCTGCAGCTTGGTCTCGGCGCGCCAGCTGGTGCTCAGCGCGGTGTTGTCGCGGTGCTCCAGCGACACGCGCGGGCCGCCGTCGGTGCTGTAGCCCGCGCCCAGCTGCACCTTGTGGCGCTTGGCCTCGGTCACGGTGTAGCTGACTGGCGAGGCGCTCGGGTCGCCCTCGGGGTCGATGCTGATGTAGGCCGAGTCGTAATAGCCGCTGCCGGCCAGGCGTTGCTGCGCGTCGATCAGCTTCTTCTGGTCGTAGACGTCGCCCGGCTCGAGCCAGGACAGGCGCTCGGCCAGCTCGGGCGGGTAGCGCTGGGCGCCCTTGACGATCGCCGGCCCGAGCCGGAACAAGGGGCCGGAATCCAGCCGCAGGCCGAGGCGCGCCTGTGCGTCGGGCGCGCTGACGTCGGCGATGCTGTAGCTGATGCGCCCGCGCGGGTAGCGGCGCTCGACCAGGCGGCGCAGCGCGCCGGTCTTGGCGTCGTCCCAGCGCTGCTGGGTGAAGCGCCGGCCTTCGTCGAGCGACCAGTGTTCGACGATGCCGGCGCGCTGCTCGGCGGCGCCAGCGTCGGCCGATTGGGCGATGTCGCCCTCAAATTCGATCTTCACGTTCCGGATGGTGGTCGGCGCACCCGGCTCGATGGCGATCACCGCCAGCGGCCTGCCGTCCGGCCCGGTCTCGCGCCGCAGCCTGACCTCGGGCGTGAAGTAGCCCTCGGTGCCGAGCAGATTGCGCACGTCGCGTTCGGACAGCGCCATCAGGCGCGCGAATTCGGTGGCGTCCAGGTCGCTGACCGCCCGGTAGCGCTGCAGCTCGTTGTGGCGCTCGACGAGATCGCGCAAGTCCTCGTCCGTCGCCTCGACGCGGATGTCGAAGGCGCCGACCTCGGGTTTGACCGCGTTGTCGTCCGCGGAGCCGGTTTGCGGGGTTGATGCGGGTGTCGCTGCGGCCCGCCCCGGGTCGTCGTCCGCGCTGAGCAGAGCGCATCCCGTCAGCGCCAGAACCAGCGCCAGCAGGGCGGCGCCGCAAGACAGGCGCCGAGGCTGTAACAGGCGTGCACGGTCCACGCGCTTGAGTTTAGTCGGCCACCATGTCGGACAGGGCCGCGTCTTGCGCTGCCGCAGTGGTCGCGCCAGCGGCTGACAAGATGCCGGATTCTTGACCTGGATGCATCTTTTGCCGTGGACGACGGCCCACAATGGCCGCATGTCGACCACGGGAGTGCCTCTGCCCGGGCTGCGCAGCCCAGCGGTGGGCTTCGAGCAGCCGTTCGAGATGCTCGAGGCCTGCCACGAGCGTGTGCACCGCAGCCTGGACCTGCTGCAGCGCATCCTGACGCGCGTCGACGCCAAGGGCCACGACGCGCAGTCGCGCAGCGCCGTGGGCGACGTGCTGCGCTACTTCGACATCGCCGGTCCGCTGCATCACCAGGACGAAGAGCTGCACGTGTTCCCGGCCCTGCAGTCCCACCCCGACGGCCTGGTGCGGGAGGCGGTGGCCCAGCTCAAGGACGAACACCTGCTCATGCACCAGCTGTGGAGCGAGCTGCGCCAGGTGCTGCTGCGCTGGCGCGACAGCACCGATGCGGGTGCGGTGACCGCCGCCGAACGCCGCCTGGTCGACGATTTCGTGACCAGCTACGAGCGCCACATCCCGCTGGAAGAAGCCGTGGCCTACCCGGCGGCTCGACCGGAATTCACGGCCGACGACCTGGCGCGCATCGGCGCCGAGATGGCGATGCGCCGGCGCGGCTGACGCGCTGGCGCCGCGTCGGCGTGTGGCGGCAGCGGCCCGTGCTGGTGCCGGCAGGCCGCCGGTATGATTTCGGCATGACCGTCTCGGCCCGGATGCGCGTGTGGAGAGGCCGGCGCAAGCCTGCGGGTGCGGCTGCGCTGGTCGATCCGGCGCTGGCCGGTTCGGGCGGCGCGGTGCGCCGGCTGATCGGGACGGCCTTGCTGGCCGGTGGCCTGCTGTTGTCGGCCTGCTCCACGGTGCGACCCTGGATCAACGAGCCGATGCGGCCGGAGCAGTTGCAGGCCATGCACCTCAACGAGACGCGTGATCCCAGCCTGGTGATGGCGGTCACGCTTTCCGGGGGCGGGGCGCGCGCGGCGGCCTTCGGCTACGGGGTGCTGCGCGAACTCGAAGACCATCAGTTCGACTGGAACGGCAAGCACCTGACCTTGCTGGAAGCCACCGACCTGATCAGCGGCGTTTCGGGCGGCGCAATCATGGCGGGTTATTACGCCGCCTTCGGGCGCCAGGGGCTGCCGCGTTTCGAGCCCGAATTCCTGCGCCAGGATTTCCAGCAAAGCGTGCTCGGCCAGTTGATGCGGCCCGGCAATCTGCACGACCTGACCTCGCCCTGGTTCGGCCGCACGCACCTGCTGGCGCGGCGACTGGATGCGCTCTACCAGGGCAAGACCTTTGGCGACTTGTGGCAGGACCCGCGCCATCCGCAACTGATCGTGACCGCGATGGAGCTCTCGCGCGGTACCGGCTTCGAGTTCACCTGGGACCAGTTCAGCCTGATCTGCTCCGACCTGTCGCGCGTGCCGCTGTCGTTCGCGGTGGCGGCCTCGTCGGCGGTGCCGGTGGCCCTCAGCCCGTTGACGCTGAAGAACCATGCGTACAGCTGCCCGTCCGACATGGCCGAGCGCCTGCTGGGGCATACGGATCAGGCGTCTGCAGGCCTGGCCGACTACCGCCGGCGCCTGTACCGCGCCCAGGCCGAAAGCTACCTGAACGCGATTGCGCGCCCCTACATCCATCTGGTCGATGGCGGCCTCGCGGACAACCTGGGGGTACAGCGCCTGCTCGATCGCGCGCTGATGAGCGGCGGACTGCGCCAGACCTTCCGCGAGGTGCCGATCCCGCCCGGCAGCGTGCGCAAGGTGGTGCTGGTGGTGGTCAACGCGGCACGCGAGCCGACGCGCGACATCGACGCCATGGACACCGTGCCCGGCGTGTTTGACGTCGCCGAGACGCTGCTGTTCGGTGCCGGCGGGCGGCCCACGCGGGCCACGCAGGAGTTCCTGCGCGACGTGATCCGCCAATGGCGCGAAGAACTGGCGAACGGGACGGGATCGCCCGCCACCGATGCCTTCGCGCCGGGCGCCGACATCCACGTGGTGATGGTGAACCTGAGTGACGCGCCGGTCGAGCGGCGCCGTCGCCTGCTGCGGATGTCGACCGCACTCACGCTGCCGGACGATGAGGTGACCGAACTGATCCGCACCGGCCGCGAGGTGCTGCGCTACTCGCCCGATTTCCAGGCGCTGGTGCGGGCGCTGGACGCGCGCGTGGGTTCCTCGGAGAACGCGGGGGCCGACGAACCGCCGCACTGAAGTCGGCGCGGCTGGGCGCTACTTCGACAGCGTCCGCATCGCATCTTCCAGCCCTTTCAGGGTGAGCGGAAACATGCGATGGCCCATCAGCTGCTGGATGATGGCGATGCTCTGGCGGTACTGCCACACGCCCTGCGGCTCGGGGTTGATCCAGGCGAACTTGGGGAAGGCGTGCGTCAGGCGCTGCAGCCACTCGGCGCCGGCTTCCTCGTTGTTGTATTCGACGCTGCCGCCCGGCTGCAGGATCTCGTAGGGGCTCATGGTGGCGTCGCCGACGAAGATCAGCTTGTAGTCCTTGTTGTACTTGCGGATGATGTCCCAGGTCGGGAACTTCTCGGCGAAGCGGCGGCGGTTGTTCTTCCACATGAAGTCGTAGACGCAGTTGTGGAAGTAGTAGAACTCCAGGTGCTTGAACTCGGCCTTGACGGCCGAGAACAGTTCCTCCACGCGCTGGATGTGCTCGTCCATGGTGCCGCCCACGTCCATCAGCAGCAGCACCTTCACGCTGTTGTGGCGTTCGGGGATCATCTTGATGTCGAGCCAGCCGGCGTTGGCGGCGGTGGCGCGGATGGTGTCGGGCAGGTCCAGCTCCAGCTCGTTGCCCTCGCGCGCGAACTTGCGCAGGCGCCGCAGCGCGACCTTGATGTTGCGGGTGCCCAGTTCCTGGCTGTCGTCGTAGTCGCGGTAGGCGCGCTGGTCCCATACCTTCACGGCGCTCTTGTTGCCGCCCTTGCCGCCGATGCGGATGCCCTGCGGGTTGTAGCCGCCGTGGCCGAACGGTGAGGTGCCGCCGGTGCCGATCCACTTGCTGCCGCCCTGGTGGCGTTCCTTCTGTTCCTCCAGGCGCTTCTTCAGCGTCTCCATCAGCTCGTCCCAGCCCATCTTCTCGATGGCGGCTTTCTCCTCGGGGCTGAGTTCTTTTTCAAGAATCTTGCGCAGCCAGTCGGCCGGGATCTCCTTGCTGAAGTCGGCGATCTGCTCGACGCCCTTGAAGTAGGCGGCAAAAGCGCGGTCGAACTTGTCGAAGTGCTTCTCGTCCTTGACCAGCGCGCTGCGTGACAAATAGTAGAAGTCGTCGATCGAGCAGGCGTCGGGTTGCCGGGGGCCGACCACGTTGGCCTGCAGCGCCTCCAGCAAGGTCAGGAATTCCTTGATCGACACCGACAGCTTGGCGGCGCGCAGGGTGTAAAAGAAATCGATCAGCATGGGACGGGCTCCTGGTGCACGACGCCGGCTCAGGCCGGCGTTCGGGGCTTGGAGAGCTGGTGGTCCAGGTGCGCCCGCACCGCTGGCCATTCGCTGGCCACGATGCTGTAGACGCAGGTGTCGCGCAGGCTGCCGCCGGCATCCGGGTGCGGGTTGATCAGATGGCTGCGCAGCACGCCGTCGAGCTTGGCGCCCAGGCGTTCGATGCCCCGCCGGCTGGCCTGGTTGAAGAAATGGGTGCGGAACTCCACCGCGATGCAGTCCAGCACCTCGAAGGCGTGCGCCAGCAGCAGGCGCTTGGCCTCGGTGTTGAGGGCACTGCGCTGCACCGCCCGGCGGTACCAGGTCGAGCCGATCTCCAGTCGCCGGTTGGCCGCGTCGATGTTCATGTAGGTCGTCATGCCGACGGCGCGGCCGGCCAACTCGCCGCTGGCGGCGATGACGGCGAAGGGCAGCATGCTGCCGCGCGCCTGCAGGCCCAGGCGGCGCTCGATCTCGGCCGCCATGCCCTCGGGCGTCGGGATGCTAGTGTACCAGAGCCGCCACAACTCGCCGTCGCGCACCGCCTCGACCAGGTCGTCGTGGTGGCTGGCGTGCAGAGGCTCGAGCCGCACGGCCTTGCCCTGCAGGCTGACGGGTTCTGGCCAGGCGGACATGCTGTTCCTCGGTCGATGGGGCTGACGTTCGCCCGGTCGGCGCCGGGCCACGCGATCAGCGATTGCGCTGGTTCATGAACACCAGCTTCTCGAACAGGGTCACGTCCTGCTCGTTCTTCAGCAGCGCGCCCACCAGCGGCGGCACGCTGATCTTGCTGTCGCTGCTCTGCAGCGCGCTCAAGGGGATGTCCTCGGCCACCAGCAGCTTCAGCCAGTCCAGCAACTCGCTGGTGGAGGGCTTCTTCTTCAGTCCCGGCAGGCCGCGCACGTCGTAGAACACCTTCATCGCGGCGGACAGCAGTTCCTTCTTCAGGTCGGGGAAGTGCACGTCGACGATGCGCTTCATCGTCTCCGGCTCGGGGAACCGGATGTAGTGGAAGAAGCAGCGGCGCAGGAAGGCGTCGGGCAGCTCCTTCTCGTTGTTGGAGGTGATGAACACCAGCGGGCGGTGTTTGGCCTTGATGGTCTCGCGCGTCTCGTAGCAGTGGAATTCCATGCGGTCGAGTTCGCGCAGCAGGTCGTTGGGGAATTCGATGTCGGCCTTGTCGATTTCGTCGATCAAGAGCGCCACCGGCTCGTCGGCGGTGAAGGCCTGCCACAGCACGCCGCGCACGATGTAGTTCTGGATGTCCTTGACGCGGTCGTCGCCCAGCTGGCTGTCGCGCAGGCGGCTCACCGCATCGTATTCGTACAGGCCCTGCTGCGCCTTGGTGGTGCTCTTGATGTGCCATTGCAGCAGCGGCAGACCCAGCGCCTCGGCCACTTCCTCGGCCAGCATGGTCTTGCCGGTGCCGGGCTCGCCCTTGACCAGCAGCGGGCGCTTGAGCGTGATCGAAGCGTTGACCGCCAGCATCAGATCCTGCGTGGCGACGTAGTTCTCGGAACCTTGGAATTTCATGGGTAATGCCGGGCAAACAAGGGGTTAATCAGGGTAATGAAGATGGCGTGGGCATGTTTACAATGTCCCCTGATCTGGATCAAACAAACTTGGATTGTGCGCGCAAAATGAAAAAGACCTTGTCTCCGATGTTCGCTGCACTGGCCATCGCCATGGCCGCATCGTTGCCCGCCCAGGCCCAGGTGACGGGTGACGCCAAGGCCGGCGAGGGCAAGGTGGCGATGTGCATCGGCTGCCACGGCATCGTCGGCTACCAGTCGAGCTTTCCCGAGGTCTACAAGGTGCCGAAGATCTCGGGCCAGAACGGCAAGTACATCGAGGCCGTGCTCGACAGCTACCGCAAGGGCGACCGCAAGCACCCGAGCATGCGCGGCATTGCGATCACGCTGACCGACCAGGACATTGCCGACGTGGCGGCCTACTACGAGCAGCACGGCAAGGTGGCAGGCACGGAACTGCCGGCGCCGCGCGAGCCCAGCGCGCAGGTGGCGCAACTGCTGCAAAAGGGCGCCTGCGTGTCCTGCCACGGCGACAACTACTCCAAGCCGATCGATCCGAGCTACCCCAAGATCGCCGGCCAGCACCCGGACTACCTGTACGCGGCGCTCAGGGCCTACCACCACAACACCAACCAGACCTGGGGGCGCAGCAACCCGGTCATGGTCGGCATGGCCAAGCAGTTCTCCACCGCCGAGTTGAAGGCGATGGCGCAATACATCGGCTCGCTGAGCGGCGAGCTGAAGACGGTGCCGCAGTCGAAATTCCGCTGATCGCGCGCAAGCGCCCGGCGCACATCCGCCAGCCAGAGCCCGCCGCGTGCGGGCTTTTTTGTCGGCGCAGCCGGTGGGCCGGCTCTACCGATCGCGCGTGGCCCGCCGCCGCACGCAGGCGATGTAGGCCTCGCCGTCGGGTGCGCGGCCCGAGGATTGCGCATCGGCCAGCATCCGGCCCAGGCATTCCATCACCTCGTGATGTGCCGCGTGCAGATCGCCGCGCCGCGCCGCCAGCAACTCGACCGCCTGGCGGATGCCGCGTGGCTGATCGATGCTGCACTGCTCGCTGATCGACAAGTGCATCGACAGGTGCAGGAACGGGTTGCCGCCCACCGCGCCAGCGCCGTAGTCACGCGCCACGGCGGCCTCGGCATCGCTGAAGTCGGCGTGCCACTCGGGATGCTCGGCGATCCAGCCCGCCGCCAGCTGCTCCATGGCTTCCAGCGGCTGGCCGGCCTGCTGCTTGGCCCAGGCGCTGCAGAAGAAACGGCGGACTTGTTCCTGTGAGGGGGCGAACATGCGCTGAGCGTATCATCCGGCGGCGGTGTCGCCCTGCGTCGCGCCGGGGTCTGCCACCAGGTCTTGTCAGTCCCATCCAGGCTCGACCCGCCAGCGGCGGCCGACCCATCGAATGGGCCGCAGCGCGGCACGCGCCCGACGTCGCTGCGGTCCAGCCCGGCGGCCGGGTCGCACGCCTGGCGCCTGCTTAGAATTTCGTCCTGTCACTGGTTTCTGGCGGTGCCGCCGCCATCCCAGGAGGGTTTTCCATGATCGACAAGATCGCCGCCTCCGTCGCCGCTGCCCTGGCCGATGTGCAGGACGGCGCCACGGTGCTGATCGGCGGCTTCGGCACCGCCGGCATTCCGGGTGAGCTGATCGACGGCCTGATCGAGCAGGGCGCCAGGGACCTGACGGTGGTCAACAACAACGCCGGCAACGGCGACACCGGCCTGGCGGCGCTGCTCAAGGCCGGCCGGGTGCGCAAGATCGTCTGCAGCTTTCCGCGCCAGGCCGACAGCCACGTCTTCGACGGCTTGTATCGCGCCGGCAGGATCGAGCTGGAACTGGTGCCGCAGGGCAACCTGGCCGAACGCCTGCGCGCCGCCGGCGCCGGCGTGGGCGCCTTCTTCACGCCCACCGGCTTCGGCACCGAACTGGCGCGCAATGCCGATGGCAGCCCGAAGGAAACGCGCCGCATCAACGGCCGCGACCACGTGCTGGAATACCCCATCCACGGCGACGTGGCGCTGGTCAAGGCCGAGCGCGGCGACCGCTGGGGCAATCTGACCTACCGCCAGGCGGCGCGCAACTTCGGTCCGGTGATGGCGATGGCCGCCAGGTTCACGGTGGCCACGGTGCACGAGATCGTGCCGCTGGGCGCGCTCGATCCGGAGGCCATCGTCACGCCCGGCATCTTCGTCAGCAAGCTGGTGTGCGTCGAACGCGTGGCGACGCCGGCCGGCGGGCTCAAGGCCGCGGCATGATCGGCTTCGGTGGGGGGAAAACCAGCGTGGGTAGCTATAAAAAGCGAAGCAAAGAAGAGCTTGCCCGGTGCGTGGCGCAGGACATCGCCGACGGCTGGTACGTCAACCTCGGCATCGGCCAGCCGACGCTGGTGGCCAACCACATCCCGGCCGGGCGCGAAGTCATCCTGCACAGCGAGAACGGCATCCTGGGCATGGGCCCGGCGCCGGCGGCGGGCAGCGAGGACTACGATCTCATCAACGCCGGCAAGCAGCCCGTCACGCTGCGGCCGGGCGGCGCGTTCTTCCACCATGCCGACAGCTTTGCCATGATGCGCGGCGGCCATCTGGACGTGTGCGTGCTGGGTGCCTTCCAGGTCTCCACCACCGGCGACCTGGCCAACTGGAGCACCGGCGCGCCCGGCGCCATCCCGGCCGTCGGTGGTGCCATGGACCTGGCCGTGGGCGCCAGACAGACCTGGGTGATGATGGATTTGCTGACCAAGCAGGGCCAGAGCAAGATCGTCGCCCGGTGCACTTACCCGCTGACGGCGATCGGCTGCGTCAGGCGCATCTACACTGATCTGGCGACTTTCGAATGTGGGCCGCAGGGCCTGCTTCTGCTCGACCTGGTCGACGGCCTGGCGTTCGATGAATTGCAGCGCCTGGTCGGCCAGCCCATTGCCACTGCCTGAGTAATTTTTTCAAGACGCAATCCACAGGAGACCCCATGAAACAAGCCTTCATCGTCGATGCCATTCGCACGCCCTTCGGCCGTTACGGCGGCGCGCTCAGCAGCGTGCGCACCGACGACCTGGGCGCCATCCCGATCAAGGCGCTGATGGCGCGCAACCCGAACGTGGACTGGGCCGCCGTCACCGACGTGCTGTACGGCTGCGCCAACCAGGCCGGCGAGGACAACCGCAACGTGGCCCGCATGAGCGGCCTGCTGGCCGGCCTGCCCACCGACGTGCCGGGTGCCACCATCAACCGCCTGTGCGGTTCGGGCCTGGACGCCGTCGGCACGGCGGCGCGCGCCATCAAGGCGGAGGAGGCCACGCTGATGATCGCCGGCGGGGTCGAGAGCATGAGCCGCGCACCCTTCGTCAGCCCCAAGGCCGAGAGCGCCTTCTCGCGCGTCAACGCCGTCTACGACACCACCATCGGCTGGCGTTTCGTCAACAAGCTGATGAAGGCGCAGTACGGCATCGATTCGATGCCGGAGACGGCCGAGAACGTGGCTGTCGATTACAAGATCGAACGCGAGGCGCAGGACCGGATGGCGCTGAGCAGCCAGCTCAAGGCCGTGGCAGCGCAGCGGGCCGGCCACCTGGCGCGCGAGATCACGCCGGTCACGATCCCGCAGCGCAAGGGCGATCCGGTGGTGGTCGATACCGACGAGCACCCGCGCGAGACCAGCCTGGAAAAGCTCGGCCAGCTCAAGGGCGTGGTCAGGCCCGACGGCAGCGTCACGGCCGGCAACGCCAGCGGCGTCAACGATGGCTCGTGCGCGCTGCTGCTGGCCGACGAGGCCACCGCCGACAAGTACGGCCTGACGCCGAAGGCGCGCGTGGTCGGCATGGCGGTGGCCGGCGTGGCGCCGCGCGTGATGGGCATCGGCCCGGCGCCGGCGACCGAGAAGGTGCTGGCGCTCACCGGCCTGAAGCTCGACCAGATCGACGTCATCGAGCTCAACGAAGCCTTCGCCGCGCAGGGCCTGGCCGTGCTGCGCCTGCTGGGCCTCGCGGACGACGACGAGCGCGTCAACGCCTGGGGCGGCGCGATCGCGCTGGGCCACCCGCTGGGCGCCAGCGGCGCGCGCCTGGCCACCACCGCCGTCAACCGCCTGCACGCCACCGGCGGCAGGTACGCGCTGTGCACCATGTGTATCGGCGTCGGGCAGGGCATCGCGCTGATCCTGGAACGGGCCTGATGGCGCCTGAGCGCGTCTTGATCACCGGCGGCGCCAGCGGCATCGGCGCCGCCACCGCCGAACGCTGCCGCGCCGAAGGGTGGGAGCCGGTGGTGATCGACCGCGTGGGCGAGGGCATCCGCGCCGATCTGTCGAGCGTCGACGACACGGCGCGTGCCTTGAAGGCAGCGCTGGCCGGCGGCCCCATCACGCGCCTGGTCAACAACGTCGGCGTGGTGGTGCCCAATGACGCCGAGCACCAGACGCTGGCCGAATTCGATCTGGCGCTGTCGCTCAACCTGCGCTGCGCCTTCCAGTGCATGCAGGCGCTGCTGCCGGGCATGAAGGCGGCGGGCTTCGGGCGCATCGTCAACATGTCCTCGCGCGCCGCGCTGGGCAAGCAGTTGCGCACCGCCTACGGCGCCACCAAGGCCGGCCTGATCGGCATGACGCGCGTGTGGGCGCTGGAGCTGGGCGCGCACGGCATCACGGCCAACGCCATCGGCCCCGGGCCGATCCGCACCGGGCTGTTCGACCGCGCCAATCCGCCGGATTCGCCGCGCACGCGGGCCATCATCGACGCCGTGCCGGTCAAGCGCGTCGGCACGCCCGACGACGTGGCGCATGCCGTGGCCTTTCTGCTGGACGCCAGGAGCGGCTTCGTCACCGGGCAGGTGCTGTACGTGTGCGGCGGCCTGAGCGTCGGCGCGGTCGGCGTCTGATGCGTTGCATGGGTTTCACGCGTGCCGGCTGCACGACGGGCCGGCGTTCATCGATGCGTGGCGGCAGCGTCGCGCCATTTCAGAAAGGACCGACATGAAGCAGAAATTCTTTCCCGTCTTCGCGCGCCGTCATGTGCTCGCGGGCGCCGGTGCGCTGGCCCTGGCCGCTGTTCTGCCTGGCGCCGCGCTGGCGCAGGCCTACCCCGACCGGCCCATCACCATGGTGGTGCCGTTCTCGGCCGGCGGCACCACCGACATCCTGGCGCGCATCGTCGGCAAGGCGCTGGAGGGCGAACTCGGCCAGCCGGTGGTGATCGACAATAAGGCCGGCGCCGGCGGCAACATCGGCGCACAGGCGGCGGCGCGCGCCAAGGCCGACGGCCACACGCTGTTCATGGGCACGGTGGGCACGCATGGCATCAATGAGTCGCTCTACAGCAAGCTGCCCTACAGTCCGCTGGGCGACTTCCAGCCCATCACGCGCGTGGCCATGGTGCCCAACCTGCTGGTGGCGCATCCCTCGCGCCCGTACCAGACGGTGAAGGAGCTGATCGACTTCGCCAAGGCCAACCCGGGCCAGATCAACGTGGCCTCGTCGGGCAGCGGCACCTCGATCCACTTGTCGGCCGAGCTGTTCAAGAGCTTGACGCAGACCGACATGCAGCACGTGCCCTACAAGGGCAGCGCGCCGGCCGTGGCCGACCTGCTGGGCGGGCAGACCGACATCATGTTCGACAACCTGCCCTCGGCCATCCAGCACGTGCGGGCGGGCAAGCTGCGCGCCATCGCCATCACCACCGACAAGCGCTCGGCCGAGCTGCCCGACATCCCGACCATCGCCGAGGCCGGCGTGCCGGGCTACAACGCCACGTCCTGGTTCGGCCTGTTCACCAACCGTGGGGTGCCGGCCGAGGTGCTGGGCAAGCTGAGCGCGGCAATGCTGAAGATCCTGGCCACGCCCGAAGTGATCAAGCAGATGGCCGAGCAGGGCGCGACCGCGCACCCGGAAACCCCGGCCGAGTTCGAGGCCTTCATCAAGGCCGAGACCGCCAAGTGGGGTCCGGTGGTCAAGCAGTCCGGCGCCAAGGTGGATTGAGCTGGCAGTCGAGCGGCGCGTGGCTCGGGTGGATCGTCTGACTCAGTCGCGCCAGCCCGGCAGCTGCCAGTCGCGGTAGACCGACAGCAGGCGCAGCCCCGCGGTCAGGGCGACGGTGATGGTCAGCACCAGCCAGGGCGGCAGGCCGACCAGTTGCTGCAGCACCACGTGCAGGGTGCCGCCGAGAAAGGCCCACAGCGCATACGGCCGGTGGTCGCTCAATGCGCGCGGCACCTGGTTGCACAGCACGTCGCGGATCACGCCGCCGAACACGCTGGTGACGATGCCCATCATCACCGCCACCAGCGCCGGCTGGCCCAGCGCCAGCGCGCGATCGACGCCGACCGCGGTGAACAGGCCGAGGCCGAGCGCGTCCGGCCACAGGATGGCGCGCTCGGTCAGCCGCAGGTGCCGCTGGCGCATGAACACCATGGCGCCGATGCACAGCGCCAGCACCGCCCACAGAAAGCCGATGTACGCGACCCAGAAGAACGGCCGGTAGTCCAGCAGCAGGTCGCGCAGCGTGCCGCCGCCAAAAGCGGCGGCGAAGGCCACCACGCAGACGCCGACCACGTCGAGCCGCTTGCGCGCGGCCTCGATCACGCCCGAGAGCGCAAAAGCCAGGGTGGCTGCCAGCTCCAGCGCGATGCGAAGGAACTGGCCCCAGGCGTCCGGCAGCTGGGCAAGATGGTCCATGGGCCCGCATTGTCGCTGCGGTAGAGTGAAACACTGTTTGCGCCCCTCACCGCCTTGATGCTGGAGAAGCCCATGAACCCGATTCCCGCCGCCGCGATCGACCAGATCTTCCGTACCGCGCGCACCGCCAATGGATTCACCGACCAGTCAGTGTCCGACGATCTGCTGCTGCAGGTCTACGAACTCGCGGCCTATGGCCCGACCGCGATGAACTGCCAGCCGACGCGCTACGTGTTCGTGCGCACGCCCGAGGGCAAGGCGCGGCTGCGGGAATGCCTGTCGCCGGGCAACGTCGACAAGACCGCGGCGGCGCCGGTGACGGTGATCGTGGCGGTCGACCGGCAGTTCCACGAACACATGCCGCAGATCTGGCACCGCGAGGGCGCGCGCGAGATGTTCGCCGGCAACGCGGCGCTGGCGCAGAGCACGGCCGAGCGCAATGGCACGCTCGGCGGCGCCTACCTGATCGTCGCGGCGCGCGCCCTCGGTCTGGATTGCGGGCCCATGAGCGGCTTCGACATGGACAGGCTCAACGCCGCGTTCTTCCCCGACGGGCGGTATCAGGCCAACTTCCTGATCAACCTGGGCTACGGCGACGATGCCAAGCTGTTCCCGCGCAACTCGAGGCGCGCTGGGTGGCCGGCATCGTCGGCGTGTTCACGCTGCTGTTTCTGGCCCAGCGCCTGCTGTTTCCACCGCGTACCGACAGCGCGCCGCCGCCGCGCTGGGCCGGTGCAGTGCTGACGACGACCTCGGGCTTCACCAGTTTCATCGCCCACGCCGGCGGGCCGCCGATCAACGCCTACGTGATCCCGCTCGGGCTGTCGCCGCTGGCGTTCACCGGCACCATGGCGTTCTTCTTCTTCGTCATCAACCTGGCCAAGTGGCTGCCTTACGCCTGGCTCGGGCTGCTCGACTGGCGCAACCTGGCGACCTCGCTGGTGCTGCTGCCGCTGGCGCCGCTGGGGGTGTGGATCGGCGTGCGCATCGCGCGCCGCATCGACCAGAAACTGTTCTACCGCTTCGTCTACCTGGGCATGCTGCTGACCGGGCTCAAGCTGGTGTGGGATGCGGTGGCGTGACGGCCTGGGCCTGGCGTCATGCGCGGCGGCTAACATAGTGGCCACCATGAGCAGCAGGAGCAGCACGTCATGCCGGTGGTGGTGATCGCGAATCCCAAGGGCGGGGTCGGTAAGTCGACCCTGGCGACCAACGTGGCCGGCTACTGGGCCAGCCAGGGGCACGCGGTAATGCTGGGCGACATCGATCGGCAGCAATCCTCGCGCCTGTGGCTGAGCCTGCGGCCGGCCGCGGCGCGGCCGATCACCAGCTGGGACGTGCAGCGCGACGCGATTGCCAAGCCGCCCAAGGGCACCACGCACGTGGTGCTGGACACGCCCGCGGGCCTGCACGGCGGGCGCTTCAAGGAGGTGCTGAGGCTGGCCGACAAGGTGCTGGTGCCGGTGCAGCCCAGCATCTTCGACATCTACGCCACGCGCGAATTCATCGACCAGCTGGTGCAGGCCAAGGGCGCGCGCAAGCGCGACATCGGCATCGTCGGCATGCGCGTCGACGAGCGCACCATTGCCGCCGAGCAGTTGCATCAATTCATCGGCGGGCTCGAGTTGCCGGTGATCGGCATGCTGCGGCCGACGCAGAACTACGTCCATCTCGCGGCACGCGGCTTGACGCTGTTCGACCTGGCGCCGGCCCGGGTGGCGCGCGACCTCGAGCAGTGGCAGGGCATCTGCCGTTGGCTCGATGCCTGACGGCGGTTGAGCGTTCGGCCCCCGGCGTCGAGCGTGAAACCCGAAAACCTTCTTTCATCCAACACGCTCAACGCTCAACCTCTTCCCATGAAAACCTTCGACACCCTTGCCGAACTGGCGGCTTGTGCCGGCCAGGAAATCGCCGTCACCGACTGGCACCAGGTGACGCAGCAGCACATCGACCAGTTCGCCGAAGCGACCGGCGATCACCAGTGGATCCACGTCGACGCCGAGCGCGCCAAGGCGGGACCGTTCGGCACCACCATCGCGCACGGCTACCTCACGCTGTCCTTGCTGCCGGGCTTCTTCAGTCGCTCGATCAAGGTTGAGGACGTGCGCATGGGCGTCAACTACGGCTCCAACAAGGTGCGCTTCATGTCACCGGTGCCGGTGGACAGCCGCCTGCGGGCGCGGGTGGAGCTGCTGGAGACCACGCCGATCGAGGGCGGCCTGCAGGTCGCCTGGCGGGTGACCATCGAACGCGAGGGCTCGGACAAGCCGGTGTGCGTGGCCGAGCCCTTGTCGCGCTACTACGTCTGAGGCAGCACGCGCCAGCCGCGCAGGCGGCCTTCAGGCGCCGGCGAAACCCTGCTGGCGCCAGGCTTCGAACACCGTCACCGCCACCGCGTTGGACAGGTTCAGGCTGCGCTGCCCTGGTCGCATCGGCAGGCGCAGCCATTGCGACGCGGCGATGCGCTGGTGCAGCGCCGGCGGCAGGCCGCGCGTTTCGGCGCCGAACACCAGCCAGTCGCCGGCCTCGAAGCGCACCTCGTACGGCGTGCGCGTGCCCTGGGTGGTGAGCGCGAACAGGCGCGCCGGATCGGGCCCGCAGGCCGTCAGGAAGGCAGCCCAGCCGGCGTGCCGTCGGATGTCGGCGTATTCGTGATAGTCCAGCCCGGCGCGCCGCAGCAGCTTGTCGTCCATCGAAAAGCCCAGCGGCTCGATCAGGTGCAGCGCGCAGCCGGTGTTGGCGGCCAGCCGGATCACGTTGCCGGTGTTGGGCGGGATTTCCGGCTCGACCAGGACGATGTGGAACATGGGAAGGACGGTGCGGCCGCCGTTCAGTCGGCAACGGTGCGGGCAAACGCCAGTGCCGTGATGTGCGCGGCGCCGGCCGCGCGCAGCGCGCGTGCCGCCTCGCCCAGGCTGGCGCCGGTGGTCATCACGTCGTCCACCAGCACCACATGCCGACCCGACACCGCGTCCGCTCGCGCCGGGTCGACCTTGAACGCGCCGCGCACGTTCCTCAGCCGCTCGGTGCGCGGCAGGCCGCGTTGCGGGGGGGTGTGGCGCGTTCGCAGCAGCACGTCGGTGCGCGAGCGGCCAGCTGCCAGCCGCTCGGCCAGCAACTGCGCCGGGTTGTAGCCGCGCTCGGCCAGGCGCTCGGCCGACAAGGGCAGCGGCAGCACCAGTGCGGCGCGCGCCACGGCCGCCGCGACGCCTGGCGCGCCGGCCAGCAGTTGCGCCAGCGCATTTGCCAGGCCCGGCTGCTGCTGGAACTTGAACTGCGCCAGACAGCGTGCCCAGGGCCAGTGGTAGGTGACGGCGGCGAGACAATGGTCGAACGGCGGTGCCTGGCGCAGGCAGGCGCCGCAGCGCGCGACGCCCGCCGGCACCGGCAGCGCGCAGCCGTCGCAGCGCGGAGTTGCCGCGGCAAAGCGCGCCACGCAGTCGCGGCACAGCGTGCGCGCCGGCCAGGCGCGGCAGATCAGGCACTGGCTCGGCCAGGCCGGCAATGACGGTGGACGCAAGGGCATCGGGCGAACCGCAAACCCGCGCGGGATGTGCGGGCAGGCGCGTCAATATACTGCCGGCAAACATCGCATCATGTCCAGCGAACCGTTCTCGACCATCGATCCCGTGGCTGTCAAGCGCTGGGCGGCACGTCAGCCGTCGGCCGCGCCGTGGCTGCACGAGGAGGTGGCGCGCCGCATGGCCGAGCGGCTGCAGGTGATCCGCCTGCCGGTGTCGTGCTGGGCGCATTGGGAACCCGCGCGCAGCGGCTGGGGCGGCCACGATCTGGTGGCCGCGCACTACCCGCAGGCCGAGTCGCTGCAGGTGATCGGGCAGGCGGCGCCGGATCGCGCGCCGGAGCCCGGTGAGCGCTCGCCCTGGTGGCGTCGCATCGGGTCGGCGGCCAGGCCGCGGGCGGCGCAGGTGGTCGCCGCGCCGCCGGATGGGCTGATGCAACTGGTCTGGGCCAACATGCTGGCGCACCACAGCGCCGATCCGGGCACGCTGCTGGCGCGCTGGCACCGGGCGCTGGCGGTCGATGGCTTCCTGATGTTCTCCTGCTTCGGACCGGACACGCTGAAGGAGTTGCGCAGCGTCTACGCCCGGCTCGGCTGGCCGCCGCCGGCGCAGGAGTTCACCGACATGCACGACTGGGGCGATCAACTGCTGGCGCTGGGCTTTGCCGACCCGGTGATGGACATGGAGCTGATCACGCTCAGCTTCGACACCCCGGATCGGCTGCTGACCGAGCTGCGCGAGCTGGGCCGCAACCTGCACGTCGATCGCTTCACTGCCCTGCGCACGCCGGCCTGGCGGCGGCGGCTGGAGCATGCCCTGGATCAGGCGCTGCGCCCCAGCGCCGATGAGCCGCTGGTGCTGAGCTTCGAGATCATCTACGGTCATGCGATCAAGCCGGCGCCCCGGCACGCGATTTCCGCGCGAACCGAGATCACGCTTGATGAAATGAAGGCCTCTTTGCGTCAACGCAATAGGAATTTGCCCACCCTTTGAGAAAGGTCAACACCAACCATGAGTCGAGTACACTCGCGACCAGATGCTCGCTGCAGTTTTGTGAGCGAAGTCTGAGATGTGGTACCGCTGTGCATGATTCGTCAGCCTATCGGTTTGCACGCGTTGGCGATGAAACGGTCGCGTGGCATCTGCGCCGCAATTGCAGCGTGACGCCCCGGCAGTTCGGCATCCTGTACGTGTCGCTGTGCGCGGTGTCGCTCACCATCGGCGCCTGGTTCTGGCTGTTGGGCGCGCGGCTGGTGATTGGTTTCACGGCGGTCGAGTTGTTGCTGGTCGGGTTGGCTTTTCTGGTCTACGCGCGGCACGCGGTGGATGGGGAGACGGTATCGCTGCGCGATGGTTGTCTGGTGGTCGAGCGCGAATGCGCGGGCGGCCGCGAGCGGCTGGAATTTCGTGGCGCGCATGTGCGGATCGAGTTGCCGGCTGACCGGCGGGCGCTGATCGAGGTCCGCGCACACGGCAGACGGGTTGATGTCGGACGTCATGTGCGGCCAGAATGGCGGCCGGTGCTGGCGAGGGAGATGCGACGCGCACTGCAGGCCTCAGGCCACGCGGTGCGGTGCGGATCGGGAAGTGTTTGTGCTTGAGCAGATTGAAAAGACGTGAACACGATGAAGAGCATTGCAAGCAAACTGGCCGGTTTTCCGCGCCACGCCGCCACCTGGACGGCAGCCTGGGCCACCACCGCCGTGCATGCGGCCAGGGTCAACGACCTGCCCGGCGGCCCGGCGGTGAACCAGCTCAACCTGCATCCGCCCGCGACCAAGATCGCCGAGGAGCAGTACTGGCTGCACTGGCTGCTGCTGATCATCTGCACGGTGATCTTCGTGCTGGTGTTCAGCGTCATGTTCTATTCCATCTGGAAGCACCGCAAGTCGCAGGGCGCCAAGGCCGCCAGCTTCCATGAATCGGTGGCGGTGGAGGTGACCTGGACGGTGATTCCGTTCCTGATCATCATCGGCATGGCGCTGCCGGCGACCAAGCTGGTGGTGGCGCAGAAGGACACCACCAACGCCGACCTCACCATCAAGGCCACCGGCTATCAGTGGAAGTGGGGCTACGACTACCTCAAGGGCGAGGGCGAGGGCATCGGCTTCCTGTCGACGCTGGATTCCTCGCACCGCGCCATGTCCAACGCCGGCCAGCCGGCGGGCGACGACTACCTGCTGAAGGTCGACAACCCGCTGGTGGTTCCGGTGGGCAAGAAGGTGCGCGTGATCACCACCGCCAATGACGTGGTCCATTCCTGGATGGTGCCGTCCTTCGGCGTCAAGCAGGACGCCATCCCGGGCTTCGTGCGCGACACCTGGTTCCGTGCCGAGAAGACCGGCGACTTCTACGGCCAGTGCGCCGAGCTGTGCGGCAAGGAACACGCCTACATGCCGATCCACGTCAAGGTGGTGCAGCCGGAGGAATACAGCGCCTGGGTCGAGACCGAGAAGAAGCGCCTGGCGGCGCTGGCCGATGACCCGAACAAGGAATGGACGCTGGCCGAACTGGTCGAGCGCGGCGCGAAAGTCTACGCCGCCAACTGCGCCGCCTGCCACCTGGAGAGCGGCAAGGGCAGTGGCGCCATCAAGCCGCTGGATGGCAGCCAAGTGGTGCTGAACGATCCGGCCGAGCAGATGAAGGTGCTGCTGGATGGTCGGCTCAATGGCGCCATGCCTTCGTGGAAGCACCTGTCCGATGTCGAACTGGCGGCGGTGGCCACCTACAGCAAGAACCACTGGAGCAACCAGACCGGCAAGCTGATCCAGCCGGCCGATTTCAAGGCCGCGCGTGACGGCAAGTTCCCCGCTGGCGGCGCGGCACCGGCTCAGGCCGCCGCACCGGCTCCTGCCCCCGCACCGGCTCCTGCCCCCGCAGCAGCCCCAGCGCCTGCTGCGGCACCTGCGCCTGCTGCGGCACCCGCACCGACCGCTGCTGCGGCGCCTGCATCCGACGACGCTGCCGCCTCAGCATCTGCATCGGCCGACACTGTCGTCTCAGCACCTGCATCCGCCGACGCAGCTGCGGCACCTGCATCGGCCGACACTGTCGCCGCACCTGCATCCGCCGCGGCGCCGAGCACCGCCGCGCCCGCGGCCAGCGGTCTGCCGTACCAGGTGTTCTTCGCCACCGGTGAATTCAGTCTGGATGGCGAGGCGCAGCAAACCGTCAAGGCGGCGGCCGAGTTCCTGAACAGCCACCCCGACGCCAAGGTCGCCCTGTCGGGCTTCGTCGATTCCACCGGCACCGCTGCCGTCAACGAGGAACTGGCCAAGAAGCGCGCGCAGGCCGTGCGCGATGCATTGCAGGCCGATGGCGTGGCAGCGGACCGGATCGATCTGCGCAAGCCGCAGGTCATCACCGCAGGACAAGGCAGCGACAGCCAGGCGCGCCGTGTGGACATCGTGTCCGCAAGCTGATGGCTGCCTTCGAAGTGTTTATTGAGCGCACCGTATTTGGAGTCCACCCATGAGCGCCGTTCTTCCCAGCTCCCACGCCGGCCACCACGACCACGCGCACGACGACCACCACCACGCCCCGACCGGCTGGCGCCGCTGGGTGTTCGCCACCAACCACAAGGACATCGGCACGCTGTACCTGCTGTTCTCCTTCAGCATGCTGATGGTGGGCGGCATCCTGGCGCTGCTGCTGCGCGCCGAGCTATTCCAGCCGGGCCTGCAGCTGGCCAACCCCGAGCTGTTCAACCAGTTCACCACCATGCACGGGCTGATCATGGTGTTCGGCGCCATCATGCCGGCCTTCGTCGGCTTCGCCAACTGGATGATCCCGCTGCAGATCGGCGCCTCGGACATGGCCTTCGCGCGCATGAACAACCTCAGCTTCTGGCTGCTGGTGCCTGCCGGCCTGGTGCTCGGGACCTCGTTCTTCCTGCCCGGCGGCGCGCCGGCCTCGGGCTGGACGCTGTACGCGCCGCTGTCGTTGCAGATGAGCGGCTCGCTGGATGCCGCCATCTTCTCGCTGCACATCATGGGCGCCTCGTCGATCATGGGCGCGATCAACATCATCGTCACCATCCTGAACATGCGCGCGCCAGGCATGACGCTGATGAAGATGCCGATGTTCTGCTGGTCCTGGCTGATCACCGCCTACCTGCTGGTGGCCGTGATGCCGGTGTTCGCCGGCGCCATCACCATGACGCTGACCGACCGCCACTTCGGCACCAGCTTCTTCAACCCGGCCGGCGGGGGCGATCCGGTGATGTACCAGCACATCTTCTGGTTCTTCGGCCACCCCGAGGTCTACATCATGATCCTGCCGGCGTTCGGCATCATCAGCCAGGTGGTGCCGGCGTTCTCGCGCAAGAAGCTGTTCGGCTATTCGTCGATGGTGTATGCGATCGCGGCGATCGCCATCCTGTCGATGATCGTCTGGGCGCACCACATGTTCACCGTCGGCATGCCGGTCACGGGCCAGCTGTTCTTCATGTACGCGACCATGCTGATCTCGATCCCGACCGCGGTGAAGATCTTCAACTGGGTCGCCACCATGTGGCGCGGCTCGATGAGCTTCGAGACGCCGATGCTGTGGGCGGTGGGCTTCATCTTCGTGTTCGCCATCGGCGGCTTCACCGGCTTGATCCCGGCGGTGGCGCCGATCGACACCCAGATCCAGGACACCTACTACATCGTGGCGCACTTCCACTACGTGCTGGTGGCCGGCTCGCTGTTCGCCATGTTTGCCGGCTTCTACTACTGGATCCCCAAGTGGAGCGGCGTGATGTACAACGAGAAGCGCGGCAAGATCCACTTCTGGTGGTCGATGATCGCGTTCAACATCACCTTCTTCCCGATGCACTTCCTGGGCCTGGCCGGCATGCCGCGCCGCTATGCCGACTACCCGATGCAGTTCGCCGACTTCAACATGTGGGCCTCGATCGGCGCCTTCTTCTTCGGCTTCGCGCAGGTCTACTTCTTCCTGTTCGTGGTGCTGCCGGCCCTGCGCGGCCAGGGCGAGAAGGCGCCGCAGCGGCCCTGGGAGGGCGCCGAGGGCCTGGAGTGGGAAGTGCCGTCGCCGGCGCCCTTCCACACCTTCGAGAACCCGCCCAAGCTGGACGCGACCGCCACCCGCGTGCTGGGCTGAGCTGAATCATGACCAACGACGAGCAACGCAAGCGCAATGTCCGGCTGGCCCTGATCCTGGGCTCGGTGGCGCTGGTGTTCCTGCTCGGCTACGTCATCCGCATGGTGATCTGGGGCACTTGAGGCCATGGGACTGCGCACTGAAAACCTGAAGATGGTCGGCAAGCTGGCCGTGGTGTCGGTGGGCATGTTTGCCTTCGGCTACGCCATGATCCCGGTCTACAAGGCCATCTGCGAGGTCACCGGCATCAACATCCTGTCCCTGTCCGAGCGCCAGGTGCCGGGCAACGGCGTGGCGGGCGAGCGGGCGCGCTCGGCGCTGGGCAACACGCAGGTCGACCAGAGCCGGGTGATTACGGTGGAGTTCGATGCCAACGCGCGCGGGCCGTGGCACTTCAAGCCGGCGCAGAGTTCGATCCAGGTGCATCCGGGTGAGCTGGCGACGGTGATGTACGAGTTCCAGAACGTGCAGGACCGGCGCATGGCGGCGCAGGCGATTCCCAGCTACGCGCCGCGCCAGGCGGCGCCGCACTTCACCAAGCTGGAATGCTTCTGCTTCAACCAGTACACGCTGGAGCCGGGCGAGAAGAAGGCGTGGCCGGTCGCCTTCGTGATCGATCCGCGCATCTCGAAAGACGTCACCACCATCACGCTGTCCTACACCTTCTTCGAGGTCGGCGGCAAGACGCCGACGGCGCCGGTGGCGGCCAGCACCGCCAGGCCGTCCGCTGTGGAGGCAGGCGCATGAGCCAGGCCGGCAAGCCCTCGTTCTGGCGTTCCATGCGCATGGTCGGCTGGGGCATGCTGGGCGTGCGCAAGCGCAGCGGCTACCAGCAGGACCTGGCGCAGGTCAGTCCCCTGCACCTGATCCTGGCGGTTGCCATCGGTGCGCTGCTGTTCGTGCTGGTGCTGGTGGGCGTCGCCAGCTGGGTTGCCAGCGGGGCAGCGGGCTAGTGGCACCGGTTTCTGGGCTTGAGAAGAAAAGACTGTGGATGCGGCGCGTCGCCGACAATGAATCGAAAAAGAGTACAGGAGTGAAGTGAACATGAGCAGCACCACCCACGGCAGGGCGCCGTACTACTTTGTGCCGTCCCCGTCGCGCCACCCGGTGCTGACCGCGCTTGGCTTCTTCCTCATGGTGGTGGGCGCCAGCCAGTGGATCAACGGCGCCAACTGGGGCAAGTGGATGCTGCTGGCCGGCTTCGTGTGGTGGCTGTTCGTGCTGTTCCAGTGGTTCAGCGATTCGATCCGTGAAAGCGAAGGTGGCCTCTACAGCCGCAAGGTGGACATCGGCTACCGCTGGTCGATGAGCTGGTTCATCTTCTCCGAGGTGATGTTCTTCGGCGCCTTCTTCACTGCGCTGTGGTGGGCGCGCGCGCATTCGCTGCCGGAACTCGCCAGCCTGGACAACGCGCTGCTGTGGCCGGACTTCAAGGCCGTGTGGCCCAGCAGCGCCGTCGGCGCCACCGGATCACCGGCCGGCACCGTCGAGCCGTTCCAGACCATGGGGCCGTTCTGGCTGCCGACCATCAACACCGCGCTGCTGCTGACCTCGGGCGTGACGCTGACCATCGCCCACCACGCGCTGCTCGCCAACAAGCGCGCGCGCTGCATTGCCTTCATGTGGATCACGGTGCTGCTGGGCCTGACCTTTCTGTTCGTGCAGGGCTACGAGTACATGCACGCCTATCGCGACCTGAACCTCAAGCTCAGCTCGGGCGTCTACGGATCGACCTTCTTCATGCTGACCGGTTTCCACGGCGTGCACGTGTTCGTCGGCATGCTGATGCTGCTGTTCATCACCTTGCGCCTGATGCGCGGCCATTTCACGCCGCTGCAGCATTTCGGCCTCGAGGGCGCGGCCTGGTACTGGCACTTCGTGGACGTGGTGTGGCTGGGCCTGTACATCTTGGTCTACTGGATGTGAGGCGATTGCCGGCGACCATCCACCGTAGAGAAAGAGCGCCGGCCGGCGCTCTTTTCAATTGGTGCCCGGCTCAGCAGCTCAGCTGCCGGGGCACACTCATTGCCCGAGGGGCAGGCCGGAGGGCCGGATCCAGCCCAGTTTCCAGGTGATCAGCACGCAGATGAACAGCAGGATCGACAGGGCCACGCGCAGGGCCAGTGCCTTCACCATGCGACCGGCGCGGTGCGGATCGTCGGCTTCGCCGCGCTTGCCGGGCTTCATCATGATCACCAGTGCCGAAGCCAGGCTGCCGATGATGCCAATAAAGGCCAGGCCGACGAGCAGTTTCATCATGGGATGCATTATCCCGTGAGCGGCCGCACGACAGCCTGGCGCCGCGGACTGTTGATCGTGGTGGCACTGGCGGGGATGGCGGCAACGTTTTCCCTTGGGCGCTGGCAGCTGTCGCGCGCCGCCGAGAAACAGGGCCTGCAGGCGCAGATCGCGGACCGGCAGCGGCAGCCGGCGCTGGACGGTGCCACGCTGGCGGGCGCCCTGGCGCCGGCCGAGGCCGATGCCCTGCGGCATCGCTTCATCAGCTTGCGCGGCACCTGGCTGCCGCGCCATACGATCTACTTGGACAACCGCGTGATGGAGCGGCGCGCCGGCTTTTACGTCATCACGCCGCTGCGGCTGGCCGGACGCGACACCGTGGTGCTGGTGCAGCGCGGTTGGGCGCCGCGCAATTTCATCGACCGCCAGGCGCTGCCGCCGGTGGCGACGCCGGACGGCGAGGTGCAGGTCGACGGGTATCTCGCGGCGCACGCCTCGCGCGCCTATGCCCTTGGCGCAGAAGGGGAGGGACCGATCCGGCAAAATCTCGACCTCGATGCCTTTCGATCGGAAACCAGCCTGCCGCTGGCGGACTTGCTGGTGTGGCAGACTGGAGCGCCGTCCGATGGCCTGCGGCGCGCATGGCCTGAGCCGTCCGCCGGCATCGCCACGCACCACGGCTATGCGTTCCAGTGGTTTGGGTTGTGCGCGCTGATCGCGGTGCTTTTCGTCTGGTTTCAAGTTGTCCGACCTGTCCTCCGTTCCCCCCGCCGCTGAACGCCGCCTGCCGGCCGACGAGGCGCTCGACCTCACCGTGCACGCCGCCATGCCGGCGCCCGAGGCAGCGCTGACGCAGGACGCGCGCCGCACCCGGCTTGGCCGCTGGCAGATGCTGGCGCTGGCGCTGGTGTGCGCGGCGCCGGTGCTGGCCTCGTACTTCAGCTACTACGTGGTGCGGCCGCAGGCGCGCAGCAGCTTTGGCGCGCTGATCGAGCCGCAGCGCGAGCTGCCGGCGGTGGCGGCGACCGACTTGAACGGCCAGCCGGTTGAATTGCAGCGACTCAAGGGTCAGTGGCTGCTGGTCAGCGTGGCCGGCGCGGCCTGCGACGCCGGCTGCCAGAGCAACCTGTACCTGCAGCGCCAGCTGCGTGAGGGCCTGGGCAAGGACAAGCTGCGCCTGGACTGGGTCTGGCTGGTCAGCGACGCCGCACGCGTGCCGGACGAGTTGCAGCCCGCCCTCCGCGAGGCCACGGTGCTGCGCGTAGCGCCGGCCGAACTGGCGCGCTGGCTGGCGCCGGAAGCCGGCCACCAGCTGCATGAACACCTGTACGTGGTTGACCCGATGGGGCACTGGATGATGCGTTTTCCGCCCAATCTGGACAAGGCCGGTGCCTCCCGGGCCAGGCGCGACCTGGGGCGGCTGCTGCGGGCCTCGTCCAGTTGGGACAAGGCTGGCCGCGGCTGAACGGGTAAACTGAAGCGGCGAACATGGACACTGTGCAGCTGTACAACCTGAGCCCGGCCCTGCGCTTGATGGGCATGGGTCTGGTGGTGGCGCTCGGGCCGCTGGCCTGGGTCTGGCTGCGCAGCCGTGGTGCGTCGCCGGCACGCCGCTTGCAGGCGCTGACCTTGCTGACGCTGTTCCTGACCTTCGACCTCGTCATGTTCGGCGCCTTCACGCGCCTGACCGATTCGGGGCTCGGCTGTCCCGATTGGCCGGGCTGCTACGGCAAGGCCAGCCCGGTCGGCGCGCGCGCCGACATCGCCATCGCGCAGGAGGCGATGCCGACCGGCCCGGTCACGCACGGCAAGGCCTGGATCGAGATGATCCACCGCTACCTGGCCACCGGCGTCGGCGTGCTGATCATCGTGCTGGCGCTGGCCACCTGGCTGCAGTGGCGGCGCCGTCGGCACGCTGGCCCGGGTGCCGGCGTGCAGGCCGCGGTGCATCCGTGGTGGCCGATCGCTACCCTGGTCTGGGTCATCGCGCAAGGCGCCTTCGGCGCGCTCACGGTGACCATGAAGCTGTTTCCGGCCATCGTCACGCTGCACCTGCTGGGCGGCGTCGGGCTGCTGGTGCTGCTGGCGGTGCAGGCCGAGCGCTACCGGCAGGCGAGCGGCGCGGCGGTGGAGAATCTCACGCGCGGCTTGCGCGCGCTGCTGTGGCTGGTGGCCGCGATGGTGGCGCTGCAGATCGCTCTCGGCGGCTGGGTCAGCACCAATTACGCGGTGCTGGCCTGCAACACCTTCCCGATGTGCCAGGGCAGCTGGTGGCCGGTGATGGATTTCGCCCAGGGCTTCGAGCTGTGGCGGCCGCTGGGGGAATCGGGCGACGGCACGCGGCTGGAGTTCCACGCCCTCACCGCCATCCACTACACCCACCGGCTGTTTGCCTATGCGCTGTTCGTCGTCGTCGGCGTGCTGGTGTGGCGCCTGCACCAGGCCGGCCGGCTGGCGTCGCAGCGGCGCTGGGTGCTGGGGTTGACGCTGCTGCAGCTGGTGACCGGACTGTCAAACGTGATCCTGGACTGGCCGGTGCTGGCCGCGGTGCTGCACACCGGTGGCGCGGCGGCAATGATGACGGTGCTGGCCTGGGCGCTGTGCGCCAGCCGCGCCGGCGCCACCAGCACCGCGCCTCATCCGGGCTGGCGCGACCCGGCGAACGCGCGGGAGCTGGCGACATGAGAGCGCCGACCACCCCGGTGCAGCCATCCACGGCGGCGGCGCAGGCCGCGGCACTGCCAGCGCTGCCGATCTGGCGCCAGTACTACGCGCTGTCCAAGCCGCGCGTGGTGCAGCTGATCGTGTTCTGCGCCTTCATCGGCATGGTGCTGGCGGTGCCGGGGTTGCCCAACTGGGCGGAGCTGCAGCGCATGCTGATCGCCAGCTTCGGGATCTGGCTGGTGGCGGGCGCCGCGGCGGCCTTCAACTGCCTGGTCGAGAAGACCATCGACGCGCAGATGCGGCGCACCGCCTGGCGGCCGACCGCGCGCGGCCAGTTGTCGGATCGGCAGGCGCTGGCGTTCTCGATCGGGCTGTGCCTGATCGGCTCGGCCATGCTGTACCTGTGGATCAACCCGTTGACCATGTGGCTCACTTTCGCCACCTTCATCGGCTACGCAGTCATCTACACCGTGATCCTGAAGCCGCTGACGCCGCAGAACATCGTCATCGGCGGCGCCTCGGGGGCCATGCCGCCGGTGCTGGGCTGGTCGGCGATGACCGGCCAGGTGGGCCCGGAGGCGCTGATCCTGTTCCTGATCATCTTCATCTGGACGCCGCCGCATTTCTGGGCGCTGGCGCTGTACCGGGTCGAGGACTATCGCAAGAGCGGCCTGCCGATGCTGCCGGTGACGCACGGCAACGAGTTCACGCGGCTGCAGATCCTGCTCTACACCCTGATCCTGCTGGCCGCCTGCCTGCTGCCCTTCATCTACGGCATGAACGGCTGGCTGTACCTGCTGGCCGCGCTGGTGCTCAACGCCGGCTTCATCTGGTATGCCGTCAAGCTGTGGCGCAACTACTCGGACGCGCTGGCGCGCAAGACTTTCCGTTTCTCGCTGATCCACCTGTCGGTGCTGTTCGCGGCGCTGCTGCTGGACCATTACCTGATTAGATAGATGACACGTCGAAGTACTCTTCTCACCCTTGCCGCCGGTACCCTGTGGATGGCTGCCGGCGGCCTGCTCGGCGCCTGCTCCCCGTCCAAGCCGCAATTCCATGGCGTCGACATCACCGGCGCCGACTACGCCAACAAGTTCCAGCTGACCGATTTCGACGGCAAGGCGCGCACGCTGGAGGATTTCAAGGGCAAGGTGGTGGTGATGTTCTTCGGCTACACCCAGTGTCCCGACGTCTGCCCGACCACCATGACCACCATGGCCGAGGTCAAGCGCCAACTCGGCGCCGACGGCGACAAGCTGCAGGTCTTGTTCGTCAGTGTCGACCCCGAACGCGACACGCCCGAAGTGCTGAAGGAATACATGGCCAGCTTCGACCCCGCTTTCCTGGCCCTGTACGCCGATTCACCCGAGAAGCTGGCCGCGCTGGCGATGGGCTTCAAGATCTACTTCAAGAAGGCCGAGGGCAAGACGCCCACCAGCTACACCGTGGACCACAGCGCACAGAGCTACATCTACGATCCGCAAGGCCGCTTGCGCCTGTTCGCCCGCTACGGCATGCCGGTCGAGCAGGTGGCAGACGACATCAAGCTGCTGCTCAAGGGGGCCTGAGCGGCCCGATCAGGCTGCCGGCTTCGGTCGAGGCGCGCCCCCGCCACCTGCCGCCAGCGGGGACGCTTCACTCCGCCTTGATCTGCTGGCTGCGGATGATGTCGCCCAGCACCCTGGTATCGGCCTGGATGCGGTTCGCCAGGCCCTCGGGCGAGGAGCCGACCGCCTGCCAGCCCTGCTGGAACAGGCGCTGGCGCATTTCCGGTGTGCGCACGATGACGCTGACCGCGGCGCCCAATCGCTCGACGTGCGCCCTCGGCATGCTGGCCGGCGCGGCGACGGCGTTCCAGATCTCGAGGTTGAAGTCCTTCAGGCCGGCCTCGGCCAGGCTGGGCAACTCGGGCACCAGGGTGCTGCGCCCGCTCGAGGTGACCCCGATGCCGCGCAGCTTGCCGGCGCGGATCTGCGTGCTGGCCAGCGCCGGCGGCAGCATCGACAGCTGCAGATCACCCGCCATCATGGCGTTGAACACCTGCGGGTAGCCGGGATAGGGCACATGCACCGGCGCGATGCTGGCGCGGCTCTTGAGCAGTTCCATGCCAATGTGGCCGACGGTACCGACGCCGGGCGAGCCGTAGCTCCACTTGTCGCCGGCGCCACGTGCGGCCTCGAGGAAGGCGCGGGCGTCGCTGCCCGGCGCGCTGGCGGGCGCGGTCAGCACCAGCGGCGCCACGCCGACCAGGCTGACCGGCGCCAGATCCTTCAGCGGGTCGTAGCGCAGCGCCGGGTTGAGCAGGCGCGCGATCGTCATGTTGCCGTTGATCATCAGCCCGATGGTGTGGCCGTCGCCGGCCTTGGCCACCGCATCGGCACCGATGTTGCCGCCGGCGCCGACGCGGTTCTCGACCACCACCGCCTGCCCGAGCGCCTTTTCCAGCGGCTCGGCCAGCGCGCGTGCCGTCAGGTCGGGTGAGGAGCCGGCGGGAAAGCCGACGATGATGCGCAGCGGCTTGGATGGCCAGGCTGGCGCCGCCTGCGCCTCGACGGCGAATGGCGCGATGACAAGCGCCAAGGCGAGCAGAAGGTGACGGCGAGGCAGGAAGGCAGCAGAGCGCATGTGCAAGTCGATGGATAGAAGGAATAGGTGGCGGCGCCATGCCGGATGCATCCACGAAACGCGGCAGGCCGGCTGCAATTATCTTTCGTCCGGCGCTTGACAAGAAAACCGCCTGCCACGCACCGGCGGCAGGCGGTCGGGCGCAGCAGGGCGCCGAAGCTTCAGGCGTATTCGGCCAGCGCGGTGCGCATCTTCTTCATCGCCGCCACCTCGATCTGGCGGATGCGCTCGGCGCTGACGCCGTACTCGGCCGCCAGCTCGTGCAGCGTCATGCCGCCCGAGCCGTCGTCGTTGACGTTCAGCCAGCGCTCGGTGACGATGCGGCGGCTGCGATCGTCCAGGCTCTTGAGCGCGCTGGCAATGCCCTCGGTCGCCAGCACGTCGCGCTGGGCCGCCTCCAGCATTGCGGTCGGCTCGTAATTGCCGTCCGACAGGTAGGCGATCGGGCCGAAGGCCTGCTCGCCGTCATCCTGCGGCATCGGATCGAGCAGCACCTCGCCGCCCGACAGGCGCGTCTCCATCTCGCGCACTTCCTCGGGCTTGACCTTGAGTTCGCGCGCGACGACGTCGATCTGCGCATCGGTCAGCGCGTCGCGGTGGGTGATGTCGGCCTCGGCGTCCTCGACCTTGAAGCCCTGCTTCATCGAGCGCAGGTTGAAGAACAGCTTGCGCTGCGCCTTAGTGGTGGCGACCTTCACCAGGCGCCAGTTCTTCAGGATGTATTCGTGGATCTCGGCCTTGATCCAGTGCAGCGCGTAGCTGACCAGACGCACGCCCTGATCGGGGTCGAAGCGCTTGACGGCCTTCATCAGGCCGATGTTGCCTTCCTGGATCAGGTCGGCGTGCGGCAGACCATAGCCGAGATACTGGCGCGAGGTGGAGACCACCAGGCGCAGGTGCGACAGCACCAGTTTTCCGGCGGCTTCCAGGCTGCCGGTGTCGCGCAATTCGCGCGCAAACCGCTGCTCTTCCTCATGCGTCAGCAGCGGCAGACGGTTGACGGCCGTGATGTAGGCGTCCAGATTGCCCAGCGGCGGCACGACCGCCCACGGATTGGCGAGCGCCACGGCGTTGGTGGAAGTGCTTGCCAGTGTTTGGGTCATCGTTGAATGTCCTCTCTTCATAGTCGGGTATTTTAGCACTCCATTCGATCGAGTGCTAAGCACAAAGTTCAGCGTGTCCCGGCTGCTGCTGATGGTGAGAAAGGCACCATTTTCATTGTGCATGCGCTCGTATCGGCTTCATGTAGGCATCCGCGCCGAAAGTCTTGGCATGGTTTGCCCATGTGACCGTCCAGGTGGCTGGAATTTGCCGATCGATCCGGCGCCGGGTGCTCGGTCGGAGCAGGTGAGCCGTCGGCAAGTTCTGGTGGCCATAGAATGTGCTGCGGTGCAGCAGTCGCCACCGACATACAGCAGGCAACCCCAATTCATGAGTCGCAACAGAGCTTCTTCATCGTCCAGGCCACCAGCGGCAGAAGCCGGGCCGGCTCGTTCGGCGCAGCGAATCATCAAGAAATACCCCAACCGGCGGCTGTACGACACCAGCAGTTCCGCTTACATCACCCTGGCCCAGGTGCGCCAACTGGTGATGGACCACGAAGACTTCGTGGTGTGCGATGCCAAGACCGGCGAGGACCTCACGCGCAGCATCCTGCTGCAGATCATCCTGGAAGCGGAGGCCGGCGGCACGCCGATGTTCAGCGAAGCCATGCTGGCCCACATGATCCGCTTCTACGGCCAGGCGATGCAGGGATTCATGGGCTCGTACCTGGAGAAGAACATCCAGGCCTTCATCGAGATGCAGGCGACGCTGGCCGAGCAGTCCAAGGGGTTTTCGCCCGAATTGTGGTCGCAGTTCATGCGCATGCAGTCGCCGCTGATGCAGGGCATGATGGGCAACTACGTCGAGCAGAGCAAGAACATGTTCCTGCAGATGCAGGAACAGATGACCCGCCAGACCGAGCAGATGCTGGGCGCGTTCGGGATCAAGAAGCCATCATCCTGAGCGGCCGGCGCCACCGCCGACGTCGCCTCGCTGCGACAATCAAATCATGAGTGAAATCAGCATGCCGCCGCCGCGCGTCGGCTTCGTCTCCCTGGGCTGCCCCAAGGCCTTGACCGATTCCGAGCTGATCCTGACCCAGCTGTCGGCGGAGGGCTATCAGACCAGCAAGACCTTCGAGGATGCGGACCTGGTCATCGTCAACACCTGCGGCTTCATCGACGAGGCGGTCAAGGAAAGCCTGGACACCATCGGCGAGGCGCTGTCGGTCAACGGCAAGGTCATCGTCACCGGGTGCCTGGGCGCCAAGAGGATCGGCGCCGACGGCGATGAATCGGAAACCCTGGTCAAGCACCTGCACCCCTCGGTGCTGGCGGTGACCGGACCGCAGGCGACGCAGCAGGTGATGGACGCGGTGCACCAGCACCTGCCGAAGCCGCATGACCCGTTCCTGGACCTGGTGCCGGGCGCCTTCGGCGAGGCCGGCATCAAGCTGACGCCGCGCCACTACGCCTACCTGAAGATCAGCGAGGGCTGCAACCACCGCTGCACCTTCTGCATCATCCCGTCGATGCGCGGCGATCTGGTCAGCCGGCCGATCGGTGACGTGCTGAAGGAGGCGCGCGCGCTGTTCGCCGGTGGCGTGAAGGAACTGCTGATCGTCAGCCAGGATACCTCGGCCTATGGGGTCGATGTGAAGTTCCGCACCGGCTTCTGGGATGGCCGGCCGATCAGGACAAGGCTGCTGGAGCTGGCCGAGGCGCTGGGCGAGCTGGCGGCACAGCACGGCGCCTGGGTGCGTTTGCATTACGTCTACCCGTACCCACATGTCGACGAGTTGCTGCCGCTGATGGCCGCGGGCAAGGTGCTGCCTTACCTGGACGTGCCGTTTCAGCACAGCCACCCCGAGGTGCTGCGGCGCATGAAGCGCCCCGCCAGCGGCGAGAAGAACCTGGAGCGCATCGAGCGCTGGCGCGAGGCTTGCCCCGACATCGTGATCCGTTCGACCTTCATCGCCGGCTTTCCGGGCGAGACCGAAGAGGAATTCCAGCACCTGCTCGACTTCATGCGCGAGGCGCGCATCGACCGCGCCGGCTGCTTCGCCTATTCGCCGGTCGAGGGCGCCGCCGCCAACGATCTGCCCGGCATGCTGCCGGCCGAGCTGCGCGAGGAGCGGCGCGCCCGTTTCATGGAGGTCGCGGAAGCGGTCTCCACCGCCAAGCTGCGCGAGCGCGTCGGGGTTACCATGCAGGTGGTGGTCGATTCGGCGCCTGCACTGGGCCGGCGCGGCGGCGTCGGCCGCAGCTACGCCGACGCGCCCGAGATCGACGGCACGGTGCGGCTGCTGCCGCCCGAGAAGATCAGCAAGCGGCTGTTGGTGGGTGAGTTCACCCGTGCACGCATCGTCGACGCGCAGGGCCACGACCTGGTGGCGCTGCCGATCTGATGGCAGCCGCTCCTGTCGCGCGGCTGGAGATGGGTCCGCCCCGGAGCGGACAACAAAAAGCCGCCCGAAGGCGGCTTCTGGTTGCAATTCGTCTGCTATCGTCCAACGCATTGCATTTTCACTGCTCTGATGGTGCCCAGGAGAGGACTCGAACCTCCACGGAGTTACCCGCTAGTACCTGAAACTAGTGCGTCTACCAATTCCGCCACCTGGGCATTTCAGGAAACGAAGGATTCTATATCAAAAATTTGGACGTTTCCAGCGGCCTGCTGGATGAAATCGAAGGCACGGTGCAAGGCCACCGCGACGGTCACGGCTTCGTGGCCCGCGACGATGGCGAGCCGGACATCTACCTGTCGCCGAACGAGATGCGCGCGGTGCTGCACCGCGACCGCGTCAAGGTGCGCATCGTGCGCCAGGACCGGCGCGGCCGGCCTGAGGGGCGCGTGCTGGAGATCGTGGAGCGACCGCCGCACCCGATCATCGGCCGCCTGCTGCAGGAGGGCGGCATCTGGCTGGTGGCGCCGGAAGACAAGCGCTATGGCCAGGACGTGCTGATCCCGAAGGCGGCGATCGGTGCCGCGCGCACCGGGCAGGTGGTGGTGGTCGAACTGACCGAGCCGCCGGCGCTGTATGGCCAACCGGTCGGGCGCGTGAAGGAGGTGCTGGGCGAGATCGACGATCCCGGCATGGAAATCGAGATCGCCGTACGCAAGTACGGCGTGCCGCACGAATTCTCCGATGCCGCGATCGGCGAGGCGCGCGCGCTGCCCGAGGAGGTGCGACCGCAGGACTGGGCCGGCCGGGTCGACCTGACCGACATCCCGCTGTGCACCATCGACGGCGAGGACGCGCGCGACTACGACGACGCCGTGTACTGCGAGCCGGCGGTGGTCAGCGGCCGCGGCAAGAAGCCCAACGGCTGGCGCCTGCTGGTGGCGATCGCCGACGTCAGCCACTACGTGCGCACCGGCGCGGCGCTGGACGTGGACGCCTACGACCGCGCCACCAGCGTGTACTTTCCGCGCCGCGTGATCCCGATGCTGCCCGAGAAGCTGAGCAACGGGCTGTGCTCGCTCAACCCCGAGGTCGAGCGCCTGTGCATGGTGTGCGACATGCTGGTCGGCGCCAGGGGCGAGGTGCTGGCGTATCAGTTCTACCCGGGCGTGATGAGGAGCCATGCGCGCTTCACCTACGACGAGGTGGCGGCGATCCTGTCCAACACCCGCGGGCCCGAGGCGGCGCGGCGCCGGGAGCGGCTGCCCGACCTGCTGCACCTGCACGAGGTGTTCCGCGCCCTGCTCAAGGGGCGCGAGGCGCGCGGCGCGGTCGACTTCGACACCGTCGAGACCCAGATCGTCTGCGACGAGGCCGGCCACATCGAGAAGATCGTGCCGCGCGTGCGCAACGATGCGCATCGCCTGATCGAGGAGTGCATGCTGGCGGCCAACGTGTGCAGCGCCGACTTCCTCCGGCAGGGCAGGCAGCCCGGCCTGTACCGCGTGCACGAGGGGCCGACGCCCGAGAAGCAGGAAATCCTGCGCGCCTACCTGAAGGCGCTGGGCCTGGGCCTGTCGATCAGCGACGATCCACGGCCGCAGGAATTCCAGCAGATCGCCGAGGCCACCAAGGACCGGTCCGACGCCGAGCAGATCCACATGATGCTGCTGCGCTCGATGAGCCAGGCCATCTACACCCCGGTCAACAGCGGTCACTTCGGCCTGGCGTACGACGCCTACACGCACTTCACCAGCCCGATCCGGCGCTACCCCGACCTGCTGGTGCACCGCGTCATCAAGGCGATCCTGGAAAAGCGCAGGTACCAGCTGCCGGCGCTGCCGACGCCGGGCGAGGCGCACGAGAAGCTGAAAGCGCGCCTGCAGAAGAACAGCGCCGCGCGCCGAGGTGACGACACGCCGCAAGTCAGGCGCCAGTCGCCCGAGATGCTGGCCTGGGAGGCCGCCGGCCTGCACTGCAGCGCCAACGAGCGGCGTGCCGACGAGGCCAGCCGTGACGTCGAGGCCTGGCTCAAGTGCAAGTACATGCGCGAGCACCTGGGCGAGGAATACGCCGGCACCGTCAGTGCTGTCACCAGCTTCGGCCTGTTCGTCACGCTGCAGGAGCTGCACGTGGAAGGTCTGGTGCACATCACCGAGCTGGGCGGCGAGTACTTCCGCTTCGACGAGATTCGGCAGGAGCTGCGCGGCGAGCGCACCGGCATCCGCTATGCGCTGGGCACGCGGGTGCGCGTGCAGGTCAGCCGGGTCGATCTGGACGCGCGCAAGATCGATTTCCGCCTGGTGCACGAGGGTGCCAGCCTGCTGTCGCGGGCGATGCGCGACAAGGGCGTGGCGCCTGCGGCTGAGCGCGGGCAGCCGACCAAGGCCTCGGCCAAGCGTGCGGCGCGCAAGCAGCGCGAGGCCGGACGCGGCGCGAGCGATGGCGCGCGTGCTGCCGCTTCGCCGATGCAGGCGCTGAAATCGGCGATCAAGAAGGCGGCGGCCAAGGACAGCGCGAAGTCGCGCAAGACGCGGCGCTAGCTGTCGAGCGGCAACCGCGTGTTCCCGCTCAGGCCTGCAGCGCCTGCGCCAGCCTGCCGGCGGTGAGGGTTTTCGCTTCCGGCCATGCGTCGGCGACCGCGCCATGCTGGTGCGCGGCCCGGCAGGCGGATTCGAAGGCCGGCCAACCGGCTGCCAGCTGGGCGCCGATCAGTCCCGCCAACACGTCGCCGGTGCCGGCCGTGGCCAGGCGCGCGTTGCCGGTCGGGTTGACGCGGGAGATCTCGTTCGGCGCCGCGATGATCGAGCCCGAGCCCTTGAGGATCACCGTGCACCGAAAGCGCTCGGCCAGCGTCTGGGCCGCGCGCAGGCGGTTCTGCTGCACCTCGCCGGCGCTGCAGGACAGCAGGCGCGCCGCTTCCAGCGGATGCGGCGTCAGCACGGTGGCCTGTCCGGCGCCGGCGCGCTGATGCAGCGCAGGCTGCAGCGCGGTGTCGGCGGCGATCGCGTTCAGCGCATCGGCATCGAGGACCAGCCGTGGCGCGGCGCGCAGCACGGCCGGCAACACGGCTCGGACCGCCTCGCCGCCGCCGCAGCCGCAGACCACGGTCAGGGCGTCCAGCGTCAGCGCATCGAAGCGGCGCAGCATCAATTCGGGCAGCACGGCCCGTGCGGCCGGCGGCTCGTCCAGCAGGCTGAGCAGCACGCGGCCGGCGCCACCGTGCAGCGCCGCCGAGGCGGCCAGCAGCGCCGCGCCGGTCATGCCCATGCCGCGCGCGGTGAGGCCCTCGCCGCCGACCACGGCGACGTCGCCCCAGCTGCCCTTGTGGCTGGCGTGCGGGCGCCAGGTCGGTTGTGGTGCGCCGTTCAACCAGGCGGTCGGCGCGACAGCCTCGTGCTGCTCGGGCGAAACGCCCAAGTCGTCGAACCACAAGCTGCCGCAGGCGTCGCGGCCCTGCGCCGTGAACAGGCCGGGCTTGAGCGTCAGCAGGCTCAGCGTGTGGTGCGGCGGCGGCGCGCGGCATTCGGTACCGGGTGACGCCGCGGGCAGGCAGCCGGTGTCGGCGTCCAGTCCGCTCGGCAGGTCGACTGACAGCAGCGGCGCCGGTCCGGCGTGCAGCCGCGTCAGCCATTCGGCCATGCGTCCCGCCGGCGCGCGCGCGGTGCCGATGCCAAGCAGGGCGTCGACGCACAGATCCTGATGATCCAACCCTGTCGGCGCCTCGGTTGTGAAGCGCACGCCGGCATCGATCGCGCGTTGCCACGAGGCGCGTGCATCTGGCGGTGATCGCTGTGGATCGCCCAGCCAGCTCACCACCGGATTGCCGCCCCAGCGCCGCAGCTGCATGGCGGCCTCCAGGCCGTCGCCGCCGTTGTTGCCCGGCCCGCAGGCGATCCAGACCGTGCGTGCATGCGGCGCCAGCGCCAGCGCCAGCCGCGCCACGCCCAGACCGGCGCGCTGCATCAGCGCGTGGGCGGGCAGGCGGGCCGCCGCGGCCTGCTCGATGCGGCGGGTGGCGGCCACATCATGCAGCGGTGCACTGATCTGGGTGGCAACGAGAACCGGCATGGCGTGCCCATTGTGCCTGCGCCCAGGCTTTGCCGGCCGCCCCGGCCGCACTCGGCGCCGGTGCGGGAAACGGCGACATGCAGGAAGAGCAGGAAAAGCCGGCGCAGCGCCGTGCTAAAATCCATCGGTTTTGCTGCCGGCGCCGGTCAACCGGGACCGCCGCAGCAGGACAATACAGCAAACCAGCTCCCACGAGGTGTCGCCGCCGGCCCGGTTCACGGGGACCAAGCGGCGATCAGCGGGCTGGATTTTAGACCCAACCTTGAGAAGGTATTCCCATGTCAGTGACCATGCGTCAGATGCTGGAAGCCGGTGTGCACTTTGGCCACCAGACGCGCTTCTGGAACCCCAAGATGGCCCCCTACATCTTCGGCCATCGCAACAAGATTCACATCATCAACCTCGAGAAGTCGCTGCCGATGTTCGAGCAGGCGCAGAAGTTCGCGCGCCAGCTGGCGGCCAACCGGGGCACCATCCTGTTCGTCGGCACCAAGCGCCAGGCGCGCGATACGGTGGCCGAGGAAGCGGCGCGTTGCGGCATGCCCTACGTCGAGCAGCGCTGGCTGGGCGGCATGCTGACCAACTTCAAGACGGTGAAGATCTCGCTCAAGCGCCTGAAGGACATGAAGGCCCAGCTCGAGGGCGGCCTGGACAGCATGAGCAAGAAGGAGCAGCTGATGTTCAACCGCGAGCTGGACAAGCTGGTGCGCGACATCGGCGGCATCGAGGACATGGGCGCGCTGCCGGATGCCATGTTCGTGATCGACGTCGGCTACCACAAGATCGCCGTCGCCGAGGCCCAGAAGCTGGGCATCCCGCTGATCGGGGTGGTCGACTCCAACCACAACCCGGACGGCATCGACTACGTGATTCCCGGCAACGACGACTCGGCCAAGGCGGTGACGCTGTACGCGCGCGGCATGGCCGACGCCGTGCTGCAGGGCAAGGCCGATGCCGCCAGCGACATCGTCAAGGCGGTGCAGGCCGAAGGCGACGACGAGTTCGTCGAGGTCGAGGACGAGAGCGCCGCCTGATGGTGCCGACGGCCGCCCGCGGCTGCGAGCAAAGGGGCGTCACCGCCCCTTTTTTTTAATGTCCACTTTGTCGATCGGGCCCATCTGGCCCGGCGCATGAACAACCGAACGGAGAAAACAAACATGGCAGCAATCACCGCAAGCATGGTCGCCGAACTGCGCGCCAAGACCGACGCGCCGATGATGGAGTGCAAGAAAGCCCTGGTCGAGGCCGATGGCGACATCGCCAAGGCCGAGGAGATCCTGCGTGTCAAGCTGGGCACCAAGGCCGGCAAGGCGGCCGACCGGGTCGCGGCCGAGGGCGTGGTGACCGCTCATCTCGCCGGCGACACCGGCGCCATGATCGAGGTCAACTGCGAAACCGACTTCGTGACCAAGAACGAGGCGTTCCTGAACATGGCGCAGGCCGCCGCCCGGCTGGTGGCCGAGCATGACCCGGCCGACCTCGCCGCGCTGGGCCAGCTGGCCTACGGGCAGGACGGCTTCGGCCCGACGCTGGAAGACGTGCGGGTCGGCCTGGTCGGCAAGATCGGCGAGAACATGAGCTTCCGCCGCTTCGTGCGCAAGTCGGGCGGACCGCTGGCCAGCTACGTGCACGGCACCCGCATCGGCGTGCTGGTCGAGTACGACGGCGACGCCGTGGCGGCCAAGGACGTGGCCATGCACGTGGCGGCCATGAAGCCGGTGGCGCTGTCCAGCGGCGACGTGCCAGCCGAACTGATCGAGCGCGAGCGCAGCGTGGCCAAGGCCAAGGCCGAGGAGTCGGGCAAGCCGGCCGACATCGCCACCAAGATGGTCGACGGCGCGGTGCAGAAGTACCTGAAGGAAGTGTCGCTGTTCAACCAGCCGTTCGTGAAGAACGACAAGCAGTCGGTCGAGCAGATGCTCAAGGACAAAGCCACCACGGTGAAGGGCTTCACGCTGTACGTGGTGGGCGAGGGCATCGAGAAGAAGTCCGACGACTTCGCCGCCGAGGTAGCGGCGCAGGTGGCGGCGGCGAAGAAAGGGTGACAACCTCCTGAGCGTCTGACGGCGCTTCCCCCTTCTCTCGCTGCGCTTCGCGGGAAGGGGGGCACCGCCGGTCGCTGAGGAGACCCCGGCTCGGGCGGTCACCCGCCTGGCCTACTCTGCGGCCGCTGGATTGCGTCACACCCTGTAGACTCTTGCCCGCCCTCACTCACGGAAGCTGCCCATGTCCAAAGCCAAGCCCGCCCACCAGCGCATCCTGCTCAAGCTCTCCGGTGAAGCCCTGATGGGGGACGATGCCTTCGGCATCAATCGCGCGACCATCGAGCGCATCGTCGACGAGATTGCCGAGGTCACGCGCATGGGGGTCGAGGTGGCGGTGGTGATCGGCGGCGGCAACATCTTCCGCGGCGTGGCCGGCGGCTCGGAGGGCATGGACCGCGCCACCGCCGACTACATGGGCATGCTGGCCACGGTGATGAATGCGCTGGCGCTGGCCGACGCCATGAACCACCGCGGCCTGACCGCGCGCGTGATGTCGGCGATCGGCATCGAGCAGGTGGTCGAGCCCTACGTGCGCCCCAAGGCGCTGCAGTACCTGGAAGAGGGCAAGGTGGTGGTGTTTGCCGCCGGCACCGGCAACCCGTTCTTCACCACCGACACCGCGGCGGCGCTGCGCGGGGCCGAGATCGGTGCCGAACTGGTGCTGAAGGCGACCAAGGTCGATGGCGTGTACAGCGCCGACCCGAACAAGGACCCGAAGGCCACCCGCTACACGCACCTGAGCTTCGACGAGGCGATGAGCAAGAATCTGGGCATCATGGATTCCACCGCCTTTGCGTTGTGCCGCGACCAGAAGCTGCCGATCAGGGTGTTCTCGATCTTCAAGCCGGGCGCGCTGAAAGCGGTGCTGCTGGGCGGCGACGAAGGCACGCTGGTGCACGTGTGAGCCGAGGAAAGTGTGAACGTGGAGCTTTGACATGACGATTGCCGAGATCAAGACCAATGCGCAGGCCAAGATGGACCAGTCCATCGCCGCCTTCAAGCACAACCTGACCAAGATCCGCACCGGGCGCGCCAACCCGGCGCTGCTCGACACCATCCACGTCGAGTACTACGGCAACCACGTGCCGCTGTCGCAGGTCGCCAACGTGTCGCTGATCGACGCGCGCACCATCAGCGTGCAGCCATGGGAAAAAGGCATGGGCGCGAAGATCGAGAAGGCCATCCGCGAGAGCGACCTGGGCCTGAACCCGGCCAGCATGGGCGACCTGATCCGGGTGCCGATGCCGCCGATGAGCGAAGAGCGCCGCAAGGAGATGACCAAGCTGGTGCGCTCCGAGGGCGAGAACGCCAAGATCGCCATCCGCAATCTGCGTCGCGACGCCAACGATGCGATCAAGAAGCTGGTCAAGGACAAGGAAGCCAGCGAGGACGAGCAGAAGCGGTCGGAGGCCGAGATCCAGAAGGTGACCGACAAGCACGTTGCCGAGATCGACGCGCTGGTCGCCGCCAAGGAAAAGGACATCATGGAGGTCTGAGGCGCTGCCTCGGCCCCGCTTTCATCGCCCCATGGCGAAGCACCCTCCCGCCGCCCTCGCGGCACCCCGGCACATCGCGATCGTGATGGACGGCAACGGGCGCTGGGCCAAGCGTCGCCTGCTGCCGCGCATTGCCGGCCATCGGCAAGGGGTCGAATCGCTGCGCCGCTGCATCCGCGCCTGCGTCAAGCGTGGGGTGCAGGTGCTGACGGTGTTCGCCTTCTCGTCGGAAAACTGGAACCGGCCCGAGGACGAAGTCAGCGGCCTGATGGAATTGCTGGGCAAGGCACTGACGCGTGAGGTGCCCGAGCTTCAGCGCGGCGGCATCCGCCTGTATTTCGTCGGTGACCGGCAGAGTCTGTCCGAGGGCATGCGGCGTGGGCTGGCACAGGCCGAGGCGGATACCGCCGACAATGCCCGCATGCTGCTCAACGTGTGCTTCAACTACGGCGGCCGCTGGGACATCGCGCAGGCGGCGGCCAGCGTGGCCGCCAGCGGCGAGCCGATCACCGAGGCCACGCTGGGGCGCGCCATGGCGCTGGCACACGTGCCCGACCCCGACCTGCTGATCCGCACCGGCGGCGAGCAGCGCATCAGCAATTTCCTGCTGTGGCAATGCGCCTACAGCGAGCTGTATTTCAGCGACCGTCTGTGGCCCGACTTCGACGAAGCCGCGCTGGATGAGGCACTGGCCGCATACGCGGCGCGCGAACGGCGTTTCGGCCAGACGTCCGAGCAGCTCATGCGCGCAGCCGGCGGCTGAAGCAAGAAGCCGGGCGATGTTGCTGCCACGAATCCTGACCGCGCTGGTGTTGCTGGCGGTGCTGCTGCCGGCCTTGTTCGCGCCGGCACCGACGGCGTTCATCGCGCTGACCCTGCTGTTCATCGCCGCCGCCGCCTGGGAGTGGGCGCGCCTGAACGGCGTCGAAGGCATGGGCGCGCTGGCCACCGGGCTGCTGTGTGCCGCGATCTGTCTGCTGCTGTGGCGGGTCGGCGCGATCGAGCGCCCGCTGCCCGGCGTCTGGATCGGCGCCGCGCTGGCCTGGGTGCTGGGCGGCGCCTGGCTGCTGCGCGGCGGCGTGGCCGGTTGGCCGCTGCTGCCGCGCGCGCTGCGCTGGCTGATCGGACTGGCGGCGCTGTGCGCGGCCTGGCTGGCGATCGCGCAGGCGCGCCGGATCGGCGTCAACTTCCTGCTCTCGGTGCTGGCGCTGGTGTGGGCGGCGGACATCTTTGCCTACTTCGCCGGCCGCGCGCTGGGCGGCAAGCTGACCGGTGGCCGCAAGCTGGCGCCGGCCATCAGCCCGGGCAAGAGCTGGGAAGGCGTGTGGGGCGGCATGCTGGGCGTGCTGGCGGTGGCGGCGCTGTGGGTCTGGATCGATCGCGCCTACGCCACCGACAGCGCCAGCCTGTATACGCGCCTGCACTCGGGTGGCGTGCTGCTGCTGGTGCTGGGCGCGCTGTACCTGGCGGCCATGAGCGTGGTCGGCGACCTGCTGGAGTCGCTGGTCAAGCGCAGCGCCGGCAAGAAGGATTCCAGCCGATTGCTGCCCGGCCACGGCGGCGTGCTGGACCGCATCGACGCGCTGCTGCCGACGCTGCCGCTGGCGCTGATGCTGGTGGCGCTGATGCGGGAGGGCGCGTGAGCATGCGGCAGCGCCTGGCGGTGCTGGGCTCCACCGGCTCGATCGGTGTCAGCACGCTCGACGTGGTGGCGCGTCATCCGGAACGCTTCGACGTGGTCGCGCTGGCGGCGTACAGCCAGGTCGATGCCCTGCTGGCGCAGTGCGAGCGCTTCCGGCCGCGCGTGGCGGTGATGGCGAGTGCGCCGCACGCGGCCGAGCTGGCGGAGCAGCTGCGGCAGCGCGGCCTGCCGACGCAGGTCGAGCACGGGGCGCAGGCGTTGGCGGCGATCGCCGCCGACCCGGGTGTCGACACGGTGATGGCGGCGATCGTCGGCGCCGCCGGCCTGGCGCCGTGCCTGGCGGCGGCGCGCGCCGGCAAGCGCCTGCTGCTGGCCAACAAGGAGGCGCTGGTGGTCGGCGGCGAGGTGTTCCTGCGCGCGGTGCGCGAAGGTGGGGCCACGCTGCTGCCGATCGACAGCGAGCATTCGGCCATCTTCCAGTCGTTGCCGGAGGATCCGGCGACCTGGCCGGGGCGCATCGAAAAAATCATCCTGACCGCCTCGGGCGGGCCGTTTCGCACCCTTGCGCCGGCCAGTCTGCGCGAGGTGACGCCGGAACAGGCCTGCGCGCACCCCAACTGGGTCATGGGCCGCAAGATCTCGGTGGATTCGGCCACCATGATGAACAAGGCGCTGGAGGTGATCGAGGCGCGCTACCTGTTCGGCGTGGCACCCGAGCAGCTCGAGGTGGTGATCCACCCGCAGAGCGTGATCCATTCGATGGTGCAGTACAAGGACACTTCGGTGGTGGCGCAGCTGGGCACGCCCGACATGCGGGTGCCGATCGCCTACGGCCTGGCCTGGCCCGAGCGCATCGAGTCGGGCGCCAGCGCGCTCGATTTCCGCGCCCTGTGCGACCTGACCTTCGAGCCCATCGACGGCGACGGCCACCGCGAGCGCTACCCCGGCCTGGCGCTGGCCTGGGAGTCCTTGCGTGCCGAAGCCGGCAGCTGCGCGGTACTGAACGCGGCCAATGAGGTCGCGGTGGCTGCCTTCCTGGCGCGGCAGATCCGCTTCGACCAGATCCACGCCGTCAACCGCGCCACGCTGGACGGCGTGCGGCCGCAGGCGCCGGACGGGCTGGAGGCGCTGCTCGAGCTGGACGCCCGCGTGCGGGCTGCGGCGCAGGAGGCGGTGCGTCGGCTCGGGTCGCCATGACGCGCCGGCGGCGCATGATCTCGCTGCGCGTCGATGACGAAATGACCGGCCGCGGTCATGGCGCGCAGCGCCGTCATCGATGGCGCAGCTGAGGTCATTTCGTCATTTGCATCGCCGCTCAGCTGTTTCCAGACTCCTTGCCAGCGGACAATACGCCCCATGCTGATGACCTTGATCGCTTTCGTCGTCGCACTCGGCCTGCTGATCGCGGTGCATGAGTGGGGCCACTACCGCATGGCGGTGGCGCGCGGCGTCAAGGTGCTGCGCTTCTCGGTCGGCTTCGGCCAGCCCATCGCGCGCTGGAAGCCTAGGCGGCAGCGACCTGGCCAGGACACCGAGTTCGTGATCGGCGCGATACCGTTTGGCGGCTACGTCAGGATGCTGGACGAGCGCGAAGCACCGGTGGATGCGGGCGAGCGGCACCTGGCCTTCAACACCCAGCCGCTGGCCTCGCGCACGCTGATCGTGGCCGCCGGGCCGGTGGCCAACCTGCTGCTGGCGGTGCTGCTGTATGCGCTGGTCAACTGGATCGGTGTCGATGAGCCGCGCGCCATCCTGTCGCCGCCGGCGGCCGGCTCGCTGGCCGCGCAGGCCGGCCTGCAGGGCGGCGAGACGGTGCGCCGCGCAGCGCTGGCCGGCGACCAGCTGGATCCCGTGGCCTCGTTCGAGACCCTGCGCTGGCTGCTGACGCGCGGCGCGCTCGATGGCGCGGACGTGGTGCTCGAGGTGGCGCGTGCCGGCGATGGCCGCAGCCGTGAGCTGCGCCTGCCACTGTCGGCGCTGGAGCAGCGCGAGCCCGACGCACGCCTGTTTCGCGCCATCGGCATCGTGGCGCCGCTCAGCCGCCCGGTGCTGGGCGAGTTGGTGCCAGGCGGCGCGGCTGAGCGTGCCGGCCTGCGGCCGGGCGACCTGGTGCTGCGTGTCGGCGCAACGCCGGTGATGGACGGACAGCAGTTGCGCGAGCTGATCCGCGCCGCGGGCGCGCACGGCGAGCCTGCGGCCAGCGTATGGCAGATCGAGCGCGATGGGCGCCCGATGGCGCTCGAGGTGAGGCCCGAACTGCAACACGACAAGGACCAGCGCGTCGGCCGCATCGGCGCCTTCGTCGGCGAGGCGCCGGAGATGGTGCTGGTGCGACAAGGGCCGCTGGACGGTTTGTGGTCGGCGGCGGTGCGGGTATGGGAGGTGTCGACGCTGTCGGTGAAGCTGCTCGGGCGCATGCTGATCGGCGAGATGTCGCTGAAAAGCCTGAGCGGGCCGGTCGCAATCGCCGATTACGCCGGCAAATCGGCGGCACTGGGGCTGACCTATTACCTGGGGTTTCTGGCCTTCATCAGTGTCAGCCTGGGCGTGCTCAATCTGCTGCCGATCCCGGTCTTGGATGGGGGGCACCTGATGTATTATCTTTGGGAGGCGGTGACGGGCAGACCCGTCACCGGCATCTGGCTGGAACGACTGCAATACGTCGGCATGTCGCTGTTGCTGACCGTGATGTTGATCGCGGTCTACAACGACATTGCCACCCGGCTGGGCTGATCCCATGTTTCTGATGGCTTTTCCGGCCGCGGCTTCCAGAGCATCCATGACATTCTCCGCACAACGATTCTGCTGGCGCACCGTGTTCACCGTCGTGTCGCTGGCGCTGGCCGCGCAGCTGGCCTGGGCGGTCGAGCCGTTCAATGTGCGCGACATCCGCGTTGAGGGCCTGCAGCGGGTCGAGCCGGGCACCGTGTTCGCCTCGCTGCCGGTGCGCGTGGGTGAAACCTACAACGACGAGAAGGGCGCGGCCGCGATCCGTGCGCTGTACGGTCTTGGCCTGTTCACCGACGTGCGGCTGGAGGTGGTCGGCGACGTGCTGGTGGTGATCGTGCAGGAGCGACCGACGGTGGCCGGGGTGGAGTTCGCCGGCAACAAGGAGTTCGGCAACGAGGTGCTGCAGGGCGTGCTGCGCGATGCGGGTCTCGCCGCCGGGCGGCCGTACGACCGCGCGCTGGTCGACCGCGCCGAGCAGGAACTCAAGCGCCAGTACATCAACCGCAGCCTGTACGGCGCCGAGGTGCAGACCACGGTCACGCCGTCCGAGCGCAACCAGGTGCGCCTGACCTTCAACATCACCGAAGGGCGTCCGGCGCGCATCACCGACATCGACATCGTCGGCAACCAGGCGTTCAGCGACGGCCGGCTGAAGGACTTGTTCGATCTCGACACCGGCAACTGGATGTCGTGGTACACCAAGAGCGACCAGTACTCGCGCGCCAAGCTCAACGCCGACCTCGAGGCGCTGCGTTCGTTCTACCTGGCGCGCGGCTACCTCGACTTCAAGATCGACTCGACCCAGGTGGCGATGTCGCCCGACAAGGAGGCGATCACGCTCACCGTGAACATCACCGAGGGCGAGCGCTTCGTGGTCTCGGGCGTGGCGCTGGAGGGCGAGTACCTGGGCCGTGACGACGAATTCAAGTCGCTGGTCGTGATCAAGCCCGGTGAGGCCTACAACGCCGACCAGGTGGCCGAGACCACCAAGGCCTTCGGCGACCATTTCGGCAACTACGGCTACGCCTTCGCCGCGGTGGAGGCGGTGCCCGAGGTGGACCGCGTCAACAACCGCGTGGCGATCACGCTGCGCGCCGCGCCGTCGCGGCGCGCCTATGTGCGCCGCATCAACATCCAGGGCAACACGCGCACCCGCGACGAGGTGATCCGGCGTGAGTTCCGCCAGTTTGAATCCAGTTGGTACGACGCCGAGAAGATCCGCCTGTCGCGCGACCGTGTCGACCGGCTGGGCTACTTCACCGAGCTGTCGATTACCACCGCCGAGGTGCCGGGCGCGCCCGACCAGGTCGACCTGAACGTCGAGGTGAAGGAAAAGCCCACCGGCAACATTTCGCTGGGCGCCGGCTATTCCTCGGCCGAAAAGCTCTCGTTCACCTTCGGGCTGTCGCAGGAGAACGTGTTCGGCTCGGGCAACAAGCTGGATCTGCAGCTCAACACCGGCAAGTACAACCGCACCGTGGTGGTCAGCACCACCGATCCGTATTTCACCATGAACGGCGTCTCGCGCACGGTGGACCTGTACTATCGCACGCAGAAGCCGTACCAGGACCAGGGCGGCAACTACACCCTGGTGACCATGGGTGCCGGTCTGAAGTTCGGCGTGCCGGTGACCGAGCTGGACACCGTGTACCTGGGCATGAACGCCGAGCGCACGCGCATCAAGCCGGGCACCAACATCCCGGCGTCCTACCTGGCCTACGCCAACGAATACGGCTACACCAGCACCTCGTTCCCGTTCACGCTGGGCTGGTCACGTGACTCGCGCGACAGCGCGCTGGCGCCCAATTCGGGCCGCTACCAGCGCCTGATCGGCGAACTGGGGCTGTTTGGCGACGCGCGCTACGTCAAGGGCAACTACCAGTACCAGCAGTACGTGCCCCTGAGCAAGCAGTACACGCTGGCCTTCAATGGCGAGGTCGGCTGGGGCAAGGGCCTGGGTGGACGGCCGTTCCCGGTCTTCAAGAACTTCTACTCGGGTGGCCTGGGCTCGGTGCGTGGCTACGAGCAGTCGACGCTGGGCCCGCGCGACGTCACCGGCGCCTTCATCGGCGGCACGCGCAAGTTCACGCTCAACACCGAGTTCATCATGCCCTTCCCCGGCGCCGGCAACGACCGCACGCTGCGCCTGTTCGGCTTCCTCGACGTCGGCGCGCTGTACGGCGAGGGCGAGAAGATCAGCGGCGACCGGCTGCGCTACTCGACCGGCATCGGCTTCAGCTGGATTTCGCCGCTGGGGCCGCTGCGTTTCGCGTTCGCGGTGCCCTTGCGCAAGAGGCCTGGCGATAGAATCGAACGTTTCCAATTCCAGATCGGAACCTCGTTTTGAAGCAGTTGTTTTCTCGCGCCCTGGCACTGATTGTCCTGAGCGGCGCTTCTCTCGGCGCGTCGGCGGTGCTGGCGCAGGATTCGGTGCGCATCGGCTTTGTCAATACCGATCGTCTGCTGCGCGACGCTGCGCCGGCGCGCGCCGCGCAGACCAAGCTGGAGGCCGAGTTCTCGCGCCGCGAAAAAGAGCTCGACGATGCCGGCATGGCGCTGAAGACCGCGTCCGAGCGTTTCGAGCGCGAGGCGCCGACCATGAGCGAGAGCCAGCGCGCCACGCGCCAGCGCCAGCTGATGGAGCAGGACCGCGAGTTCCAGCGCAAGCGGCGTGAATTCCAGGAAGACCTGAACGCGCGCAAGCAGGAGGAATTGCAGCAGATCCTCGATCGCGCCAACCGCGTGGTCAAGCAGGTGGCCGAGGCCGAGAGGTACGACGTCATCCTGCAGGAAGCCGTCTACGTCAATCCGCAGCTCGACATCACCGACAAGGTGATCAAGGCGCTCAACGACGGCCAGTGAGCGCACGCATCCAGAACCTGGATGCGAACAAGCGTCAGGGGCCGTGTCGACCATGAGCTTGCGCCTCGACACCATCGTCGAGTCATTGGGCGGCGAGCTGCACGGCGACGGCCAGCGCCTGATCACCCGCCTGGCCCCGCTGGAGCAGGCGCAGCCCAGCGAACTCAGCTACCTGGTCGATCCCCGGCTCACGCAGTTGCTGGCCACCACGCGGGCCGGTTGCGTCGTCGTGGCGCCGGCCATGGCCGCGGCCGCGCGTCAGCGCGGTGATGGTGGCAGCGACTGCATCGTCACCGACGACCCGCACCTGTACTTCGCCCGCCTGACCCAGCTGTGGCGGCGCCGGCATGGCGGCGCCGCGGCGCCGGGCATCCATCCCAGTGCGGTGGTGGAAGCGGGCGCCGTGATCGACCCCAGCGCCAGCGTCGGCGCGCTGTGCTTCATTGGCCGCGGCGCGCGCATCGGCGCCGGTACCGTGCTGAAGCCCCGTGTGACGGTGGGCGAGGACTGCGTCCTCGGCGCGCGCTGCCTGGTTCAGAGTGGCGCCGTGATCGGCGGCGACGGCTTCGGCTTCGCGCCGAGCGGCGGCGCCTGGGAGAAGATCGAGCAGCTCGGCGCCGTGCGCATCGGCGATGACGTCGAGATCGGCGCCAACACCTGCATCGACCGCGGTGCGCTCGACGACACCGTGATCGAGGATGGCGTCAAGCTCGACAACCTGATCCAGATCGGCCACAACACGCACATCGGCCGGCACACCGCCATGGCCGGCTGCGTCGGCGTGGCCGGTAGCGCGCGCATCGGCGCCCACTGCACGGTCGGTGGCGCGGGCATGATCCTGGGCCACCTGACGATCGTTGATCACGTGCACATCTCCTCGGCCTCGATCGTCACGCGCTCGATCCTCAAGCCCGGCCACTACACCGGCTTCTTCCCGCTGGACGAGAACCGCAGCTGGGAGAAGAACGCCGCCACGCTCAAGCGCATCCACGAACTGCGCGAGCGCGTGCGGCGCCTGGAGGCCGGCCTGCGTGGCGTCTCCGAGCAAGCTTAGAATGGATCGCCCGTTCCGTGGGCCACAACAGCTATCAAAATAGAAGCATCGCGCCATGATGGACATCCACCGCATCCTGACCAAGCTGCCCCACCGCTATCCGCTGCTGCTGGTGGACCGGGTGCTGGAGATCGACCTGCAGGCCAAGACGCTGCGCGCGATCAAGAACGTCACCATCAACGAGCCGTTCTTCACCGGGCACTTCCCGAATCGACCGGTGATGCCGGGCGTGCTGATGCTGGAGGCCATGGCGCAGACCTGCGCGCTGCTGTCCTTCGAGACCGAGGGCATCTCGCTCGGCGATGACCAGGTGTTCTACTTCGTCGGCATCGACGGCGCGCGCTTCAAGCGCCCGGTCGAACCGGGCGACCAGTTGATCCTGCACGCCGCGCTCGATCGCGCGCGCGGCGGCATCTACCGCTTCAACTGCAAGGCCATGGTGGGCGAGGACGTCGCCTGCGAGGCCGCCATCATGTGCACCATGCGCAACGTCGGCTGAAAGCGCCGGCTGCACTGTCCATGGTGCCGCAGGCCCGCGCGATTCATCCGACGGCGTTGATCGATCCGGGCGCCGAGCTGGATGCGTCGGTGCGGGTCGGCCCGTACGCCGTCATCGGCCCGCAGGTGCGCATCGGCGCCGGCACCACGATCGGCGCGCATTGCGTGATCGAGGGCCATACCAGCATCGGGCGGGACAACCGCATCTTCCAGTTCGCCAGCGTCGGCGCGCCACCGCAGGACAAGAAGTACGCCGGCGAGCCGACGCGCCTGGAGATCGGCGACGGCAACACCATCCGCGAGTTCGTCACCATCAACACCGGCACGGTGCAGGACGCCGGGATCACGCGCTTGGGGTGCGACAACTGGATCATGGCCTACGTGCACATCGCGCACGATTGCCAGATCGGCAGCCACGTCATCCTGGCGAACGCGGTGCAACTGGCGGGTCATGTGCACCTGGGCGACTGGGCGTTCCTGGGCGGCCTGACCGGGGTGCACCAGTTCGTGCGCGTCGGCGCGCACGCCATGACGGCGTTCCAGTCGCGGCTGGCGCAGGACCTGCCGCCCTTTGTCACCGCCGCCGGCAATCCGGCCGAAGCACAGAGCATCAACGCCGAAGGCCTGCGCCGGCGTGGCTACACGACCGAGCGCATCGCCATCGTCAAGCAGATGCATCGCATCCTGTACCGCAAGGGCCTGACGCTGCAGGCGGCGCGCGAGCAGATCGAGGCGCTGCGCGGCGAGCTGCCCGCGGCCGATGCCGACATCGCGCTGATGCAGGAATTCCTGCGCACCGCCACGCGCGGCATCGTGCGCTAGGTGCGATCGCATGGCGGCGACGGCACCGCGCCTGGCACTGGTCGCCGGCGAGGCCTCGGGCGATCTGCTGGGCGGCCTGCTGCTGGGCGGCCTGCGCGCGCGCTGGCCCGGCATGCAGGCCTTTGGCATCGGTGGTGCGCAGATGGCGGCGCAGGGGTTCGAGGCCTGGTGGCCGGTGGAGAAACTGTCGGTGCGCGGCTACCTGGAAGTGCTGCCGCGCCTGCCCGAGTTGCTGCGCATCCGGCGCCAACTGGGCCAGTGCCTGCTGGCTGAACGGCCCGACCTGTTCATCGGCATCGACGCGCCAGATTTCAACTTCGACCTTGAGGTGCGCCTGAAAAGCGCCGGCCTTAGGACCCTGCACTTCGTCAGCCCCTCGTTCTGGGCCTGGCGGCCGGAGAAGTTACTCAAGCTGAAGGTTGCCGCCGACCACGTGCTGTGCCTGTTCCCCTTCGAGCCCGAGCTGCTGGCCGTGCACGGCATTGGCGCCAGCTATGTCGGCCATCCGTTGGCCGATGTGATCCCGCTGCAGCCCGACCGCGATGCCGCACGCCGGGCGCTGGGGCTGCCGGCGGACGGCACGGTGGTGGCCCTGCTGCCGGGCAGTCGCGCGGCCGAACTCAAGCATCTGGGGCCGCGCTTCCTGCGGGCAGCGGCGCTCCTTCTTCAGGCGCGGCCACAGACGCGCTTCGTGCTGCCGGCGGTGCCGCACTTGTTGCCGCAGATCGAGGCGCAGGCGCGCGCCAGCGGGCTGGGCGACGCCCTGACCGTGCTGCGCGGCCAGTCGCACGCCGCGCTGGCGGCCTGCGACGCCACCCTGATCGCCAGCGGCACCGCCACGCTGGAGGCGGCGCTGTTCAAGCGGCCGATGGTCATCGCCTACGCCATGCCGGCGCTCAGCTATCGCCTGATGCGCCAGCGGCGCCAGCTGCCCTGGGTGGGTTTGCCCAACGTGCTGTGCGCGCCGCGCGAGTGGCTGCGGCGGCCCGCCGGCATGACGGCGCACGCATTCGCCGACCGGCACGATGCGCCGTTCGTGGTGCCGGAGCTGATCCAGCATGCGGCCACGCCGCAGGCGCTGGCGCGCGCGACGCTGGACTGGCTGCAGGCACCGGAGAAAATCGCTGCCTTGCAGCGGCGCTTCACGGCGCTGCACCAGGAACTGCAACGCGACACCCAACGCCTCGCCACCGATGCGATCGAAAGTCTTCTTGCGCGCTGAACAGGCCGCCCTGGACTGGCATGTGCCCGCTGGCCTGGTCGCCGGTGTCGACGAGGCCGGACGCGGGCCGCTGGCCGGCCCGGTGGTGGCGGCGGCGGTGATCCTGGACCCACGCAAGCGCATCCCGGGTATCGCCGACTCCAAGCTGCTGACGGCAGCGCGGCGCGAGCGGCTGTTCGACGAGATCATGGACAAGGCCCTGTGCTGCTCGATCGCCCAGGCCAGCGTCGAGGAGATCGACCGCGTGAACATCCTGCAGGCCTCGCTGCTGGCGATGCGCCGCGCGGTCGAAGGCCTGCGGCTGGCGCCGGTGCTGGTGCTGGTCGATGGCAACCGCCTGCCGGTGCTGCCGATGCGCGCCGAGGCGGTGATCGATGGCGACGCCAGGGTCAAGTCGATTTCGGCTGCGTCGATCCTGGCCAAGGTGCACCGTGACCGCTGGTGCGCGGAAATCCACGCCCAGTGGCCGCAGTACGGCTTTGCCGCGCACAAGGGCTACGGCACGCCGGCGCATCTGGCGGCGCTGCGTGAACACGGTGCCTGCGAACATCATCGGCGCTCATTCGCACCGGTGGCGCAGCTGTCCGGGATGGGCGGGGTACGGCGGTGAGCGCGGCGGAGCCGGTGCACATCAGCTCGCGCAACAACGCGCTGGTCAAGGACCTGAGGCGCCTGGCGCAGGACAGCGGCGCCTGGCGCAAGCAGGGGCGGGTGTGGATTGAGGGTGACCACCTGTGCCGCGCGGGGCTGGCGCGCGGCGTCAAGCCGGCGCTGGCGGTGTTCTCGGCCTCGTTCTGGCCGTCGGCGACCGCGGATCTGGTGCGCGCGGCCAGTCGGAACGTGGTCGTCAGCGACGCATTGATGACGCACGTCAGCGGCCTCGAATCGGCGGCGTCGCTGGCCTTCGTCATGGACCTTCCGACGTCGCCCGTGCTGCAGCCGGACGCTGCCACCGTGGTGCTGGACCGGGTGCAGGATGCCGGCAACGTCGGCTCGATCCTGCGCTGCGCGGCGGCCTTCGGCTTCGCGCAGGTGGCGGCGCTCAAGGGCACGGCGCTGCTGTGGTCGCCCAAGGTGCTGCGCGCCGGCATGGGGGCGCATTTCGGCCTGCGGCTGGTCGAGGGCCTGACAATCGACGACGTGGCCGCGTTGCGGGTGCCGCTGCTGGTGACCAGTTCACACGCGGGCGAATTGCTGCAGCGAACCAGCCTGCCCTGGCCCTGCGCCTGGGTATTCGGCCACGAGGGGCAGGGCGTGGACCCGGTGCTGGCCACGCGCGCCGCGCTCAGCCTGCGCATCGGCCAGCCGGGTGGCGAGGAGTCGCTCGGCGTCGCCGCGGCAGCGGCGATCTGCCTGCACGCCAGCGCCGTCGCGCATGACTGCGCCGGCGGCGCATGAGCTCGGCCTGCGGTCTTCGATGACGTGCCCCAAGGGCACATGACTGCGTTCATGGCGCCGAAGGTGCCGTCATCGATGAGCGAAGCCGAGGTCATGGCGCGCCAGCGCCAGTCATTTGTCATGGATGCCGCGCCAGCGGCGACGTCATCGCTCGCGGCGCGGCCATCGGTCGCTATAATCGGGAGCTTTTCTCGAAACAGCGTCGCCTGACTGCATAAAAGCAATCACCCCACCTGAGAAGCTGCTGCGACGCCTGTCCCAGCCGCGTGCGCGGGCGACCGATATCCATCGGAGAAACCGTGCTTTCGTCTCTCGAGGAGAAATTCCCGCCGGCCATCCTGGCGCTTGCCGACGGCAGCGTCTTCATCGGCCAATCCATCGGTGCCACGGGGACCACGGTCGGCGAAGTGGTGTTCAACACCTCCATGACGGGGTACCAGGAAATCCTGACCGACCCCAGCTACCGCCAGCAGATCGTCACGCTGACCTACCCGCACATCGGCAACTACGGCGTCAACGACGAGGACGTCGAATCGTCGCGCATCCAGGCCGCCGGGCTGATCATCAAGGACCTGCCGATCCTGGTCAGCAACTTCCGCAGCCAGGGCACGCTGAGCGACTACCTGAAGGCCGAGGGCGCCGTGGCGCTGGCCGGCATCGACACCCGCAGGCTGACGCGCCACCTGCGCAGTGTCGGCGCGCAGAACGGCGCCATCCTGGCGCTGGCCGCTGGTGAGCGGGTCACCCCCGCGCGCGTCGACGAGGCGCTGGCCGCGGCGCGCGCGGCGCCGCCGATGGTCGGGCTCGACCTGGCCAAGCTGGTCAGCACCGAACAGCCGTACGAGTGGACCCAGTCGGAGTGGACGCTGGGCGGCGGTTTCGGCACCCAGGAAGCGCCGCAGTTCCACGTCGTTGCCTACGACTTCGGCATCAAGAAGAACATCCTGCGCATGCTGGCGCAGCGTGGCTGCCGGGTCACCGTGGTGCCGGCGCAGACGCCGGCCTCGGAAGTGCTGGCGCAGCGGCCCGACGGGGTGTTCTTCTCCAACGGCCCGGGCGACCCCGAACCCTGCGACTACGCCATCGCCGCGGCGCGCGAGATCATCGACACCGGCACGCCGGTGTTCGGCATCTGCCTGGGGCACCAGATCATGGCGCTGGCCGCCGGGGCGAAGACCTTCAAGATGAAGTTCGGCCACCACGGCGCCAACCACCCGGTGCAGAACCAGGACACCGGCACGGTCTCGATCACCAGCCAGAACCACGGCTTCGCGGTCGATGCCGCCAGCCTGCCGGCCAACGTGCAGGCCACGCACCTGAGCCTGTTCGACGGCACGCTGCAGGGCATGAGCTACGTCGACCGGCCGGCGTTCTGCTTCCAGGGCCACCCGGAAGCGCTGCCGGGTCCGCGCGACATCGCCTACCTGTTCGATCGCTTCAACCAGGACATGCGGGCGCGGCAGGCGAGCGCCGGCTGAGCGTGCGCGCCGGACCAACTCACGGCCTCTGAGAAGGTGTGAACGAACCCGTCATGCCCGCTCTGGCCACCCGAACGACGCCACTCGTCGTTGCAAATGCTCGCCGCAGCACGAGCTACGTCTGCGCTTTGCGCCTCGATTGGCGCCGTTTGGACGACCCGCTCAAGCACGCCGGATTCATTCATACCTTCTGAGCTGACAACATGCCCAAACGTACCGACATCCAGAGCATCCTCATCATCGGCGCCGGCCCCATCGTCATTGGCCAAGCCTGCGAGTTCGACTACTCCGGCGTGCAGGCCTGCAAGGCGCTGCGCGAGGAGGGCTACCGCGTCATCCTGATCAACAGCAACCCGGCGACGATCATGACCGACCCGGCCACCGCCGACGTGACCTACATCGAGCCGATCACCTGGCCGACGGTCGAGAAGATCATCGCCAAGGAACGCCCCGACGCCATCCTGCCCACCATGGGCGGGCAGACGGCGCTGAACTGCGCGCTCGACCTGTGGCGCCACGGCGTGCTGGCCAAGTACAACGTCGAGCTGATCGGCGCTCGGCCCGAGGCCATCGACAAGGCCGAGGACCGGCTGAAGTTCAAGGACGCGATGACGCGCATCGGCCTGGCCTCGGCGCGCTCCGGCATCGCGCACAGCATGGACGAGGCCTGGGCAGTGCAGAAGCACGTCGGTTTCCCCACGGTGATCCGGCCCAGCTTCACGCTCGGCGGCACCGGCGGCGGCATCGCCTACAACCCGGAGGAGTTCGAGACCATCGCCAAGCGCGGCCTGGAAGCCTCGCCGACCAACGAGCTGCTGATCGAGGAGTCGCTGCTCGGCTGGAAGGAGTTCGAGATGGAGGTGGTGCGCGACCAGGCCGACAACTGCATCATCATCTGCTCGATCGAGAACCTGGATCCGATGGGCGTGCACACCGGCGACTCGATCACGGTGGCGCCGGCGCAGACGCTGTCGGACAAGGAGTACCAGCTGATGCGCGATGCCAGCATCGCCGTGCTGCGCGAGATCGGCGTCGACACCGGTGGCTCGAACGTGCAGTTCGCGGTCAACCCGAAGGACGGCCGCACCATCGTGATCGAGATGAACCCGCGCGTCTCGCGCTCGTCGGCGCTGGCGTCCAAGGCCACCGGCTTTCCGATCGCCAAGGTCGCCGCCAAGCTGGCGGTGGGCTACACCTTGGACGAGTTGAAGAACGAGATCACCGGCGGCGCCACGCCGGCGTCCTTTGAGCCGACCATCGACTACGTGGTCACCAAGGTGCCGCGTTTCGCGTTCGAGAAATTTCCGGCCGCGAATGACCGCCTGACCACGCAGATGAAGAGCGTCGGCGAGGTGATGGCGATCGGCCGCACCTTTCAGGAGAGCTTCCAGAAGGCGCTGCGCGGCCTGGAGGTTGGCGTCGACGGCATGAACGAGAAGACGCAGGACCGCGAGTGGCTGGAAAAGGAGCTCGGCGACCCCGGCCCCGAGCGCATCTGGTTCGTCGGCGACGCCTTCGCCGCCGGCTGGTCGCTGCAGGAGGTGCATGCGCTGACCAGGATCGATCCCTGGTTCCTGGCGCAGATCGAGCAGATCGTGCAGATCGAGCTCGACCTCGACCAGCACACGCTGGCGCATGGCGCGCAGGCGCTGGAGGCCTTGTCGGAGCGCGAACTGCGCACCCTGAAGCAGAAGGGCTTTTCCGACCGCCGCCTGGCCAAGCTGCTCAAGACCAGCGACAAGGCGGTGCGCGAGCGCCGCCGCGCCCTGGGGGTGCGTCCGGTCTACAAGCGGGTGGACACCTGCGCCGCCGAGTTCGCCACCGACACCGCCTACATGTACTCGACCTACGAGGACGAGTGCGAGGCCGAGCCGACGGACAAAAAGAAAATCATGGTGCTGGGCGGCGGACCCAACCGCATCGGCCAGGGCATCGAGTTCGACTACTGCTGCGTGCACGCGGCGCTGGCGCTGCGCGAGGACGGCTACGAGACCATCATGGTCAACTGCAACCCCGAGACCGTGTCGACCGACTACGACACCAGCGACCGCCTGTACTTCGAGCCGCTGACGCTGGAGGACGTGCTGGAGATCGTCGACAAGGAAAAGCCCACCGGCGTGATCGTGCAGTACGGCGGCCAGACGCCGCTGAAACTGGCGCTGGACCTGGAGGCCGAGGGCGTGCCCATCATCGGCACCAGCCCCGACATGATCGACGCCGCCGAGGACCGCGAGCGCTTCCAGCAACTGCTGAACGAGCTGAATCTGCGCCAGCCGCCCAACGCCACCGCGCGCACCGAGGCCGAGGCGCTGGAAAAGGCCGCCGCGCTGGGCTACCCGCTGGTGGTGCGGCCGAGCTACGTGCTGGGCGGCCGCGCGATGGAGATCGTGCACGAGCAGCGCGACCTGGAGCGCTACATGCGCGAGGCGGTCAAGGTCAGCAACGATTCGCCGGTGCTGCTCGACCGCTTCCTCAGCGACGCCATCGAATGCGACGTCGACGCGGTGCGCGACAGCGCCGGGCGCGTGTTCATCGGCGGCGTGATGGAGCACATCGAGCAGGCCGGCGTGCACTCGGGCGATTCGGCCTGCTCGCTGCCGCCGTACTACCTGAAGGACACCACCGTCGACGAACTCAAGCGCCAGACCGCCGCCATGGCCGGGGCTTTGAGCGTGGTCGGCCTGATGAACGTGCAGTTCGCGATCCAGGAGGTGCCGCAGGATGACGGCACCACCCAGGACGTGATCTACGTGCTGGAGGTGAACCCGCGCGCCAGCCGCACCGTGCCCTTCGTCAGCAAGGCCACCGGCGTCCAGTTGGCCAAGGTGGCGGCGCGCTGCATGGCCGGCCAGACGCTGGACAGCCAGGGCGTCGAGCAGGAAGTCACGCCGCCGTACTTCAGCGTCAAGGAAGCGGTGTTTCCGTTCGTCAAGTTTCCCGGCGTGGACACCATTCTGGGCCCCGAGATGAAGTCCACCGGCGAGGTGATGGGCGTCGGCAAGAGCTTCGGCGAAGCCTTCGTCAAGGCCCAGGTCGGTGCTGGCGAGCGCCTGCCGCGCCCGCTGCGCGGCGACGGCACGCCGGCCGGCAAGGTGTTTCTGACCGTGAAGAACCGCGACAAGCCGCAGGCGGTGCAGGTGGCGCGCGAGCTGGTCGCGATGGGCTTCGAACTGGTTGCCACGCGCGGCACGGCCGCCGCCATCCAGGCCGCGGGCATCGCGTGCGAGACGGTCAACAAGGTCACCGAGGGTCGTCCGCACGTGGTCGACCTGATCAAGAACGGCGGCGTCTCGCTGGTGATCAACACCGTCGAGGAGCGCCGCAACGCCATTGCCGACAGCCGTGCCATCCGCACCAGCGCGCTGCAGGCGCGCGTGCCGACCATCACGACCATCTTTGGCGCCGAGGCCGCGGTCGAGGGCATGAAGTGCATGGACCAGCTGGAGGTGATCTCGGTGCAGGAAATGCAGGCCGAACTCGGTTGACCGCAGGCCACCGGCCGGACGACGCCGGTCGCCAGACGCGGCATAATCGCATGCGACACAGTTCACCGCCGAGGCGCCGTCCTCGGCGGTTTGCTTTTTTGAGGATTTCGAAACCATGGCCACCGTTCCACTCACCCGCCGCGGCGCCGAGCAGCTCAAGGCGGAGCTGCAGCGCCTGAAGACCCAGGAGCGCCCCGCGGTGATCGCGGCGATCGCCGAGGCGCGCTCGCACGGCGACCTGAGCGAGAACGCCGAGTACGACGCCGCCAAGGATCGCCAGGGTTTCATCGAGGGCCGCATCAAGGAAGTCGAGGGCAAGCTGGCCACCGCGCAGATCATCGATCCTGCGGCGCTGGATGCCGGCGGCAAGGTGGTGTTCGGCGCCACCGTCGAGCTGGAGGACGAGGACAGCGGCGAGCAGGTCTCCTACCAGATCGTCGGCGAGGACGAGGCCGACTTGAAGCACGGCCTGATCAACATCTCCAGCCCGATCGCGCGCGCGCTGATCGGCAAGGAGCAGGGCGACAGCGCCGAGGTGCAGGCGCCGGGCGGCGTGCGCCACTACGAGATCATCGCCGTCCGCTACGTCTGAAGCCCGCCATGCCCCTGTCCGACCGAGCCGCGCTGCTGGCCGCCGCCCTGTGGTGGGGCAGCCTGTCGGTGGTCGGGTTCGCGGTGGTGCCGCTGCTGTTCGCCCACCTGCCGACCAAGGCGTTGGCCGGTGGCGTGGCCGCCAAGCTGTTCGGCATGCAGGGCTGGCTGTCGCTGGCCTGCGGCCTGCTGCTGCTGATGCTGCTCAAGCGCCGGCGTGCCGGCGCGGCCGGCTTGCGGGCAGGCGCCACCGTGTTCATCGTCATCGCCGGCCTGCTGCTGGCGCTGCTGCTGGAATACGCGGTGGCGCCGCGCATCCTGGCGCGCGAGAATCTGCGCCTGTGGCATGGCATCGGCGCGGGGCTGTACAGCCTGCAGTGGCTGTGCGCGGGTGCCGTGTTGTGGCGCCTCGCAGGCACGCCGCCAGGAAGGTGATGAACCCACCCATCGTCGAAATTGATCTGCGCGACTGGCGGCAGGCCGATGGCCGGCCCGAATGGGTGGCGGCGGCCGAGGCCGGCAAGCTGCTGTATTTCCCCCAGCTCGGCTTCGAGCTCCGGCCCGAGGAGCGGCCGCTGCTGCGCAGCGACATGCTGCACCCGAAGTCGCGCAACGTCAGCCTGAATGCCGACGGCGTGCTCAAGGGCGCCGGCGGCAGCGCGCAGGAGCAGCGGCTGCTGGCAGACATGGTCGGCCGGTTTCGCCAGCAGGCGCTGCAGCTGGTCGATGGCTTGTTTCCGGCCTACCGCGGCCAGTTGCGCGTCGCGCCGACCAGCTTCCGGCCGCGTCAGGTCGAGACGCGCGCACAGTCGGTGCGCGCCGACGACCAGCGCCTGCACGTGGATGCGTTTCCCTCGCGGCCCAATTACGGTGAACGCATCCTGCGCGTGTTCACCAACATCAATCCGGACGGCGTGCCGCGCGTGTGGCGCGTCGGCGAGGATTTCGAGACCGTGGCGCGTCAGTTCCTGCCGCGCGCCAAACCGTACCGGCTGTGGCAGGCCAGGCTGCTGAACGCGCTGCAGGTCACCAAGTCGCTGCGCAGCGAGTACGACCACCTGATGCTGCAGTTGCACGACCTGATGAAGTTCGACGTCCAGTATCAGAACAGCGGCACGCAAGTGACGATGCCGTTTGCGGCCGGCAGCGCATGGGTCTGCTATTCGGACCAGACCACGCACGCGGTGATGAGCGGCCAGCACATGATGGAGCAGACGCTGTACCTGCCACCGGGGCGCGAGGCGAATCCGCAGGCCAGTCCGCTGGCGATTCTGACGCGGCTGGTTGGGCGGCCGCTGGTCGGCGTGGGTGCCGGTGTCGCCAGATGACGAAATGACTTCGCCGTGGGCGCGGCGCCGATGACGGCGGCTGCGCCGCCATGACCGACGCCGGTCATGGCGTCATCGAAGGCCGTCAGGCCGAGCTCATGCGCCGCCAGGCGCGTCAGGGTGCCAAGCGCCGTCCCATGCGTCCGCGACCCACGTGGCGGGCTGGATATGGTGAAAGCGCTTGTTGCGCTTGCCCGCCAGCGCGTCGGGCGGGTTCACCTCGCCGTGGAAGATGACGATGCGTGCATTCGCCGGCACGAAGGGCGGCTTCCAGTAGTTGCTCGGCCAGACCGGGATGCAGTGGTACTTGAAGCTCGGGCACCATTCGGGCGGCCAGTAGCTGAGCTTGCCCTGCGCGTGCAGGAAGTGCGAGAGGAAGTCCTGCTCGTTGCGGTACTTCTTCTGCATCGCTTCCATGTGCGTGCGGAAATGCTCCAGCACGTCGGCGTGGGCGCCGAGCCGAAAGCGGTAGACGGAAGAGTTGCCGACGACGCGCTCGCCGAAGCGCCAGAAGCGCGGATAGTCCTTGATGATCAGGAATTCGCCCGGTTGGGTGAAGAAGTCATCCAAGCTGTCGACGATGACGACGTCGAGGTCCAGGAACAACGCCGTGCCGGTGAGGCCGTGCAGGTCGCCCTCGAAGGTGGTGAGCTTTCTCCAGGCGCCGTCACGCTGGCCGGGTTTGAGCTGCAGGTTGAGCGGCGGAATCGGCAGGCATTGCACCTCGGGGCGAATGCCGCTGGCGTCGTCGGTCAGGCAGACGAAGCTGAAATCGCCCGACAGATGGCGGCGCACCATGACGTACAGCCGGTTGACGTATTCGGGGCCGTACTTGGTGCCCCATTTCATGCACAGGATGTGCCGCTGATCCTGATCCGGCATGGGGTCGATGCGTGGCTGAACAGGCGCGATCAATTGCCGCGTGCCTTCTTGAGCGATTTCTGCTTCGGTGCCGCCTTCTTCAGCTTGCCGCCCGGCGTCAGGCGCTGGTTGCCCAGCACGCGCACCACCCGCACCTGGGGTCGTTGGCCGCCGCGCTTGCTGAACTTGAGCACCTTCACGTCCTTCGGCCCGGGGCGGCGCTCCTCGTCCAGCGTGCGCTCCTTCTTCGGCTTGGGCCGCCACAGTACCAGCAGCTTGCCGATGTGCTGTACCGGCGCGGCATTCAACTCATCCGCCAGTTGCTGGTAGATCGCCTCGCGCGCGGCGCGGTCATCGCCCAGCACGCGGATCTTGATCAGGCCGTGGGCGTTCAGCGCGGCGTCGGTTTCCTTGATCACCGCGGGCGTCAGGCCGTCGCCGCCGATCATGACCACGGGGTCGAGGTGGTGCGCTTCGGCGCGGTGCGCCTTGCGCTCGGCGAGGGTCAGTTCGATCTGCGGCATGGCCGGGATTATCGCCCCCGCACCCGGTCAGGCCCGGCGACAATCGCTGCATGAAGGTGAAAACCAAGAGCAAGAAGGTCAACAAGGCCTGGCTTGCCGACCACATCAACGACCCCTACGTCAAGCTGGCGCAGAAGGAGGGCTACCGTGCCCGCGCCGCCTACAAGCTGAAGGAGATCGACGCGGCGCTGGGGCTGATCAAGCCCGGCATGCGCGTGGTCGACCTGGGCAGCGCGCCCGGCGCCTGGAGTCAGTACCTGCGTCGGCGCCTGGCGCCCGCCGGGGCCGCTGTCGGCGAATTGCCGGGCACCATCGTCGCACTGGACATGCTGCCGATGGAGCCGATCGAGGGCGTGGTCTTCCTGCAGGGCGATTTCCGCGAGGACGCGGTGCTGGCGCAGCTGGCCGAGGCCGTCGGCGGCCAGCCGCTGGACCTGGTGGTGTCGGACATGGCGCCTAACCTGTCGGGCGTCGCGTCCAGCGATGCCGCGCGCATTGCCCACCTGGTCGAGCTGGCGCTGGATTTCGCCGCCGCGCATCTCAAGCCCGACGGCGCCCTGGTGGTCAAGCTGTTCCATGGCAGCGGCTACAGCCAGCTGGTGAAGCTGTTCAAGGAGCGCTTTCTGGTCGTCAAGCCGATCAAGCCCAAGGCATCGCGTGACAAGTCGGCGGAAACCTTTCTGGTGGGCATGGGTCTGAAGCCGGTCGGCCCATCGGCTTGAGCTTGGTCAAGACTTTGGCGGCGCTGGCGAGTGGCAGGGCGGGTGCAGCGGGCCACTATGGCGCAAAACCGCTCTTTATCAAGGGGTTGGCGTCTTCGTCCGACAGGTTTCGCAGCTTGAAAAGCCTAAAATGGCCTGCATATGCTCGGCATCGCCGAGTTATTTTGACTGGAGCTTAAGTCCTTGAACAATCAGTGGTTCTCGAAGATCGCCGTCTGGATGGTGATTGCCATGGTGCTGTTCACCGTGTTCAAGCAGTTCGACGGTGGGCGGATGACCAGCGCCAGTCATGTCGCGTACTCCGATTTCCTCGAAGAGGTGCGCAACAACCGCGTCAAGAGCGCCACCATCCAGGAAGGCCAGGGCGGCACCGACATCGTGGCCGTGATGAGCGACGACCGCCGGGTGCGCACCCAGGCCACCTACCTCGATCGCGGCCTGGTCGGCGACCTGATCAACCACGGCGTCAAGTTCGACGTCAAGCCGCGCGAGGAAGGTTCGCTGCTGATGACGCTGCTGGTCAGCTGGGGCCCGATGCTGCTGCTGATCGGCGTCTGGGTCTACTTCATGCGCCAGATGCAGGGTGGTGGCAAGGGCGGCGCGTTCAGCTTCGGCAAGAGCAAGGCGCGCATGCTGGACGAGAACAACAACACCGTCACCTTCGCCGACGTGGCCGGCTGCGACGAGGCCAAGGAAGAGGTGAAGGAAGTGGTCGACTTCCTGAAGGACCCGCAGAAATTCCAGAAGCTCGGCGGCCGCATTCCGCGCGGCCTGCTGCTGGTCGGCCCGCCCGGCACCGGCAAGACGCTGCTGGCGAAATCCATCGCCGGCGAGGCCAAGGTGCCGTTCTTTTCCATCTCCGGCTCCGACTTCGTCGAGATGTTCGTCGGCGTCGGCGCGGCGCGCGTGCGCGACATGTTCGAGAACGCCAAGAAGAACGCGCCCTGCATCATCTTCATCGACGAGATCGACGCCGTGGGCCGCCAGCGTGGCGCGGGCCTGGGCGGCGGCAACGACGAGCGCGAGCAGACGCTGAACCAGATGCTGGTCGAGATGGACGGCTTCGAGACCAACCTGGGCGTGATCGTGGTCGCGGCCACCAACCGGCCCGACATCCTGGACGCCGCGCTGCTGCGCCCGGGCCGCTTCGACCGCCAGGTCTACGTCACGCTGCCCGACATCCGCGGCCGCGAGCAGATCCTGAACGTGCACATGCGCAAGATCCCGATCGGCCAGGACGTGAGCGCCAGCGTGATCGCGCGCGGCACGCCCGGCATGAGCGGGGCCGACCTGGCCAACCTGTGCAACGAGGCGGCGTTGATGGCCGCGCGCCGCAACGCGCGTGTGGTCGAGATGCAGGACTTCGAGAAGGCCAAGGACAAGATCCTGATGGGCCCCGAGCGCAAGAGCATGGTCATGCCCGAGGAAGAGCGCCGCAACACCGCCTACCACGAGAGTGGCCACGCGCTGATCGGCAAGCTGCTGCCCAAGTGCGACCCGGTGCACAAGGTCACCATCATCCCGCGCGGCCGCGCGCTGGGCGTGACCATGAGCCTGCCCGAGCAGGACCGCTACAGCTACGACAAGGAATACATGCTGAACCAGATCAGCATGCTGTTCGGTGGCCGCATCGCCGAGGAGGTGTTCATGAACCAGATGACCACCGGCGCTTCCAACGACTTCGAGCGCGCCACCCAGATCGCGCGCGACATGGTGATGCGCTACGGCATGAGCGAGGCCATGGGCCCGATGGTCTACGCCGAGAACGAGGGCGAGGTGTTCCTCGGCCGCAGCGTGACCAAGACCACCAACATCTCGGAAGAGACCATGCAGAAGGTCGACGCCGAGGTGCGCCGCATCATCGACGAGCAGTACGCGCTGGCGCGCCGCCTGATCGAGGAGCACCAGGACAAGATGCATGCCATGGCCAAGGCGCTGCTGGACTGGGAGACCATCGACGGCGAGCAGCTCGACGACATCATGGCCGGCCGCGCGCCGCGCCCGCCCAAGGACTTCACGCCGCGCCAGCCGTTTTCCGGCGACAGCGGTGCCGGCGGCACGCCGGCGGCCAAGCCGGCCGACCCGGCGCCAACCGTGGCCTGATCACCCACCGGGCAGGACTGGACGCAGAGGACGCAAAGACCACGCGGAGGACGCAGAAGAACAACCGCCAAAGGTTTTCTTCTTCGCGTTTTCTGCGTGGCTTCCGCGTCCCCTGCGTCCTTCTTTGTTGGCTCGTCGTGGGGCCCATGATCTTTTCTTGTCCATGAGCTGCTGGAAAACCACCCGCTTCGAGATCGACCTGAGCCAGCCGCGCGTGATGGGCATCGTCAACGTCACGCCGGACTCGTTCTCGGACGGTGGCCAGCACGCCGACGCGGCATCGGCACTGCGCCACTGCGAGCAATTGCTGGCCGAAGGCGCCGACCTGCTCGACATCGGTGGCGAATCGACCCGCCCTGGCAGCCCGGCGGTGCCGCTGGCGCAGGAGCTGGCGCGCGTGCTACCGGTCGTGCGCGAAGCCGTCCGGCTGGGCGTGCCGGTCTCGGTCGACACCTACAAGCCCGAAGTCATGGCGGCCGTGCTCGATCTGGGCGTCGATATCGTCAACGACATCTGGGCGCTGCGTCGGGGCGCCGAAATCGGCGGGCCGGATGCGCTGGAGGTGGTGGCCAGCCACCCGTCCTGCGGGATCGTGCTGATGCACATGCACGGCGACCCGCAGACCATGCAGCTGGCGCCGATGGAAGGCGATGCGGTGCCGCCGGTGGCGCGTTTCCTGCAGCAGCGCGCGCAGGCCTTGCAGTCGCGTGGCGTGCAGCCGAGCCGCATCGTGCTGGATCCGGGCATCGGCTTCGGCAAGACGGTAGAGCAGAACTTCAGCCTGCTGGCGCGCCAGCACGAGTTGCTGGCCACCGGTCATCCGCTGCTGGCGGGCTGGTCGCGCAAGTCCTCGATCGGCGCCGCGTTGAAGGGTGCTGGGTTCGCGCCGCCGCCGCCGGCCGATCGGGTGGTAGGCAGCGTGGCGGCGGCGCTGCTGGCGGTCGAGCGCGGTGCGCATGTCGTGCGCGTGCACGACGTGCGCGAAACGATGCAGGCGCTGGCCGTGTGGCGCCAGATGCGGGCCGCATCCGCGGTTCGTCAATGAGTTGGTCCGTCCACGGCAACTATTAAAATTATAGCTTTGGGCTTCCGCCGCGCGATGCGGCGCATTGCACTTGTAGAGAAGAGGAGGGCGCGCATGAGCCGCCAATATTTTGGCACCGACGGCATTCGCGGCACGGTGGGCCAGGCGCCGATCACGCCCGATTTCGTGCTGCGCCTGGGCCATGCCGTGGGCCGCGTGCTCAAGCGTGAGCAGGCCAATCCGGTGGTGCTGATCGGCAAGGACACGCGCATCTCGGGCTACATGCTGGAGAGCGCGCTCGAGTCGGGCCTGAACTCCGCCGGTGCCAGCGTGCTGCTGCTGGGGCCGGTGCCGACGCCGGCCGTGGCCTACCTGACGCGCGCGCAACGTGCCAGCCTCGGCGTGGTGATCAGCGCCAGCCACAATGCGTATCCCGACAACGGCATCAAGTTCTTCAGCGCCCAGGGCACCAAACTGCCCGACGCCTGGGAGCTGGAGGTGGAGGCCGCGCTGGCCGAGCCGCCGCAATGGGTGGAGTCAAGACACCTGGGACGCGCCCGCCGGCTCGACGATGCGGCTGGCCGCTACATCGAGTTCTGCAAGAGCACCTTCAGCAGCCATCTCAGCCTGCGCGGCCTGAAGATCGTGGTCGATGCCGCCCACGGCGCCGCCTACCAGATCGCGCCGCAGGTGTTCCACGAACTGGGCGCCGAGGTCAGCGCCATCGGCTGCGCGCCGGACGGATTGAACATCAACGACGGCGTCGGCGCCACCCACCCCGAGGCGCTGGTGCGTGCCGTGGTCGAGCAGCGCGCCGATTACGGCATCGCGCTGGATGGCGATGCCGACCGGCTGCAGATGGTCGATGCCAGCGGCCGCCTGTTCAACGGCGATGAACTGCTGTACCTGCTCGCCGCCGACCGGCTGGCGCACCGGCAGGCCAAGGGCCAGGCGCGCGGCCCTGAGCTGGCCGGCGTGGTCGGCACGCTGATGACCAACATGGCGGTCGAGCTGGGGGTCCGCCAGCTGGGCTACGAGTTCGTGCGCGCCAAGGTGGGCGACCGCTACGTGCTGGAAGAGCTGAACCGCCGCGGCTGGCTGCTCGGTGGCGAGGGTTCGGGCCACCTGCTGATGCTCGATCGCCACAGCACCGGCGACGGCCTGGTGTCGGCGCTGCAGGTGCTGCGCGCCTGCGCCGCCAGCGGCCGCACGGTGACCGAACAGCTGAACGCTGTGCAGCTGTTCCCGCAGACCTTGATCAACGTGCGTCTGCGACCCGACCAGGACTGGCGCCAGAACGCGCAGCTGCAGCAGGCCTCGTGCGCCGTCGAGGCCGAACTGGCCGGTCGTGGCCGCGTGCTGATCCGCGCCAGCGGCACCGAGCCGCTGCTGCGCGTGATGGTCGAGGCGCAGGATGGCGCGCAGGCGCAGGCCTGCGCCGAGCGGCTGGCGGCGACGTTGGAGGCGGCGTGAATCGATGACGGAATGACTTCGTCGCCGCGCGACGTCAATGACGAAACAACTGGACTTCCATCATGGCGCGCAGCGCCGTCATCGAAGGCACCGGCCGAGGTCATTGGGTCATTGCCACGCCCGCTGGCGATAATCACCGCACTTTGAAACGCGACTCGCTGGCCTCGCTCGAGGTCAATCTTTCCGAAGCCGACGGCATCCGCTACCTGCACCTGGGCACCGAGTGGGTGCAGGGATCGATGCGCATCGATGCGCCGTTCGACATCGATCTGGAATACGTGCAGCGCATGATGGCCTGGCTGCTGTTCGTGCCGCTCGATTCGGTGGCCGGCCGGCACGCCATGCAGCTGGGCCTGGGCGCCGGTGCGCTGACCAAGTTCTGCTACAAGAAGCTGAAGATGACGTGCACCGCGGTGGAGATCAACCCGCGCGTGGCCGACGTCTGCCGCGGCTGGTTGAAGCTGCCGCCCGAGGATGTGCGCCTGCGCGTGGTGATTGCCGATGCCGCGCGCGAAGTGCGCCAGGCCGAATGGCTGAGCACCGTGGATGCCCTGCAGGTGGACCTGTACGACGATGATGCCGCGGCGCCGGTGCTCGACAGTCCCGACTTCTACGCCGACTGCCGCCACCTGCTGACCGATGACGGCTGCATGACGGTGAACCTGTTCGGCCGCACGGCCAGTTTCCAGCGCAGCCTGGAAAGCATTGGCGCCGCCTTTGGCGAGCGTGCCGTGTGGGCCTTCAAGCCCACGCGCGAGGGCAATGCCGTGGTGCTGGCGCAGCGCGCGCCGAGCCGGCCCAAGCGCGCCGCGCTGCAGGCACAGGCGGACGCGATCGAAGCGCGCTGGGGTTTGCCGGCGCGCAAGTGGCTCAAGGTGTTCAAGTCCTTGCAGCGCTGAGGCGCAAGCGCCCGAACACGTGCGTCCCTGCGCGCGGCATGCAGGTCCGGATGGATCCGGGGCGCCGTGATTTCAGCCGCCGTGTCGGCGACGCGAACAAGATGCCGACCGAGGGTTTCCCCCTGGGATTTCCCTGCTGCTGCGTTTCTTGACATCGAAGCCCATGCAAGAATAGGCGCAGCCTCGGCTCGTTGTGAGGGCGACATGAGCTGGCCTGGCGCCAGCGATGTTCTTGTTTCAGGAGACACATAGTGCGCATCAAGAGTCAGAAGGACTTCTTCGCTGGCCTGCTGTATTTGGTGGTTGGCGTGGGGTTTGCCTGGGGAGCGACCAACTACAGCATTGGCAGCGGCGCGCGCATGGGCCCGGGCTACTTTCCCCTGATGCTTGGCATCCTGCTGGCCCTCATCGGCGTCATCGTCATGTTCCGCGCGCTGGTGGTGGAAACGCCCGACGGCGATCCGATCGGCAAGTGGGCCTGGCGCCCGCTGGTGTTCATCATCGCCGCCAACCTCCTGTTCGGCATCCTGCTGGGCGGCTGGCAGTTGCTGGGACTGCCGGCGATGGGCCTGATCATCGCCATCATCGTGCTGACCATCGTCGCCTCGATGGCCGGCACCGAATTCAAGTGGCTCGAAGTCATCATCCTTGGCGTGCTGCTGGCCGTGCTCAGTTACGGCGCCTTCGTCTATGGCCTGAGCCTGCAGTTCCAGGTCTGGCCGACCTTCCTGGGCCGTTGAGCAGGAGACGCGCACCATGGGAGAGTTGATCGACCACCTGGCGCTCGGCTTCAGCGTCGCCTTCACGCTGCAGAACCTGATCTACGCCTTCGTTGGCTGCCTGCTCGGCACCCTGATCGGCGTGCTGCCCGGCATCGGCCCGGTGCCGACCATCGCCATGCTGCTGCCGGCCACCTACGCGCTGCCGCCCACCGCCGCGCTGATCATGCTGGCCGGCATCTACTACGGCGCCCAGTACGGCGGCTCCACCACCGCCATCCTGGTCAACCTGCCGGGCGAATCGTCGTCGGTGGTGACGGTGATCGACGGCTACCAGATGGCGCGCCGGGGAAGAGCCGGGCCGGCGCTGGCGGCAGCGGCCATCGGCTCCTTTATCGCCGGCTCGTTCGGCACCCTGTGGCTGGCCGGCTTTGCCATACCGCTGACCGAAATCGCCTTCAAGTTCGGCCCGGCCGAATACTTCTCGCTCATGGTGCTGGGCCTGATCGGCGCCGTGGTGCTGGCCTCAGGCTCGCTGATCAAGGCCATCGGCATGATCGTGCTCGGCCTGCTGCTGGGCATGGTCGGTACCGACGTCAACTCGGGCGTGGCGCGCTACAGCTTCGACATCCCCGAACTCACCGACGGCATCGGCTTCATCGTCATCGCCATGGGCGTGTTCGGCTACGGCGAGATCATCTCCAACCTGGCGCACACCAGCGAGAAACGCGAGATCTTCACCGGCAAGGTCGAGCACATCTACCCGAACCGGGAAGACTGGAAGCTGATGATGCCGGCCATCCTGCGCGGCACCGCGCTGGGCTCGGGCCTGGGCATCCTGCCCGGCGGCGGCGCGCTGCTGTCGGCCTTCGCCGCCTACACCATCGAGAAGAAGACCAGGCTCAGGCCCGGCGAGGTGCCGTTCGGCAAGGGCAACATCCGCGGCGTGGCCGCGCCCGAGTCGGCCAACAACGCCGGCTCGCAGGCCTCCTTCATCCCGCTGCTCACGCTGGGCATCCCGCCCAACGCCGTGATGGCGCTGATGGTCGGCGCCATGACCATCCACAACATCCAGCCCGGCCCGCAGGTGATGACCAGCAACCCCGAGCTGTTCTGGGGCCTGATCGCCTCGATGTGGATCGGCAACGCCATGCTGATCATCCTCAACCTGCCGCTGGTGGGGCTGTGGATCAAGCTGCTGAGCGTGCCCTACCGCTGGCTGTTCCCGGCCATCGTGCTGTTCTGCGCCATCGGGGTGTACTCCACCAACAACAACACCTGGGACGTGTGGATGGTGGGTTGGTTCGGCATCCTGGGCTATGTCTTCATCAAGCTGGGCATGGAGCCGGCGCCGCTGCTGCTGGGGCTGATCCTGGGGCCGATGATGGAGGAGAACCTGAGACGGGCCTTGCTGCTGTCCCGAGGCGACTGGAGCGTGCTGGTCACGCGCCCGATCTCGGCCACGCTGCTGGCGCTGTCGGCGCTGCTGCTGGTGATCGTGCTGATGCCGGCGGTCAAGAAGAGCCGCGAGGTGGCGTTCGAGGAGGAGTAGCGCGGCGCTCCGTGCCGATGCGGAGACAATGGCGCCACCCGGCGCCATTGCTCATCGTGCCCTGCCGCCTTCGTGTCCGCGATCCGATCCCGCCACCGTTCATCATGCTGCCTGAATTCCCGTCCGACCAGCTGAGGCCCGAGTTGCGCCAGGCCCTGCACAACGAGGTGCACGCGCGGCCGCCGGAGGTGCTGCACGCGCCGCTGGCGGTGACGCACTGGGTCATGCTGACGCGCGGTGAGGAACGCGCCGCCAGCCGGACGCATCTGGCGGCCCTGCTGGAAGGCCGCGGCCTGGCGCCGCCGGGCGACGGCCAAGTCTACCTGCGCGCCGACCTGGGCGAATTCAGCCTGCGCTGGGAGCAGCACACCGAGTTCAGCTCCTGGACCTTCATGCGCGGGCTGTCACCGCAGGAGTTGCTGGCGCTCGAGCACGGCGAGCCGCCCAGCGCCGCCGAACTGGCGCCGGCGGCCTGGCGCCAGGCGGTGCCGGGGCAGCAGCTGGCGGGCGTGCAGCTGTGGGTCTTACCCAAGGCCGGTACCGACCGCGCCGCGCTGGTGCGCCACCTGCTGGACGAGCGCAGCGTGACCGGATCGAGCGTGATCAGCGCCAGCTCCGAGCTGCACACCGACCTGCAGCTGCGCGCCGACGGCTGCGTGCGCATGCTGGTGTTCAGCGGTGAAGTCGCCACCGGCCAGGTGTCGCCGCGCCGGCTCGGCCGCCTGGTGCAGCGCCTGCTGGAGATCGAGAGCTACCGCATGGCGGCGCTGCTGGCGCTGCCGACCGCACGCGCAGCCTTCGACTGGCTGGCGCGTGGCGAAGCCGAACTGGCGGCGCTGTCGCAGGCCGTGCGCAGCGCCTCGAGCGCGGACGAGCCGGCGCTGCTCGATCGCCTGACGCGCCTGGCCGCGGACATGGAGAGCCTGTACGCAGCCACCCACATGCGCTTCGCCGCCAGCGCCGCCTACCACGAACTGGTCACCAAGCGTCTGCGCGACGTTGCCGAGCTGCGCATCGAGGGCATGCAATCGCTGGGTGACTTCATGGAGCGGCGTCTGACGCCGGCCATGAGCACCTGCCGCGCCGCCGACCGGCGCCAGGCGGCGCTGTCCGAGCGCATCGCGCGCTTGAGCCACCTGCTGCGCACGCGCGTCGAGTTCGAGCAGCAGCAGAGCAGCCGCCAGCTGCTGGCGGCGATGAATCGGCGCAGCGCCATGCAGCTGAGGCTGCAGTCCACCGTCGAGGGCCTGTCGGTGGCGGCGATCACCTACTACGTGGTGGGCCTGATCGGCTACCTGGTCAAGGGCGCGCACGGCATCGGCTGGCCGCTGTCGGCCGAAGTCACCATGGCCGCTGCGGTGCCGGTGGTGGCGCTGGCCGTGTGGTGGTCGCTCAGGCGCCTGCACCACCGCATCGTCGGTGCTGCGCATGACTGAGCCCGATGACTGAGGTCGCCGCCACCGCCGCGGATGAGGAGCCGGCGCCGTCCCCGGCGCGGCGCGGCGCGCCGGCCGCCGCCAGCCTGTGGCCGGGCATGGTGCTGGCCGCACTGGGCGCGATCGCCTTCAGCGCCAAGGCCATCATCGTCAAGCTGGCTTACCGCTACGGCGTCGATGCGGTCACGCTGATCATGTACCGCATGCTGTTCGCGCTGCCGTTTTTCGTCTTCATGGCCTGGTGGGCCGGCCGCGGCCAGCCGCCGCTGGCGCGGCGCGACTGGGTCGGCGTGCTTGGTCTCGGCTTCATCGGCTACTACCTGTCCAGCATGCTGGATTTCGCCGGCCTGCAGTACATCACCGCCAGCCTGGAGCGCCTGATCCTGTACCTCGGCCCGACCCTGGTGCTGGTGCTCGGCTGGCTGCTGCGCGGGCGCCGCATCACGGGCCGGCATCTGCTGGCCACCGCGGTCAGCTACGCCGGCGCTCTGGTCGTGTTCGGAGTCGAGCTGCGCATCGCGCCCAGCGGCGCCACGGCCTGGGGCGCGCTGCTGGTGTTCGGTTCCACCTTCAGCTACGCGCTATACCTGTTCTACAGCGGCGAGTTCGTGCAGCGCCTGGGCGCGCTTCGGCTGGTGGGTCTGGCGACCACCGTGGCCTGCCTGTGCTGCATCGCGCAATTCCTGTTGGTCAAGCCGCTGGCGGCGGCGCAAGTGGCGCCCGAGGTGATCTGGCTGTCGGTGCTGAACGCGACCCTGTGCACCGCGGCGCCGGTGCTGATGGTGATGATGGCGGTCGAGCGCGTGGGCGCCAACCTGGCGGCGCAGGTCGGCATGATCGGGCCGCTGTCGACCATCGCCATGGGCATCGTGATCCTGGGCGAGCCGCTCACCCTCTGGCTGGCGGCCGGCACGGTGCTGGTGGTGGCCGGCATCTTCATGTTCAGCCGGGCGGGCTACGCGCGCGCGTAGTGCCTTGCCCTAGTCCGGCGGCGGCTGCGGCTGGCTGCGCGGCGTCAGATGCGCCGTCAGCACCGTCGAGCCCGGGTGCGACTCGACGTTCAGCCAGCCGCCGGCGCGCAGCATGCGCGCCTGCATGCTGCGCATGCCCACGCTCAGGCCGGCGCGCAGCACCGCCAGCACGTCGAAACCCGCGCCGTCGTCCTCGATGCGCAGCAACAGCACGCCATCGTCGGCCTGTTGCGTCAGCACGACCTGCACGTGTCGTGCGCGGCTGTGCTTGATCACGTTCACCAGCGCTTCCTCGACCAGCCGCGTCAGCGCCAGGCACTGCAACGCATCCGGCGCCGTGTGCCATGCCGGTGGAACGCGCCAGTCGGATTGGATATCGAGTTCCTCGAACAGCTGCATGAAGCGGTGACGCAGCGGCGCCAGCCACTGCTGTGGTGTTTCCGGCACCGTCGCGCCGCTGCTGGAGCCGCTGTCGATGACCTGGCGCAAGTCGTCGCGCAGCAGTTTCAGGATCGACAGGAACTGGCTTTTCGGCAGCTCGCTGCCGGTCTGCTCGAGCAGCGCGATGGCACGCACCAGCGAGGCGCCCAGACCGTCGTGCAGGTCGTGCGCCACGTGCAGGCGCTCCTGCAGGCGCGCGTTGTCCAGTGCCAGCGCATGCTCGCGTGACAGCGTCGCGCTCAGGTCGGCGCGCGCGTGCGCGATGCTCTCGCGCAACTCTTCGTTGAAGCGCTCGATGCGGCGCCGATTGAGTGCGATGCGCCAGCCCAGCACGGCCGACATGCCGGCCATCATGGCGATGCTGGAAAACGGTGTCCACGCCGGATCGTCGGGCAGCACGTGCAGCAGCAGCAGCAGGTCGTGCACGGTCACCACGATGAACACCAGCAGACAGGCGGAGAGCATCAGCTGATCGGGCTGGCGCGTGCGCCAGGCGTGCCGAACGAACTGGACGCAGTTGGTCAGAAAGGCGCCGACGCTCAGCAGTCCCGCCAGCTGCAGTGCTCGTCCCAGATGCGCCGCCGGCACCACCCACAGGGTAGCCAGCAACAGCGCCGTCAAGGCCCAGAGGACGCGCTCCAGCCGTGGCCAGCGCCGTTCTCCAAAGCGCCAGATGAAGATGCAGAAGCTCGCCACGTACAGCACCATCATGCTGGCGTTGGCGCGTGCCACGGTCAGCGTGTCTGCGAACGGCCAGGCTTCGGTCATCAGCACGTTGGAGACGAACAGCACCCAGCACAAGGCCATCAACGCGTACCAGCCGAACGCCACTTGCTCGCGCTGCAGCAGCCAGACGAAGAAGAACAGCACCCCCAGCGCCGCCGACAGCATCAGGTTGAGCGTGAACAAGGTGCGCTGGCGCCACCAACGCGTGTCATGCAGCGCCCGCACCGCGTCCGGTGCCCCCAGGTGGATGGTGCCCAGTCCCGGCGATTGCGCCGCCACGCCGACGACCCGCACCCACAAGCTGTTGTCGCCGGCCCGCAGCAGCGTATTGGGCAGCTGCCAGTAGCGCGGCATGTTCCAGCTGCGCGACAACGGCTCGCTCAGATGCCGGTCGCGCCACAGCAGCGCCTCGCCTACCCACAACTCGCCGGCCATGTTGACCGAGTCGAGCGCCAGTGCCAGTGCCGATTCAGGATCGTTGATGGCCTGGTCCGGGCAGCCGTGCCGCCAGTCGATGCGGTACCACACGGTGCCGCTGTAGCCTGGCCAGCGCGTCTCGGTCCAGCGGTCCGGCAGCGACGTCACCGGCACCCAGCCGTCGGCGGGGCGCGTGGCTCCATCAGTCGGTGCCCGGGCGGCCTGCACTCGCGTGATGTGCGGCGCACAATCGGCCTGCGCGTGGGCCAGCGCCGTCCACGCCAGCGCCAATGCGCAGGTGAGTGTCCTCAACCACGCCAGCCGCCACATCCATGCCGTCAGGCCAGCAGCCCGCGCGTGCGCGCCGCGCTCACCGCGCTCACGCGCGAGCCGACGGCGAGCTTGCGGTAGATGTGCTTGACGTGGCATTCGACAGTATGGCGAGACAGGTGCAATTGTTCCGCGATTTCGCGGTTGCTTGAACCGTCGGCGACCATACGCAGGATCTGGTGTTCGCGTGGGCTCAGCGACTCCGCCGGTTCGCTCCCGCTTTGGCCGGCATCCGGCTGCAGCGCCGGATGCAGTTCGGCCATGATGCGCCGCGCCATGAAGGGGTCGATCGGCGCGCCGCCGCGCAGCACGCTGCGGATCGACAGCGTCACTTCCAGGTCGTCGCGCTCCTTCAGCACGTAGCCCGTGGCGCCGGCGCGCAGCGCCGCCAGGATCGCATCCTCGGTGCTCCAGGCCGAAATCACCAGGATGCCCAGCGTTGGGTCAGCGCTGCGCAGTTCGGCGATCAGCTCGATGCCGCTGCCGTCCGGCAGGCCCAGATCGACCAGCGCCAGCGCCACCGGACCGGCCGCCAGATAAGCGCGCGCCTCGGCCAGTGTGGTGGCCATGGTCAGGGCGTCGGCCGTGTAGCCCAGGCCGAACAGCACCTGCTGCAGTCGCTCGCGTATCAGCGGCTCGTCCTCCACCACCAGCACTGGCGATGGCAGGGTGGATTCGGGTGGCGGTGGTGGTGTCATTCTGGAGACGGCTTTGGATACTCGGACTGTGCGCCATGCGGAGCTGCCTGACCATCCCTGAAGTCCGGTATTTGCGTTGCCGGGCGGCGGTGGCGTGCTTGGTTTCCTACTGCCGTCGAGGTTGCAGCGTGCTCCCGGCCTTGAAATGCCTGATCCGCCGGTGCGCCATGGTGGGGTTCCTGTCGGCCGAACCGGCGTTGACGGCGGCGCGCACCGAGGGCAGGGCAGCGGCTTGCTCCTGCGCTTGCGCGTCCAGCGCCAGTGGGTGGGCGCTGCAGATGGTTTCGCGCTGTGGCGGGGATTCGCCCAGCAGGTAGCGGGTCACGGTCAGATCGATGCAGTCGTCGCCGTAGGGGTACAGGCTGTGCTGGTGGTCGCCGGGCACGTACACGCGGTGCGCCTGCGGCAGTCCGGCGAAGAATCGGGTGGCGCCCTCGCTGGCCGAGGCCGCGTCGTACTGTGATTGCACGAACAGCACGTCCAGTGCCCGCATGGGGGCAGGATCGGGCTTGCGCACGCTGGGGCCACCCCAAAAGGCACAGGGGTGGACCAGCAGGTCACCGATGAACATCGGTGCGCGCTGTGCGATGTCTCCCAGGCGCGAATACCACGCGTCCAGGTCGGTGGTGGCCGGCGTATCGTTGCATGTGACGGCCGTGAATGTCGATGCCTGATCGTCAAGATCGAAGCTCTTGCGTTCCGGCCTGATCCACATGGCGACGTAGCCTTCGAGCACCATGCCGGCGAGGTTGCGCAGCGCCGCGTCCCGCGCGCTGTTCGTGGGATCGAACACCTGCTGTTCCAGCGCCCGCGCCAGCGCACCCTCGTCCACGGGTTCGGGCAGCAACTTGAGCAGGGCATCCAGATCGCGGCCGACGGCAACGGTGTCCAGAAACTGATCTGCCGCCTGGCGACTGCTCAGGAAGCCGGTCAAGGGCTTGAACAGGGCGTGCTGCATGCGAGGGCTCAGGCCCCGCAGGACGGTGCGCACCTCGGCTTCGTCGTGCCCGAGTCTGAAGTGCCCGGCATGCCGGGCGGCATACGGCACCAGCACCTCGTCAAGCAGCCGCTGGGCCGCCGCCGGCTGCGCCAGAAATGTCGCCTCCATCGGACGGGTGAAGTCCATGGCACCGTCGAGCACCATGCGACCGACGCGCTTGGGGAACAGGCTGGCGTACCAGGCGCCCAGCCAGGTGCCATAGGAGTAGCCCAGGTAGTTGAGCCTGTCGTCGCCGAGCAAGCCGCGCAGCAGGTCCATGTCGCGCGCGGTGGCGTCGGTGTTGATGTGGAGCGCGAGGGGGTTTTTCAGGCAGGCCTCGGCGGTCTTGCGGCCGTTGTACCGGGCATTGGCGATGTTGCCGGGCGCCAAGCCTGCCGCGCTGGTGTCGATCAACTGCGCCAGTTCGTTGGTGGCGCATTGCAGGTGGGTGCTGCCGCCGGTGCCGCGCGGGGAAAAGCCAACCAGGTCGTACTCGTCCAGCAGCCGCAGCAGCAGCGCCCCGCGCGGATGGGACGCATTGCTGTCGTGGGTGAATATCTGGTGCAGGATCAGGGGCATGGGCCGGCCGTCGGCGCCCGGCCCACCGGGATTGAGCAGCAGCGCGCCGCGTCGCTGTTCGGGCTTGGCTGCCGCCAGCCGCATGATGCTGATGAACACGTCGCCACGTGCGGGACTGGCCCAGTCCAGCGGGGCGCGAACCAGGGCGCAGCGCAGACGCTTGTTGTCGCGCAGCGGCATTCCATTCAGCGAGATGCCGATGCGGTCGTCACCGTCGGCATCATCATCACCCCAGTCGCCCTCGGCGCCCAGGATGGTTGGATCGCAGGCCGTCCATTCGAGCGCCTGTTCGCGGTAGGTACGCAATGGATCGGCCTGTTCGTCGCCGCCGCCGCAGGCGGCGAGGCCAGCGACCAGCATCAGCGCGCCGGCCAGCCTGGTGGCGGATCGGGTGGAAAGGCAGTTCCCCATGCTTGGTTTCGTGCGGGAGCGGGCCGGATTTCGGTGTCGGCCGCACCACCCGGTGGAGTTGTGGAGCAGTCCGGATTGGATACCGGGCCGCAGCGTTTGAACATCCCTGAATCTGGTGATTCGTCGCCGGCAGTCGATGCCAGCCTTGGCGCTGGGTGAAAATCCCACGCTTCAGGATCGGAAAGGAGAGCCGGCCATGGATCTGGGCATTGCAGGCAAGTGGGCGCTGGTGTGCGGCGCCAGCAAGGGCTTGGGACTGGGTTGCGCGCAGGCACTGGGCGCCGAGGGGGTGAACGTGGTCATGGTCGCGCGTGGACGCGAAGCGCTGGAAGCCGCGGCCGAGTCCTTGCGCGGCGACCTGCAGGCGTGCGGCGCGGCCTCGGAAGTGATGCCGCTGGCGGCCGACATCACCACGCCCGAGGGCCGCGCGGCGGTGTTCGCCGTGCGCCGGGACTTCGACATCGTGGTCACCAACGCCGGTGGGCCGCCCACCGGCGACTTCCGCGACTGGGACCGCGAGGCCTGGATCAAGGCCATTGACGCCAATATGCTGACGCCGATCGAGTTGATCAAGACCGTGCTGGACGGCATGCTGGCGCGCGGCTTCGGGCGCATCGTCAACATCACCTCCAGCGCGGTGAAGGCGCCGATCGACATCCTGGGGCTGTCCAACGGCGCGCGCTCGGGCCTCACGGGCTTCATTGCCGGGCTGGCGCGCAACCCGGAGATCGCCGCGCGCGGCGTCACCATCAACAACCTGCTGCCGGGCAAGTTCGACACCGACCGCCTCAACGCCACGTTTCAGGGCGCGGCGCAGAAGAGCGGCCAGTCGCTGGACGAGGTGCGCGCCGCGCAGGCGGCGCAGATCCCGGCGCGGCGCTTCGGCACGCCGGCCGAGTTCGGCGCCATCTGTGCCTTCCTGTGCAGCCGGCAGGCCGGCTACCTGACGGGGCAGAACATCCTGCCCGACGGTGGCGCATATCCCGGCACCTACTGAAAGCGGTCAGCGGCGCCGGCAGCGCGCCGCGCGGGTCATGAAACTGCCATGGCCGGCGGTCATGATGGGCGGCATTTCCGGCAGCTTGCTTGTTCCGAATGACCGCAGCGGTTCCCCCGGTCGTCGCCAACGGCGACCACGACGTGATCGAAAACCACAGCTTCGATGAGCTTCGCATCGGTCAGTCGGCGCGCCTGGTGCGCACGCTGAGCCAGGCCGACATCCAGGCCTTCGCCGCCGTCTCGGGCGACACCAACCCGGCGCACCTCGACCCGGTGTACGCTGACGCGAGCCTGTTCCACGGCGTCATCGCCCACGGCATGTGGGGTGGCGCGCTGATCTCGGCGGTGCTGGGCACCACGCTGCCGGGGCCGGGCACGATCTATCTGGAGCAGTCGCTGCGCTTCTCGCGCCCGGTGCGCGTCGGCGACACCCTGACCACCACGGTGACGGTGCTGTCCAAGGATGCGGCCAAGAAGCGCGTCGAACTCGACTGCGTGGTCACCAATCAGCAGCAGGAGACAGTGCTGTCCGGCGTGGCGCGCGTGCTGGCGCCGACCGAGAAACTGCGCCTGCCGCGCATCCAGGCGCCGCAGATCCAGTTGTTCGACCCCGACGCCCGCCTGAAGGCGCTGCTGGCGCAGGGCGAAGGCCTGGCCGCGGTGCGCTGCGGCGTGGTGCACCCGTGCCATGCCGGCGTGCTGGAAGGCGCGCTGCGCGCGGCCCGCGAAGGCCTGATCGAGCCGCTGCTGATCGGCCCGCCCGAGCGCATCCGCGAGACGGCCGAGACCGCCGGCATCGACCTGCAGGGCCTGGAGATCATTGCGACTGTGCACAGCGTGGCTTCGGCCGCCACCGCTGCCGTGCTGGCCGCGGACGGTCGTGTCGAGGCGCTGATGGCCGGCAGCCTGCGCAAGGACGAACTGCTGGCCGCGGTGCAGGCCGCCTCCGCGCTGCACACGCGGCGGCGTCTGTCGCACGTGTTCCGCTTCGAGGTGCCGAGCTACGCCAAGCCGCTGCTGCTGACCGACGCCGTGCTGCACGCCGTGCCGACGCTGGCCGAGAAGGCCGACATCGTGCGCAATGCCATGGATCTGGCGCGCATCATGGGCGTGCCCGCGCCGCGCGTGGCGGTGCTGTCGGCGGCCGAGGAAATCGACGCCGGCGTGCCGTCCACCATCGATGCCGCGTCGCTGTGCAAGATGGCCGATTGCGGCCAGATCGCGGGTGGCCTGATCGACGGCCCGCTGGCCTTCGACAGCGCGGTATCGGTGCAGTCGGCGCACACCAAGCAGCCGAATTCAGCCGTCGCCGGCCAGGCCGACGTGCTGCTGGCGCCGGACATGGAGGCCGCCTCGATGCTGGCGCGCCAGTTGCAGTACCTGGCCGGTGCCACCGCGTCCGGCCTGATCATGGGCGCGCGCGTGCCGATCACCCTGGTCACGCACCGTCAGGACACGGCCAATGCCTACCTCGCGTCGGCCGTGCTGGCCAAGCGGGTGGCGCACCACTACCGGCTGGTCAAACCGTAAACAAGAACGCGCCGGACGGCGCGTTTGTTGCTTGCGAAGCAGAAGGGGAAGCGGCGTCAGCCGCTCAGGGGATTCACGCTTTCAACGCCGTCTTCAACTGCTCGATCAAGTCCTTCTCGGCATCGCTCAGCCGTGTGCCGCCGAAGCCCAGAAAGCCGCCCTCGGTCGAGGCCATGGCCACCTTTTCGGCCACCGACAAGGCCCATTCGCGGTACTGCGCGGCCTGGGCAGGGTCGACCTTGCTGTCGAGCAACTGCGTGACTTCGCGCGCGTCCTCCAGCGTCTGCGCGGTCAGCTTCTCGGCCGAGGTGATGCCCTTGGTCTTCATGCGCGCCATGGCCCAGTCGCGCGTCTTGCGCACCTGATCAAGCTCGGCCTTCTTGTCGGCGGCCGCCGGGTCCGGCACGATGGCCTGGATCAGTGCATTGCCGGGGAAGTCCTTCACGCCGGCCATCAGCGCCTGGCCCGAGGCGAACATCTCCTTGCCGGTGCCGAACAGGCCGCTGCGGCCGGCAAAGGCCACCGCCGAGCCGATGGATTGCGGCAGCGAGGCCAGCAGTTGCAGTTCGTCGTCGCTGAGATTCAGGGCCATGCAGGTGCTCCTTGATGAGATGAACGAAAACCGCAGTGTAGTCAGACCCAGCGTGCGCCCGCTGTAGGTCGCCGCCTAATCCTCGTCCCAGTCCTTCCAGTCCACCGGGTAGCGCCGGCGGTACACGTTGACGGCGTTGCCCACGGTGGGGTGGAAATGGTCGGCGTCGAAGCGCGGGCTGAGGCCGTAACCGATGATCAGGTCCTTCACATGGCCCTTGAGGCCGGCAAACTGCAGATCGATGCCGCGCGCCTCCAGTTCGTGGTCGAGCTCGGCCAGCATGTCGGCGGCGGTGACGTCGATGTCGTTCACCGCGTCCGCCGCCACGATGACCTGCTGGGTCGGTGTCGGGGCGTCCGCCACGGCCCGCAGCAAGGCATCGCGGAACAGATCGGCGTTGGCGAAGAACAGCTGCGCATCCCAGCGGAACAGCACCAGGCCCGGCACGCGGCTGCCGGTGGGATGGCGGCTGACGTCGTGCCAGCCCTTGCGGCCGGCGATGCGCACCAGCACCGTGTGGTAAGGATGCCAGGCGTTCCAAACCATCACCAGCAGCGACAGCCCGATGGCGCCGGCCACGCCCTCGACCACGCCGAAGAACACCACGCCCAGAAAGGCCGCCACCGCCAGCAGGAATTCCACCGGGCGCTGGCGCAGCAGCGCCCCCATCCCGGGCCAGTCGGTGAACGAGATGCAGGCGGTGATCACCACCGCGCCCAGCGCCGCCTGCGGCATGTCCTTGATCAGGCCCGGCGCCAGCACCAGCAGCAGGGCGATCACCAGCGCGCCGACCACGCCGGCCAGCTGCGTCTGCGCGCCGGCGCTGGCGGCCACCGGCGTGCGCGAGTTGCTGCTGCTGATCGGAAAGCCCTGCAGCAGGCCGGCGGCCAGGTTGGCGGCGCCCAGCGCCAGCATCTCCTGGTCGGGGTCGACGCGCTGGCCGCTGCGCTTGGCCAGCAGGCGCGACAGCACGCTGGTCTCGGCAAATGCCAGCACCGCGATGATGGTGGCCCCCGGCGCCAGCACGCGCAGATCGGCCAGCGTGACGCCGCCGAACGGCAGCGTCGGCACCGGCAGGCCGCGCGGCACCGTGCCGATGACGTCCAGCCCGGCGGTTTCCGACAGCTTGAACAGCATCGAGATGATGGTGGCCACCACCACCGCGATCAGCACCCCGGGCCAGCGCGGGCGCTGCTGCTGGATGCCCAGGATCAGCCCCAGCGTGCCGAGTCCGATCGCCAGCGCCAACGGGTTGCCGCGCCCGTCAGCGAAGGCGCGCACCATCTCGATCACGCGCTCCAGCGAGCCGTTGGCCGAGGCCGAGAAGCCCATCAGCTTGGGCAACTGGCTGATGATCACCGTCAGCGCGATGGCGTTGAAGAAGCCGAGCCGGATCGGCTTGGAGAACAGGTCCGCCATCACGCCCAGGCGCGCAAAGCCGATCAGCAGCAGAAAGCCGCCCGACAGCAGCGCCAGCACACCGGCCAGCGCGACCGCGCGCTCGATGCTGCCGCCGGCCAGTGGCAGGATCAGGCTGGCGATCACCGCCGCCAGCGTGGAGTCCGGCCCCAGCACCATGATGCGACTCGGGCCCAGCAGCGCGTACACCAGCAGCGGCACGATGGTGGCGTACAGGCCGTAGATGGCCGGCACGCCGGCGGCTTCGGCATAGCCCATGCCGACCGGGATCAGGATCGCCGACAGCACCAGGCCCGCCACCACATCGCGTGGCAGCCAGTCGGACTGGTAATGGCGCAGCACGTGCAGCCCGGGCACCCAGTGCAGCCAGCCGGTGGGCGGCGGCAGCGCGGTCATGGTGCCGGTCGAGCCGGCAGGTGGCGGCAGAGGGGGCGGTGATTCGCTCATGACATCAGCGGCGTGATGAGATCAGGATACCGGCGGCGATCAGCGCGAACGCTGCCGCGTGGTACAGCCGCGGCGCCTCGCCCAGGAACAATGCCGACATCAGGGCGGCAAACACGGGCGTCAGGTTGGAGAAGAATCCGGCCACCGTCGGCCCGGCGCGCTGCACGCCCAGGCCCCAGCAGCGGTAGGCCAGCACCGCCGGCCCGATGGCCACGTACAGCAGCGCCGCCGACAGCGGCCAACCCCACCGGATGCGGGCGTCGGTCAGCACCCACTCGCCCCCCGCGAGCAGGCCCGACCAGGCCAGCCCGAAGACGATCTGCGCCAGCAGGAATGCCGCCCAGTCGGCGCGCATCCGCGCCGGCTCGTCGCGTCGCGCCAGCAGCCAGGAATACCAGGCCCAGCCGATCGTGGCGGCCACCATGTAGAGGTCGCCCGGCACCAGCCGCAGGCGTGCCAGCTGTGCCCAGTCGCCGCGCGCCAGCACCACCGCCACCCCGGCCATCGAGAACGCCGCGCCCAGCAGCTGGGCTCGCGTCACCGGCGTATCGAAGAACAGCCGGCCCAGTGCCAGCATCCACAGCGGCATGCTGGAGGCCACCAGCGTCACGTTGAGCGCTGTCGACGTGTGCAGCGCCAGATATTGCAATGCGTTGTACAGCCCCACGCCCAGCAGGCCCAGCAGCGCGAAGCGGCGCCAGTGCGCCCACAGCCCGCTGTCCGGCCGCAGCACCCAGGCCGCCAGCGGCAGCAGCAGCGCGCCCGCCAGCAGCCAGCGCAGGAAGTTCAGCGTCAGCGGCGGCACCAGATCGACCACCACGCGCCCGACCACGGCGTTGCCGGCCCACAGCAAGGGTGCGATGGTCAGCAGCAGGGCAGTGGAGGGTGTCAGCGACGGTTTCATGGGCAGGCAATGGTAGCCATGAGCGGACAGGCTTCGGCGCCCCGTGGCACCATCGCGGTCTTGTGACCGATTTCCTGAGGAGAGTTCGATGGCCTTGACCGTCCAGATCGCCCGCCATGGCGGCGTCGAGGAAATGAAGCTGGTGGATGTGCCCGTCGGCGAGCCCGGACCGGGCCAGATCCGCATCCGCCACCGGGCGATCGGTCTGAACTTCATCGACGTCTACCAGCGCAGCGGCCTGTACCAGCTGCCGATGCCGCTCAAGCTGGGCATGGAAGGCGCCGGCATCGTCGAGGCGGTGGGCGAGGGTGTCACGCATCTGGCGGTGGGCGACCGCGCTGCCTACGCCAGCCACCCGCCCGGCAGCTACAGCGAGGCGCGCGTGATGCCGGCGCTGGCGGTGTGCAGGCTGCCCGACGACATCAGTTTCGAGACCGGCGCCGCCATGATGCTCAAGGGCCTGACGGCGCAGTACCTGCTGCGCAAGACGCTGCCGGTGGAGGGCCTGCAGGCCGGCGACCACATCCTGTGGCACGCGGCCGCCGGCGGCGTCGGCCTGATCGCCTGCCAGTGGGCCAGGGCGCTGGGTTATCGGCTGATCGCCACCGCCGGCTCGGACGAGAAATGCCGGCTGGCGCTGGCCAACGGCGCCGCGCACGCCATCAACTACCGCACTGAGGACTTCGCCGCGCGCGTGCAGGAGATCACCGACGGCCAGGGCGTGAAGGTGGTCTACGACTCGGTCGGCAAGGACACCTGGGAGAAGTCGCTGGAATGCCTGCGGCTGATGGGGCTGATGGTGAGCTTCGGCAATGCCAGCGGCCCGGTGCCGCCATTTTCCGTGCTGATACTGACGCCCAAGCAGCTGTACGTCACGCGCGGATCGCTGTTCGCGCACATCGCCACGCGCGAAGGCTGTCAGGCCATGGCGGACGACCTGTTCGAGGTGGTGCGATCCGGCAAGGTCAAGATTCACATCGAGCAGCGCTTTCCGCTGGCCGAGGTGCAGGCGGCGCATCGCGCGCTGGAGGCCAGGCAGACCACCGGGTCGACGATCCTGACGCTTTGATGCGATCCGGACCCTGGACTTCGCGCCCGTGGTCCGGAGTCTCTGGCGGTCGCCTGGCGCCAGCCGTCCTGCAGCCGGTGCCGCGTCTGTCGACATGGGCGGCGCGCACAGGCGGCGCGCGCCCTCAGCGCCCGCGCCGCACCCGCAGGATCTCGTCCAGGATCAGGCCGATCGCCCCCGCCGTGATGGCGGCGTCGGCGACGTTGAAGGCGGGGAAGTGCCCGCCCTGGAACACCGGGCTCAGGAAGGCCCAGTGGAAATCCAGGAAGTCGACCACGTAGCCGTGCAGCAGCCGGTCGATGACGTTGCCGACGGCGCCGCCCAGGATCATGCTGAGCGAGAACGCGAACAGCTTCTGCTTTGGGTGCGAGCGCAGCAGCCACAGGATGAACAGCACCGCTGCGCTGGCCAGGCCAACGAAGAACCAGCGCTGCCAGCCGCCGGCGCCGGCCAGGAACGAGAACGCGGCACCGGTGTTGTGGGCGCGCACGATGTTGAAGAAGCTGGTGACGTAGGTGGCGTCACCGAGGCGGTAGTTGCCCAGGATCAGCTGCTTGGTGAACTGGTCCAGCACCACCACCAGCGCGGCCAGCGCCAGCCACAGGGTGAGGCTGGCGCCCGAACTTGAACGGCCGCGCGCCATCAGGCGTGCGCCCTTTGCTCGCCTTCGCCGTACAGATTGCTGGTGCAGCGGCCGCAGAGGGTCGGGTGCTCAGGGTCCTGGCCAACGTCGTCGCGGTAATGCCAGCAGCGCTCGCACTTGGCGGCTTTCGCGGCTGTGGTCGCCACCGACAGGCCGTCGCCGGCTTTCAGATCGACGGCGGAGGTGATGAAGACGAACTTCAGGTCATCCCCCAGGCTGGCCAGCAGCGCATGATCATCGCTTGGTGCCGTCAGTGTGACCTTGGCCTGCAGTGATGAGCCGACCTCGCCCTTCTCGCGCAGCGCCTCGATGTGCTTGTTGACCAGCTCGCGGATCTCGCGGATGCGCTCCCACTTGGCCAGCAGCGCGGCGTCGGGCACGGGGAAGGTCGCGAACTCCTCCAGGAAGATCGATTCGCTGTCGCCGAACACTTGCCACGCCTCCTCGGCGGTGAAGCTGAGGAACGGCGCCATCCAGCGCAGCATGGCGTGCGTCAGCTGCCACAGCGCGGTCTGGGCGCTGCGGCGCGCCAGCGACTTCGGCGCCGTGGTGTACAGGCGGTCCTTCAGCACGTCGAGGTAGAAGCCCCCCAGGTCTTCTGAGCAGAACAGCTGCAGCTTGGCCACCACGGGGTGGAACTCGTACACCTCGTAGTGCGCGATCACCTCCTGCTGGAACTCAGCCGCGCGCGCCAGCATCCAGCGGTCGATCTCCAGCAGCTCGGCGTCGGTCACGGCGTCCTTGGCCGGGTCAAAGTCGCTGGTGTTGGCCAGCAGAAAGCGCAGCGTGTTGCGGATGCGGCGGTAGCTGTCGACCACGCGGGCCAGGATCTTGTCGTCGATGCTGGGGTCGCCCGAGTAGTCGGTCGAGGCCACCCACAGGCGGACGATCTCGGCGCCCATTTTTTGGCTGACCTCCTGCGGCACCACGATGTTGCCCAGGCTCTTGCTCATCTTGCGGCCCTGGCCGTCGACCACGAAGCCGTGCGTGAGCAGGCTGCGATACGGCGCGCGGCCGCGGATGGCCGAGGCCAGCAGCAGCGAGGAGTGGAACCAGCCGCGGTGCTGGTCGTGGCCTTCAAGGTACATGTCGGCCTCGGGGCCGCTCTCGTGGTGCTCGTCGGGGTGCGTGCCGCACAGCACATGCCAGAAGGTGGAGCCGGAGTCGAACCACACCTCCAGGATGTCGCTGCTCTTGTTGTAGTGCGGTGCGTCCTCGGGGCCGAGGATCTCTTCCGTCGTCACGCGGCTCCAGGCCTCGATGCCGCCCTGCTCGACGATGTCGGCCGCCTGGTCGATGATCTCCATGGTGCGCGGGTGCGGCTGGTCGGTCTCCCTGTGCAGGAAGAACGGGATCGGCACGCCCCAGGCGCGCTGCCGGCTGATGACCCAGTCGGGGCGGCCCGCGATCATGTCGCGCAGGCGGGCCTTGCCGGCGGGCGGGTAGAAGGCGGTGGCCTCGATCGCCTTCAGCGCGGTGGTGCGCAGGGTCTCGGTGGCCTTGTCCTTGGTGAACACGCCTTCGCCTTCGTCCATGCGCACGAACCATTGCGAGGCGGCGCGGTAGATCACCGGCGACTTGTGGCGCCAGCAGTGCGGGTAGCTGTGGTCGAGCGGACCGGTGGCCAGCACGCGGCCGGCGTCGGCCAGCGTCTGGGTGATGACCGGCGCGGCCTTCCAGATGTCCATGCCGCCGAACAGCGGGAAGTCGGCCGCGTAGCTGCCGCCGCCCTGCACGGGGTTGAGGATCTCGCCGTGCTTCATCCCGTGCGCGACGCAGGAGTTGAAGTCGTCCACGCCGTAGGCGGGCGAGGAGTGCACGATACCGGTGCCGTCGCTGTCGGTGGCGTAGTCGGCCAGGTACACGGGCGACAGGCGGCGGTAGCCCTCGTGCACGTCGTACAGCGGGTGCTTGAAGTTCAGGCCGCCCAGCTTGTCGCCCATCGCGGTAGCGATCACGGTGCCTTCCAGGCCGTAGCGCTTGAGCGCGTCTTCCACCCGCGCCTTCGCCAGCAGCAGCACGCCCTTGGTCGTGTCGACCAGCGCGTACTCGATGTGCGGGCCCAGGTTGAGCGCCTGGTTGGCCGGGATGGTCCAGGCGGTGGTGGTCCAGATGACGACGAAGGCGGGCTTGTCGAACGGCTGCACGCCGAACGCGGCGGCCAGCTTCTCGGGCTCGGCCGATTCGAACGTCACGTCCAGCGTGTGGCTGCGCTTGTCCTGGTACTCGATCTCGGCCTCGGCCAGCGCCGAGCCGCAGTCGAAGCACCAGTACACGGGCTTGAGGCCGCGGTAGACGAAACCCTTCTCGATCAGCCGCTTGAACAGGCGCAACTCGCCCGCCTCGTTCGGCTTGTTCATGGTCTTGTAGGGCTTGTCCCATTCGCCCAGCACGCCCAGGCGCTTGAAGTCCTTCATCTGGCTGGCGATCTGCTCGGTGGCGAAGGCCCGGCTCCTGGCCTGCATTTCGTCGCGCGACAGCTTGCGCCCATACAGCTTCTCGATCTGGTTCTCGATCGGCAGGCCATGGCAGTCCCAGCCCGGCACGTAGCGCGCGTCCATGCCTTTCAGTTGGCGCGCCTTGACGATCATGTCCTTGAGCACCTTGTTGAGCGCGTGGCCGATGTGGATCTGGCCGTTGGCATACGGCGGGCCGTCGTGCAGGATGAATTTCTCGCGGCCGGCGCGGGCGGCGCGCAGGCGCTGGTACAGGCCGCTCTCGTCCCACTGCTGCACCCAGCCGGGTTCACGCTTGGGCAGGTCGCCACGCATCGGGAAGGGCGTGTCGGGCAGGTTGAGCGTCTTGCGGTAATCGGTCTTGTTCTCGGACATGGCAATGACGAAATGACTCGGCCGCTGACGCGGTCTGGATGACGAAATGAAAAAAGGACGAATCGGCAGCGTGGCGTTCATGCCGCGCAAGCGGCGTGATCGCGATGGCGAAGCCACGCGGTCATTTCGTCGTCAAATTCGGTCGCGCGTAGTTTGACGGCGTGTGTCGGCGTGGCGCTCGGCCAGCCAGGCGCGCGCGTCCTCGCAATCGCGCGCGATGCCCTCGGTCAGCGCCGCCAGGCTGTGATAGCGCCGCTCGTCGTGCAGTTTGTGCAGCAGATCCACGCGGATGATTTTACCGTAGGCCTCCTCGTCGCCGAGCTGCCTGGGCCATTGCAGGCAATGCGTTTCCAGCAGCACGCGCCCGGCGTTGACGTCCTTCGGATCGAGCGAAGGGCGCACGCCCAGGTTGGCCACGCCGGGCAGCGGCTGCGCAATGGCCCCCACGCTCCCGGCTTCGCCTGGTTCGCTGCCCCCCAAGGGGGCGCTCGCGGCCTTGGGGCGGCCCGGCGGCGGCTCGGTCAGGCCATGCACCTCGACCACGAAGATGCCGCTGGCGGCTGGCTTCCAGGCGTGGGCGCGGCGCGAGAAGCGCAGATTGAGGGTGCGAAAGCCGTCGCCGGCGCCGCTGCGGCTCTCCGCCAGCGCGCGACCCAGCTTGCGGCCGTGCACCACGTGGCCACTGATCGAGTAGGGTCGCCCCAGCAGCCGCGCGGTGTCATCCATGCGGCCCGCGGCCAGCGCCTCGCGCACCGCGGTTGACGACACGCGCTCGCCGTGCACCTCATAGGAAGGCATGCGCGCCACGTCGAAGCCGGAGCGCGCGCCGGCGACTTCCAGCATGGCGTAGTCACCTGTGCGCCTGGCGCCGAAGCGGAAGTCGTCGCCCACCAGCAGGTAGCGCGCGCCCAGGGCACGCACCAGCACCTCATCGATGAAGGCCTCGGCTGGCTGGCTGGCGAGCTGGGCGTTGAACGGCAGCACGATGGTCTGGTCGATCCCGCAGCGCGCCAGCTCGCACAGCTTGTCGCGAAAGGTGACGATGCGCGCCGGCGCCAGATCGGGCTTGTTCAGCAAGGCGGCGAAATAGTCGCGCGGATGCGGCTCGAAGGTCATCACGCAGCTGGGCACGCCGCGGCGCTCGGCTTCGCGGTTCAGCAGCGCCAGCATGGCCTGATGGCCGCGGTGCACGCCGTCGAAGTTGCCGATCGTCAGCGCGCAGCTGGGGGCGATGCCGGGATGGCGCAGGCCGCGGAAAATCTTCATGCGATGTCGGTCGAATATGGTTTTGATAGCGCGCCACGCATGCCAGTCAAGCGCCGACGCCAAAGTGTCACGAAAACGGAGTATATTGTGCAGTTGGCGTGAGCGCGGCTCGTGCCAGGGGCGGCCGGCACTGGCAACGCCGGCCACAGACGATGGTTTCTTCCACAAGAGGAGTCGTTTTGTGAAGGTGCTCAAGCTGTCGGCACAGGGTTTGCCGCAATCGTGGATTTCGCTCGAACAGGCGGTGATCCACTATGCGGCGGAAGAAGTGCGCTGGGAAGCCGGCCAGCAGGTCGCCATGTTCCGCGGCGGCCACAACGCGCGCACCGGCGAGCAGTCGATCATCACGGTCAACAGCATCATCGGCACCCGCGGCGTGCCCAACATCAACCCGTTCGAGCTGCGCCCGAGCCTGACCAATGCCAAGCTGTTCGCACGCGATCGCAATCTGTGCGCCTATTGCGGCGACCACTTCCACGAAACGGAACTGACGCGCGAGCACATCATCCCGGCGGCCCAGAAAGGGCGCGACCACTGGATGAACGTGGTCACCGCCTGCCGCTCGTGCAACCACCGCAAGAGCGACCGCACGCCCGAGCAAGCACACATGCCGCTGCTGTACGCGCCCTACGTGCCCAGCCTGTGGGAAGACTTCATCCTGCGCAACCGCCGTATCCTGGCCGACCAGATGGAATTCCTGATGGCGCACCTGCCCAAGAGCTCGCGCCTGCACAGTTAGGGGCGCTCAACTTCGACCGCGCCTGCGGGCGCAGCCACCGAAGGCGTGCCCAGGTGCGCCGCCAGCAGCATGCGCAGCCGCAGCGGCCGCACCGGCTTGCGCAGCACCGGAAACGCGCAGTCGGCCGCTTGCAGTTGCTCCATGTCCTCGCCGGTGATCAGCACCGCCAGCCTGAGTTGCGGCAGGCGCGCGACGGCGGCCTGCAGCACGGCCAGGCCGTCGGGCTCGCCCGGCAGCCGCCAGTCGCTCAGCACGACATCGAAGTCCTCCTGCGCCATCGCACTCAGCGCCTGCTCGGCATCGCTGGCAACGCGCACGCTCAGGCCCCAACTGCGCAGCAGCTTGACCAGCGCATCACGCACCAGCACCGCATCCTCGACCAGCAGCACGCGTCCTCGCATCGGCACGTTCTCGACCGTCGACGCGGCCGCCTCGACCAGCGCGCCGTAAGCCGGTGTCGCGCGCGGCACCTCGATCGCGAAACGGGAGCCACGGCCGACGCGTGAATGCAGCGACACCTGGTGGCCGAGCTGACCGGCGATGCGGCGCACCGTCGCCAGGCCCAGGCCACTGCCCTTGTCGGGGTCGCGCTGCGGGTTGTCCAGCTGGACGAACTCCTGGAAGATGGTCTCGTGGTGCTGCGGCTCGATGCCGATGCCGGTGTCCGTCACCTCCAGCCGCAGCTGCTCGCCATGCGGTCGAACGCCCAGCAGTACGCCGCCGCGTTCGGTGTAGCGGATCGCGTTGACCACCATGTTGGACAGGGCGCGCTCCAGCAGCAGCGGGTCGCTGTGCGCCCAGGCCTTGGTCGGGTGCACGCGCAGCACCAGTCCCTTCTGTCGCGCTGCACCCTGGTAGGTGTCCGAAAGGCTTTGCAGCAGCGGCTGGATTGCGAACGCGCGCGGGCGAGGCACGACATCGCCACTGTCGAGCCGTGACAGATCGAGCACCGCCGCCAGCACGCGGTCGAGGGCGGCCATGCACTCGCCCAGGCCGGCCATGGCGGCGGCGTCGTTGGGGTGGTGCTGCAGCAGACCCAGGTACAGGTGCATGGCCTGCAGCGGCTGGCGCAGGTCATGGCTGGCGGCGGCGAAGAAGCGCGACTTGGCGGCGTTGGCGGCCTCGGCCTGCAGGCGTTTCTCATCCAGCGCGCGCGCCAGCAGCTCGTTGCGCAGGCGCGTGGCCATGTCGCTGTGCAGCGCGCGGGCAAACCGCACGCCGGCCGCGCTCAGCGCCAGCGCCAGCAGCAGGAAGAAGGCGGCGCCCACCACGCGCGGCATGCCGCCCAGCCACACCAACTGCAAGGCGATGCCCGGTGGCACGATGGCCAGATGGGCCCACATGGCCGGCGGCCAGATGCAGAACTGGGTCATGGCACCGGCCGACAAGATGGTGGCCAGCGACAGCACGTAGAAGATGAGCGTCTCGTCTCCCCAGCGGATGACGAAATTCGCCCACAGCACGACCAGCAGTCCCGACAGCGCAACGCGCCATACCACACCGCGCGCCCAGTGTTCCGGCGTGTCGTCGGCAACGGCGCGCGCAGCGGACATGCGCCGCAGGTAGAACGTCCGCTCGATGTTGGCGACGAACAGCAGCAGCGCGGGCCCGACCGCCGCCGCCGCGCCGATGAAAGGCACCAGCAACCAGGCGACCAGCACCAGCTGCACCGTGGTCACCGCCAGCGAGGTGCGCATGCCAGCCGCCAGCAGATCCAGCGCCTGCCGCAGCAGCCCCAGCCGCTGCGTCTGGTCGGTCACGTCGGGGAACATCTGCGCCGCCGACGTGATCAGCGACCGCTTTTTCGGTGAGGTCGGTCGCGCCGTCATCGTGTGCCGGCTGGCCGGCAGCCCACCGACACCGCTGCTGGCGGGCGCGGCGGGCGCATGAGCAGCGCCGGATCGCTGCGGATGTCAGCCGGCATCGGGCGGCGAGAACGTGGTGCGAGCCAGCATCACGGCCTGCATGCGGTTGGCGGCTCCGGTCTTGGCGAAGATCGCCTCCAGGTGGCTCTTTACCGTGCCAGGCGTGATGCCCAGTTGGCGCGCGATTTCCTTGTTGGTGCCGCCGGTGGCCAGCTGGCGCAGCACGTCGAACTGGCGCTCCGACAGACCGCAGGACGCGTTCGGACCTGCCATCAGATCGGTCGCAGCCGTCACGTCGTCGAACACGGTTTCACCGCCGGCGATGTGCCGCAAGCGCGACAGCAGCGCATCGATCTCCAGGCTTTTCGGCAGGCAGGCCACCAGCCCGGCGGCCCTGGCGCGATGCGCCAGCGTGGGGTCATCGACGCCCGACAGCAGGCCAACGGCCAGATCCGGATACAACTCGCGCAGGCGCCCGGCGCAGCGCAAGCCATCGGCACCGGGCAGGCGGTAGTCCAGCAACACCAGATCGAACCCGTCGCGACCCTGCGCCAGTTCGTCCAGCGCGTCCGCGAACGAGGCCACTGCCCGCACTTGCGGGCCGTGCACCTGCAGACGCAGCGTGTGCGCCAAGCCATCTCGGAACAGTGGGTGATCGTCCACCAGCAACACCGCGAAGCCATCCAGCGCATCGTCCATGCCGTCCCCTATCCGTCCTTATGCCGATCTACCATAGCGCAGTGCGCTGATGGCATCAACCCTGACTCGCGGAGGTGACCGAGCGCGTCGCCGGATCCGGGACGGCGCGCTCGGAGTCGACAGCGGCGCAGGCGGGTGCGACAAGCGGGGGCAGGCCCAGGCGCGTCGCCATCAATGCGCGCAGTCGCAGCGGGCGCACTGGCTTGCGCAGCACATCAAAGGTGGTGCCGGCCTGGTGCAGCAACTCAATGTCCTCGCCAGTGACCAGCAGCGCCAGGCGCAGCCGGGGCAGGCGCTCGCGCGCCTCGCGCAGCACCGCCAGGCCGTCCCGCTCACCCGGCAGGCGCCAGTCGCTCACCACGGCATCGTAAGAGCGCTGTGTGATCGCCCGGCTGGCTTCGTCGGCGTCCTGCGCAGCATCGGCGTGCAGGCCCCACTTGCGCATCAGCAGTACCAGAGCGTCGCGTACGTCCGGGTTGTCGTCCACCACCAGTACCTGGCCGCGCAGCGAGCGGTCGGGGACCATAGCCTGGGTCAGGTCGGGTGCGCCTTGAGTCAGCGATTCGGCGCGCGGCACATCCAGCGCAAAGATCGATCCACGACCTACCCGCGAGCTGAGCGAGACCGGGTGCTCCAGCAACGCGGCCACGCGGCGCACCGTCGCCAGACCCAGTCCGGCACCCCGGGTCGGATCCCGTGCCGCGTTATCGAGCTGAACGAATTCTTCAAACACGGCCTCGTGCGCACGCTGCGGAATGCCGATGCCGGTGTCGACCACGCACAGGCGCCAGGCATCGCTGCGCGGCCGCACGCCCAGCAGCACGCCGCCGCGCACTGTGTAGCGGATCGCGTTGGCCAGCAGGTTGGACAGCGCGCGCTCCAGCAGCGCCAGGTCGCTGCGGACCCAGGCACTGGTCGGATGCACGCGCAACTGCAACCCTTTCTGCCGCGCCAAGCCCTCGTACATGCCGGCCAGGCGCTCCAGCAACGGCTGCAGCGCGAATGCGCGCGGTTTGGGCACGATCTGCCCGGCGTCCAGGCGCGACAGGTCCATCACCACTTCCAGCAGGCGGTCGAGCGAGGCCATGCACTCCCCCATGCGCTGCAGCGTCGGCGCCTCGCCGTCGGCCCCTTTGAGCACGCCGTGGTAAAGACTCATCGCCTGCAGTGGCTGGCGCAGGTCGTGGCTGGCGGCGGCGAAGAAACGCGACTTGGCCTCGTTGGCAGCCTCGGCCTGGGCACGCCGCTGATCCAGTTCGCGCATCAGCTGCTCGTTCTGCAGGCGGGTGGCCATGTCGTTATGCAGCGTGCGCGCAAAGCGCAGGCCAGCCATGCCGAGCGTGAGCCATAGCAGCGCCGTGAAGATGCCACCGAACAGCCGCTCGTCGCCGCCGAACAGCAGCACCTGCGCACTCAGGCCCAGCAGCATCGGCGTGAACGAGGCCCACATGGCCGGCGGCCAGCAGCAGAACTGGGTCACGGAACTGGCGGCCACCAGCGTGGCCAGCGACAGGATCGCGAACTCCAGCGTGCCGTTGCCCGAAACGATCACCGGATAGCCCCAGGCGGCGACGATGCCCGACGACAGCGCAGTGCGCCAGCTCACGGCACGCAGCCATCGGCGCGGCCGACTGTCGTCCTGGGCTCGTGCCACCGCGACCCTGCGGATGAAGACCACGCGTTCTGCCGTCAGCAGGTAGAGCAGCAGCGCCGGCGCCACGGCCGCCGCTACGCCGACGGTGGGCAGGATCATCCAGACCACCAGCGCCGGCCCGACGAGCGCCGTGATCAGCGTCGTACGCAGGCCCTGCATCAGCAGCGTGAGCAGGCGCTGCTCGAGCTGCAGGCGCTGGGCCGGGTCCTGGATGCCGGGGAACAGCGACTCGGGCGCGAGCATCAGCCAGCGTCTCATTCCGGCGCTCTCCGCGCCCGGTGCAGCTGCTTCAGCCGTCATGCTGCCCAAGCGCATCGCGCGCGATCACCACCGCCTGCATGCGATTGGCGGCGCCGATCTTGACGAAGATGCTTTCGAGGTGGTTCTTGATCGTCGCCGGCGAGATGCCGAGCGTGCGCGCGATCTGCTTGTTGCTGGCACCGGTGGCGAGCTCGCGCAGCACGGCCAACTGGCGTTCGGTCAGGCCGTAGGGGCCTGCAGCGCCCTCAACGCCGGGCGCGGGCGACGGCGCGTCGTCGGCGTCGAAAACGGTCTCGCCCGCCGCCAGTCGGCGCAGCCGCGCCAGCAGCACCGGCAACTCCAGCGTCTTCGGCAGGTAGGCCATCAGGCCAGCGTCCTGCGCGCGCTGCAGCAGGGTGGAATCATCCACGCCCGACATCAGGCCGATGCCGAGGTCAGGACAGCGCGCGCGCAGGCGTTCGGCGCAGTGCAGGCCATCGCTACCAGGCAAGCGATAGTCGAGCAGCACCAGGTCGAACCCGTTGCAGTCCTCGCCCAGCACTTGCAGCGCGTGGTCCAGCGTGGCCACGGCGCGCACCTGCAGCCTGGGTGCCGAGTGGCGCAGCGCCGTGGTCAGGCCATCGCGGAACAGCGGGTGGTCGTCCACCAGCAGCACGGCGAAGCCATCGAGCTCATCTTCCAACGGTGATCCTTTGAAGCTGGGGCGTCGAAGGTCAAGGATAGTCCCGCGCCGGCGCTTGGCAAAGGGGGCCAATCGGCGGATGGTCATCCGCGCTGACCGGCGGCACCATGTGCTTCGACGATCCATGCGTGATCGTTTTCCACCCTTCAAAGGAAGCACCGTCATGACAAGCACATTAACCCGTTCCCCCCAGTGGTCGCGGCTGGCCGTGGCCTGCGGCATGAGCCTGGGCCTGCTGGCCTGCGGCGGGTCCGACGATGAGGCGGCGCAGGGATTCACGGTGGGCGGCACCATCAGCGGCCTGAGCAGTGCCGGACTGGTGCTGCAGAACAATGGCGCAGACGACCTGACTCTGCCGGCTGGTGCCGCCGACTTCGTGTTCTCCGCTCCCTTGGCTGTGGACCAGTCCTACAGCGTGAGCGTGAAGACGCAGCCGTCCGGGCTGAGTTGTGCCGTGAGCCACGGCCAGGGCATGGTCGAAGCCGACGTGCGCGACGTGCAGGTGAGTTGCTCGCCCGAGGCGACGGGCGGTGGTGGAGGCACAGGGCCGGGCGGCGGTGACGGCGATGCGGGTGGCGACGGTGGCTCGGGCGACGGTGATGGCAGTGGCGGCGACGGCGGCACCCGGACCGGCGCGGCCAGCGACTGCTTCAACCCCGCGCTGGCGACCCCTGGCACCCGCTACCGCTGGCACATGCTGACGCAGGTCGAGGGCCAGCGGGTGTCGATGGTGCAGGAGCGCCAGATCGCAGGTGGCGGCAGTTTCGCCGGAGCTTCGGGCCTGTTGGTCGATCAGGGCACGATGGTGACGCAGCTGGGTGACGTCGGGGCCATGAACCAGGACGTGGTGTCGTACTTCCAGCTTCGCAATACCGACGCAGGCCCGGTGATCGTCGATCACGGCGGCAGCGCGAATTCGTCGATGACGATCGCGGGCATGAAGTTCGATTCGCAGATGGAGTACGTCAACACCCCGCCGGCAGAGAAGCGCGAGTTCACCCTGCAGCCAGGGCAGAGCTACCAGTTCAGTGCCACGTCACGGACCTCGATCACGATCCCCGGCAGCGGCACCACCATCGACACCAGCACCGAGTCCTATCAGGTGACGTATCTCGGCCAGAAGCAGATCACGGTGGCGGCCGGGACCTATCTGGCGTGCCACTTTACGAACACGACGGCCGAGGGCACGGTGGACGTGTACCACTCGGTCGGCAGCGGGCTGCCGCTGGTGATGGCGAGCAAGCTCGAGGACGCCGGTACTGTCCGCATGGAAATGCAGCCCGACTCGCACGTCAACGGCGTGCCGGTCAGCCAGTACCACGGTTCGCGGCAATGAGGACGGTGACCAACCACCGGAGACCGGCCATGAAAGCCGGCAGCGTCCTGCTCGCCATGTGGGCCATGCTGGGCGCCGGCGCCGCATGGGCGCAGGCGCGCAGCGTCGAGCCTGGTCTGTGGGAGTTCAAGCACGACATCCGCGCACCCGGCAGGCCCGACATGGCCAAGCAGATGGCGCAGCTGCGCGAACGCATGAAATCGATGCCGCCGCAGGCGCGCCAGATGATGGAGCAGCAGTTCGCCAGCATGGGCGTCGGCATCGGCGGCGGCGGCGCGCTGCGCGTGTGCATGACGCCAGAGGACACGCGCGGCGAGCCTGTCTACGAAGGCTACCGCGACGACGATTGCACCTACACCCAGGTCAAGCGCAGCGGCAACAGCTGGAGCGGGCGCGTGAGCTGCACCGATCCGGCGCGCCAGGGCGAGTTCAGGACCACTTGGCACAGCGCCACGCATTTCAGCACCGATTCCGTGCTCACTGGCGCCGACGGGCGCACGGAGGTGAAGCTCGACGCACGTCGCATCGGCGCCGATTGTGGTGCGGTGGCCAGGCGGTCGCGGCGATGACGCGGACCGCGCGCCTGCCCGAGGGAGCGCCGGAAGAGGAGACGACCATGACGATTCTCGAACGCAGCCGCCAGATCCTGCTGTCGCCGCGCAGCGCCTGGCCAGCTATCGCCGAACGCGGCGACAGCGCGCGGCAGGTGATGATCGGCCACGTCGCGCCGCTGGCGGCCCTGTCGGCCCTGGCCGGCTTCATCGGCTACTCGCTGATCGGCGTCGGCGCGTTCGGCTTCAGCGCGCGCGTGCCGCTGCTGGCCGGCCTGGCGCAGATGGTGGTCGCATTCGTGCTGGCGCTGGTGATGGTCGGCCTGCTGGCTTGGCTGGCGCAGTGGCTGGCGCCCCGCTTCGGCGGCGTGGCCGACATGGGCCAGTCGGTCAGGCTGGCCGGCTACGCGGCCACCGCCGGGCTGCTCGGCGGGCTGTTCCAGATCTTGCCGATGCTGGCGGTGCTGGGCCTGCTGGCGGGCCTCTACAGCCTGTACCTGCTCTACACCGGCCTGCCGGTGCTGATGAAGAACCGGCCCGAGGACACGCTCAAGTACACCGCCGTCCTGGTCGTGGCCATGGTCGTCTGCGGGCTGGTGCTGGGCATGCTCGGCAGCGCGCTGATGCCGGGCCCGGCCGGTGGCTTCGGCACGCTGGGCAAGAGCGGCGGCAGGGGCGCGAGCGACATCAGCATCGAGACACCGATGGGCAAGATCGACATCAAACGCGACGAAGTCCAGGCCTGGAGCCAGCGCGCCGAGGCGGCGGCGCAGAAGATGGCCAAGGCGCAGGCCACGGGTGATGCGCAAGCCGGTGCGCAGGCGCTGCAGCAGAGCGCCGAGGCGGCCGTCGGCGCCATCACCTCGATGCTCGGTGGCGGCTCGCAGGATCCCAATGCCGGCCAGCCCAGCGCCACCCCTGAGCAGCTGGTGGCGGTGTTGCCCGACTCGCTGGCCGAGCTGCCGCGACACTCGCTGCGCCAGAACAGATCGCCCGTCATGGGCGGCGCCGAGGCGCACGCGCAGTACGGCAGCCAGCGCCAGCACCGGCTGCAAGTAACGCTGATGCACCATCGCCTGCTGGGCCAAGGCGTGCGCTTCCTGCCGGAGGAAAAGAGCGAGGATCCCGACCGCATCACCCACAAGCGGCTGGACAAGACAAGCGGCTGGTTCATCGACGAGCAGTACGCGCGCGACGGCAGCAACGCGCGCCTGAAGGTGATCATGCCCAACGGGGCGCAGGTCGAACTCAAAGGCCAGGGCATGGATCGCGCCGCGGTGCAGGCTGCGCTCGACAGCCTGCCCCTGGCGCAGATGGCGAAGTGGTGAGGTTGACGTTGAATGTCGTGTCGCCACGAGATGGTCACACTGGCGGCGCAGCGCACCAACGTGCAATCAAGGAGATTGGCCAAATGATTCGACGACTGTTCTGTGCGCTGCTGCTCTGCGCGCCCGGCCTCGGCTTCGCCGTGGATCGTGCCGCCTGCATGATGATCGAGCGCCTGTTGCAGGACACGGACCGTGGCCTGACACAGGTTGCCAGTGGAAACCCCACTTTTCAACCAGCGGCTGGAATCCGCACCATGGCGACCGAGGCGCTGCAGCGTGCCGACAGGTTCTCGGCCACGGATCCGCTGCCGGACCCGGTGGCAAGTGCCTTGTCCGCCATGGTGGCCGCGGCCGAACACCACCGTTTCATCGCTCCGGCTGCGCCCGATCTGCTGAGGCATGGGCTGATCGTCCAGGCTGCGATGCCGAAGCTCTGCCCCGACATCAAGAAGTTGCCGGACCTGGCGCGTCATGGGCTTTGAAGAACCCGGGGCGCTGTCGGCGCGTGCCCGCGCGTAGAAGCCTCGAGCGGCCAGCACGGCAACCAGACCTACGCGTGCGCCGCGCCGGGCGCCATGCATAAGAGCGGGGGTGCGGCACAGCTGTTACGCTCAACGCCGAACGCTCAACTGGATCTCCTTCATGCCCCGACTGATCTTCTTCTGCGGCCACGCCGGCACCGGCAAGACCACGATCGCACGCCGTGCCATCGCTGCGCTGATGGCACAGGCGCACCAGCAGTGCACCGGCGAGTCGTTCTGCCTGCTGGACAAGGACACGCTGTACGGTGACTACAGCTCGGCCGTGATGGGCGTGCTGACGGGCGATCCGAACGACCGCGACAGCCTGCCCTACCTGCAGCACCTGCGCGACCCCGAGTACCACGGCCTGCTGAAGACCGCGCGCGAGAACCTGGGTCTGGGCGTCAGCACCATCGTGGTCGGCCCCTTGTCGCGTGAGGTGCGTGCGCACACGCTGGCCGACCGCGCCTGGCTGGACGTGGCCGACGACGTGCGGGTGCACATCGTCTGGGTGCACCTGCAGGAGGACGAGGCGCGGCGGCGCATCACCGCGCGCGGCAACGCCAACGACGCCTGGAAGCTGGCGCACTGGGATCAGTACCGCACGCGCCTGTTCCAACCCGATCCGCAGGACCACCCCGAGCTGCTGCAGTACGACAACACCGCGGCTTCCGAGCAGGACTTTGCACAGTTGCTGGCGGCCCTGGACGGACCGGGGGCCTGATCGGCGTCCGGCGCTGAGGCTCGCCGGCATTACCGGATTGCGTTAACATGTGCATGCACATGTGCAACTCTGGAAGATACTGAGATGAGTACCGTCGCCGTCGAACGCGCCACCGAGCGCGTCGTCATCATGACCACCGAGACCGACAAGCGGGTCTTCGTCCAGCGGGCGCGTGAGTACGGCGTGTCGGTGGGCGAACTGGTGCGCACGGCGGTCAAGGCGTATCAGCCCGCCGCCGCGCCGGATGCCGATCTGGCCCAACTGGCGCGCCAGGCCGAACGCGCCAGCCGCCAGCTGCTGCAGCAGCTGGACCAGGCGGACGCGCACCACGAGGCCGTGTTCAGCGAGATTGCCGCCGTCCGCGCCGATGCGGCGCGGCAGATTGCCGCCATCCAGGCTCGGCGGAGCTGACGCCCATGTCCTGGGCCAAGGACGCGGCGGCGGCGCTCAAGACCATGCTGCTGGTGAGCGAGAAGTTCGACGCCCAGGCGCGTCGACAGAAAGCCGTCGAGGACACGCTGCGCGAGGTGGTGAAGGAGTTGGCCGCGCTGCAGATCGCCCACGCGCGGCTGGAGGCCAAGTTCGAGTTGATGGTGGACATTGCCACCGCCGGCGGCGTCAAGCGGCTGCCGCCGGAGTGATGCCGCACCCGGCTTCAGGCCGGGAGTTGCCAACCCTGGTTTTTCTTTCAGGCGAACACGCCCGCCGTGTCCTGCATGCGCTCGCTCACCTCACCCAGGTGGTGCAGCGTGTCGCCGTAGCTCATCTCCAGCTGCGTCAGGCGCTTGAAGTAGTGGCTGCCAAGGTATTCGTCGGTCACGCCGATGCCGCCGTGCAGCTGCACCGACTGCTGGCCGACGAAGCGCATGGCCTGGCCCAGCTGCACCTTGGCGCGCGACAGCGCCTGGCGGCGCTCGGCCTCGGGCGCATTCAGCTTCAGCGTGCCGTAGTAGCTCATGCTGCGCGCCAGCTCGAGTTGCATCTTCATGTCGGCGACCCGGTGGCGCAGTGCCTGGAAGCTGGCGATCGGCACGCCAAACTGCTTGCGCTGGTTCATGTATTCCACGGTCAGCTTCAGCGTCTGCTCCATCGCGCCCACGCCCTCGGCGCAGGCGCAGGCGATGCCGATGTCGACGGCGTGCGTCAGCGCCGTCAGGCCGTCGCTGGTGATCAGCGTGGCCGGCGCATCGTCAAACCTGACGTCGGCGGCACGCGACTCGTCCTGCGTCAGGTAGCCGCGCGTGCTGACGCCCTCGGCGCCGCGTTCGATCAGGAACAGCTCGATCCTGCCGCCGCGCAGGGCGGGCACGACGAAGGCGTCGGCCTGGTCGCCCGCGGGCACGATGTTCTTCAGGCCGTTCACGGTCCAGCCCGGGCCGGCCGAGTTGGCGCGTGCCTCGCATGCGTCGAGCCGGTAGCGTGCCTTGCGCTCCTGGTGCGCCAGCACCACCAGCGCCTCGCCGCTGGCGATCCGCGGCAACCAGGCCTGCTTGAGCTCGTCGCCGCCGTAGGCCTGGATCACGGCGCTGGTGATGAAGGCCTGTGCCAGCGGCTCCAGCACGATGCCGCGGCCGAGTTCTTCCAGCACCACCATGGCTTCGACCGGGCCCATGCCCATGCCGCCATGCGCTTCATCGACGCAGATGCCGGTCAGGCCCAGTTCCGCCAGCGCCTTGTAGACGCCGCGATCGAAGCCGCCGGCGGCGACGATCTGCTGGCGGCGCTCGAAGTCGTAGCTTTTCTCGACCCAGCGGGCGACGGCGTCGCGCAGTTGCTGCTGATCGTCGGTGAAATCGAAGTCCATTGCTGTCTTCCTTTGGAGTTGTCTCGTCATGTCGAGCGAAGCCCTGACTGGAGCGCTCTCTCGGAGTGGTGTCGGGGATCCGTCCTGTCGCGCGTCGCGCGGACCGTTCGCGGCTTCAGCCGAGAACGGTTTGCGCGACGATGTTGCGCTGCACTTCGTTCGAGCCGCCGTAGATCGTCGTCTTGCGGTAGTTGAAGTAGCTCGGCGCCAGCGCGGCGTTGGCCACCTCGCCGCCCGGAAAGCCCTGCAGTCCCGCGGCAGCGGCCTGGTCGCCCTGCCAGCCGGCCTCCATGGCCTCGAAGATCCAGGGCAGGCTGTAGGGGCCGGCGGCCAGCATCATCAGCTCGGTGTAGCGCTGCTGGACCTCGCTGCCCTTGATCTTCAGCAGGCCGGCGATGTCGAGCGCGTTGCGGCCGGACTTCTCGGCGCTCAGCACGCGCAGCACCAGCATTTCCAGCGCCACGATGTCCACCTCCAGCAACGCGATCTGGTCGCGAAAGCGCATGTCGTCCCATACCCCCTCGGCCTTGGCGATGCGCTTGAGGCGCTCCAGCTCGCGCTTGGCGCGGTTGACGTCGGCGATGTTGGTGCGCTCGTGGCTGAGCAGGTGCTTGGCGTAGGTCCAGCCCTTGTTTTCCTCGCCGATCAGGTTCTCGGCCGGCACCTCGACGTTGTCGAAGAACACGTCGTTGACCTCGACCTCGCCGTCCAGCAGCTTGATCGGCCGCACGCTGACGCCGGGCGACTTCATGTCGATCAGCAGGAAGGAGATGCCGGTCTGCGGCTTGCCCTCGCTGCTGGTGCGCACCAGGTTGAACATCCATTCGCCGTGCTGGCCCAGCGTGGTCCAGGTCTTCTGGCCGTTGACGACATACTTGTCGCCCACGCGTTCGGCCTTGGTGCGCAGCGAGGCCAGGTCCGAGCCCGCGCCCGGCTCGCTGTAGCCCTGGCTCCACCACACCTCGCCGCTGGCGATGCCGGGCAGGAAGCGCTCCTGCTGCTCCTTGCTGCCATAGGCCATGATGACCGGCGCCACCATCACCGGGCCGAAAGGCACGATGCGCGGCGCGCCGGCCATGGCGCATTCTTCCTCGAACAGGTGCTTTTGCACCGCATTCCAGCCCGGGCCGCCGAACTGCGCTGGCCAGCCGTAGCCCAGCCAGCCTTTCTTGCCCAGGATCTTCGCCCAGCGCTGCATGTCGTCGCGCGACAGGCGCTGCGCCTGATGTACTTTGTCCGAGATGTCCTTGGGCAGGTTCTGCCTGACCCAGGCGCGGATCTCGTCGCGAAAGGCCAATTCCTCAGAGGTAAATGCCAGATCCATGTCGATCAGTCCCGATCAGGTGTCTTCTGAAGGCGGTGTTGTAGCACGGGCGTCCGAATCTTCCGGTCCGGCCGGCGACAAGCCGAGCTCGCTGCACAGGCGCTCCACCGTGGCGCGCAAGACGGCCAGTTCGGCCCCGAGTGCGGCGATGCGTTCTTCCTGAGCGCCGGCCGGTGCGGCAGCGGCGCCCATGGCGGCCGGCGTGGCATCGATCGCCACCGGCCCGCACAGGAGGTGCGCCCACCGGTCCTCGCGCGTGCCGGGCGCGCGCGGCAGCCGGGCCACCAGCGGACCGCCCTTTTCGGCTGGCCGCTCCCTCAACTCGTCCAGAAAACCCTCGACCGACGAAATGTCGGCAAAGCGGTACCAGCGCTCGGTGTTGATGCGCAACTCACCCGCGGTCTGCGGCCCGCGCAGCATCAGCAGGCCCAGCAGCACGGCGGACTGCTCGGGCACGCCCAGCGCGCGCTGCAGCTTGTGCTCGTAGCGCGCCACCCGGCTGCCGTGCGATTCAAGCACCAGGTTCAGCGCCTTCAGGTCGTCCAGCGCCTCCTGCGCCTGGGCTTCGCTGACGCTCATCACCGGCTCGCGGCTGGTCTTCTGGTTGCAGCCGGTCACCACCAGGTTGAGCGACAGCGGGTAGGTGTCGGGTACCGTGCGGGCCTTTTCCATCAGCGTGCCCAGCACGCGGGCTTCGATCGGGGTCAGGGCGCGGAGCTCACTCATGCCGGCAAGGATAATCCGTCGCGCATGAAGCACATCGTCATCCTGATTTCGGGCACCGGCTCCAACATGGCCGCCATCCTGCGCGCCGCGCAGCGGCAGCGCTGGGCCGAGTGCCTGGGCGCGCGCGTGGCGGCCGTCATCAGCAACCGGCCCGGCGCCAAGGGTCTGCAGACCGCGCGCGAGGCCGGTGTGGCGACGGCGGTGGTCGATCACCAGGCTTACGCCAGCCGCGAGGACTTCGACGCCGCACTGGCCGCCGAGATCGATCGCCACCAGCCGGCGCTGGTGGTGCTGGCCGGCTTCATGCGTATCCTCACGCCCGGCTTCGTGGCGCGCTACCAAGGGCGGCTGATCAACATCCATCCCAGCCTGCTGCCGGCGTTTCCGGGCCTGCACACGCACCAGCGCGCGATCGACGAGGGTTGCCGTGTCGCCGGTGCCTCGGTGCACCAGGTGACGGCCGAGCTCGACCACGGCCAGATCCTGGCGCAGGCGGTGGTGCCGATCCTGCCGGGAGACACGGCGGACGCGCTGGCTGCGCGCATCCTGACTCAGGAGCACCTGATCTATCCGCGCGCCATCGCGGAGATGCTGCAAAAACTATAGCTTATGGTGTCGCCGGTGGGGCTGCCGCGCCCGCCCTTGCCATGACCTCCGGGCGCCGCCCGACAATTGCCTCCATGCACCCCAAAGCCCTGCTCCAGGCCGCCACCGAACTGGTGCGCCGTATCCTGCTGCTCGAGCACCCGGCGGACGCCGTGGTGTCGCGCTTCTTCCGTGAGCAGCGCGTGCTGGGGCCGCGCGAGCGCGCCACGCTGGCCGAGACCGCCTACGCGGTGCTGCGGCGCAAGCGCCTGTACGAGCACCTGGCGCTGTCCGGCCGCGGCGCGCGCGAGCGGCGGCTGGCGATGCTGGCCTTTGCCGCGCCGCGCGACTTCCTCAAGAGCGCGCTGACCGACACCGAGCGGGCGTGGGTGGATGCGTGCGACGCGGTGCCGCCTGAAGACCTGCGGCCCGAGCATCGGCACAACCTGCCCGACTGGCTGGCCGGGCGACTGCGCGAACAACTGGGCGACGAGTTCGACGCACTGGCGGCGGCCCTGCTGCAGAGCGCACCGCTGGATTTGCGCGTGAACAGCCTGCAGCAAAAGCGTGAGCCCGTGGCGCAGGAGCTGCAGGCGCTGGGCATCGATTCGACGCCGACGCCGTACTCGCCCTGGGGCCTGCGGCTGGCGGCCAAGCCGGCACTGCAGCAGCTCGACGCCTTCCGGCGTGGTGCGATCGAGGTGCAGGACGAAGGCTCGCAACTGCTGGCGCTGCTGCTGGACGCGCGGCGCGGCGAGATGGTGGCCGATTTCTGCGCCGGTGCCGGCGGCAAGACGCTGGCCATCGGGGCCAGCATGCGCAACACGGGCCGGCTGTACGCCTTCGATGTCTCGGCGCATCGCCTCGACGCGCTGCGGCCGCGGCTGGCGCGCAGCGGCCTGTCGAACGTGCATCCGATCGCCATCGCGCACGAGCGCGACCAGCGCGTCAAGCACCTGCGCGCCAAGTTCGACCGCGTGCTGGTCGACGCGCCCTGCTCGGGCCTGGGCACGCTGCGCCGCAACCCGGACCTGAAGTGGCGCCAGTCGCCGCAGGACGTGGCCGAGCTCGCGTTCAAGCAGCAGGCGATCCTGGCCAGCGCGGCGCGCCTCGTCAAGCCCGGTGGTCGCCTGGTCTACGCCACCTGCAGCCTGTTGCCGGACGAGAACGAGGCCGTGGCCGTGGTGTTCGACGCGGCGCAGCCCGATTTCGAGCCCCTGAACGTGGCCGGGTTGCTGCAGGCGCTGAAGGTGCCGGACGCCGTGGCGCTGTGCACGGCCGAAGGCGGCGACCCGGGCCGCTACCTGCGCCTGTGGCCGCACCGGCGTGGCACCGACGGCTTCTTCGCGGCGGCGTGGCAGCGCCGGGCATGAGCGATGCGGGCAAAGTGCGCAATACGCGAACTGCCGAGCCCTGGATGAGCGGGCAAATCACCCTGTTGCAAAGACGCGGTTCCTAGAATCGAACGTTCCGGCGATGGCCGGCTCATATGCGAGGTTGGCATGACGCCGATGCCGATGCCTTGGCGGTGGCGCTCGCCGCCGCGCACCCGATCCGAGAGATTTCCGCTCGATGACCTTGCTGCTTGATTCTCCGCTGCTGCACGCCGTGCTCGAATGGCTGGCCTACGGTCTGCTGGACTTTGCCTGGTGGCAGGTGCTGCTGGTCGGCCTGGTGCTGACGCACATCACCATCGTCAGCGTGACGCTGTACCTGCACCGCCATTCGGCGCACCGTGCGCTGGATCTGCACCCGGCGGTGCAGCATGTCTTCCGCTTCTGGCTGTGGCTGACCACCGGCATGACGACCAAGGCCTGGACCGCCATCCACCGCAAGCACCACGCCAAGTGCGAGCGGGCCGAGGACCCGCACAGTCCGCAGATCCACGGCTTGCGCAAGGTGCTGTGGCAAGGCGCCGAGTTGTACCGCGCCGAGGCCAAGAACGAGGACACCCTGCGCCGCTATGGCCACGGTACGCCCGACGACTGGATCGAGCGCCATCTCTACAGCCGCTACTCGGTGCTGGGCGTGAGCCTGATGCTGATCGTCGATGTGATGCTGTTCGGCGCGCTGGGCCTGGCGCTGTGGGCGCTGCAGATGGCCTGGATCCCGTTCTGGGCTGCCGGCGTGGTCAACGGTGTCGGCCACTACTGGGGCTACCGCAACTTCGAGGCGCAGGATGCCAGCACCAACCTGGTCCCCTGGGGCATCGTGATCGGCGGCGAGGAATTGCACAACAACCACCACACCTACCCGACCTCGGCCAAGTTCTCGGTCAAGCGCCATGAGTTCGACCTCGGCTGGGTCTACATCCGCCTGCTGGCCAGGTTGGGCCTGGCGCGGCCGAAGAAGACGCCGCCGCGCCTGGTCTATGGCGAAGTGCGTCCGGTGGCCGATGGCAAGACGCTGGAGGCGCTGATCGCGTACCGCTACGAGATGATGGCCAGCTACGCACGCCAGATGCGTGCGGTGCTGAAGCAGCAAAGCGCGCCGGCCGGCAAGGCCAGCGCCATGCTGCGGGCGGCGCGCCGCTGGCTGCACCGCGATGCCGACCGGGTGCCGGCGGCGGCGCTGCCGCAACTGGCCGAAGCGCGTGCCGCCTACCCGGTGCTGGACAAGATGGTGATCATGCGCGAGGAACTGCGCCAGCTGTGGCTGAACACCGGGCGCACGCGCGAGCAACTGGTGGCCGACCTGCAGGCCTGGTGCCGTCGCGCTGAGGACAGCGGCATCGCCGCGCTGCGCGAGTTCTCGCACAAGCTGCGCGCGGTGCGGGTGGCGGCCTGAGCGTGACTTGCATGACTGCGCTCTGACGGGCGCATGACCTCGGCTTCGCCATCGATGACGGCGCCTTCGGCGCCATGACTTCATTCGTCATGCGCCCGCAGGGCGCGTCATTGATGGCCGCAGGCCGAGATCATAGCGCGCAGCGCCGGTCATCCGTCATTCAGGCGCCGCGCGCTGGAACAGGGCCACGATGCGCTCGCGCAGCCAGCGCGGTGCGGCCACGTGATCGAAGCGGCGGCTCCAGTGCAGCGAGACCACGAAGTCGCGCAAGGGCAGATCGGGCTCGATCATGGCGTAGTCGCCGCTGGCAACAAGGCGCGCGGCGATCTGGCGCGGCATCAGCACCGCCAGGTCGGTGGTCCGCACGGTGTCGGGCAGCGACAGGAAGTTGGCGGTGGTGAGCCGCACGCGGCTCTCCAGCCCGAGCAGATCCAGGATGCGCAGCGTGTCGGCGTGCGAGCGCACCGAGGCATAGCGCAGGCGCGCCAGCAGCTCGGCCGTGCCGGCCGGCTTGCGCCGCTGCCAGTGCCACAGGATCGGATGGCCGGCGCGCAGCAGCACCACGTAGCGTTCGCGGAACAGCGGCTGCGACAGGGTCTCGCCGTGGGTCGGCAGGTAGCCGATCGCCACGTCGAGCCGGCCGCTGTCCAGCGCGGCGACGATTTCATCCATCGGCAGCGAGCGGGTCTCGACGCGCGTGGCCGGCGCCTCGGCCTGCAGCACGGCCAGCAGGGGCGGCAGAAAGCGCGCCTCGCCGATGTCCGACAGGTGCAGCCGGAACGCGCGCGTCGAAGTGGCGGGCTCGAACTCGGTGGCCGACAGCGCCTGCTCGATGGTGCTGAGCGCCGATTGCACCGCCAGCGCCAATGTCTCCGCGCGCGGCGTGGGCGCCACGCCGGCGCCGCTGCGCACGAACAGCGCATCGCCCAGGTGGCGCCGCAGGCGCGCCAGTCCCTGGCTGGCGGCCGGCTGTGACAGCTCCAGTTCCCGCGCCGCCCGGCTGACGCTGCGTGTGCGCCAGACGGCGTCGAACAGCCGCAGCAGGTTGAGGTCGAGCGTCTTGATATCCATTCAAGGCATACTTCTTATTATGTTCATTGTATTGATGGATGACTGCAAAAGTCCGACACTGCACTGGGTCAGCAAGGAGAGCCGTCTTGGAAATTTCGTTCACGAAGGAAATCGAATCGCTGCGCCTGGGCGCCGGCGAGCAGTTCCACGGCGAGGGCATCCTGGCGATCACCAAGGGCTTGCTGCAGTCGGGCGTGGCCTATGTCGGCGGCTACCAGGGCGCGCCGGTGTCGCACCTGATGGACGTGCTGGTGCAGGCCAAGGGGCTGATGGCCGAGCTGGGCGTGCACGTGGAAGCCTGCTCCAACGAGGCCTCGGCCGCCGCCATGCTGGGCGCGTCGATCCACTACCCGATCCGTGGCGCGGTGACCTGGAAGAGCATCGTCGGCACCAACGTCGCCGCCGACGCGCTGTCCAACCTGTCCTCGCCCGGCGTCACCGGCGGCGTGCTGATCGTGATCGGCGAGGACTACGGCGAGGGCGCCAGCGTGATCCAGGAGCGCACGCACGCCTATGCACTCAAGTCCGGCATGATCCTGCTCGACCCGCGGCCCGAACTGGCGCAGATGGTCGACATGGTCGAGCATGGCTTCGCCATCAGCGAGGCCAGCAACATGCCGGCCATGATGGAGTTGCGCATCCGTGCCTGCCACGTGCGCGGCAGCTTCACGGCACGCGACAACCGCGCACCCGAGATTTCCACCCGCGCGCTGATGGAGCAGCCGGCGCAGTTCGACTACTCGCGCCTGGCGCACCCGCCGGTCACCTTCCGGCACGAGAAGCTGAAATACGAGCAGCGCATTCCGGCCGCGCGCCGCTACATCGTCGAGCATGGCCTGAACGAGCTGCACCAGGGCGCGCGTGGCGAGCTGGGCCTGATCGTGCAGGGCGGCCTCTACAACACTCTGGTGCGGGCGCTGCAGCAGTTCGGCCTGGCGGATGCGTTTGGCGGGCTGCAGATCCCGACCCTGGTGCTCAACGTCACCAGCCCGCTGGTGCCCGAGCAGATCACCGATTTCTGTGCGGCCAAGCGCGCCGTGCTGGTGCTGGAGGAGGGCCAGCCCGAGTACATCGAGCAGGAGATCGCCACGCTGCTGCGCCGGCAGGACCTGCAGACGCCGCTGGCCGGCAAGGACGTGCTGCCGATGGGCGGCGAATACACGGTCGAGGTCATGGCGGACGGCCTGGCGGCCTGGCTGGCCAAGGTGGCGCCGGAGATCGGCACGCAGGCGGTGCGCGACTGGCTGGCGGCCAATCAGCAACGCCGCGCCGAGGTCGCCAAGGCGCTGCCCGAGCCGCTGCCGGCGCGCCCGCCGGGCTTTTGCATCGGCTGCCCCGAGCGGCCGGTGTTCTCGGCCATCAAGCTGGCGCAGCAGACGGTGGGGCAGGTGCATGTGTCGGCCGACATCGGCTGCCACTCCTTCGGCACCTTCGAGCCCTTCAACACCGGCCACACCATCCTCGGCTTCGGCATGAGCCTGGCCAGCCGGGCCGGCGTGTCGCCGCACATGAACCAGCGCGTGCTGTCCATCATGGGCGACGGCGGCTTCTGGCACAACGGCATCGTCACCGGCGTGCAGGCGGCGCTGTTCAACGGCGACGACGCGGTGCTGCTGATCTTCAAGAACGGCTACACCTCGGCCACCGGCACGCAGGACATCATCTCGACCCCGAGCGAGGACGCCAAGTTCAACGCCGAGGACCGGGGCGGCAGCCTGGTGCACACCAACCAGACGATCGAGAACGCGCTCACGGGGCTGGGCGTGAAGTGGATGCGCGTGGTCAATACCTACGAGGTGGCGAAGATGCGCGACACGCTGGAGGAGGCGTTCACGACCGCCTTCGACGGCCTCAAGGTGATCGTGGCCGAAGGCGAGTGCCAGCTGGAGCGCCAGCGCCGCGTCAAGCCCTGGGTCGCCGGCCTGCTGAAGAAGGGCAAGCGCGTGGTGCGCGTCAAGTACGGCGTTGACGAGGACGTGTGCACCGGCGACCACGCCTGCATCCGCCTGTCGGCCTGCCCGACGCTGACGCTGCGCGACAACCCCGACCCGCTGCGGGTCGACCCGATCGCCACCGTGATCGACGGCTGCGTCGGCTGCGGCCTGTGCGGCGAGAACGCCCACGCGGCCACGCTGTGCCCGTCCTTCTACCGCGCCGAGGTGGTCCAGAATCCGAAGTGGCACGAGCGCCTGGTCCACGGCCTGCGCGGCGCCCTGGTGCGCGCCCTGCAACCGGCAGAGCGAGGGTGAGAGCATGACCGTGCAGCAACCTATTACCCTCCTGATCTGCGCGCTCGGCGGCGAGGGCGGCGGTGTGCTGGCCGAGTGGCTGGCCGCCATCGCGCACCACGCCGGCTACCCGGCGCAGGCGACCTCGATTCCGGGCGTGGCGCAGCGCACCGGCGCGACCACCTACTACCTGGAGTTCTGGCCCGAGCACGAGCGCACGCTGGCCGGCCGGCGCCCGGTGTTCGGCCTGACGCCGCTGCCGGGCAAGCTGGATCTGCTGATTTCCAGCGAACTGCTGGAGACCGTGCGCCAGATCGGCAACGGCATGGCCGCGCGCGATCGCACCTGCGTGATCGCCTCCACCGCGCGCGCCCTGACCACCGCCGAGCGCATGGAACTTGGCGACGGCCGCTGGGACGAGGCGCAACTGGCCGCCGTGGTGCAGGCGCACGCGGCGCGCCACCACGTGCTGGACATGGCGCGCCTGACGCGCGAGGCCGGCACCGTGGTCAGCAGCGTGATGCTGGGCTGCATCGCCGCCAGCGGCGTGCTGCCGTTCGCGCGCGCCGATTACGAAGCCGTGGTGGGCGAAGGCGGCGGCGCCATGGCCAAGGCCAGCCTGCGCGGCTTCGCGCTCGGCTTCGACGCGGTGCAGCGCCAGCGTGAGCAGGGCGAGGCGGTGCTGCAATGGCTGCGTCCGCAGCAGTCCAACAAGGCGGAGGCCAGGCGCGTCCAGTCCGATCCGGCCGCCATCGCCCAGGCCTTCCCGCCCGCGCTGCATGAGCGCATCGGCCTCGGCCATGCGCGCGTGGTCGACTACCAGGACGCGGCCTATGGCCGGCTCTACCTGGAGCGCCTGCAGCGCCTGTGGCAGACCGAGCAGGCCGCCGGCGCCAGCGCGGGCGAGGCGACCCACGAGGCGGCGCGCTGGCTGGCGTTGTGGATGGCTTTCGACGACATCGTGCGCGTGGCCTACCTGAAGGCGGTGGCGACGCGGCGCGATCGCGTGCGGCGCGAGGTCAAGGCGGGCGAGGACGACCTGCTCAAGGTCTACGATCACTTCAAGCCGGGCGTGCCCGAGTTTGCCGCCCTGCTGCCAGAGCGCTGGGCGCAGCGCCTGACGCGCTGGGATGCGGCGCGCGTGGCGCGCGGCGAGAAGCCGTGGGCGCGGCCGCTGAAGGTCGGCACGCACACCGTCTCCGGCATGCTGGCGCTGCGCGTGCTGGCCTCGTTGCGCTGGCTGCGCCGCCAGGGCGGGCGCTTTGCCACCGAGCAGCAGCTGATCGAGCAGTGGCTGGACGGCGTCGTGCAGGGCCTGCAGGCCAGCCCGGCGCTGGGCCTGGAGATCGCGCGCTGCGGCCGCCTGATCAAGGGCTACGGCTCGACCAACGAGCGCGGCAAGAACAACCTGCTGCACGTGCTGGAACACCTGGCGCGCTCGCCGCAGCTGCCCGATCCGGCGCAGCGCGCCGAGGCCGTCGCCGCCGCGCGTGACGCCGCGCTGCAGGACGAGGGCGGCAAGGCGCTGGACGCCACGCTGCGCGCGCACGGCGCGCCGGCGCGCCCGCTGCGCGAGCAGCCAATCCACTTCGTGCGCCGGCCGAGTCAGCGCAAGCCGGTCGCGCCGCCCGCGGCTTGAGCGGGCGGCGTCGCTTGCGGCCGGCCACGCCGCGTCGGCGTGGCCGGCTCATGTGCGTGGTCGAAAAACAGCGCGGCCATGACCCCGTCAAATGAGACGCATCACGAGGGAAAACACCGTTGGAAACGCGCCTTGCCGCTGCCATCATCGGCGGCGTTTTGTTGTTTGTCATCAGCACAGGAGACATCGGATGAAACGAACTGCAGGCAAGAGGCATTGGGCGCTGATCGGCCTGGCGGCGCTGACGCTGGGCGGTTTCGCCCAGGCGCAGGACAAGGCCGTCGAGCTGCGTTTTGCACACTGGCTGCCGGCCACGCACCCGCTGGCCAAACTTGGGTTTGAACCCTGGGCCAAGTCGGTCGAGGCCGCGTCCAACGGCAGCATCAAGGTCATGCTGTACCCCGCGCAGCAGCTGGGCAAGGCGGCCGACCACTACGACATGGCACGCGATGGCATCGCCGACATGACCTGGGCCAACCCGGGCTACCAGGCCGGGCGCTTCCCGCTGTTCGGCGCTGGCGAGCTGCCGTTCCTGATGGCCAAGCCGGGACCCGGGTCGGCGGCGCTGGATCAGTGGTACCGCAAGTACGCGGCGCAGGAAATGAAGGACGTGAAGTTCTGCCTGGCGCACCTGCACATCGGCACGCTGCATTCCAAGAAGCCGATCAGCGAGCCGGCGCAGCTCAAGGGCATGAAGATCCGCGCCTCCAACGGCACCGCGGCCACCTACATGACGGCGCTGGGCGCGACCAACGTGCAGGTGTCGGCGCCCGAGTCGCGCGATGCGCTGGAGAAAGGCGTGGCGGATGCGATCCTGTTCCCGTGGCACTCGATCATCACCTTCGGCATCGACAAGGTGGCCAAGTACCACATGGGCATGCGCATGTACTCGTCGGACTTCGCCTGGACCATGAACCGCGCGTTCTACGACAAGCTGTCGGCGGGCCAGAAGAAGGTGATCGACGACCATTGCAACAACGAATGGGCGGCCAAGATCGGCACCGCCTGGGGCGACGACGAGGACTCGGGCCAGGACAAACTGGCCAAGACCGACGGCCACACCATCACGGCGATCTCGGCCGAGCAGCTGGAAGCCTGGAAGAAGTCCGCCGAACCGGTGTACGAGCGCTGGATGGCCGACGTCGCCAAGTCCGGCGTCGACGGCAAGCAGGCGCTGGCTGAACTGCGCCAGGAGCTGGAAGCCCGTAAAGGCGGTCAGTGATGTGGGGTCGAAGGCTGCTCGCGGCCATCGAGACCACGGCTGCCTTCTTTCTGTTGCTGATCGCCCTGCTGACCGCCGGCAACGTGCTGCTGCGCGATCTGCTGGGGATCTCGATTCCCGACTGGTACGACGGCTCGCGCATGCTGCAGGGCATTGCCCTGTTCTGGGGCCTGGCGCTGGCGACCTATTACGGCAGCCACATCTGCGTCGACATCGTCTGGGAATACATGAGGCCGGCCGGCCGGCGCGTGCTCGACCTGATCGCCACCGGCGGCACGCTGCTGCTGATGGCGCCGATGGCCTGGATGGTGTGGCAGAAGGTGCTGTCCACCGGCACCCAGGGCACCAACGATCTGCGCCTGCCGCTGGTCTGGCCCTACGCATTGGCCGCCTTCGGCGCGACGGTCGCGGCGCTGCTGTGCCTGGTGCGGCTGGTGATGCTGGCCACGGGTCGCGCACCGACACTGCCGATGGACACCAGCGCCGAGATCGAGGTGGGCGATGGATCGTGAGCTGGTCGCGCTGACCGGCTTCATCGCCATGTTCGTGCTGATGGCCCTGCGGGTGCCGATCGGCGTGGCGATGGGGCTGGTGGGCATCGGCGGCTTCTGGGCGCTCACCAGCTGGGGCCCGGCGCTGAACCTGCTGGCCAACGTACCGCTGTCGGTGCTGACCGACTACAACCTCAGCATCATCCCGATGTTCATCCTGATGGGGGCCTTCGCCACCCGCTCCGGCATGAGCAGCGAGCTGTTTGCCGCCGGCCGTGCCTGGCTGGGGCACTTTCGTGGCGGGCTGGGCATGGCCACGGTCGCGGCGTGCGGCGGCTTTGCGGCGATCAACGGCTCTTCGGTCGCCACCGCGGCCACCATGACGCAGGTGGCGCTGCCCGAGATGCGGCGCTCGGGATATCACCCGGGTCTGTCGGCGGGGCTGATCGCCGCCGGCGGCACGCTCGGCATCATGATCCCGCCCTCGGTCATCTTCGTGCTGTACGGCATCATGACCGAAACCGATATCTCGAAGCTGTTCGCCGCCGGCGTGCTGCCGGGTCTGCTGGCCATCGGGTTGTACTTCCTGGTGGTGCGACTGATCGGCTGGCGACGCCCGCAGATGGTGCCACGTGGCGAGGCGCACAGCTGGCGCGAGCGCCTGCTGTCGCTCAGAGGCCTGTGGGCCACGCTGCTGCTGTTCGTCTTCGTCCTGGGCGGCATCTACGCCGGCTTCTACACCGTCACCGAAGCGGCCGGCGTCGGCGCCCTCGGCACCCTGGTCATCGGCCTGCTGCGGCGGCGCCTGGGGCCGAAGGAGATCAAGGGGGCGCTGGTCGACACCCTGCGCGTGTCGTCGGCGATCATGATGATCGTGCTGGGCGCCTACCTGTTCGGCTACTTCCTGACCATCACGCAGTTCACCCAGAACGCGGTGCAGTTCCTGGTCGAGCTGCCGGTCGGCAAGTACGGCGTGCTGGCGCTGGTGCTGGTGGGCTACTTCATCCTGGGCGCGGTGATGGACGAGCTGGCCATGATCCTGCTGACGGTGCCGATCGTGTTCCCGGCCATGATGCAGCTCGGGTTCGACCCGATCTGGTTCGGCGTCATCATCGTGATGGCGGTCACCTTCGGCATGATCTGCCCGCCGGTGGGCATCAACGTGTTCGTCATCAACTCGATCGTGCGCGACATCACGCTGGTCGACATCTACAAGGGGACCATGCCGTTCATCGCCGTCGACGTGCTGCGGCTGGTGATCCTGGTGATGTTCCCGGCCATCTCGCTGTGGCTGCCCAGCCTGATACCGTAGCCGTGGCGCCATCGGTTTTCAGGCGGCTGGCGGTGGTGGCGGGTGGCCCGGGGTGGGGCGGACGGCCATGATCGTCGAGATCGTGCGTTTCGCCCATCCGGCAGGCACCACGCGCGACGACGTGGTCCGGGGTGCGCTGGCCACGGTCGATCGCTGGCGCACCAATCCCGAACTGCTGCGCAAGCTCTACCTGCTGAGCGGCGACCACAGCGAAGGCCTGGGCGTTTACGTCTGGCCTTCGATCGAGGCGGCGCAGCGCGGCCACGACGCCGCCTGGATCGCGCAGGCCGAGCGGCGCAGCGGCGCCCCGGTGCGCATCGAGTACCACCAGCTGCTGATGGAACTCGACAACATCAGCGGCGAACTGCTGCGCCACGACCTGTGAGGGCATCGCGCGGCGCGCTGTGAAAGAATGGCTGCGTGATCGATTGCGACGTGATGATCGTGGGCGCCGGCATTGCCGGTGCATCGCTCGCCTGGCGGCTGGTGCGTGCCGGCGCTGGCGTGGTGCTGGTCGAGCGCGAGGCGCAGCCGGGCTACCACAGCACCGGGCGCTCGGCGGCGATGTTCATGGAGAGCTACGGCCCGCCCGGCGTGCGCGCGCTGACGCGTGCCAGCCGCGCCTTCTACCTGCAGCCGCCGGCGGGCTTCAGCGTGCATGCGCTGATGCACCGGCGCGCGGCGCTGTTCGTCGCCACCGCCGAGCAATTGCCGGCGCTGCATGCCTTGCAGGCCGAGCTGGCCCGCAGCGGCACGCGACCGCCCCTGCTGGATGCCGAGCAGATCGTGCGCGCCGCGCCAATGCTGCGCCGCGGCCTGTTCGTGCGCGCGCTGCTCGATCAGGACGGCTACGACATCGACGTCGACGCGCTGCTGCAGGGCTTTCTGCGCGGCGCCCGCCAGGCCGGCGCGCGGGTGCTGACCGATGTCGTGCCGATGGCGTCGCAGCGCAGCGGCGAACACTGGCGCGTCAGCCTGTCGAGCGGCGAGGCGGTGCAGGCTCGTACCGTGGTCAACGCCGCCGGCGCCTGGGTGGACGAGCTGGCGCCGCTGTTCGGCGCGCAGCCGATCGGCATCCAGCCGCGCCGGCGCAGCGCCTTCACCTTCGCGCCGCCCGAGGGGATGGACGTGTCCGGCTGGCCGATGGTGTCCGACGTTGCCGAGAGCTGGTATTTCAAGCCCGACGCCGGCCAGTTGCTGGGCTCGCCCGCCAACGTCGACCCGGTGCCGCCGCATGATGTGCAGCCCGAGGAGCTGGACATCGCGCTCGGCATCCACGCCATCCAGGAAGCCACCACGCTGGAGATCCGCCGCCCCACGGCCACCTGGGCCGGGCTGCGCAGCTTCGTGTCCGACGGCGAGATCGTGATCGGCTTCGACGATGCCTGTCCCGGCTTCGTCTGGCTGGCGGCGCAGGGCGGCTACGGCATCCAGAGCGCGGCGGGCGCCAGCCTGCTGGCGGCCAGCCTGATCCAGGGCCAGGCCTTGCCGGAAGAACTGGTGCGCCATGGCGTGGTTCCTGCGGCCGTCTCCCCGACCCGCCTGCGATGAAAGCGAGTCCGACATGACTGAGCTCGACCAGGCGCTTGCCCAGGCCATCGACCGCTACCGCCGGGCGCGCCCGGCCAGCGAGCGCATCTGCGCAGGCGCTGCCCGGCGGCAACACGCGCAGCGTGCCGTTCTTCGCACCCGTTTCCGCCCGCCATGGTTCGGGGCGAGGGCTGCCAGCTGCGGGACGCTGACGGCCGCCACTACCTTGACGCACTGGGTGAGTTCACCGCCGGGCTGACGGGACTGACGCAGGTGCTGACGGCCGAGGCACTGGACGCGCTCAACGCGCGCGGCGATGCCTTGCGCGCACGGCTCAGTGCGATGTTGGCGGCACGAGGCGTGGCGATGCAGTTCACCGCCCTGGGTTCGCTGATGCAGATGCAGTCGCTGGCCGGCCCGATCCGCAGCGTCGACGATCTGCATGGCGGCGACGACCGCGCCCGGGCGCTGGTGTTTTTCGAGTTGCTGGCGCGCGGCATGTTCATGGCGCGGCGCGGCTTCATGGCGCGGTCGCTGCCGTTCGGCGACGGGGCGTGCGCTCGGTTCGCGCAGGCGCTGGAAGAGGTGATCGCGGCGCGGCGCTCCGTGCTGCCGCGCGCCTGACTCTCCTGTTGCCGCGGGTGCTGCGGGAAACCCTGGGATTCAGCAGGCGCCGGCCAGAACCCGCAGCCCGTTCAGGTCCAGCAGGTTCAGCACGCGCCCCGTGCCGCTGATCAGGCTGCGCTCGCGCAATTGGCGCAGCACGCGCGACAGGGTCTCGGGCGCAATGCCGAGCTGGGCGGCGATCATGCGCTTGCGCTGGCGCAGCATCACCGTCTGCACGGCGGGTGCGCCCTGGGGCGCCGGTTCGGCGTGGCGCAGCAGCCATTCGGCGCAGCGTGCCTCGGCGTCCTTGGCCAGCCGGCTCACCGCCAGCTCGGTCTGCTGATGGTGCGCGCGCGCCAGGTCGTGCAGCACCGACAGCGCGGCTTGCGGCAGGGCTTTCAGACTGGCGGCGAAGGCCGACAGCGGCACCCGGCGCGCCTGCACCGTGGTGTCGGCGGTGGCGTCGACGATCGGGGTCAGGCCCAGCACCGCGCAACTGGCATTGAGCCAGAACGGGCCTTCGACCATGCCCATCTGATGCACCAGGCCGCCGTTTTCGAGCAGGCCGAGCGTGACCCGCCCCTCGTCCACATGGTAGACGTGGGTCATGGCACTGCCGCGCCGCAGCAGCATGGCGCCGGGTGCGACGGTACAGACTTCCCCCGGCCAATCAAAGGCATTCGGTGACAGCATGGGAAGCAACTTTGCCCTGCACCCGCCGCAGCGGCCTTGATTCATATCAACCAGCTGGGTGTTCCGGCATCGGAGTGCAGATTTGGCTGGCTCCTGGCGGGCGCAAGCATCGCCGTGCGGTCAGGCTGCTGCGCGCAGGCTCAGTGCGCGGCATCGTCGAGCAAGCGGCGCCCCTCGGCCTGCACCAGCGCCCGCACCGCCTGCTGCGTGGGTGTGGCAGGGCGCAGGGCGCTGACCGCCATGTAGAGCGGAATGCGCAAGGGCGCGCCGCGATCGGTCTCGATGCGCTGCAGGCTGAAGGCGGCGGGTTGCGCCAACCCGGTCAGCGCATGGCGCGACAGGATGGCGCCGCCGGCGCCGTCCTCGACCAGGTCAAGAATCGGCGCCACGCCGTCGATCTCCAGTGCCACGTCGGGCTGGCAGCCGATCGTCGCCAGCTGGGCCTCGATGTGCGTGCGGATGGCGTTGGGCCGGCTCGGGATCACCAGCGGAATCCCGGCCAGTTCGCGCAGGCGCACGGCGGGCGGATGGGTGCCGGCGGCGGCGCGGCGCACCAGCAGCAACTCCTCGCTGGCCAGCGGCGTGATTTCCAGGCCCGGCAGCGGCTGGGCGTTGTAGAGCACGGCGATGTCCAGCCGGCCGCTGCCGAGCTGCTCCTGCATGCTGGCGGTGAGGGCTTCGGTGATCGCCAGCCGCGCCTGCGGCAGCTGCTGACGGAAGGCGCGCATCAGCGGCACCGCCAGCACCCGCGCCACGCTGGGCGGCAGGCCGAGCGCCACACGCCCGGCCAGGCCACCGCGCAGCCGGGACAGCTCCTCACGTGCGCGCTCGACCTGGTGCAGGATGCCGCGCGCGTGCTCGAGCAGCAGCTCGCCGGCCTCGGTCGGCACCGCGCCGCGGCCGTTGCGCTGCAGCAGGTTCTGGCGCAGCTCGACCTCCAGCAGGCGCACTTGCCGGCTGAGCGCCGGCTGCGCCACGTCCAGCGCCAGCGCCGCGCGGGTGAAGCTGCCGAGTTCGGCCACGCGGACGAAATATTCCAGTTGATGCAGGTTCATGGGATATCTGAATCAGAGAATACCTTGGTTATAGAAATGCTGAATCGATATATCTGATAGTACCCGCAGCCGGTAGCGAGATGGCGGCACGGCGCGCACAATGGACTGGTCATCCAGCGCGTCCTTTCCCGAGGAGATTCATGAGTCAGCACCACCCGCTCATCATCGACTGCCACGGTCACTACACCACGGCGCCGAAGGCATTGGAGAACTGGCGCAAGCAGCAGATCGCCGGCATTCAGGATCCGGCCGCCAGGCCCAAGGTCAGCGACCTGAAGATCAGCGACGACGAACTGCGCGAGTCGATCGAGACCAACCAGCTCAAGCTGATGACCGAGCGCGGCAGCGACCTGACCATCTTCAGTCCGCGCGCCAGCTTCATGGCGCATCACATCGGCGACTTCTCAGTGTCAAGCACCTGGGCGGCGATCTGCAACGAGCTGTGCCATCGCGTGTCGCAACTCTTTCCCGACCACTTCATCGGCGCCGCCATGCTGCCGCAGTCACCGGGGGTCGACCCGGCGACCTGCATTCCGGAACTGGAAAAGTGCGTCAAGGACTACGGCTTCGTCGGCATCAACCTGAATCCCGACCCCAGCGGCGGCCACTGGACCAGCCCGCCCCTGACCGACCGCCACTGGTACCCCATCTACGAGAAGATGGTCGAGTACGACATTCCGGCCATGGTGCACGTCAGCACCAGTTGCAACGCGTGCTTCCACACCACCGGCGCGCACTACCTGAACGCCGACACCACCGCCTTCATGCAGTGCCTGCAGGGCGATCTGTTCAAGGACTTTCCGACGCTCAAGTTCGTCATCCCGCACGGCGGCGGCGCGGTGCCCTACCACTGGGGGCGCTTCCGCGGCCTGGCGCAGGAGATGAAGAAGCCGCTGTTGCAGGATCACCTGCTGAACAACATCTTCTTCGACACCTGCGTCTACCACCAGCCGGGCATCGACCTGCTGACCCGCGTGATCCCGGTCGACAACATCCTGTTCGCCAGCGAGATGATCGGTGCCGTGCGCGGCATCGACCCCGAGACCGGCCACCACTACGACGACACCAAGCGCTACGTGCAGGCCACCGCCAACCTCAGCGACGAGCAGCGCTACAAGGTCTACGAAGGCAACGCGCGCCGCGTGTACCCGCGCCTGGATGCAGCATTGAAGTCGGAAGGGCGCTGATGACGAAATGACCACGCCGCTGACGCGGCATCGATGACGCCGGCTTCGCCGGCATGACCAAACAAGTCATGGCGCGAAGCGACGTCATCAAGGCCGCGCAGCGGCGAGGTCATTGAGCGCAGCGAAGTCATCAAGAACCACACGGAGCAAGCACCATGTACGAACTCGGCGTCGTCTACCGCAACATCACCCGCACCGACGCGGCCACGGCCGACGCGCTGGCCCCCTTCGGCAGCGCCACCGTGCACGAGGCCATGGGCCGGGTCGGTTTGCTCAAGCCCTACATGCGGCCGATCTATCCCGGCGCGCAGGTCAGCGGCACGGCCGTCACCGTGCTGCTGCAACCGGGCGACAACTGGATGCTGCACGTGGCGGCCGAACAGATCCGGCCCGGTGACATCGTGGTGGCCGGCGTCACCGCCGAATGCAGCGACGGCTACTTCGGCGATCTGCTGGCCACCAGCTTCAAGGCGCGCGGCGCGCGGGCACTGATCATCGATGCCGGCGTGCGCGACGTGCGCATGCTGCAGCACGAGATCCAGTTCCCGGTCTGGAGCAAGGCCATCAGCAGCAAGGGCACCATCAAGGCGACGCTCGGCAGCGTGAACATCCCGGTGGTGTGCGCGGGCCAGATCGTGCACCCGGGCGACGTGATCGTGGCCGACGACGACGGCGTGGTCTGCGTGCCGCGCGGCATGGCCGAAAAGACCTTGCAGGCCGCCACCGCGCGTGAAGCCAATGAAGGCGCCAAGCGCGCCGAGTTCGCTTCGGGCACGCTGGGGCTGGACTACTACAAGATGCGCGAGCCGCTGGCCAAGGCGGGGCTGCGCTACATCGATTGATTCTTGAACAGCCGAACGCAGAGTACGCAAAGGGTCGGCAGAAGGCGCAGAAGAACCCATGATTTCAGGGTTCCTTCCGCGGGTTCTGCGAGACCTTGGCGGCCTCTGCGTTCCAAAATCTGGATTTCTTTCACCATGAGCCAACCCATCACAGGCGATTTCAGCAAGACGGCCGGCTGGCTCGACTGGTACGACGGTCCGAGCGCGCCCCGCTTCAAGCTGCCGCCGGGCAGCGTGGACGCGCACTGCCACGTGTTCGGTCCTGGCGCCGAATTCCCCTACGCGCCCGAGCGCAAGTACACGCCCTGCGACGCCAGCAAGGCGCAGCTGTTCGCGCTGCGCGATCACCTCGGCTTCGCGCGCAACGTCATCGTGCAGGCCACCTGCCACGGCGCCGACAACCGCGCCATGGTCGATGCCTGCATCACCAGCGGCGGCAAGGCGCGCGGCGTGGCCACCGTGCGGCGCGACGTCAGCGATGAGGAACTGCAGCGCCTGCACGCCGCCGGCGTGCGCGGCGTGCGCTTCAACTTCGTCAAGCGGCTGGTCGACTTCACGCCCAAGGACGAGCTGATGGAGATCGCGGCGCGCATCGCCAGGCTCGGCTGGCACGTGGTCATCTACTTCGAGGCGGTCGACCTGCCCGAGCTGTGGGACTTCTTCAGCAGCCTGCCGACCACGGTGGTGGTTGACCACATGGGCCGCCCCGACGTGACGAAGCCCGTCGATGGACCCGAGTTCGAGCTGTTCGTGAAGTTCATGCGCGAGCACCCGAACGTGTGGAGCAAGGTGAGCTGCCCCGAGCGCCTGTCGGTCACCGGCCCCAAGGCGCTGGATGGCGAGCAGGCGGCCTACCGCGACGTGGTGCCGTTTGCGCGTCGCATCGTGGAGACCTTCCCCGACCGCGTGCTGTGGGGCACCGACTGGCCGCACCCCAACCTGAAGGACCATATGCCCGACGACGGTCTGCTGGTCGACTTCATCCCGCATATCGCACCGACGCCGGAGCTGCAGCAGAAGCTTCTGGTGGACAACCCGATGCGGCTTTACTGGCCTGAAGAAGAGGTTCGGCGTTGAGCGCCAGGCGTTCAGCGTGAACTTCCGATAACCTGTCTCTCGACCCGCTCAACGCTCAACGCTCAACGCTCAACGCTCAACGCTCAACCAGGAGGCTCTTGACATGGCACTCGACAAACCCTACCTCGACGTTCCCGGCACCACCATCTTCGATGCCGACCAGAGCCGCAAGGGCTACTGGCTGAACCAGTTCTGCATGAGCCTGATGAAGGCCGAGAATCGCCAGCGCTTCAAGCAGGATGAGGACGCCTACCTGGCCGAATGGCCGATGAGCGACGAGCAGCGGGCGGCGGTGCGCGCGCGCGACCTGAACTGGATGATGCGCACCGGCGGCAACATCTACTTCCTCTCCAAGCTGGGCGCGACCGACGGCCTTTCCTTCCAGCAGATGGCCGGCAGCATGACCGGCATGACGGAGGCCGAGTACCGCGACATGATGGTCGGCGGCGGCCGCAGTCCCGAAGGCAACCGCTTCGTCGGCGAGCAGGGCGACGCGCAAGGGCCGATGAGCCAGTCGGCGGCCTGGCGGCAGTGGCAGCAGGCCGCATCGCAGCAGGCCCTGGCCGATGCGGTCGAAAGTGCCGACGCCGCCAGGGACCCGGCCAGCGGCCACGCCCGTGTCACGGCCTCGGTGTTCAGCTCGCACGTGCCGGCCATCGGCGCCGCCATCGACCATGGCAAGACCGGTGAGCCGTACTGGGTGCCGATGTTCAAGGGCTTCGAGTTCAGCAAGCAGTGGATGAAGGAGAACACGCCCGACGTGATCTTCCTCGTCTACAACGACCACGCGACCAACTTCGACCTCGGCATCATTCCGACCTTTGCCATCGGCACCGCGGCCGAGTTCGAGCCCGCCGACGAGGGCTACGGCCCGCGCCCGGTGCCGGTGGTCCAGGGCCACCCCAAGCTGGCCTCGCACATCGCGCAGTCGGTGATCCAGCAGGACTTCGACCTCACCATCGTCAACGAGTTGAAGGTCGACCACGGCCTGACGGTGCCGATGAACCTGATGTTCGGCACGCCCGCCGAATGGCCGTGCAAGGTGATTCCGTTCGCCGTCAACGTGGTGCAGTACCCGGTGCCCTCGGGCAGGCGCTGCTTCGCGCTCGGTCAGGCGATCCGCCGTGCCATCGAGAGCTACGACGAGCCGCTCAAGGTGCAGATCTGGGGCACCGGCGGCATGAGCCACCAGCTGCAGGGCCCGCGCGCCGGCCTGATCAACGCCGAGTGGGACAACCGGTTCCTCGACCGCCTGATCGCCGACCCGGCCGGCCTGTCGCAGATGCCGCACATCGACTACGTGCGCGAGGCCGGCAGCGAGGGCATCGAGCTGGTGATGTGGCTGATCGCCCGCGGCGCCATGGCCGACGTGGCCGGCGGCCAGGCGCCCAAGGTGGCGCATCGCTTCTTCCACGTGCCGGCGTCGAACACGGCGGTGGGGCACCTGATTCTGGAAAATCAGGTCTGAGGGCGTGGATGCCCCCGAATACCGAACGCCAAGGACGCAGAAGTTGCGCGGAGGATGCAGAAGAATTGAATTCCTGGCCTGTTCTTCTGCGCTTTTCGCGAAGCCTTTGCGCACTTTGCGTCCAGAGGTTTTGATGCTCTTCCAATCTCACGAGGAATACCCATGACCCAACCCATCAAAGTCGCGCTGGCCGGTGCCGGCGCCTTCGGCATCAAGCACCTGGACGGCATCAGGAACATCGACGGCGTCGAGGTCGTGTCCCTCGTCGGCCGCCGCCGCGAGCCGACCCAGGAGGTGGCCGGCAAGTACGGCATCCAGCATGTGGCCACCGACCTGGCCGAGGCCCTGGCGTTGCCGGAGGTCGATGCCGTCATCCTGTGCACGCCGACACAGCTGCACGCCGAGCAGTCCATCCAGTGCCTGCAGGCCGGCAAGCACGTGCAGGTCGAGATCCCGCTGTGCGACAACCTGGCCGACGGCCAGCGCGTGCTGGAGCTGCAGCAGCGGACCGGCCTGGTCGCGATGGTCGGCCACACGCGCCGCTTCAACCCCAGCCACCAGTACGTGCACCAGAAGATCCAGGCGGGCGAGTTCAACATCCAGCAGATGGATGTGCAGACCTACTTCTTCCGCCGCAGCAACATCAACGCCGCCGGCCAGCCGCGCTCCTGGACCGACCACCTGCTGTGGCACCACGCCGCGCACACGGTGGACCTGTTCGCCTGGCAGGCCGGCAGCCCCATCGTGCAGGCGCACGCCGTCCAGGGCCCGATCCATCCCGAGCTGGGGATCGCCATGGACATGAGCATCCAGCTGAAAGCCGCGAATGGCGCCATCTGCACGCTATCTTTAAGCTTCAACAACGACGGTCCGCTGGGCACCTTCTTCCGCTACATCGGCGACAGCGCGACCTACATCGCGCGCTACGACGACCTGGTGCAGTCCCACGCCAAGGGGCCGGAGACGGCGGTCGATGTCTCCCAGGTCGACGTCAGCATGAACGGCATCGAGCTGCAGGACCGCGAGTTCTTCGCCGCCATCCGCGAGGGGCGCGAGCCCAACAGCAGCGTGGCGCAGGTGCTGCCCTGCTACCAGGTGCTGCACGACCTGGAGCAGCAGTTGAACGCGGCTTGAGTGTCCGTCCGCCTCGCCTTTTTCCTGACGGCCCGGCGATCGCAAGCGACCGGGCCGTCGGCATTTCCAGGAGCATCCCGATGAGCACGCGCCAACTCGGCCCTTTTGCCGTCAGCCCGATCGGCCTGGGCTGCATGAACCTCAGCCACGCCTATGGCGAGCCGGTGTCGGCCGAGCAGGGCGAGCGCGTGCTGCTGACCGCGCTGGACGCCGGCGTCACCCACTTCGACACCGCCGCGCTGTACGGCTTCGGCGCCAACGAGACGCTGGTCGGCCGTGTGTTAGCCAAGCACCGCAGCCGCTTCACCCTGGCCAGCAAGTGCGGCATGACGGGCGTCGACGTGGCCGGCGACGGCAAGCTGGTGCGCGTGATCGACGGCCGCCCGGCCATGCTGCGCACCACCTGCGAGGCAGCGCTGGGGCGCCTGCAGACCGAGGTGATCGATCTGTACTACCTGCACCGCTGGGACCGGCAGGTGCCGATCGAGGAGAGCGTGGGCGCGCTGGGCGACCTGGTGCGCGCGGGCAAGATCCGCGCCGTCGGCCTGTCGGAGGTGTCAGCCGCCACCTTGCGCAAAGCGCACGCCGAATACCCCATCACCGCGCTGCAGACCGAGTATTCGCTCTGGACACGCAACCCCGAGATCGCCGTGCTGCAGGCCTGCCGCGAACTGGGCGTGGCCTTCGTCGCCTTCAGCCCGGTGGCGCGCGGCTTTCTGTGCGACACCTTGCACGACGTCGCTACGCTGCACGAGCAGGACATCCGGCGCAGCATGCCGCGCTTTGCACCCGAGCATTACGCGCGCAACCTGCAACTGCTGCCCGCGTACCGGCAGCTCGCGGCCGACGCCGGCTGCACACCGGCGCAGCTGGCGCTGGCCTGGCTGCTGCACCAGGGCGAGGACATCCTGCCGATACCCGGCACCACCAGCGTCGAGCATCTGCACGAGGATCTGGCCGCCGCCGATGTGACGCTGGCGCCCGAGTTGCTGGCTCGGCTGGACGCGCTGATCAACCAGCGCACCGTTGCCGGCGAGCGCTACAGCGCGCAAAGCAGCCGTGAGGTCGACACCGAGGCGTTCCACGCCGGCTGAGAAATACCGAAACAAAGCGATACCGCGTCGAGAAGACGCCGCCGCGCCTGCCGGGCACCATGACGACCATGTTCAACCAGCTTTTTTTGGAGGACTCCGTCATGAAAACCTGGATCAAGCGTTCACTCATTGCCCTGGCCGGCGCCGGCATCGTGCTGGGCAGTCTCGCGGCCTGCGGGCATCGCATGCAACACGGTGGCTGGCGTGCCGATGCCACGCCCAAGCAGTCGGCCGAATGGCGCGGCCGCATGGTCGAGCGCGTGGCCGGCAAGCTGGAACTCAACGCCGAGCAGAAGACCAGGCTGAGGGCATTGGCCGACACCATGCACGCGCAGCGCCAGGCCGTGCGTGGCAGCACCGATCCGCGCACCGAGCTGCAGTCGCTGGTGGCCGGCGAGAAGTTCGACCGTACCAAGGCGCAAGCGCTGGTGCAGCAGAAGACCGAGGCCGTGCGCGCCGGCAGCCCCGAGCTCATCACCGCGCTGGGCGACTTCTACGACAGCCTGAGCCTGGCGCAGCAGCAGCAGGTGCGCGAGTTCATGCGCAAGCGTGGTGGCTGGCGGCGCAGCTGATGGGCGAGCCCTTGCGAGCAACCCCGTGGTGATGGGCACGACACAATGACGCATGGCCAAGGTTCTGCTGATCGATGACGACGAACACCTGGGCCCGCCGCTGGCGCAATACTTCGAGCGCTTCGGGCTGCAACTGGTGCAGGCGCTGACGCCCGGCGAAGGGTTGGCGCGCCTCGGCGCCGGCGGCGTCGACGCCGCCATCCTGGACGTGATGCTGCCCGAGATGGACGGCTTCGAGCTCTGCCGCACCATCCGCAAGAGCAGCAATGTGCCGATCCTTATGCTGACCGCGCGCGGCGAGGTGATGGACCGCGTGGTTGGCCTCGAACTGGGCGCCGACGACTACCTGCCCAAGCCCTTCGAGCCACGCGAACTGGTGGCCCGCGTGCAGACCATTCTGCGCCGGCGCGTGGCGGTACCCGACGCGGATGCCGTGCTGCGCTTCGACGGCCTGACGCTCGACCCCGCGACGCGGACGGTGCAGCGCCAGGGCGAGCCGGTGGAGCTAACCAGCACCGAATTCGATCTGCTGCAACTGCTGGCGCGCGCGCCCGGCAAGGTGTTCAGCCGCGACGACATCCTGGCCGCGCTGCGCGGGCACGAAGCCGAGCTGTACACGCGTGCGGTCGACATCGTGGTCAGCCGCCTGCGCAGGAAGCTGGAGCCGCTGGACGCCATCAAGACGCTGCGCAATGCCGGCTACACGCTGGCCTTGCAGCGCCTGTTGCCATGAATGAGCGCGCGCGCCCATTCTGGTGGCACCGGCTGCGCCACTCGCTGCGCGTGCGACTGGTGCTGCTGTTCCTGCTGCTGGCGGTGGCCATGAGCGCGGTCTTCCTCATCGGCATCGGCAAGGCGTTCTCCGGTGGCTGGCGCGGCGTGGTGGAGCCGCTGGTCGGCGATTACGCCGACCGGCTGGTGGCCGAGATCGGCTCGCCACCCGATCTGGCCCGCGCTCAGGCCATTGCCGAGCGCCTGCCAGTGGTGGTTCGTATCGAGGGACCGCAGCTGAACTGGGCCTCGGGCGCCAGGCCTCGGCGCGGCCCGCCGTGGGCACGCGACGAGCGGCCCGACCGCGCCGCCGTGGTGCGCCACAGCGCCGATGGTCACCGCATCGAACTGGCGCTGAGCGCACAGCCGGCGGAGGGTGCCCAGCGCCTGGTCTGGATCACGCTGGCCCTGCTGCTGGCATTGACTGCGACGGCCTATGCGCTGGTGCACCGCATGCTGCGGCCGATCCGCGCCATCGGCGATGGCGTGCGCCGCTTCGGCGCCGGGCAGTTCGAGCCGCCGATTGCCGTGCGCCGTGCGCGCCACCCGGATGAATTGAGCGAACTGGCGCAGATGGTCAACCAGATGGCCGCCGACATCCGCCGGATGCTGGACGCCAAGCGCACGCTGCTGCTGGCCATCAGCCACGAGCTGCGCAGCCCATTGACGCGCGCGCGCCTGAACGTCGAGCTGCTGCCCGAGGACGCAGCGACGCAGCCCGCGCGTGACGCGCTGCTGCGCGATCTGGCGCAGATGCGTGAACTGATCGCCGATCTGCTGGAAAGCGAACGCCTGGCCAGCCCGCATACCGTGCTGCAGCGCGAGTCGATCGATCTGCCGGCACTGGCGCGCGCACTGCTGGCCGACATGGCGACGGCAGATCCGCAGGCGGCCGGCGTGTGGGTGCGGGCCGACGCCGCACTGGGTGCGCCGGTGTCGCTGGATGCTGGCCGCATGCGCCTGCTGCTGCGCAACCTGCTCGACAACGCGCTGCGCCACACGCCGGCCGGCGCACCATCGCCTGAGCTGCAGCTGCGGCGTGACGCCGGCAGCCTGGTGATCGAGCTGCGTGACCATGGCCCCGGTGTGCCGCCCGGGCAACTGGCGCATCTGGCCGAAGCCTTTTACCGGCCCGACGGTGCGCGCCAGCGCGGCACCGGCGGTGTCGGGCTGGGCCTGTACCTGGCGCGCATGGTGGCGCAGGCACATGGCGGGCGGCTGGAACTGCGCCATGCCGAGCCGGGTCTGCTGGTGCGGGTGGAGCTGCCGGTGGTGGCCCCCGGTGCACTGGTCTGACCCCGTCGTCGCCGAGGTGTCTGGGTTTGGTGCTGCCGGGTAGCGCTCAAGAGGTGGCCGGCAGCAGCGCGCCAGCCGCGGGTTCGTCATCCGGTGCTGCCTTGCGCGCCGCACCCATGACCTCGTCCGCCATGCGCTCGAGCAGCATCACGTCGCGCGGCGACAGCGTGCGTGGCTCGGTGTCCTTCAGGCACAGCGCGCCCAGCACCTGACCGTCGGTGTCGCGCAGCGGCGCGCCGGCATAGAAGCGGATGCCGAGTTCGTTCAGGGCCGGGTTGGCAGCAAAGCGCGGATCGCGCTGCACGTCCGGCACCACCAGCGTCTCGCCCGTGGCCACCACATGCGCGCACACCGACTCCGCGCGCGGCACGCTGCGCTCTGGCGCACCGCGCTCCGGCCGGCCGACGGCGCTGGCGTCGCCGTGCGTCAGCTGCCAGTCCTGCTCCAGCAGCGACACATGCGCCATGCGGCAATCGAAGGCGTCGGCGGCCCGGCGCGCAATGGCGTCGAAGCGCCCGCGCAGGCCCTCGTCCAGCAGCCCGCTGGCGTGCAGGGCGCGCACGCGCCCGGACTCGTCGTCCGGCAGCGGCGCCGGCACGTAGGGCGCGGCGGCGGGGCGCAGCAGCCGGTTCTGCAACTCGACGCCCAGTTCCTTCATCGAGGTTATCAGTGCGTCGGCGCCGACCTGGGACAGCAGGTCGGCGTCGGGCGAGTGCGGCTGGTAGTTCCACGCCGCCAGCACCACCTGCACCCGTGGCCAGCGACGCCTCAGGCGGCGCACGAAGTACTTGGCCAGGGTGGTCGGATCGGACGAGAAATAGCACAGGCACACCACCTCGATGCCTTGCAGATCGAGCTGGGCGAAATAATCCGAGCTCATCTCGCCCAGCTGCACCACCCGCGCGCCGATGCCCTGCAGGCCCAGCACATGCGTGGCCATGTCGGCCGAGAGGGTGTCGATCGCCCAGCGGCCGCCGATGCAGGCCGCGCGCGGCGGCAGATCGGCATCGACCAGATACTGTTCGCGCAGGTCCTCGATCACGCGCGTCATGCCCGAGACCACGCGATGGTGGTGCTCGGCGGTGACGTCCTCGCTGCCATGCGCGCGCGCGGCCAGCCGCAGCGCGCTCAAGGCCACCTGGTCGTAGAAGGCCTGGGGTGTTTGAGCGTCGGCGTACTGCACCGCCAGGTCGATGGCGTCCTCGACGTCGCCCGCCAACAGGCGCTGGTGCAGGCGCGTCGGTTCGTCCAGCGCGCGTTCGCTGCCCAGCAGCACCTCCAGGAACTGCAGCTGCGGCAGGTGCTGGCCCAGCACCAGCAGCACCACCGTGATGGGTGTCGACAGGATCAGGCCAATCGGCCCCCAGACGGCGGTCCAGAACATTGCCGCCAGGATCAGCGACAGCGTCGCCACCCCGGTGCTGGCGCCGTACAGCCAGGGCTCGATGACGTTGTTGCTGATCAGCTCCAGCGTGACGATCAGCCCCAGCGTCCACAGCACCATGTCCCAGCCCGGATCGACCGCGAAGGCCAGCGTGAGCGGAAACGTGGCGCCCAGGATCGGGCCGAGGTAGGGCACGAAGCGCAGCACCGCCGCCAGCAGGCCCCACACCAGCGCGCCGGGCACGCCGATCAGCAGCAGGCCGAGCGCCATCGGGATGCCGTAGGTGGCGTTGACCAGCAGTTGCATGCCGAGGTAGCGGCTGACGCGCCGGCCGGCCTCGTTGATGGCGTCGGTGGTGCGGTGCAGATTGCCGCCCAGCAGGCGCAGCGCGCGGTCGCGCAGATCGCCCTTGTCGAGCAGGATCAGGAACACGAACACGATGACGATGCCGGCCATCACCACCGGCGTGGCGAAGCGCTCGGCCCACAGCCGCACCCGATCCCAGGGCGATACCGTCTGGCGCACCACCTCGACCCGGGCCGGCCGCTCGGCCACCGGCTTCTTGCTGTCGGCTGCGCGCTGCACCTTGTCGATTTCCTGCTCGACCTTGTCGACCACGCGCGAATAGGGCGCGAAGATGCCAGGCTGGCGCAGCGTGTCGCCGAAGTTGCGCAGCTTGCGCGTGATGGTCTGCTCGTAGACCGGCAGATTGGTGGCCATCTGGCGCAGTTGCGAATAGACAAACAGGCCGCCGGCGGCCAGCAGGGTCAGGGTGGCGGTCATGACCATGAATACCGCCAGGGCGCGCGGAAGGCCACGGCGCTTGAACCACGACACCAGCGGGTCAAGCACGAAGCCGACCAGGATCGCCAGCGCCAGCGGCATCAGCAGGTCACGGCCGAAATACAGCGCCGCCACGATCACCGCCAGGCTGACCAGGCGGTTCATCAGCGGCGTGTGAGGTGCCGTCTCGATGACCGGCACAGCGGGGTCGCGCGCGCGCGGCTCACGCGCCGGGTCGGCGTCGGGCGTGCCGGGCAGCGGTGTCGAACGGGATGCTGAACTCGGTGTTGTCACGAACCACGCTTAAGCTTTTTGGGGCGGCTGTCCCGGCGCGGCGCGACGCCAGCCGCGCAAAGTTTGGCCGATGCACGATTCTGGGCAGGCGCCCGGCGCCGGACTGTAGGACGAGCACGCAACGATTTGTGCGCAGGCGATGGCCGGCGCGGGCTTGGCCGACAATGGCGCATCGACCGCTGCACATTGACTTTTCTGCTCTCCACGTGACCCAGTCTTTCGATCGTTCCGTCAAGCTGTCCGGCGCCAGCAATTTCCGCGACCTGGGCGGTTATGCCGCCGCGGATGGCCGCCCGCTGCGCTGGCGGCGTCTGTTTCGCTCCGATCACCTGGCGGCGCTGACGCCCGAGGATGCCGACACACTGCAAGCGCTCGGCGTCTCGCGCGCCTTCGATTTCCGCGGCAAGCGCGAGCGCGCCGCCGTACCCTATGCGCTGGCGGGCGTGGTGCAGCATTCGCTGCCGATCGAGCCCACCGTGGTTCAGCGCATGCAGGAACTGATTCAGGCCGGCCAGACCGTCACCCCGCAGCACACGGTGGAGCTGATGCAGGAGACCTACCGCGCCTTCGTGCACGACAACGCGGCGCGCTTCGCCAGCCTGTTCGCGCACCTGCTGGACAGCGACGCGCCGCTGGTGTTTCACTGTACCGCCGGCAAGGACCGCACCGGCTTTGCCGCCGCCATGATCCTGCTGGCGTTGGGCGTGCCGCGCCAGGTGGTGATGCATGACTACATGCTGACCAACGACTTCTATCGCATGCCGCAACTGGCCGCCGCGCGTGCGCCGCGCGAGGTGCTGAACGTGCTGTGGCGGGTGCAGCAGGAATTCCTGGATGCGGCGCTGCACGCGGTCGATCAGGACTATGGCGGCGTCGACAGCTACCTGGCGCGTGAACTGGGCGTGGCCGAGCCCGAGCGCCGGCGGCTGCGCGAGCTTTACCTGCAGGACTGATCACGCGCCGGCGCAGCGACGTGCGCGCACGGGCGGTCAGCGCGCGTCGTCGGCCAGGCGCAGGCCCCAGGGTGTCTTCTGCCAGGCCACCACTTCCTCGCGCAGCAGGTGCGCCGACTGCGGCCAGGCCTCGGCCCAACCGGGCCGCAGACTGAGCGTGAAACCGCGTCCCGGCGCCGGGTCGGCGCTGGCGGCGATGCCCTCGAGTTCCGGGTCCTGCCGGGCGTGGCACAGGATCACCGCCAGCCGCAGCGCCATCAGCTGGCTCATGAAGAGCGCGTCGCCGAAGCGCGCCTCCAGTTTGCGCAGCTTGCCGCGGTGGCCGAGCACCAGGTGGCTGAGCCGGTTCAGCTCGTGCATCGAAAATCCGGCCACGTCGGCGTTGTCGAGGATGTAGGCGCCGTGCTTGTGGTAGTCGGCGTGCGAGATGCGCGAGCCGATCTCGTGCAGGCGCGCGGCCCAGTCGATCTGGCGCTGCAGCTCCTGGCGCTGCTTTTTCTTCGCCGCTGGCGCCAGCTGCTGGAACAGCGCCAGGGCAGCGTGCGAGATGCGCTCGCCCTGCGCCCGGTCGGCACTGAACTTGACCGCCAGCGCTTCGATCGCGTCGGCGCGCACGTCGGTGTCCTGCTGCTGCCGGTCCAGCATGTCGTACAGCGCGCCGTGGCGCAGCGCGCCGTAGGCGTACTGCAGCTGCTCGATGCCGAGCAGGTCGAACAGCGCACGCAGCACCGCCACGCCGCCGCCGATCACCGCCTTGCGGTCTTCCTTGATGCCTTCCAGCTTGATGGCCTCGAAACGCTGCGCCTTGACCAGCTTGTCGCGCAGCCAGTCCAGGCCCTCGCGCGTGATCAGGTAGCGCGCCGGCGAGCGACCCGCCAGCAGCAGGGTGTCGGCGATCGCGCCGACGCTGCCCGAGCAGCCGTAGGCCACGTCCCAGTGCTTGCGCCCGTGCGTCAGCGCGGCGTCGTCCAGCAGCGCCTTGGCGGCGATCTCGGCACGGTCGAAGTTCCTGGCGCTCAGCACGCCGTCCTGGAAGTAGCGCATCGACCAGGCCACGCTGCCGACGCGGTACGACTCCATGTGTTGCGCCAGGTAGCCGCTGCCGATGATCAGCTCGGTGGAGCGCCCGCCGATGTCGAGCACCAGGCGCCGCTCGTCGAGCTGCGGCAGCATGTGCGCCACGCCCTGGTAGATCAGGCGCGCCTCCTCGCGGCCGGAGATGATGTCGATCGGAAAACCCAGGATCTGCTGCGCCACGGTGAGGAACTCCTCCCGGTTGCGCGCCTCGCGCAAGGTCTGGGTGGCGACCGCGCGCACCTGGCTGGGCTTGAAGCCGGCCAGCCGCTCGGCAAAGCGCGCCAGGCAGTTCCAGCCGCGCTGCATGGCGTCCTGCGACAGGCGCCGCTCGGCGTCGAGGTCGCCGCCCTGGCGCACGGTTTCCTTGTAGTACTCCATGCGCTGGAGCTGGCCCAGCTCCAGCCGCGCGATCTCGAGGCGGAAGCTGTTCGAGCCCAGATCGAGCGCGGCGAGGCGGTTGCCGTTGTGCATGAACCGATGGGGGAGTGGAAAAAAGATGCGCCGCAGGACGCGGCCGGTGCCGATTGTGGCGCATTTGTGCTGCCGATCTCTTACGCCTGCGCCGTTCGTGAGAATTGTCACGGGTCGGCGCGCGGCGCAGGAAACGCTCTTGTGACGTCACATAACTGTCACATTGAATTAATACAGTCACATCGTCTGCTTCAACCCTCCCAAGGATTCCGCAAATGAAACGTACCTTCCTGAAGGCGCTGGCCGTGACCGCGCTGGGCTCCTTCATCGGCACTGCCGCCTACGCCGCCGACATCACCGGCGCCGGCGCCAGCTTCCCGTACCCCGTGTACGCCAAGTGGGCCGAGGCCTACAAGAATGAAACCGGCACCGGCCTGAACTACCAGTCGATCGGCTCGTCGGGCGGCGTGCGCCAGATCCGCGCCAAGACCGTGGCTTTCGGCGCCACCGACTCGCCGCTGAAGGGCGAGGACCTGGACAAGGACGGCATGGTGCAGTTTCCCGCCATCATCGGCGGCACGGTGCCGGTGATCAACGTCGAGGGCTTCAAGCCGGGCGAGTTGCGCGTGACCGGCCCGGTGCTGGCCGAGATGTTCATGGGCAGCATCAGCAACTGGAACGACCCCAAGTTCGCCGCCCTGAACCCGGGCAAGAACCTGCCCGACCAGGCCATCACCGTGGTGCACCGCGCTGACGGCTCGGGCACCACCTTCAACTTCACCGACTACCTGAACACGGTCAGCAAGGACTGGTCCGAGAAGGTCGGCAAGGGCAATGCCGTCAAGTGGCCGGCCGCGACCTCGGTCGGCGGCAAGGGCAACGAGGGCGTGGCCGCCAACGTGGGCCGCATCAAGGGCGCCATCGGCTACGTCGAGTACGCCTACGCCAAGCGCAACAACCTGAGCCACATGCAGGTGCAGAACCAGGCCGGCAACTACGTCAGCCCCGACGAGGAAGCCTTCGCCTCCGCGGCTGCCGGCGTGGACTGGTTCAGCGTGCCGGGCATGGGCGTGTCCATGGTCAACGCCAAGGGCGACAAGAGCTGGCCGATCTCCACCGCGTCCTTCATCCTGATGTACAAGGATCCGGCCGACAAGGCGCAGTCCAACGAAGTGCTGAAATTCTTCGACTGGTCGTTCAAGAACGGCAAGAAGATGGCCGCCGAGCTCGACTACGTGGCGCTGCCGGACAGCCTGACCGCCGACATCAACTCCAAGGTCTGGTCGCAGATCAGCAAGTAAGCCAGAAGCCGCTTCCTGCAACGGCCCGACAGCCCCGCCGGGGACTGTTGGGTCGTTTTCGTAAGTGAGGCCCCCATAATGACCGCGACGAGGACTGCATGAGCGTGGGAATGACAACCATCAATGGCGTGCCGCCACCAAAAGAAAGCGGAACCGGCACCGGAGCCGTCCCGCCGAACATGGCGGCGATCGCGCGCCGGCAGCGCGGACAGGACGTGTTGTTCCACCGTGGCACGCAGGCGTTCTCCTTGCTGGTGCTGGCCGCGCTCATCGGCATCATGGTGTCGCTGTTCATCAGCGCCTGGCCGACCTTCAAGGCCTTCGGCCTGCAGTTTCTGTGGACGGTGGAGTGGGACGTCGTCAACGAGCAGTTCGGCGCCGCCATCGCCATCGTCGGCACCCTGCTGAGCGCCGGCATCGCCCTCGTCATCGCCGTGCCGCTGGCCTTCGGCATCGCGCTGTTCCTGACCGAAAACTGCCCGGTCTGGATGCGTCGCCCGCTGGGCACCGCGATCGAGCTGCTGGCGGCCGTGCCCTCCATCATCTACGGCATGTTCGGCCTGTTCGTGTTCGCGCCGATCTTTGCCGACTTCATCCAGACGCCGCTGCAGAAGGTGCTGGGCGGCATGCCGCTGGTCGGCTGGCTGTTTGGCGGCGCCGTCAACGGCATGGGCATCCTGGCCGCCGGCATCGTGCTGGCCTTCATGATCCTGCCCTACATCGCCGCCGTGATGCGCGACGTGTTCGAGATCGTGCCGGCGATCCTGCGTGAATCGGCCTACGGCCTGGGCTGCACCACCTGGGAGGTGGTGCGCAAGGTGGTGCTGCCCTACACGCAGAAGGGCGTCATCGGCGGCATCATGCTGGGCCTGGGTCGCGCGCTGGGCGAGACCATGGCGGTCACCTTCGTGATCGGCAACGCCAACCGCATGCCGACCTCACTGTTCTCGCCCGGCACCTCGATCGCCTCGACGCTGGCCAACGAGTTCGGCGAGGCGGCCGATCTGCACCTGACGACGCTGTTCGCGCTCGGCTTCCTGCTGTTCGTCATCACCTTCGTGGTGCTGGCGCTGGCCAAGATCATGATCATCCGCGCCGAGCGCGCCAAGGGGACCTGACATGCACAGCCTGCAAGCGGAAAGCGCGCTGTACAAGAAGCGCCGCGCCACCAACGCCATCGGCCTGACGCTGTCGATGCTGGCCATGGGGCTGGGTCTGATCGTGCTGCTGTGGATCCTGTTCGTGCTGTTCGGCAAGGGCCTGGCGGCGGTCGACCTGAACATGTTCATCAAGGACACGCCGGCGCCCGGCTCCGAGGGCGGCGGGCTGCGCAACGCCATCGTCGGCAGCCTGCTGATGCTCGGCCTGACGGTGCTGGTGTCGACGCCGATCGGCATCCTGGCCGGCATCTACCTGGCCGAATACGGCGACGAGAGCAAGACCGCCGAGGTCACGCGCTTCGTCACCGACATCATGCTGTCGGCGCCGTCGATCGTGCTGGGCCTGTTCGTCTACGCCATCCTGGTGGCGCCGATGGGCAACTTCTCGGGCTTCGCCGGCTCGCTGGCGCTGTCGCTGATCGCCATTCCGGTGGTGGTGCGCACGACCGAGAACATGCTGCGCCTGGTGCCCGGCAGCCTGCGCGAGGCGGCGGCGGCGCTGGGCGCGCCGCGCTGGAAGGTGGCGCTGATGATCACCCTGCGCGCGGCCAAGAGCGGCGTCATCACCGGCCTGCTGCTGGCGATCGCGCGCGTCAGCGGCGAGACCGCGCCGCTGCTGTTCACCGCGCTCAACAACCAGTTCTTCAGCGCCGACATGAGCCAGCCGATGGCCAACCTGCCGGTGGTGATCTTCCAGTTCGCCATGAGCCCGTACGACAACTGGATCCGCCTGGCCTGGGGCGGCGCGCTGCTGATCACGCTGGCGGTGCTGGCCATCAACGTGGTGGCGCGGGTGTTCTTCCGCGACAAGATGGCCGGGCGCTGAGGCCGCCGCCGAAGAGCTGAACGGACCAACCAAAGGACAAGCATGGATATCGCAACCCCGGTTCCGCAGGCGGTCAGCCGCGGCGCCACCAACGACATCAGGCAGGAGCGCGTGGCGCTGCAGCTGCGCAACTTGGACTTCTTCTACGCCAACGGATTCCAGGGCCTGAAGAACATCAACCTGTCGATTCCCGAGCGCAAGGTGACGGCTTTCATCGGGCCCTCGGGCTGCGGCAAGTCGACCCTGCTGCGCACGCTCAACCGCATGTACAGCCTGTACCCCGGCCAGCGCGCGGTCGGCGAGATCCTGTTCTACGGCAAGAACATCCTCGACCCCAGCGTCGACGTGAACCTGCTGCGCGCTTCCATCGGCATGGTGTTCCAGAAGCCGACGCCGTTTCCGATGACCATCTACGAGAACATCGCCTTCGGCGTGCGCCTGTACGAGAACCTGAACAAGGCCGACATGGACGAGCGCGTGGAGTGGGCGCTGTCCAAGGCCGCGCTGTGGAACGAGGTCAGGGACAAGCTGGGCCAGAACGGCCTGTCGCTGTCGGGCGGCCAGCAGCAGCGCCTGTGCATCGCGCGCAGCGTGGCGGTCAAGCCCTCGGTGCTGCTGCTGGACGAGCCGACCTCTGCGCTGGACCCGATCTCCACCGGCAAGGTGGAGGAGCTGGTGCACGAGCTCAAGCGCGACTACACCATCGCCATCGTCACCCACAACATGCAGCAGGCGGCGCGGGTGAGCGACTATACGGCCTACATGTATCTCGGTGAGCTGATCGAGTTCGGCGCCACCGAAGAGTTGTTTTTCAAGCCGCAGCGCAAGGAAACCGAGGACTACATCACCGGTCGCTTCGGCTGACGCAGGAGACGTTCCATGTATCAGAAACACCTGTCGACGCAGTTCAACAACGAGCTCAACAGCATTTCCTCCAACGTGCTGGAACTGGGCGGATTGGTCGAGAGCCAGATTCGGCAGGCGATGTACGCCTTGTCGGAGTTCAGCGTCGAGGTCGCCGACCAGGTGGAGCAGGACGAGGAGCGCGTCAACGCGCTCGAGCTGGAGATCGACCGCGAGCTGTCCAACATCATTGCGCGCCGCCAGCCGACCGCGATCGACCTGCGGCTGCTGCTGGCGATCTCCAAGACCACCGCCAACCTGGAGCGGGTCGGCGACGAGGCGGCCAAGATCGCGCGCATGGTCAAGCGCATCATCGACTCCGGCAAGGCGCGGGTGCTGCCGGTCAGCGACCTGAACCGCGCCGCCGAGCTGGCGGCCGAGCAGCTGCGCCGCGCGCTGGACGCGTTCGCGCGCCTGTCGGCGGAAGACGCGGTGGCGATCATCAAGGACGACGACGAGGTCGACCGCGAGTTCGAGGGCTTCGTGCGCCGGCTGATCACCTACATGATGGAAGACCCGCGCACCATCTCGGCCAGCCTGGACCTGCTGACGCTGGCCAAGGCGATCGAGCGCATCGGCGACCATGCCAAGAACATCGCCGAATTCATCATCTACATCGTCATGGGCGCCGACGTGCGCCACGGGGCACTGGAGGAAATGGAGGCAATGACCCGATGAGAACCATGCCGCGCGTGCTGATCGTCGAGGACGAGGCGCCGATTGCCGAGCTGATTGCCGTCAACCTGCGGCACAACGGCTTCCAGCCGACCTGGGCCATGGACAGCGAGACCGCGCAGCGCGAGCTGGACGCGGTGCTGCCGGACGTGATCCTGCTGGACTGGATGCTGCCGGGCGAGAGTGGCCTGTCGCTGGCCAAGAAGTGGCGCAAGGATCCGCGCACCAAGGGCGTGCCGATCCTGATGCTGACCGCGCGCGGCGACGAGGTCGACCGCGTCGCCGGGCTCGACGCCGGTGCCGACGACTACATCACCAAGCCGTTCTCGACCAAGGAAATGCTGGCGCGCATCCGCGCCGTGCTGCGGCGGCGCGCGCCCGAGCAGCTGGGTGGCTCGGTGGCGATCGGCGCGCTGCTGCTGGACGCCTCCACGCACCGCGTGTCGTTTGACGGCCAGCCGCTGAAGATGGGTCCGACCGAGTTCAAGCTGCTGCACTACTTCATGAAGAACGCCGAGCGCGTGCACAGCCGTGGCCAGCTGCTGGACAAGGTGTGGGGCGATCATGTGTTCATCGAGGAGCGCACCGTGGACGTGCACGTCAAGCGCCTGCGCGAGGCCCTGGGCCCGGCCGCGGTGCTGATCGAGACCGTGCGTGGGGCCGGCTATCGCCTGACGGCGCAGCCGCTGGCGCAGCTGCAGGACTCGTCGGCGCTCAGCACGCCGTCCTGATATCGTCAGGGCCTGTCCGCTTCACGGCCCGGCATGCTCTTTCGCCTTTTCATCTTCGTGCTGGTGCAGGCCGCGTGCGGCCTGCCGGGCTGGCTCTGGCTCGGCTGGCCGGGGGCGCTCGCGGGCGTGGTGATCGGCTCCACCATCACGCTGGCGATCGATTCCTGGCGTGGCCTGCGCTTCATCCACTGGACGCGCGAACCGGATGCCTCGGCGCCGCCGGTGATGCGTGGCCTGTGGGGCGAGGCCAGCTATCGCGTGCTGCGCGTGCTGCGCAGCGAGCAGCAGCGCGCGCGCGACAGCGCGCAGCGGCTGGAGGAGTTCCTGGCCGCGATCCAGGCCTCGCCCAACGGCGTGATCCTGCTGGACCCGGAAGGGCGCATCGAGTGGTGCAACGACATCGCCGGCCAGCACTTCGGCATCGATCCGCGGCGCGACCTGCTGCAGCACATCGGCAACCTGGTGCGCGAGCCGACCTTCACGGCCTACTACGCCAGCGGCGACTACGAGCGCGAGGTCAAGCTGGTTGGCCGCGGTGACAGCCCGGCGCACCCGGTCAAGCTGTCGGTGCAGTTGTATCGCTACGGCAACGACCACAAGCTGATGCTGTCGCGCGACATCACCGCCGTGGCCCGGGCCGACGCCATGCGGCGCGACTTCGTCGCCAACGTCTCGCACGAGATTCGCACGCCGCTGACGGTGCTGGCCGGTTTCATCGAGACCATGCAGACGCTGCCGCTGTCAGAGAGCGAGCGCGCCAGCTACCTGAGCCTGATGGCAGCGCAGTCCGAGCGCATGGCGACCCTGGTCAATGACTTGCTGACCCTGTCGCGCCTGGAGGGCAGCCCGCTGCCCGGCGGCAGCGACCGGGTCGACCTGCCGGGTTTGCTGGCGCAGTGCGAGAGCGAGGCGCGCAGCCTGTCCGCACTGCTGCATCCGCCCGACGAGCGGCCGCAGAAGCTGAGCTTCGGCCCGCCACCCGATTTCACCCTGACCGGTGTCGCCAGCGAATTGCGCAGCGCGCTCTCGAACCTGGTCAACAACGCGGTCCGCTACACGCCGGCCGGCGGCAGCATCGAGGTGCGCAGCGAGCTTCTGCCCGATGGGCGCGCGCGCATCGCCGTGACCGACAGCGGACCCGGCATCGCGCCCGAGCATCTGCCGCGCCTGGGCGAGCGCTTCTACCGCGTCGACCGCAGCCGCTCGCGCGAGTCCGGCGGCACCGGCCTGGGCCTGGCGATCACCAAGCACGTGGTGCAGCGCCATGGCGGCGAGTTGCAGGTCAGCAGCCGGCCGGGCAAGGGTTCGTGCTTTGCGCTGGTGTTTCCGGCCAGCCGGGTGCGGTCGGCGCAGCTCGTTGGACACGCCGCGGTGGCCTGAATCGGATGGGCGCGGCGCGTGGCTCAGGGTGAGCTGATGCGCCGGTACACCAGCAGGGTCTCGTTCTTGTCGGTGGGGCGCGGCACCTGCCCGGTCGCGCGCCACTCGCCCATGGCCACGGTGGCCGGCAGGCTGGCCTGGGCATCGATGTCGACCAGCAGCCAGGGACACTGCGCCGGGCCACGCGCCGGCAGCGGGGTCCAGCCGCCGTGAAAGCGCACCGCGGCAATCTGCGGCTGGCTCAGGCCATGCACCTCGACGCAGGGCGTGGCGCCGATCAACTGGCGCAGCTCGCGCATCTGCGGCGCGAAGCTGCGGGCGTAGTCGAGCGCCGGCAGCCACAGCGTCATCAGCAGCAGCCAGCACAGGGTGGCGCCGGCGGCCGGCAGCACCAGGCTTTTCCACAAGGCGGCGCGATGCCGCCCGGTGCGCCAGCGTGCCAGCACCAGCCAGGCCAGCGTGGCGGCCACAGCCGCCAGGAAGGCCGGCCACTGGAAGATCGGCTCGAAGCCGGGCGCCAGGCGCGCCACGTTGGCGGCCGGCTTGGCCGGCACGCCGGTTTCCATGGCGACCCACACCACCCAGATCACGATCGCCCAGGCGCTGAAGAACAGCACCGTGAACCAGTCGATCAGCGAGGATATGCTGCGCTTGAAGGTCGGCAGCGCGAACGCCGCCAGCGCCGCCAGCGCCGGCAGTGCCAGCAGCAGCGCACGGTCGCCGGCGCGGGTGGCGATGGTGCTGATCAGCGGAACGCTGGCAATCATCGCCGGCAGGCCCAGGTGCCGGTGCTGGCGCAGTTCGGTCAGCTGCTTGCGCCATTGCCACAGCGTCCACAGCACCAGCGGCCAGACCGGCCAGCTGAACCAGGTGAACAGCTGCGCCAGCGAGCGCCAGTGATCCCAGCTGCTGCGCCAGGGCGCCGGCTGCCAGCGGATCAGCCCCAGGCCCCAGGCCAGCGCCGCGGTGGCCACGGTGGCCGTCAGCAGCACCAGCAGGCCGCGCCGTCGCGCCGGCTCGCTGACGTGCATCAGGCCCGGTGCCAGCAAGGCCAGCAGGCTCAGCAGCCCGTAGATCATGGCCGTGATGGGCGCGCCGGACAAGGCCATGCCCGGCAAAGCTGTCAACAACGCCCAGGTCGAGGCGTGTGCCTTGAACGGCAATGCCGCCAGGCCATAGAACGCCAGCGTGCCGAAGAACAGCTGCCCCAGCGCGGGGGTGGTTTCATGCGAGAACTGCGCCAGGCCCAGCGTCGCCACCAGGGCCAGCAGGCCACCGTCGGCCAGTGCGCGCGCGTAATCGGTCGGCCGGGCCTCGCCGCCGAAGGCAAAGGCCACCGGTTGCGCGGTCGGGTGCCAGGCCAGGCGGTACACCGCGTACCAGGTGGCGGTCAGCGTGCCCGCCAGCATCAGTGCAAACGGCATGCGGGCTGCGACTTCCGGGGCGATCCACGGCGGCGCCAGCTGCATCGCCCAGGCGCCGAGCCAGTAAGGCAGCAGGGCGCCGGTGTCGGGTGGCGCGCTCATCAGCGTCGGCTGCAGCCAGTCCTGCCAGCGCCGCGCATCGAGCAACTCCAGCATGAAGCCGAACGAGGCGATGTCGGCGTTTTTCCATGGCTCGCGGCCGACATAGCCGGGCACGACATAGGCCACGCACAGCAGCAGCAGGGCCCAGCGCGGCAGGCGCCGGACGGCGTCCTGCGTGACGATGGCGGGGCTGGGCGTGTTCAAGACGAGCGGCGCGGAAGGACCATGGCCAATTCTGCCGGACGGCGGGCGAAAAAAAAGCAGCACGGTAACCGTGCTGCCTTGGCTTTCAGGGCGCCGGCGGCATTGGCCTGGCCAAGCCGCCGGGCGCACCGATTATCGGGCGACCTTGCCGTAGCGGTTGCGGAACTTCTCGACCCGGCCGCCCATGTTGTCGACCGATTTCTGCGTGCCGGTGTAGAAGGGGTGCGACTCGCTCGAGGTGTCGAGCTTGAACAGCGGCAACTCGCGGCCATCGTCCATCTTCACCGTCTCCCGGGTGTTGACGCAGGAACGGGTGACGAACTTGAAGCCGTTGGACAGGTCCACGAAGCACACTTCGCGGTAGTCGGGATGAATGCCTTCGCGCATGATGAAGTCCTTGAATGTCGCTGCGGCAGCCGCGCCGGCCCATCCGGCGCACTTTCCGCGAAACCGCGCATTATACGCCGCGTCAGCCGCCGCGGCGCATCATGTCGAAGAACTCGACGTTGGTCTTGGTCGCCTTCATGCTCTTGATGACCATCTCCATTGCCTCGATCTCGTCCATGTTGTACATGAACTGGCGCAGGATGCGGGTCTTTTGCAGCACCTCGGGCGCCAGCAGCAGTTCCTCGCGGCGGGTGCCGCTGCGGTTGAGCTGGATCGAGGGGAACACGCGCTTTTCGTACAGGCGGCGGTCGAGGTGGATCTCGGAGTTGCCGGTGCCCTTGAATTCCTCGAAGATCACCTCGTCCATGCGGCTGCCGGTGTCGATCAGCGCGGTGGCGATGATGGTCAGGCTGCCGCCTTCCTCGACGTTGCGCGCCGCGCCCAGAAAGCGCTTGGGCCGGTGCAGGGCGTTGGCGTCGACGCCGCCGGTCAGCACCTTGCCCGACGAGGGCACGACGTTGTTGTAGGCGCGCGCCAGGCGGGTGATGGAGTCGAGCAGGATCACCACGTCCTTCTTCAACTCGACCAGGCGCTTGGCGCGCTCGATCACCATCTCGGCCACGTGCACGTGGCGCGCGGCCGGCTCGTCGAAGGTGGAGGCGATCACCTCGCCCTTCACCGAGCGCTGCATGTCGGTCACTTCCTCGGGCCGCTCGTCGACCAGCAGCACCATCATGTGGCTGTCTGGGTAGTTGGCCGAAATCGCGTGGGCGATGGTCTGCATCATCACCGTCTTGCCGCTCTTGGGCGGCGCCACGATCAGTGCGCGCTGGCCCTTGCCGATCGGCGCGATGACGTCGATGATGCGGCCGGTGATGTTCTCCTCGCCCTTGAAGCCGTCGCGCTCCAGACGCATCTGCTCGCGCGGGAACAGCGGCGTCAGGTTCTCGAACATTACCTTGTGCTTGTTCTGCTCCGGCGCGCCGCCGTTGACGGCGTCCAGCTTGGTCAGCGCGAAGTAGCGTTCGCCATCCTTGGGGATGCGCACCTCGCCCTCGATCATGTCGCCGGTGTGCAGGTTGAAGCGGCGCACCTGGCTGGGGCTGATGTAGATGTCGTCGGTGCTCGCCGTATAGCTGGTGTCGGGGCTGCGCAGGAAGCCGAAGCCGTCGGGCAGGATCTCCAGCACGCCGTCGGCGAACACCTGCTCGCCGGCCTTGGCGCGCTTCTTGATGATGGCGAACATCAGCTCCTGCTTGCGCATGCGGCCGGCGTTGTCGATTTCGAGCGCCTCGGCCTGCTTGAGCAGTTCGGAAACGTGCAGCGCCTTGAGTTCGTTCAGATGCATGGGAGTGGACGTCCTGCGGTGATGGTCGTGCGATCCGTCGTCGGATCGACCAGAGGAGGTGCGGAAAATTCGATCTGGGGGAGGCTGGCCAGGCTCAAGAAGGAGCCCCGCTCTCGACGTTCCGTGAACCGAAACGTCCGCTGGCGACGGCTTCTTGCGCCAGCTCTCAGGCAACTATTATGACAGGAAAAAAATAGCCCGAACCAGACTGGGCGTCGGGTTCGGGCCGGGGATGCGTCGACGCAGGGCGGACGCTCAGGCCAGTTGCTGGTCGATGAACTGCGACAGCTGCGCCTTGGTCATGGCGCCGACCTTGGTGGCGGCCAACTGGCCGTCCTTGAACACCATCAGCGTCGGAATGCCGCGAATGCCGAACTTGGCCGGGATGGTGCGGTTCTCGTCGACGTTGATCTTGGCGATCTGCAGCTTGCCGTCGTAGGCGGTCGCGAGTTCGTCCAGCGTCGGTGCAATCGCCTTGCACGGGCCGCACCACTCGGCCCAGAAGTCCACCAGCACCGGCTTGTCGGACTGCAGGACGTCGGTCTCAAAAGAGCTGTCGCTCACGTGTTTGATCAAATCATTTGCCATCGGCGAATCCTTCAAGATACAGTCGGAGGGACGATTAAAGTGCGATCGATTGTGACAGAAACGCCACGCTGCTGCCGGCAGCGCCAGCCATGCATGCTGCCGTGGCCGGCCTAGCCACGGACGCGATCGCGGGCGGCGCTCAACCCGTGGAGGCAGCGTGGCGCCAGGTGCTGGAGCAGGTTCGTGCGCATATTGAACGAACCGGTGCGCACCCGGCGCGCACCGTGGTGCTGGTGCCCTTCGCGCAGCTGATGGGTGAGGCCGCGCGCCAGTGGGCGCGGCGCCATCGCCAGGGTTTTTTTCCGCGCTTCGAGACCACGCGCAACTGGGCTGCGCAGCTGGCCGGATTCGTGCCCGGGCCGCACGACCTGGCGCTGGCGCGTGGGCGCGACCTGCTCACTGCGCGTGGCCTGCTCGAGGCCGCGGGCCTGGGCGCGCAGCACGCTTTGTTGAGCGCGCCGCTGGTCGACTGCGCCACGCAGCTGGCCGCCGTGGCCGCCAGCGTGCCACCGCCGCGGCGCGCCGACTGGGGCGATGCGGCGCGCCGCCTCGTGCCGGGCGAGACCGATGGCTGGCTGAGCTGGGAGGCGGCGGTGGCGCGCACCGCCATTGCCTGGGCGGCACACAGCGACTTCGCCACCGACGTGCTGTTTGCCGAGCGCCTGCGCCAGGACACCGATGCGCTGATCGTGTTGCGCGGCCTGCAGGCCGATCCGCTGGCCGAGCATTTGCTGGCGCATTTCGGTGCCGAGAAGGCCATGGCCATCGAGCTGGGGCAGACGGCCGCGCTTGGTGCGGCGCGATGGCACCAGGCCGAGGACGGTGAAAGCGAAGCCGCGCGCGCCGCTGCCTGCGTGCTGCGTCACGTGGAGGCGGGGCGCGTGCCGGTGGCGCTGGTGGCGGTCGATCGCCTGCTCACGCGCCGCATCCGCGCGCTGCTGGGGGCGCGGCTGCGGGTGCGCGACGAGACCGGCTGGAAGCTCTCCACCACCCACGCCGCCGTGCAAGTCATGGCGCTGGTGCGCGCCTGCGCGCCGCGGGCCGGCAGCGATGCGGTGCTGGATGCCCTCAAGATCTGCCCGCGCGCCAGCGCCTGGTGCGCGGGCGATGTGCCGCTGCTGGAGCGCGAACTGCGCCGCCAGGCGTTGCGCCACTGGCAGGATGCGCGCCTGGCTCTGGGTGCGCGCGAGGCCGATGCCGGCCGCTTGGCCGAGCTGGTGGCCGCCGTCGATGCCGCGCGCGCGACGATGCAGGCGCCGCGCTCCCTCGCCGCCTGGTTGCGCGCGCTGGCCGAGCTGCTGCGCGCCGCCGGCCTGTGGGATTGCCTGCGGGCCGACGTGGCGGGGCAGGAAGTGCTGCGGGTGCTGGACTTGGCGCGGCCGCAAGCGGTCGAAGTCGACGCGCCGGCGCTGGTGCATCGCCCGCTGCCGCTGACGGAGTTCAGCAACTGGGTCGATGAGGTGCTGGAGGCCGCCAGCTTCGTGCCGCCGCACCCGCCTGAAGCGGAGGTGGTCATCACGCCGCTGCATCAACTGCTGGGCCGCCCGTTCGCCGCCGTGGTGCTGCCGGGCGCCGACGCCGGCCGGCTGCCCGCCGCACCGGAGCCGCCGCGGCCGTTCTCCAATCGCCAGCGCGCCGCGTTGGGGTTGCCCACGCGCGAGCAGCTTGGTCAGGCCCAGCGCGCGGCGCTCGTGCAGGCGCTGCAGGCGCCGGTGATCGACGTGCTGTGGCGTGCGCAGGACGGCGGCGAGGAGCTGCAGCCCAGTCCGATGCTGCAACTGCACTGGCTTGATCTGCACCGGCAGCGCAAGGGCTTCCTGCAGCCGGTGCCGGGCGAGCCGGGGCGCCACCAGCCGCTGCTGGCGGCGGACCCGCGCGCGCCGCGCGAGGTGCCTGCCGCACCCACCCAGCGTCCGCTGCCGGTGGGGCGCGAGCTGCCGCTGACCGAGCTGTCGGCCAGTGGCTACGAGTCGCTGCGCACCTGCCCCTACCAGTTCTTCGCGCTGCGCCAGCTGGGCCTGGCCGAATCGCCCGAGATCGACGTCGATGTCGACAAGCGCGACTTCGGCAACTGGCTGCACCGCCTGCTGCACGACTTCCACACTGGCCTGGCCGAGCTGCCGACGGTGGACCTGGCCCAACGCCGCGCGCGGCTCGACGCCGCGGCCGACGCGGCGGCGCGCCGGCTGGCCTTGCCCGAGGACGAGTTCCTGCCCTTCATGGCGCTGTGGCCGGCGCTGCGCGACGGCTACCTCGACTGGCTGGCTGCGCACGAAGCCGGCGGCACGCGCTTCGTGGCCGGCGAGGTCGATCGCACGGTGCAGTTGGGCCCGGTCACGCTGTGCGGCCGGCTGGACCGCATCGACCGCCTGCCCGACGGCCGTGCGCTGGTGCTCGACTACAAGACCGAACGCCAGGACAAGACGAAGCAGCGCATCGTCGCCGGCTGCGAGGACACGCAGCTGCCCTTCTACGCCGCGCTGCTGGAAGACGACCAGCTGGCCGCCGCCTACCTGAGCGTGCCCGAGCGCGAACCGGCCAGGAGTTTTGCGCCGGCCGATCTGACCGCGCTGCGCGATGCGCTGGTCGACGGCATCCTGCACGACATGCAGGCGATTGCCGCCGGCGCGCCGCTGCCCGCGCTGGGCGAGGGCGCGGCCTGCGACTGGTGCGCCGTGCGCGGGCTGTGCCGCAAGGATTTCTGGGGCGACGGGTGAGTGCGGCTTGTTTCGAGCAGCCGGACGCAGAGGACGCAGAGATGACGCAGAGGACGCAGAAAAGACAGGACCAGGATGTGCGCGCTGCTCGACACCGCTTCCATCATCGCCAAACCCGTCATCGGCTGCTTTCTGCGTCCTCCGCGAATCCTTTGCGTCCTCTGCGTCCGATCGTCGAAGCTCGTTCACCCGGCGCGCAAGACACATGATCACCCCCGCCTACGAACACAACGGCGAGCCGTGCACGCGCGAGGCCTTCTACGCCATCGCCTGCGATCCGCGCCGCAGCGTGGCGGTGGAGGCCTGCGCCGGCGCCGGCAAGACCTGGATGCTGGTGTCGCGCATCGTGCGCGCGCTGATCGAGCCCGGTGCCGACGGCCAGGTGGCGGCGCCGCACGAGATCCTGGCCATCACCTTCACCAGGAAGGCGGCCGGCGAGATGCGGCGGCGCCTGGCCGACGAGCTGCAGCGTCTGGCGCTGATCGAGGAAGAGGCCGCGCTGGACGCCGAACTGATCGCACGCGGCGTCGCGCCGCAGCGCGCGGCCGGCTTGCGCGCACCGCTGCGGGCGGCCTACCGGATGCTGCTCGAGTCGGGCCGCCCGGTGCAGGTGCGCACCTTCCACAGCTGGTTCGGCGCGCTGCTGGCCGAGGCGCCGCTGAAGCTGCTGCGCGAGCTGGGCCTGCCGCCCGCCTACGAGCTGCTGCTGGAAGACGAGCGCGCACGCGCCGAGGTGTGGCGTCCGTTTCTCGCCGGCGTGGCGAACGACCCGGCGCTGCACGCCGACTATCGGGCGTTGGTCACCGCGCATGGCCGCAGCCAGACCGACAAGGCCTTGCAATCGGCCCTGGCCAAGCGCGCGGAATTCATGCTGGCCGACGCCGCAGGTGCGGTGGCCGATGCCGTGCCGCCGTTCGGTCAGCTGTTTCCCGAACTGACCGGTTTCAACGCCCCCTGCGACGCGCTGTTCGAGCATGCGCCGACCGCGGCGCTACTGGCCGAGGCGGCGGCTGGGCTGTCGCAGGCCGCGGCGCGCACCTTCCAGGAAAAGGGTGACGAGCTGCGCATCGCGCTGGATGCGCATGACGCGCCGGGTGTGCGCGCCGCACTGCTGACGCAAGCCGACCAACCGCGCAAGTTCAGCGACAAGGTGCCGCAGATCGAGGTCGTGCGCGCCGCGCAGCACGCGCTGCTCGGCATCCTCGATGCCGACGCCCAGCACGCGGCCTGGCAGCACCAGCAGCGCCTGGCGCGGTTGGCGCGCGCGCTGCTGGCGGCCTTCGCCGACTTGAAGCGGGCGCGCGGCTGGGTCGACATGGCCGACCTGGAGCGCGCCGCGCAGCTGCTGCTGACCGACGAGCTGCTGTCGGGCTGGGTGCAGCAGCGGCTGGACGCGCGCCTGCGGCACCTGCTGATCGACGAGTTCCAGGACACCAGCCCGGTGCAATGGCAGGCGCTGCGCGAATGGCTGTCAGGCTATGCCGGCGCCGGCGCGGGCGCTGCGATGGCGGTGTTTCTGGTCGGCGACCCCAAGCAGAGCATCTACCGCTTCCGCCGCGCCGAACCGCAGGTGTTCGCGGCCGCCCAGCGCTTCGTGCGCGAGGCGCTGGGCGGCGAGCGCCTGGCCTGCGACCACACGCGGCGCAATGCGCCGGGCATCGTTGCCGTGGTCAACGCCGCGCTGGGCGAGGCTCAGGACGCGGGCGAGTACGCGGGCTTTCGCACCCACACGACCGAATCGGATGATCCCGGCGGCGCGCTGCTGGCGCTGCCGCCGATTCCGGTGGCGGACGGCGCTGGCGAGCGGGTCGATCCGCTGGCCTGGCGCGACACGCTGACGGTGCCGCGGGTGGAAGCCGAGGAAACGCGGCGCGCGCGCGAGGCCGAGCAGGCCGCGCGCTGGGTCCAGGGCCGAATCGACGCCGGCGTGGCGCCGCGCCAGCTGATGGTGCTGGCGCGCAAGAACGAGCCGCTGGCGCACATGCAGGCTGCGCTGCGCGCGCTGGGCGTGGCCACCGACATGCCCGAGAAGGCGGCGTTGCCGGAGGTGCCTGCGGTGCAGGACCTGATTGCGCTGATCGATGCGCTGGTCTCGCCCGCGCACGACCTGTCGCTGGCGCGCGCGCTCAAGTCGCCCATCTTCGGTGCCAGCGATGCCGAGCTCACGCGCATCGCGCTCGCGGCGCGCGCGCAGCCGGGCATGCCGTGGTTCGAGTTGCTGCAGGACCCCGGGCTCGATGCGCAGCTGGCATGCCGGCCGGCGGCCGATCTGCGGCGCTACCGGCACTGGGTCGCCACGCTGCCGCCGCACGACGCGCTGCAGGCCATCTATGGCCATGCCGATGTGCGTGCGCGCTTCGCGGCGGCGGTGCCGGCGCCCGAGCGCGAACGCACGCTGGCGCAGCTCGATGCGCTGCTGGGTGCAGCGCTCGAGCTGCAGGGCGGCCGCTACCTCAGCGCCTACGCGCTGGTGCGGGCGTTCCGCTCGAAATGGGTGGCGCCTTCCATCCGCGCGCCACAGGCCGGCGGCGGCCAGGCGGTGCGCCTGCTCACGGTGCACGGCGCCAAGGGGCTGGAGGCCGATGAGGTGCTGCTGCTCGACACCCAGGCGCCGCCGCCGCGCGCGGCCACCATGGGGGCGCTGATCGACTGGCCGGGCGAGGCGCCGGCGCCACAGCAATTCGTCTTTCTCACGCACGAGTCCAGGCCGCCACCCTCGGCGCGCGAACTGCTGGCGCGCGAGCAGGCCGAGCGCGCGCGCGAGGAGCTGAACGCGCTCTACGTCGCGCTGACGCGCGCGCGCCGCACGCTGGTGCTGTCGTCGATTACGCCGGGCAGGAATTCGTCAGCCAGGACCTGGTGGGATCGGCTGCACGCCGCGGCGACGCCGATCGAGGCGCCGCCGTCCACGCCGCTGGCCGACACGGCCGCGCCGCCACCGGCGCGGCTGCTTGAGGTGCCCGATCGACTGGCGGTCGTGGGGGAGCCTGCCGGGCCGCCGCCCATGGAACCTGGGCTGGTCGAGTCGCCGGCCGACTCGGACAGTTCACGCGTCGGGCAGGCCATGCACTGGCTGCTGGAGCGGGTTGCGCCAAGTGCTGGTGCCGACGTGGTCCACGACTGGCCGGCGCCGGAATGCGCCGCCGCGGCACGCCGCTTCATGCTCGACGAGGCGCAGCTGGCGCAGGCGCGCACGATCGCGCAGCGCATCCTGGCCGGTGCCGGCGGCTGGGCCTGGCGCAGCAGCGAGGTGCTGCAGGCCTTCAACGAGGTCGCGTTGGTGCACGAGGGCGAGCAACTGCGCATCGACCGCCTGGTGCTGCGCCGCGGCAGCGGCGGCGCGCCGGACGCCTGGTGGGTGCTCGACTACAAGAGCGCGCTGCGACCCGAGCGCGATCCGCTGCTGCTGGTGCAACTGGCGCGTTATCGCGATGCGGTGGGCAGGGCGCACCCGCAGCGCGTGGTGCGGGCGGCTTTCCTGAGCGCGGACGGGCGCCTGCTCGAGATCGATTGACCGGCGCCGCAACGGCACCGGTCCGCGCACGTGGCGCGGACGATGGCGCTCAACCCCAGCTGCGCACGCGCCCGGTGTCGATGTGGACGAAGTTGCTGCGTTCGTAATAGCCGACCCCGCCGGCCTTGAGCGAGATGGCGGCGTCGCGCAGATCGGTCAGGGCCACGCCGGGCAGGCGCACGTCGATCGCCCTGCCTTCCATGTGCAGGCTGCGCTTGGCCACGCCGCCGCCGCGCGTGGTGCGCAGGGTCTCGTTGGTGTGCGGGCTGCGGTAGCCGGAGATGACGTGGAAGGGCAGCTCGGTGCCCAACTCGCGCCGCACGCGGTGCAGCACGTTGTAGAGCTCGGGGTCCATCTGCCCGACCGCGCCGCTGTAGTGGTCGCGCAGGAAGTGGTTCAGGTGGCTGAGCGCGCTGGGCACGAAGTCCTGACCCATGGCATACACCAGCGCGGTGCGCTCGTTGGTGTGCAGGTGGTTGAAGGACAGGCGGCGTGCATCGGCGGAAGAGGTGGGGGCGAAGGCGAGCGCGCGGTTGGCGGCGCCCGGCAGCAGGACGCCGGCCACGGCGACTTGCGCCACGCGCGCACCACGACCCAGGAACAAGCGGCGGTGGGGGTTTTGCATCGGAGTCGTTGGGAGCGTGAAATCGAAACCGCGCTATTGTGCCGCCATCGGCCCCGCAGCGCCAGGGGTTGGCGTCACAAGGGTTGCGCGGCCAGTGCCGGCGTGGATGCCGCCTCGTTGCGTCGGCGCAGCGCCTGCTCCAGCAGCCTGTCGTGGCCGTACAGGTCGGGCACGAAGTGGATCTCGCCGCCCTCGGCGACGATGGCGGTGCTGTAGATGATCAGCACCGGCACCGGTTCGGGCAGGTTCGCGGTGACCGGCCGCGGTCGGCCCATCGAGGCGCGGATGCGTTCCTCGGTCCAGCTGGGGTCGCCGTGCAGCACCCACTGCGCCAACGCCACCGGCTCCTCGATGCGGATGCAGCCGTGGCTGAAGTCGCGCCGCGGGCGGTTGAACAAGCCGGTCGAGGGCGTGTGGTGCAGGTAGATGTTCTGGTTGTTGGGCAGCATGAACTTGATGTCGCCCAGCGCGTTGCGTGGCCCCGGCCGCTGGCGGATGCGCATCTGGCCGGCCCGCACCGCCTCCAGGTTGTCGGCGGTGACGGCGGTCGAGACGCCGCCGGCGCCGACGAACTCCATCCCCTGCGCAGCCAGATAGCCGGGATTGGCGCGCAGCCTGGGGATGGTTTCCCCGCGCGCGATGGAGGGCGGGATGTTCCAGTAGGGGCTGAACTCGATCCACCGCATGTCCTCGTCGAACAGCGGCGTGCGGGTGTTGAGCGCCTTGCCGACGATGACCCGCATCGCCATCGCCTGCTGCACGCTGGTGCCCGACTGTTCGTAGGCGCGCAGCATGAATTCGGGCACGTTGACGGTGAGGAAGCGCGGCGCCGCCGGCAGCGGCGTCAGGCGCAGGCGCTCCATGGCGAGTTCGATCTGGTGCGCGCGTGCCGCCGGCGGCACGGCCAGCGCGTCCAGCGTGGCCTTGCCGATCACGCCGTCGGCGGCCAGGCCGTGGCGGCGCTGGAAGGATCTGACGGCCTCCTGCAGCGTGGCGTCGTAGCTGGCGGCGGGTGCGGTGGGGATGCCCGTGGCCGGCGGCACCGGTTCAGCGAGGACGAAACCCGCGGGCAGGTCGCCCAGCAGCACCAGCCGCTCGGCCAGCCGGGGCAGGCCGGCCCAGGCCTGGCCGGGCTGCAGCTTGCCACCGGGCATGGCCGGCAGCGGTTGCTGCCAGGCCGGGTGCTCGCCAAGCGCGCGATAGCGCGCCAGCGCGTCGCGCAGCGGCGCGTATTCGGGCCAGGGCGGGGTGACGGCACGCAGTGCGTCGCCCGGCCGGCCCTGCGTCACGGTCTCGCGCAGCAGCGTCGGCAGGTCGGGCGCCGGCGCGGTGATGCTGTCGTAGCGCGCCCGCAACTGCGCCGGATCGACACGCCCGTGACGCAGGTCGCCCAGGTAGCGCAGCACGGCCTGGCTCAATTCGATGTCGAGCTGCGCCGCGGCTTCGGGCGTGGCCGGGTGGGCCAGTGCCTGCGCCAGCCGCTCGGCGCCGTAATCGGCCGCGCGCAGGCCGTCGCGGTCGGCCTGCTGCAACCAGCCCAGTGCCTCGCGTGCGGCTGGCAAGGCCTGGCCGGCGGCATCCAGCCACAGCGGCTGCGCGGCGGTGAACTTGGCCAGCGCCAGCAGCAGCCAGAGCGCGGCGGTGTTTCTTACTGCAAGACGTCGCCCAGACACAGGTACTTCATCTCCAGGTATTCGTCGATGCCGTGGCGTGAGCCCTCGCGGCCCAGGCCCGACTGCTTGACGCCGCCGAACGGTGCCTGCTCGACCGAAATGATGCCGGTGTTGATGCCGACGATGCCGTACTCTAGCGCCTCGCTGACGCGCGTGATGCGGCCGACGTCGCGGGCGTAGAAATAGCTTGCCAGGCCGAAGATGGTGGCGTTGGCGGCGTCGATGGCCTCTTGCTCGGTCTTGAAGCGGAACACCGGCGCCAGCGGGCCGAAGGTCTCCTCGGTGGCGCACAGCATGTCGGCGCTGGCGCCCGAGATCACCGTCGGCTGGAAGAACTGGCCCTTGAGCTTGTCGCCGCCGGTGACCACCTTGCCGCCCTTCTTGACCGCGTCGGCGACGTGCCTGGCGACCTTCCTGACGGCGGAGTCCTCGATCAGCGGGCCGATCTCAACGCCGGAATCGAAGCCGTTGCCGACCTTCATCTTCGCCACCTTGGCGGCCAGCTTCCTGACGAACTTGTCGTAGATGCCGTCCTGGGCGTAGATGCGGTTGGCGCAGACGCAGGTCTGGCCGGCGTTGCGGTACTTGCTGGCGATGGCGCCGTCGACCGCGGCGTCGAGGTCGGCGTCGTCGAACACGATGAAGGGCGCGTTGCCGCCCAGCTCCAGCGACAGCTTCTTGATGGTGGGCGCGCACTGCGCCATCAGGATGCGGCCGACCTCGGTGCTGCCGGTGAACGACAGGTGGCGCACCGTGTCGCTCTCGCACAGCACCTTGCCGTAGGCCGGGCTGTCGGTGCCGGTGATCACGTTCAGCACGCCGGCCGGGATGCCGGCGCGCTGCGCCAGTTCGGCCGCCGCCAGCGCGGTCAGCGGCGTCAGCTCGGCCGGCTTGATCACCACCGTGCAGCCGGCGGCCAGCGCCGGCGCCACCTTTCGGGTGATCATGGCGAGCGGGAAGTTCCATGGCGTGATGGCGGCGCAGACGCCGATCGGCTGGCGCAGCACCGCCAGGCGCTTGTTCGGATCGGACGTCGCCAGGGTCTCGCCGGCGACGCGCTTGGCCTCCTCGGCGAACCACTCGACGAAGCTGGCGCCGTAGGCGACCTCGCCCCTGGCCTCGGGCAGGGGCTTGCCCTGCTCGGCGGTCATCAGGCGGCCGAGATCGTCCTGATGCTCCATCAGCAGCTGGAACCACTTCATCAGCAGCGCGTGGCGCTGCTTGCCGGTCAGCGCGCGCCAGGCCGGCCAGGCGGCGTCGGCGGCGGCGATGGCGGCCTTGACGTCCTTCGGCTGTAGGTCGGCCACCTCGGCCAGCTTCAGCCCGGTGGCCGGATCGATGACGTCAAAACGTGCCTTGCCCTTGACCCAACGTCCGCCGATCAGCGCGTCGGTCTTGAGCAGGCTCGGGTCTTTCAACTGCGCGAGTGGCGAGGCCTTGGTGTCCATGGTGTCGTTTCCTTGCGGGCTGGAAATCATTGTAGGCAGCACCAATGGCTACAGCAGCGGTGAGGCCAGCCGCGCCACGGCCTCGAACAGGCGCTGGTGCGGCGGTGAGCGGCGGTCGAGCGGCACCAGCAGGCACTCGGACAAGTCGTCCTCGAACATCTCGGCCAGCTGCTCATTGAAGGCGCGGTCCAGCACCACCGCCGCCACCTCGAAATTGAGCCGGAAGCTGCGGTTGTCGAAGTTGGCGCTGCCGACCATGCCGTAGAGCTGGTCCACCAGCAGCGTCTTGGCGTGGAACATGCGGCCGCGGTACTCGAACACCAGCACGCCCGCGGCCTGCAGTTCCTGGTAGTACGAGCGCGCCGCCGCGGTGACGATGCGCGAGTCGCTGCGCTCGGGCACGATCAGCTTGACCTGCACGCCGCGGTAGGCGGCGTTGGTGATGGCGTTGAGCGCCGACTCGGTCGGCACGAAGTAGGGCGTGGCCAGCCAGACGCGCTCGCGCGCCAGGTTGAGCGCGTCGATCATGGCGCGATGGATCGCCTCGGTGTCGGAGTCTGGGCCGGAGGTGACGATCTGCACCGGCAGCAGGCCTGGGATCTGCTCGGGCAGCAGGTCCTCTTCCCGTGCCGGCGGGTCGCCCTCGGCGTAGTGCCAGTCGCGCAAAAAAACATACTGCAGCCAGCGCACCGCGCCGCCGCGGATTAGCAGGTGGGTGTCGCGGTAGGCGTGGTCGGGGTGGATCTGCTCGTTCTCGTCGTCGGTGACGTTGATGCCGCCGACGAAGCCGGTGTGGCCGTCGATCACCACGATCTTGCGGTGCGTGCGCAGATTCACCAGCGGACGCAGGCGATCGAGCCGGGTCGGGTGGAACACCGCGAATTCGCCGCCGGCATCGGCATAGTCGTGCAGCAGCCGGCGATGCCGGCGCGACAGCAGTCGCGGCGAGCCGATGGCGTCCACCAGCAGGCGAACGTGCACGCCCTGGCGTGACTTGGCGGCCAGCGCCTGCAGCAGCCGGCCGCCGGTCTCATCGGGCTCGAAGATGTAGTACTCGAGGTGGACGTGGCTGCGCGCGGTGTCGATCTCGGCCAGCAGCGCGTCCAGCGTGGCGCCGCCGCTGGGCAGGATGTCGACGCTGTGCGCGCTCGACATCGGCAGGCCGCTGGTGGCCGCGATCAGTCGCGCGTGCTGGTGCAGCCAGGCCGGCGCATCGGGCTGTTCGGCCCGCAGCATGGCGATCTCTTCCTGCGACATCAGCGCCGCCTTCTTGTGCCAGCGCCTGAGCCGCTGGCGCTTGATGCGCTGGGGGCCGAAATAGGCGTACACCACCAAGCCGAGAACCGGCAGCAGGTTCAGCACCATGATCCAGGCCAGCGTCGATACCGGCGATCGGCGCTGCAGGATGATCCAGGTCGTCAGGATGACGCTGGAGAGAGTCCAGGCCCAGCCCAGCCAGAAGGTCCAGGGGTGGCCGGCGATCACGAGCCGCGGCAGTTCGTCCATGGTGTCGCGAAGGCGCAGCCGGCTGCCAGGACAGGCCTTAATCCAGGCGCCGGGCCCAGTCCTCGGGCGCGAAGCCGACGCTCACGTCGCCCGCCGCATTGCTCCACTCGACCACCGGCCGCCTGATCGCGCTGGGCTGCTGCGCCAGCAACTGGGCCGCGCTGGCGGCGTCCTGCACCGCGGCCTGCGTTGCAGCATCGAGCTTGCGCCAGGTGGTGCCGCGGCGGTTGAGCACCGCTTCCCAGCCGAGCGCGCTAATCCAGCGCGCAAGTCGGTCGGCCGGCACGCCGTCGCGCTTGAAGTCGTGAAGGCGGTGCTCGACGCCGCGCGCCGCCAGCCAGGCGCGCGCCTTCTTCACCGTGTCGCAGTTGGGAATGCCATAAAGCCGGATCGGCGCCGTCATGCCGCGGATCATGCCATGGGCTTTCGGGCCGTCGGTGACAATCTGCGCCGTGACAAAGACCCTCGACGACTGGCTCGCCCACTGCGAGCGCCTGCACCCCGCCGCCATCGAGCTTGGCCTGGAGCGCGTGCGCGCCGTGGCCGAGCGCATGGCCCTCGGCTTCGACTGCCCGGTGATCACCGTGGCCGGCACCAATGGCAAGGGCTCGACCTGCGCCATGCTGGAGGCCATCCTGCTGGAGGCCGGCTACCGCACCGGTGTCTACACCTCGCCGCACCTGGTGCATTTCGAGGAGCGCTGCCGCATCCGCGGCCAGGCGGTCGATGCGGCCGAGTTGCTGCCCGCGTTCGAGCGCGTGGAGGCGGCGCGCGGCAAGGTCAGCCTGACCTACTTCGAGTTCACCACGCTGGCCATCCTGGATGTGCTGGCGCGCGCCGGGCTGGACGTGGTCATCCTCGAGGTCGGCCTGGGCGGCCGGCTGGACGCGGTGAACGTCATCGATGCCGACTGCGCCGTCATCACCAGCGTCGACGTCGACCACGCCGAACAGCTGGGCGCGACACGCGAGGCGATCGGCCGGGAAAAGGCCGGCATCCTGCGCCACGGGCGCCCGGCCATCGTCAGCGATCCGATGCCGCCGCAAAGCGTGATCGACCACGCCAACCAGATCGGCGCCGACCTGTGGCTGCTGGGACGCGACTTCAACTATTCCGGGGAGATGCAGCAATGGGCCTGGGCCGGGCGCGGCCGGCGCTACGGCGGCCTGGCCTACCCGGCATTGCGCGGCGCCAACCAGCTGATCAACGCCGCCGGCGTGCTGGCGGTGCTGGAGGCCATGCGCAGCCGACTGCCCGTCACCGCGCAGGCACTGCGCAACGGCTTCGCGACGGTGGAGCTGGAGGCGCGCTTCCAGCTGGTGCCGGGCAAGCCGGTGCTGGTGCTCGATGTGGCGCACAACCCGCATGCGGTGGCGGCGCTGGCGCACAACCTGGAGACCATGGGCCGCTACCCGATCACGCACGCCGTGTTCGGCGCCATGGCCGACAAGGATCTGGCCGCCATGCTGGCGCGCATGGACCCGCTGGTCGACATCTGGTATTTCACCGACCTGCCGCTGCCGCGTGCCGCCACCGGCGCCGCCCTGCAGGCGATCTGGCAGGCGCTGACGCAGCATGCGGGCGCCGCTTCGGCGGTGTTCCCGAACCCGCGCGACGCGCTGTGCGAGGCGGCGGCCAATGCCGGACCCGCTGATAGAATCGTTGCCTTCGGATCGTTCTACACCGTGGGCGGCGTGCTGGAGCAGGGCGTTCCGCGATTGCAAGCCGGCCAGCCCAGCCTTGGCACACGCGGCTGACCCAGGATTTATGGCTTTTTTCAAGTTCCGCCAGCGCGGCCAGCCCCAGCCCGAAACGCGCCGCAGCGGCAAGCCGCCGGCTGCCGCCGAACCCCAGGAAACCATCGACAGCATGCGCCGCCGCGCGCGCCATCGCCTGCTTGGCGCGGCGGTGCTGGTGCTGGTCGCGGTGGTCGGCTTTCCGATGCTGTTCGACACCCAGCCGCGCCCGGTGGCGGTGGATGCACCGATCACCATTCCCGACAAGGACCAGGCGCCGCCGCTGCAGTCGCGTCCGCAGCCGGGCGGCGTGGCCGCCGACGCCAGCCTGGACGAGCGCGAGCAGGTGGTCGCCGCGGCGTCGCCGGCGCGCCCGGACGCCGGCCGCGCCAGTGCCGCGCCAGCGCCGCGCGCGCCCGAGCCCAAGCCCGCCGACACCGTCCCCGCGCGTGCGGCGGTCCCGCCGGAAGCCAGTCCCGGGGCCGACACCCAGGCGGCCGAGGACGCCGCGCGCGCCAGGCGCGAGGAGGCGGCCCGTGCCCAGCGTGAGCAGGAGACCGAGGCTCGGGCCCGGCGCGAGCAGGAAGCGCAGGCCAAGCGCGAGCAGGAAACCCAGGCCCGGCGCGAGCGCGAGGCCCAGGCTAAACGCGATCAGGACGCCCAGGCCAAGCGCGAGCAGGAAGCGCGTGCCAAGCGCGAGGCCGACGAACGCGCCCGGCGCGAGGAGGCCGCCCGCGCCAAGGCGCTGCTGGAAGGCCGCAGTCCCGCAGCGGCGCCCGACAAGGCCGCTGCCGACAGCGGACGCTTCATCGTCCAGATTGGCGCCTTTGCCGATGCCGGCGCGGCGCGCGACGTGCGTCAGAAGGCCGAGCGCGCCGGGCTGAAGACCTACACGCAGGTGATCGACACCGCGCAGGGCAAGCGCACCCGGGTGCGGGTTGGACCCTATCCGAGCCGGGCCGAGGCCGAGAAGGCGGCCGCCGCGCTGAAGCGGGCTGGCCTGGCGGGTTCGATCCTGTCGCTGTAGCCGCCATGCTGGCGATCGACTGGATCTGCCTGGGCGTGCTGCTGGCGTCGCTGCTGCTGGGCGCCTGGCGCGGCCTGGTGTACGAGGTGCTGGCCCTGGCCGGCTGGGTGGTCGCCTTTCTTGTCGCGCGCTGGGCGGCGCAGCCGGTCGGCCTGTGGTTGCCGATGGGCGACTCGCCGGCGGAACTGCGCTACGCGGCCGGTTTCGTGCTGGTGTTCATCGGCGTCGCCTTCCTCTGCGGCGTGCTGGCCACGCTGGCGCGTCGCGCCGTGCGTGGCGTCGGCGCGCGTCCAGTCGATCGCCTGTTCGGTGCCGTCTTCGGCACGCTGCGCGGGGCATTGATCCTGCTGTTGCTGGCCGCGCTGGTGCGGATGTCGCCGCTGCGCGAGGACGCCTGGTGGCGCGAGTCGATCAGCGCGCACTGGCTGGACATGGCCTTGGCCCACTTTCAGCCTTTGTTGCCCGAGGCGGTCGGAAAGTACCTTTCGGCATGACAATCTCGATTTCCTTTCTCTGATCCCGGGATCACCCCATGTGCGGCATCGTCGGCGTTGTCAGCAACGCACCCGTCAACCAACTGCTCTACGACGCCTTGCTGCTGCTGCAGCACCGCGGCCAGGACGCCGCCGGCATCGTGACGCAGCAGGACCGGCGCTTCTTCATGCACAAGGCCCAGGGCATGGTGCGCGACGTGTTTCGTACCCGCAACATGCGCGCGCTGCCGGGCACCAGCGGCCTGGGCCAGGTGCGCTACCCGACCGCCGGCCGCGCCGATGCCGAGGAAGAGGCGCAGCCGTTCTACGTCAACGCGCCGTTCGGCGTGGTGCTGGTGCACAACGGCAACCTGACCAACGCCGACGCCTTGCGAGCCGAGCTGTTCTCCACCGACCACCGGCACATCAACACCGGCAGTGATTCCGAGGTGCTGCTGAACGTGCTGGCGCACGAGCTGGCGCAGGCCACGCAGGGTGGTGAGCTGGGGCTGGAGCAGGTGTTCGCCGCGGTGGCCGGCGTGCACCGGCGCGTGCGCGGCTCCTATGCCGTGATCGCGCAGATCGCCGGGCGCGGCATGCTGGCGTTCCGCGACCCGTACGGCATCCGCCCCCTGAGCTTCGGCCGCGCGGCCGACGGCGCGCTGATGGCGGCCAGCGAATCGGTGGCGCTGGAGGGCACCGGCCACGTGCTGGAGCGCGACGTGGCGCCAGGCGAGGCACTGTTCGTCACGCTGGACGGCGTGGTTCACACGCGCCAATGCGCCGATCAGGCGCGGCTGTCGCCCTGCATCTTCGAATACGTGTACCTGGCACGCCCCGATTCGGTGCTGGATGGCATCTCGGTCTACCAGGCGCGGCTCAACCTGGGCCAGACGCTGGCCAAGCGGGTGGTCTCCACGGTGCCGCCGGACCAGGTCGACGTGGTGATCCCGATCCCCGAATCGAGCCGCCCGAGCGCCAGCGAGCTGGCGCGCCTGCTCGGCAAGCCGTACCGCGAGGGCTTCGTCAAGAACCGTTATGTCGGCCGCACCTTCATCATGCCGGGGCAGTCGGTGCGCAAGAAGTCGGTGCGCCAGAAGTTGAACGCCATCGCGAGCGAATTCGCCGGCCGCAACGTGCTGCTGGTCGACGACTCGATCGTGCGCGGCACCACCAGCCGCGAGATCGTGCAGATGGCGCGCGAGGCCGGCGCGCGCAAGGTCTACATGGCCAGCGCCGCGCCGCCGGTGCGCTACCCCAACGTCTACGGCATCGACATGCCGACGCGCGAGGAACTGGTCGCCAATGGGCGCACGGTGGAGCAGGTGCGCCAGCTGATCGGCGCCGATGCGCTGATCTACCAGGACGTGGAGGCCATGAAGCGTGCCGTGCGCCAGCTGAACCCGAAGCTGGACGGCTTCGACGCCTCGTGCTTCGACGGCGTGTACGTCACCGGCGACATCACCGAGGGTGACCTTGCGCGCCTGAGCGAGCAGCGCCCGGCCTACGCCGGCAGCAGCGAGGACGGCGACGAGGTGCCGCAGCCGGGCCTGGCCAGTGGCCTGGGCTGATGCCGCGCGCCGGCCGCGCGTGTAGCCCACCAGAGACACCACGCCGCGCGCCGCCCACGGTGGTCACAATATCCATCGATGCCGCATCGACCCGCGCGTTCCGACTGAGCCGCCCCAGAACATGAGCCAGCATTCATCACCATCGCCATCCGTACCGCCCGGCGAACTGCCGCCCGGCCTGCATCCCGACACGCTGGCGCTGCGCACCGGCATCGCGCCCAGCCAGTACGGCGAGCATTCCGAGGCGCTGTATCTGACCACCGGTTTCCTGCAGACCGACGCCGAGGTCTCGGCGCACCGCTTCGCGCACCCGGAAGAGGGCTACACCTACACCCGCACCAGCAACCCCAGCGTGACCAGCTTCGAGCGCCGGCTGGCCGCGCTGGAAGGCGCCGAGAGCGCCATCGGCACCGCCAGCGGCATGGCGGCGATCCTGCTGATGGGCCTGGGCCTGCTCAAGAGCGGCGATCACGTGATCTGCTCGCAATCGATGTTCGGCTCCACCATCAAGCTGTTCGGCACCGATTTCGCTCGGTTCGGCGTGCAGACCAGCTTCGTGTCGCAGACCGATGCGGCGGCCTGGCAGGCGGCGCTGCAGCCCAACACGCGCCTGCTGTTCGCCGAGACGCCGACCAACCCGCTCACCGAGGTCTGCGACATCGCCGCGCTGGCGGACATCGCGCACCAGGCGGGCGCCCTGCTGGCGGTGGACAACTGCTTTGCCACGCCGGTGCTGCAGCGCCCGCTGGCGCTGGGCGCCGACCTGGTGATCCATTCCGGCACCAAGTTCCTCGACGGCCAGGGCCGCGTCATGGCCGGCGCCATCTGCGGGCCGCGCCAGCTCATCGACGGCGTGTTCTGGCCGCTGATCCGCTCCACCGGCATGGTGCTGTCGCCCTTCAACGCCTGGGTGGTGCAAAAGGGCCTGGAGACGCTGGCGATCCGCGTCAAGGCGCAAAGCGCCAACGCGCTGCAGCTGGCGCAGTGGCTGGAGCGGCATCCGGCCGTCGAGCGCGTCTATTACACCGGGCTGCCGTCGCACCCGCAGCATGCGCTGGCGATGGCGCAGCAGTCGGGCGTCGGCGGCGCGGTGATCGCCTTCAGCGTGCGCGCGGACAGCCCGGAGCAGGCGCGCGCGCGCGCCTTCCACGTGGTCGACAGCTGCCGCGTGTGCAGCATCGCCACCAACCTGGGCGACGTGAAGACGCTGATCAGCCACCCCGCCAGCACCTCGCACGGGCGCCTGAGCGAGGCACAGCGCCAGGCCGCCGGCGTCACCCAGGGCCTGCTGCGGCTGTCGGTGGGACTGGAGCACGTGCCCGACATCCAGGCCGACCTGGCGCGCGGGCTGGACGGAATGACGAATGACGAATGACTTCGGCCTGCGGCCTTCAATGACGCGCCGGCACCGGCGCATGACACATGGCGTGGCCTTCATGCCGCCGGCACGCGGTGCTGTCATGGCGGCGCCAGCCGCCGTCATCGCCGCCGCGCCAGCGGCCAGGTCATGCGCCCAAGGCGCGGTCATCTGCAGGCAGAGAACCGAGATCCGAACATGACAGAGAAACCCAGCAACACCCCGGCGCGCGTGCGCACCCGCTTCGCCCCATCGCCCACCGGCTTCATCCACCTGGGCAACATCCGCTCGGCGCTGTATCCGTGGGCCTTCGCGCGCTCGCAGGGCGGCGACTTCATCCTGCGCATCGAGGACACCGACCTGGAGCGCTCGACCCAGGCCGCGGTCGACGTGATCCTGGAGGGCATGGCCTGGCTTGGCCTGGACCCGGATGAAGGCCCCTACTACCAGATGCAGCGCATGGACCGCTACAAGCAGGTGTTGGCCGAGCTGCAGGCCGCCGGCCACGTCTATCCCTGCTACATGAGCGTGGCCGAGCTCGACGCGCTGCGCGAGCGCCAGATGGCGGCCAGGCAGAAGCCGCGCTACGACGGCACCTGGCGCCCCGAGCCCGGCAAGGCGCTGCCGCCGGTGCCCGAAGGCGTGCAGCCGGTGCTGCGCTTTCGCAACCCGCTGGACGGCGTGGTGGCCTGGGACGACAAGGTCAAGGGCCGCATCGAGATCCGCAACGACGAGCTGGACGACCTGGTGATTGCGCGCCCGGCACAGGACGGCGAAGCCATGGGCACGCCGACCTACAACTTCTGCGTCGTGGTCGACGACATCGACATGCGCATCACGCACGTGATCCGCGGCGACGACCACGTCAACAACACGCCGCGCCAGATCAACATCTTCCGTGCCCTGGGCCACGAACCGCCGGTGTACGCGCACCTGCCGACGGTGCTCAACGAGCAGGGCGAGAAGATGAGCAAGCGCAGTGGCGCCAAGCCGGTCACGCAGTACCGCGACGAAGGTTTCCTGCCCGACGCCATGGTGAACTACCTGGCGCGCCTGGGCTGGAGCCACGGCGACGACGAGATCTTCAGCCGCGTGCAGTTTCTCGAATGGTTCGACCTCGACCACCTGGGCCGCAGCGCGGCGCAGTTCGACGAGGCCAAGCTGCGCTGGGTCAACGCCCAGCACCTGAAGGCCATGGACGATGGGGCGCTGGCGCCGCTGGTGGCCGAGCAATTGCACCAGCGCGGCATCGCCGCCGACGAGCGTCTGCCGGCCCTGTGCGGCCTGTTCAAGGATCGTTGCGACACCACGGTGGCGCTGGCCGATTGGGTGCGGGCCTATTACGCCGATGTCCAGCCAAGCCCGGAAGACGTCGCCAAGCACCTGACCGACGCCGTCAAGCCGGCCATCGCCGCGCTGCGCGGCAAGCTGGCGGCCATCGACTGGACCACGCCCGCCATCGCCGCCGCGATCAAGGAAGTGCTGGCCGAGCACGGCCTGAAGATGCCGCAGCTGGCGATGCCGGTGCGCGTGCTGGTGATGGGCACGCCGCAGACGCCCTCGCTGGACGCGGTGCTGGCGCTGCACCGGCGAGAGCTTGTGCTCGATCGCCTGGGCTGATAAAATCCACAGGTTTTTCATCATCCGCGTGTCTGCGTCGCAGCACCGCGTTGCAAGTGAGGACCAGGGTCGCCAGCCGGCCCGCTTGAATCCTCCGGCTTGTTCCCAGTCGCGTTGGTGTCGGCTTCGTTGACGAGCTGACGGCAGCGACTTGTCTCGTTCGGGCGGCTTCGTCCGCGCCCGGTGCCGCATTTGCAGCACGCCTGCCAGCAGCGGCGGCAGCGCCAGCGGGCCCGCGAGACGCCCATCACACCGTCTCTTCCTGCTTTCGTGCTCCGTGTTCGCCTGGCGATCACACGAAAGGAGTGATCGCACGCATGTGTGGCATTGCAGGAGAGATCAGATTCGATGCCCGGCGCGCCGATGCCGGGGCGCTCGACCGCATGGCGGCGGCGCAGGCGCCGCGCGGCCCCGATGGACACGGTTTGCTGATCAGGAACTCGATCGGCCTGGCGCATCGGCGACTGAAGATCATGGACCTGTCCGACGCGTCGGCGCAGCCCATGTTCGACCCGCTGCTGGGGCTGGGCCTGGTCTTCAACGGCGCCATCTACAACCATGCCGAGCTGCGCGCCGAGCTGAAGGCCCGAGGCTATCGCTTCTTCTCGCACGGCGACACCGAGGTGCTGCTCAAGGCCTATCACTGCTGGGGCGAGGATTTCGTCCAGCGGCTGAACGGCATGTTCGCCTTCGCGCTGTGGGAGCAGGCCAGCGGCCAGTTGCTGCTGGGCCGCGACCGCCTGGGCATCAAGCCGCTCTACCTGGCCGAGGTGGCGGGCGGCCTGCGCTTTGCCTCCACCTTGCCGGCGCTGCTGGCCGGCGGCGGCATCGACACCGCGATCGACCCGGTCGGCTTGCACCACTACCTGTCCTTCCACGCCGTGGTGCCGCCGCCGCACACCATTCTGCAGGGGGTGCGCAAGCTCGCGCCCGGCACGCTGCTGCGGGTGCAGCCGGATGGCCAGCGCCACGAGCGCGGCTGGTGGGCGCTCGACTACGCGCGCAGCGAGGCCGACGAAGCGCGCCCGTTCGAGGAGTGGCAGGACATCGTGCTCGACGCCCTGCGCGGCGCGGTGCGCCGCCGCCTGGTGGCCGACGTGCCGGTGGGCGCGCTGTTGTCGGGCGGGGTCGATTCCAGTCTGATCGTCGGGCTGATGGCCGAGGCCGGCGTGGCGGATCTGCACAGCTACAGCGTCGGCTTCGAGGACGTCGGCGGCGAGAAGGGCAACGAGTTCGAGTACGCCGACATCGTGGCCAGGCATTTCGGCACCGTGCACGAGCGCATCTTCGTGCCCGAGCGGCAACTGCTCGAGCGCCTGCCCGACGCCATCGACGCCATGAGCGAGCCGATGGTGAGCCACGACTGCATCGGCTTCTACCTGCTGTCCGAAGCCGTGTCGCGGCGCAGCAAGGTGGTGCAGAGCGGGCAGGGCGCCGACGAGGTGTTCGGCGGTTACCACTGGTACCCGCAACTGGAGGGCAGCCGCGCCGCGGTAGACGACTATCTGGCGGCGTTTCGCGACCGTGACTTCGATGACTATCGCAGCCTGGTGCAGGATCGGTATCTGGCCCACGACGCCTCGTTTGAATTGGTGGCGCGGCACTTCGCTTTGCCCGGCGCGACCGATCCGGTGGATCGGGCATTGCGGCTGGACACCACCGTGATGCTGGTCGACGACCCGGTCAAGCGCGTCGACAACATGACCATGGCCTTCGGGCTGGAGGCGCGCGTGCCGTTTCTCGACCACGAACTGGTCGAGCTGGCGGCGCGCATCCCGGCGCGCCACAAGCTGGCCGGCGGCGGCAAGGGCGTGCTCAAGGAAGCAGCGCGCCAGCTCATCCCGTCGGCCGTGATCGACCGCCCCAAGGGCTACTTTCCGGTGCCGGCGCTCAAGTACCTGCAGGGCCGGGCGCTGCAAAGCGTGCGGGACGCCCTGTCCAGCCGGGCGGCGCGTGAGCGCGACCTGTTCAGCGCCGCCTACGTGGAGCGGCTGCTGGCCAATCCGGCCGAACACCTGACGCCGCTGCGAGGCTCCAAGCTGTGGCAGCTCGGCTTGCTGGAGTGGTGGCTGCAGACCCACCTGGCCTGAACGGAGGACAACCGAGGTGATACGCAAACAGATCAAGCGCGGTGCGCGACTCGACCGCGCGCGGTTGCCGCAAGGATTCGCGGGGGAACACGTGCTGCAGGACCAGCCGGCTGGCGAGCGCATCGTCGAGTGCGGCTGGGGCCGGCTGATCGCGGGCCACACCTTCGCGCGGCCGCAGGACATTGCCGAGGCGCTGCTCGATGAACAGCCGGGGCAGCGCGACATCGCCTACTACGTCGACAAGCCGCACGTCGTGGTGGCCTGCTCGCCGCAGCGCCTGTTCGTCGATCCCTCGGAGTCGTTCCGGCTGTGGCTGGGCAACTACGTGCCGGCGCATGCGCGTCGACACGGTTTCACGATCCGGCGCCTGCGTTCACGCGTCGACGTCGCGGCCATCAACGCCATCTATCAGGCGCGCGGCATGGTGCCGGTCGATCCGGCCGTGGTGTGGAGCCGACGTGCCGAGCGCAAGCTGCTCTACGTGCTGGCCGAGGACCGCGCCAGCGGCGAGGTGATCGGCGCCGCCATGGGCCTGGATCATGTGCCGGCCTTCGGCGATGAGGAGCCCGACGCCGGCGCCAGCCTGTGGGCGCTGGCGGTGGCGCCGCAGACGCCGCACGCGGGCGTGGGCGAGGCACTGACGCGTTACCTGGCCGAGCAGTTCCAGGCGCGCGGCCGCAGCTTCATGGATTTGTCGGTGCTGCACGACAACGACTCGGCCATCGAGCTGTACCGCAAGCTGGGCTTCCAGCCGGTACAGGTGTTTGCCGTCAAGCGCCGCAACGCCATCAACGAGCCCTTGTTCAGCGAGGTGCCGGCGGTCGGCGGCGGGCAGCTCAACCCCTATGCGCAGATCATCGTCGACGAAGCAAGGCGGCGCGGGGTGCGGGTCGAACTGGTCGATGCCGAGCATGGCTACTTCCGCCTCAGCCATGGCGGGCGCAGCGTGCTGTGCCGCGAGTCGCTGTCGGAGCTGACCAGCGCAGTCGCCATGAGCCGCTGCGCCGACAAGCACGTGACGCACCGCGTGCTGGCCGCTGCCGGCCTGCGGGTGCCGGCGCAGCAGCTGGCGGGCATGGCCGAGGACGACGCGGCCTTTCTGGCCGCGCACGGCAGCGTGGTCGTCAAGCCGGTCGACGGCGAGCAGGGCCAGGGCATCACGGTCGACGTGCGCACGCCCGAGGACGTGCAGGAGGCGGTCAAGCGGGCGCGCCGCTTCGACAGCCGGGTGCTGCTGGAGCGCTACTGCCCCGGGCAGGATCTGCGCGTGATCGTGATCGACCACCAGGTGGTTGCCGCCGCGGTGCGCAAGCCCGCTGCCGTGGTCGGCGACGGGCATTCCAGCATCGAGACCCTGGTGCGCAAGCAGAGCCGCCGGCGCGCGGCCGCCACCGGCGGCGAATCGCGCATCCCGCTCGATGCCGAGACCCGGCGCTGCGTCGAGGCGGCGGGCCACACCATGGACGAGGTGCTGCCGCCGGGCCAGACATTGGAGGTGCGCAAGACCGCCAACCTGCACACCGGCGGCACCATCCACGACGTCACGGCGCAGCTGCATCCGGTGCTGCGCGCGGTGTCCGAGCAGGCTTCGCGCGCGCTGGCGATCCCGGTCACCGGGCTGGATCTGCTGGTGCCGGCGGTCGACGGACCGGACTACGTGATCATCGAGGCCAACGAGCGCCCCGGCCTGGCCAACCACGAGCCGCAGCCCACCGCCGAGCGCTTCGTCGACCTGCTGTTTCCCAGCACGCGCGTGGAGTGAAGAACGCCATGAATCCCGACCTGATGCCCGAGCTGCCGCCGATCGACTACGACTTCCTGCAGGAGACCCTGCTGCAACTGATGGCCATCCCCAGCCCGGTCGGGCTGACCGACGGCATCGTGCGCTACACGGCGGCGCGGCTGCAGGCGATCGGCCTGTCCTGCGAGGGCACGCGCCGCGGCGCCATCCGCGCCACGCTGCGCGGGCGCGAGCGCAAGCCGGCGCGCGCCATCGTCACCCACCTGGACACGCTGGGCGGCATGGTGCAGCGCATCAAGCCGAACGGCCGCCTGGCCGTGGTGCCGATCGGCCACTGGTCGTCGCGCTTTGCCGAGGGCGGGCGCCTGACCGTGTTCACCGACACGCAGCAGCTGCGCGGCACCTGCCTGCCGCTGAAGACCTCGGGCCACGCCTTCGGCCCCGAGATCGACACCCAGCCGATCGGCTGGGAGCATGTCGAGGTGCGCGTGGACGTGCCGGCCGAGAGCGCTGAAGACCTGGTGGCCGCCGGCATCCACGTCGGCGACTGGGTGGCCTTCGATCCGCAGATCGAGCTGCTCGACAACGGCTACATCAACTCGCGCTATCTCGACGACAAGGCGGCGGTGGCGGCCCTGCTGTGCGCCTGCAAGGCGCTGATCGATGCCGGCGTCGAGCTGCCGGTGGACGTGCACCTGCTGTTCACCATCACCGAGGAAGTGGGCTCGGGCGCATCCGCGGTGCTGCACGGCGACATCGCCGAGATGCTGAGCCTGGACATCGCCATCGCGGCGCCGGGCCAGAACAGCAGCGAACACGCGGTCACCATCTGCATGCAGGACCTGTCGGGGCCGTTCGACTTCCACCTGACGCACAAGCTGATCGACCTGGCCGAGAGTTACGGGCTGCCGCACCGGCGCGACGTGTTCCGCTTCTACCGGTCCGATTCGGCGGCGGCGGTCGAGGCCGGCAACGACATCCGCACCGCCCTGATCGGCTTCGGTGCCGATGCCTCGCACGGCTACGAGCGCACCCATCGCGATGCGCTCGAGGCGCTGGCGCGGCTTGGTGCCGCGTACATGCTGAGCGACCCCGTCGCGCGCCGGGACCAGCGCCCGCTGGGTACTCTGGAAGGCTTCACCGAACAGATCGCACCCGGTGACATGCAGGTGCCGGTCACGCCCTTGCCGGACCCGGAACAGTTCCTCGAGGCCGACCCCAACACGCGGACGGATTGAACGCCGGCACCGCTTGCGGGTCCCCGGGATCCGGACAATGGGGTTGGTGCAACATCGTCTTGAAAGTCCTTGAGAAACGCGCCAAATCCAGCATATAATGCAAGGCTCGACACGCGGTGCGGGGGTATAGCTCAGCTGGGAGAGCGCTTGCATGGCATGCAAGAGGTCAGCGGTTCGATCCCGCTTACCTCCACCAAGAATGTCGTAGAGTCCAGGTTTTGACCCTATCGTCTAGAGGCCTAGGACACCACCCTTTCACGGTGGGTACCGGGGTTCGAATCCCCGTAGGGTCGCCAAGTTTGGCTGCACTTGACTCGCAAGAGTGCAACGCAGCCACCGACGCGGAGTGGTAGTTCAGTCGGTTAGAATACCGGCCTGTCACGCCGGGGGTCGCGGGTTCGAGTCCCGTCCACTCCGCCAATCTGCACAAGGCTCTGCTGCTATTTCTTTAGCAGCAGAGCTTTTTCTTTTTCCATGCCTGGGATCGAAGCTGCCGGCTTTGCCTGCTGCCTCTGCTGCGGTCCCAGTGCCGCGATCACAACCGGGCTGTGGTGCTTGGAGGCGCCCTGAAAAGCCGCGCTCGCACCAGCTGGGCAAGTTGCCTGGTCGGCAGGTTGTATCCGGTGGGCAGGGGCAGTTTGGTGCAGCTGAGGGTGCGGTGATCATGATCGCCCTGTCTCCCTCCGTCCCGATCAGCGCCCGGCGTGGGCGGTCGACGGTGCGCAGGGGCGCGGATCTACAGCCTCCGCATCTCCGCATCGATCTCAGCGCGGCGCTGGCGGATGTATTCCTCCAGTTCCACACCAGCGTCCTCGGCCTCGTTGTTGATCAAGTGGCCGAAGCGGTCGGCATCGGCGCGCAATTGCACGACCGCAGCACGCAGTCTGTCGATGTTTGACTGCATGGCCTGAACCTCTTTCAAGGCATCGGCCAGCGCAGGACGCTGATGCTCCGGCACTTCCAGCGTTTCCAAGGCGGCAATGGTGCGATTGGCGGGGGTGTTCATGCTTGTCTCCGGTTGATCGGGTAACTTTGCCACGTCAGCACGGAGCGCACAACGCACGGACAGGAGCCGCAGCCCCTCCGGCCGGACTCAAGGCGAATGGGTCGGCACAATCTCCAGCGTCCCCAGGTCGAGGATCGTGAACGGGCGATCCTGTCCGGCGGACCAGGCGCCGGTGTCGATGTAGTGCACGTTGCCGAGCATGCTGTGATGCTCCAGCGTGGTGTGCCCGACGACCAGGGCGCGCAGGCCCTGGATCGGGGTCTTGTCGCCACGCCGGATGCGGCCTCGCGCCCACATCAGCGTTTCGCGCGCGTGCGGCGTCAACTGTCCTGCCGCCATCACCTCGGACAAGCTGGTCCAGCTGGCGTACGGGCATTCGGCGTGGACGATGCCGACCGGGCCGCAGGCGGTGTCCACCTCGATTGCCAACGGCAAGGAGCGCAGCGCGGCGGCGATCTCAAGCTGGACGTTGACGGGATTGTTGGTGTTCCAGGCGCCGCCGTTGGCCAGGTAGACGCCGGGGTCGACGGTTCCTTCCGGCCAGCGGATCGCCATGTCTTCATGGTTGCCCCGGACGGCGTGAAACCAGGGGTTGGTGATCCAGTCCAGCGCCTGCGCGCTTTCCGGCCCGCGGTCCACCAGGTCACCGGTCGAAAACAGGCGGTCGGTCGCGGGATTGAAGCCCTGGCCGTGCAGTTGTGCGCGCAGCTTGCTGAAGTGGCCGTGGATGTCGCCGACGACGTAATCGTGTCCGGCGCGGTTGCGATGAAAGCGTCGTATATGTTTGTCCATGGGATGTGGTGCGTATTGTCCATCGCCGGCACCTGTCCGCGACTGGCGCGCGGGTTCGAGCGCGGCAGCGGCTTTCGTTGGGCTGAGTCGTTCACGCTATGCTTGCCAGCCCCGGTTCTTTGTGGCGCTGGCGACGCGGCTTTGTGCGCAGCCGCTCGGCCAGTCCACGAGGGTGTGCGGGCCTGGGCGGCCCGTTATCTTGTCCGTGCATTTGGCCGCTTCCTTCCATGCCTGCTGTCGAGCTTGATTCCCACATGCGCCTGGCGCTCGATCTGGCGGCGCGTTCGCGTGCGCTCAGCGCGCCCAATCCGGCGGTGGGTTGCGTGCTGGTGGATGCCGGCGGCCAGGTGGTCGGGCAAGGGCACACGCAGGCGGTCGGGCAGGCCCATGCCGAGGTGATGGCGCTGCGCGATGCGGCAGCGCGCGGCCATTCGGTGGTCGGCGCGACCGCGTACGTGACGCTGGAACCCTGCGCGCACCAGGGACGCACCGGACCGTGCTGCGATGCGCTGGTGGCCGCCGGCGTCGGCCGGGTGGTGGCGTCGATCGAGGATCCGAATCCGCGTGTGGCCGGGCAGGGCTTCGCGCGCCTGCGCGCCGCCGGCATCGAAGTGGTGGTGGGGCCCGGTGCCGAGGAAGCGCGCGAGCTGAACATCGGCTTCTTCAGCCGCATGCTGCGGGCCACGCCCTGGGTGCGCATGAAGGCGGCTTGCTCGCTCGATGGCCGCACCGCGCTGCCGAACGGCGTGAGCCAGTGGATCACTTCAGCCGAGGCGCGCGCCGATGGGCACGCCTGGCGCGCGCGCGCCTGCGTGGTGCTGACCGGTGTCGGCACCGTGCTGGCGGACGATCCGCGCCTGGATGTGCGCCTGCCGGAGGTGGCGCGCCAGCCCGCGCTGGCGGTGGTCGACAGCCGCTGGCAGACGCCGCCCGACGCCCGCCTGTGGGAGGTGGCGGGGCGCCGCGTCCGCATCTATGGCGCGCTCGAGGATGCCGCGCGCCAGCGTGCCTTGACGGATCGCGGCGCCGAACTGCTCACTCTGCCGAATCCGCACGGCAAGGTGGACTTGGCCGCCATGCTGCGCGATCTGGCGCAGCGCGAGGTGAACGAGGTGCACGTCGAGGCCGGACACCAGCTCAACGGTTCGCTGATTCGGGCCGGCCTGGTCGATGAGCTGCTGTTTTATCAGGCGCCGCTGCTGCTGGGCGAGGGGCCGGGCGTGGCTGCCATCGGCAACCTGGTCAGCCTGGCACAAGCGGCACGCTACGAATGGCGCGAGGTGCAGCGCGTCGGGGCCGACTTGCGCCTGCTGGCGCGCCCGCCCGGGCGCGGCGAGTTCTGACTGCGGCGGCGCCGATGCCGGCAGCGTCGCATAGCCGTTCGGCCGGCAGCTATTTCGCGATGTCCGCCGCCTTGTCCTGCGACTCGGCTTTGCCCTTGTCCTTGTTCTTGTCCTTGTCCTTCTTCTTGTTGTCCAGCACGGCCATCTGCATCGACACGTCGAACAGGCGCACCTTGCTCGCGTAGTGCCGATCCAGGCGCCATTCGTCAAGAATCTGCATCGCCAGCTTGAATCGGTCGGTATCCAGCAGATAAAGATCGGTGATCGCGAAGTCGGCTTCCGATTCCAGTGCCAGCACCAGGCGTGACAGCGTCTTGGCGTTGACATCGTCGGGCTTGCGTTCGATGAATTTACGGGCTTCCTTGATGGCGCGCATGAGATGGCAATCCTTTCGGTATTCCTGTCAATCAGAGACCGTGACACCCAGGCGCGATGACCGCGCCCGTATGGCTTGAGAGCTAAGCGAGTGTGCTTGCTTGCCGACGCCAGAGTGTTGCGTTGTCGCAATCAGCCGCTGAAACAGCGCGCATGCTAGCCGATCGATGTGCGCGCCGCTATCGCATCATCGATTTGTCATAAAACTGACATCTGCCGCGGCACGCTGTTGGCCGTGCATGCGTGGGACTGGCCTGCCCGGAGGGACTCGAACCCCCGACCTGCTGCTTAGAAGGCAGCTGCTCTATCCAGTTGAGCTACGGGCAGAAAAAAGACGAAGGCCCGGCGAAGCGGGCCTCTGATTGTGTCGCAAACACGGGGAAGAAGGTGGTCGGAGCGGCGGGATTCGAACTCGCGACCCTCTGCTCCCAAAGCAGATGCGCTACCAGGCTGCGCTACGCTCCGACGAAGCGTCGATTCTAACCGCTGCATGCGCGCTCAGCGCGATTTCGCGGCGGTCGTCAGCGGCGCTGGTACTGGGTCTTGCCGAACAGCACTTCCTTTTCGGCGTCGCTGCGAATCGGCTTGCGCAGTTCGGCCATCACCTGCACGCCGCGCTGCACGGCTGGACGCTCGCCAATGCGGTCGAACCAGGCCTTCAGCACCGGATAGTCGGCCCAGCTGATGCCCTGGTTCTCCCAGCTGCGCAGCCAGGGGAAGATGGCGATGTCGGCGATGCTGTAGTCCGCGCCGGCGATCCAGGCACCGGTGTGCTCGAGCTGCGTGTCCATCACGCCGTACAGGCGCCGGGCCTCGTTGGTGTAGCGCTCGATGCCGTAGTCGATCTGCTCCGGTGCGTAGACGCGGAAGTGGTGTGCCTGGCCCAACATCGGGCCGACGCCGCCCATCTGGAACATCAGCCATTGCAGCACCTGCCACTCGCCGCGCGCGTCGGCTGGCAGGAAGCGGCCGGTCTTGCGCGCCAGGTACAGCAGGATGGCGCCGGATTCGAACAGCGAGATCGGCTGGCCATCGGGGCCGTCGGCGTCCGTGATGGCCGGGATCCTGTTGTTGGGGCTGATGGCCAGGAAGTCAGGCTGGAACTGCTCGCCCTTGCCGATGTCGATGGGGTGCACGCGGTAGGGCAGGCCGCATTCCTCCAGCATGATGTGCACCTTGTGGCCGTTGGGGGTGGGCCAGGAATAGACGTCGATCACAAGCGGCTCCTCGGGCTGTCGATGGCAAGCCATGCATTGTGGTCTGACCGCCTGAAGTCTGCAAAAAAAGGGCGCGGAACCCCGAGGGCCCCGCGCCTTTGGTTTGCTACTGAAAATGCAGCTTCAGGTTACTGGAAGGGCGCTCTTGCAGCTTTCTTCCGACGCCGCTTTCAACCTGACGCTGCGCCGATCAGCTGCCGTGCGCAACCGCGTGTTTGGCCAGCTCCAGCTTGGCCAGTGCGTTGCGGTGCACCTCGTCGGGGCCGTCGGCAAAGCGCAGCGTGCGCTGGTTGGCGTAGCTGTAGGCGAGCGGGAAGTCCTGGCTGAGGCCGCCGCCACCATGCGCCTGCATGGCCCAGTCGAGGATGCGGGTCGACATGTTGGGCGCGACGATCTTGATCATCGCGATCTCGGCCTTGGCCACCTTGTTGCCGACGGTGTCCATCATGTAGGCGGCCTTCAGCGTCAGCAGGCGCGCCTGCTCGATCATGCAGCGCGACTCGGCGATGCGCTCGCGCCACACGCCCTGTTCGGACAGCCGGCGGCCAAAGGCGGTGCGGCTGTTCAGGCGCTTGCACATCAGTTCCAGCGCGACCTCGGCGGCGCCGATCGAGCGCATGCAGTGGTGGATGCGGCCCGGGCCGAGGCGACCCTGGGCGATGGCGAAGCCCTGGCCTTCGCCCACCAGCAGATTGCCCGCCGGCACGCGCACGTCCTTGAGCTCGACCTCCATGTGGCCGTGCGGCGCGCTGTCGTAGCCGAACACGTTCATCGCGCGGATCACCCGGACGCCCTTGGCGTCGGCCGGCACCAGGATCATCGACTGCTGCGCGTGGCGCGGCGCTTCGGGGTCGGTCTTGCCCATCACGATGTAGACCGCGCAGCGCGGATCGCCCGCGCCCGACGACCACCACTTGCGGCCGTTGATCACATACTCGTCGCCCTCGCGCCGCATCGAGCATTCGATGTTGGTGGCGTCGGACGAGGCCACGGCCGGCTCGGTCATCAGAAAGGCCGAGCGGATTTCGCCCCTGAGCAGCGGCTCCAGCCACTCGTCCTTGTTGGCCTCCGAGCCGTAGCGCTCGATGGTTTCCATGTTGCCGGTGTCGGGCGCCGAGCAGTTGAACACCTCGGGTGCCCAGGGCACGCGGCCCATGATCTCGCACAGCGGCGCGTATTCGAGGTTGGACAGGCCTTCTGGCGCGCGCGCCGACTTGGGCAGGAACAGGTTCCACAGGCCGGCGGCGCGCGCCTTGGGTTTCAGCTCCTCGACGATCCGGGTCGGCACCCAGGCGTCGCCCTTGGCGCGGTTGGCGGCCACTTCGTCGTAATACGTGTTCTCGTTCGGGTAGATGTGCTCGTCCATGAAGGCCAGCAGCCTGGCGCGCATCTCCTTGACCTTGGGGCTGTAATCGAAATCCATGCTGACTCCTTTGGGGGTTTCTCGTCGGGTGCGGGCGCGCGGCCTCAGGCCCGCTGCGCGAACTTCCACGCCAGCTCGGCCATCGGCCGCGCGCCGGCGCCGCTGGCCCTGGCCTGCGCGCTGCTGGCGGTGCCGGCCTCGACCCGCTTGGCGATGCCTTGCAGAATGGCGGCGATGCGGAACATGTTGTAGGCGAGGTAGAAGTTCCAGTCGGGCGCCAGCTGCTCGGGCGTGGCGAAGCCGGTGCGCTCGCAATAGCGGCGGATGTAGTCCTGCTCGGATGGGATGCCCAGGCTGGCGATGTCGACGCCGCCGATGCCGCGGAAGGTGCCGGGCGGGATGTGCCAGGCCATGCAGTGGTAGCTGAAGTCGGCCAGCGGGTGGCCCAGCGTCGACAGCTCCCAGTCCAGTACGGCCTGCACACGCGGCTGGTCGGGATGGAAGATCATGTTGTCGAGGCGGTAGTCGCCGTGCACGATCGAGGTCAGGCCCTCGTTGCGCGCGCTGTCGGGCATGTGCGCGGGCAGCCACTCGATCAGCTTGTCCATCTCGGCGATCGGCTGCGTGACGCTGGCCAGGTACTGCTTGCTCCAGCGGCCGATCTGGCGCTCGAAGTAGTTGCCGGGTTTGCCGTAGCTCTCGAGCCCGCGCGCCTGGTAGTCGACCTTGTGCAGCGCGGCGATGACGCGGTTCATCTCATCGTAGATCGCCGCGCGCTGCTCGCGCGTCATGCCGGGCAGGGTCTGGTCCCACAGCACGCGGCCGTCGACGAACTCCATCACGTAGAAGGCGCGGCCGATGACGGACTCGTCCTCGCACAGCGCGTGCATCCGGGCCACCGGAACCTCGGTGCCATGCAGGCCGCGCATGACGGCGAACTCGCGCTCGATGGCGTGCGCCGAGGGCAGCAGCTTGGCGACCGGGCCCGGCTTGGCGCGCATCACGTAGCTGCGCGTGGGCGTGATCAGCTTGTAGGTTGGGTTGGACTGGCCGCCCTTGAATTGCTCGACGCTCAGGGGCCCGACAAAGCCTTCCATGCGCTGCTGCAGCCAGGCCGAAAGCGCGGTGATGTCGAAGGCGTGCGTGTCGGCGACCGGGCGGGTGCCGACGAATTGTTCAGCGTGGCTCATGAATGCGGAAAGAAAATCAGTCGGACTCGCCGATGCGCAGCAGCGCGTCGCGGTCGCGCACCACCAGGCCGCTCGGTTCGATGCGGATCACGCCCTCGCGCTCCATGGTCTTCAGCTCCTGGTTCACGCGCTGGCGCGAGGCGCCCAGCAACTGCGCCAGCTCTTCCTGCGCCAGCTGCAGCGTGATGCGCCATTCGTCCTCGAGCGACATGCTGGGTGTGCCGTAGCTGCGCACCAGATGGTTGAGTTGCTTGGCCAGCCGCGCGCGCAGCGGCAAGGTGTTGAGGTCTTCGAGTTGGCTGAACAGCAGGCGGATGCGGCGCGCCTGCAGGCGCAGCAGGGCTTCGTACAGCTCGGTGTGCCGCGCCAGGATCTGCTGGAAGTCGGCGCGTGCCACGCACAGGATGGTGGTCGCGCCATGCGCATAGGCGTCGTGCGTGCGTGCATCGCCGTCGAACATGGCGATGTCGCCGAACCAGATGCCCGGCTCCACGTAGGTCAGCGTGATCTGCTTGCCGGTCAGCGTGGTCGAACTGATGCGCACCGCTCCCTTGGCGCAGGCGATCCACTGTTCGGGCGGGCGACCGCGAGCAGCGATCTGGTCGCCGTCCTGGTAGCGTTTGACGTAGGCGCATCGAAGAATGTCGTGCCGCAGCGAAGGGGAGAGGGAGGAAAACCAGCGACCGCCATTGATCGCCTCGCGTTCCTCGATGGTAAGAATGGGGTCGTCCATGGACTGTCCTATGGGTGACTGCGAAATCCACGATTGTCACCCGGGGGACCGGGCTGCCGCCGCCGACGGTGCTGGCGTGCCACGACCCGCGCCGCGCACGATGACTGCGCCGCCGATGCGGCCGCAATGACAGGCATGAAGCCTCTTGTCATCGCCGCGCAGCGGCGGTCATTGGCGCGGCAGCGCGGTCATGTCGTCATTCGTAGCGAGGCACCTGCTTGCTCAGGAAGGCGGCGATGCCGATGCCGCCGTTGGGGTGATGCAGGTTGCGCACGAAGTGGTCGCGCTCGGCCGCCAGGTGCGTGCTCAGGTCGTTGGTGTCGGCCTCGCCGATCAGCTCCTTGATGCTGGCCAGCACGTTGGGCGCGCGCGCGCCCAGCTTGTCGGCCCATGCCAGCGCCGTGCCCAGCGCCTGGCCGGCGTCGCACAGGCGGTTGACCACGCCCAGCTCGTGCAGGCGCTGCGCGCCGATGCGCTCGCCCGACATCAGCAGCTCGCTCACCAGCTGGCGCGGCAGCGCGCGCGTGAGGCCCCAGCTGCCGCCGCCGTCGGGCGACAGCGCGACGCTGCTGTAGGCCATCACGAACACGGCGTTGCGCGCCGCCACGATCAGATCGCAGGCCAGCGCCAGCGAGAAGCCGGCGCCGGCCGCCGGTCCCTCGACCGCGGCCATGACCGGCTTGGGAAAGGTACGGATCGCCTCGATCCAGTTGTGCAGCCCCTCGATGCTCTGCGCCTGCACTTCGGGCGGTTTTTGCCGGTTCGCCTGCAGGCGCTGCAGATTGCCGCCGGCGCAAAAGGTGTCGCCTTCGCCGGTCAGCACCACGCAGCGCACCTCGGGATTGGTCTCGGCGACGCTCAAAGCCTCGACGCCAGCGGCGTACATCTCGGGGCCGAGCGCGTTGCGGTGTTCGGGGTTGCTGATGGTCAGCACCATGGTGCTGCCTTCGAAGGTGCTGCGCAGCTCGGCGGCCATGGCGTGGTGTTATTCGGGCGTGGACGGGTCGCCGTCGGCGCCGGGCGCGGCTTCGGCCTGGCGTGCCAACTCCTCGTCGCTGACTGGAGGCAGTCGCTCCAGTGCCTCGAGTTCGCGCAGTTCCTCGGCGCTGCGGCCGGACTGCTCCAGTACCGCGCGGTCGATTTCGACCTGCAGCAGCGCGTCCGGGTTGGCAATGACGCCCTGCGGTGTCGCCGTGTCGTCCTTGGGGTCGGATGTGCTCACGTCGTGTCTCCTTCGATGACGAAATGACGGCGCCGCCGGCGCGGCGGCCATGACGGCGCTGTGCGCCATGACGAACAACCGGTACGTGTCATTCTGTCATCGCCGGCGCCGCCAGGCGCCGCGGTCATGCCGTCATGCCTCCTCATGCAGCAGGCTCAGGCCGATCGCGCCACGCCGGCGCAGCCACGGGCTGGGGCGATAGCGCGGATCGCCGTACACGGTCTGCAGGTTGAACAGCACTTCCAGCACGTTGGCCGGCCCGTACTTGTCACCCATCGCCAATGGGCCGAGCGGGTAGCCCAGGCCCAGGGTGACCGCGGTTTCCAGGTCCTGCGGACTGCACACGCGCTGCTGACAGATGTCGGCGGCGATGTTGACGATGGTCGCCACCACGCGCTGGGTGACGAAGCCACCCGAGTCGCGGATCACGCTGACCGGCTTGCCGTCGCGCGCGAACAGCGCCTGCGCCGCGTCGCGCATGTCGCTGCGCGTGGCCGGGTTGGTGGCCAGCACGCGGCGCTTGGTGGCCTTGTCGTCGGCCAGCAGGTCGATGCCGACCGTGCGCGCCGGATCCAGGCGCTCGACCACCGCCACCGTGGTGACGTCGAAGCCCAGCGGCGCCACCAGCGTCAGCGCGTTGGGCGAGGGCGACTGGCCGGTCTCGATCCTGGCGCCCAGGTCCTTCAGCAACTGCAGCAGCTCGGCGCGGCGCGCGGCGCGGGTCGAAACCCACACCGGCGGCAGTTCGTCGACGATCGGCGCAGGCGGCTCCGCCGCCACCTGGGCGGCGCCGTCGACGTAGCGGTAGAAGCCTTCGCCGACCTTCTTGCCGACCACGCCGCCGGCCAGGCGCTGCGCGGTGATTACGCTCGGGCGGTAGCGCGGCTCGTCGTAGTACTGGCGGTAGATCGACTCCATCACCGGGTGCGACACGTCCAGCGCGGTCAGGTCGAACAGCTCGAAGGGACCGAGGCGGAAGCCCACCTGGTCCTTCAGGATGCGGTCGATGGTGGCGAAGTCGGCCACGCCTTCGCTGACGATGCGCAGCGCCTCGGTGCCGTAGCCGCGTCCCGCGTGGTTGACGATGAAGCCCGGCGTGTCGCCCGCCTGCACCGGCGTGTGGCCCATCTGGCGCGCATACTCGGCCAGCGCCTGGCAGACCGCCGGATCGGTCTTGAGGCCGGCGATGCATTCCACCACCTTCATCAGCGGCACCGGGTTGAAGAAGTGGTAGCCGGCGAACTGCTGCGGTCGCTTCAACTGGGCCGCGATGGCGGTGACCGACAGCGAGGAGGTGTTGGTGGCGAGCACCGCGTGCGGCTGGACGATGTCTTCCAGCTCGCCGAACAGCTTTTGCTTGACGTCGAGCTTTTCGACGATGGCCTCGATGACCAGCTCGCAGCCGGCCAGGTCGGCCAGAGCGGCGGCGGGTCTGAGCCGCGCTTTCTGCGCGGCGGCGGCTTCGGGTGCGAGGCGGCCTTTTTCGACCAGCCGGTCCCACTGCGCGCCGACCGCATCGCGCGCCTTGGCCACGGCGTCGGCTTGGGCGTCGAACAACAGCACGGCGGAGCCGGCCTGGGCGGCGATCTGGGCGATGCCGCGTCCCATGGCACCGGTACCGACGATGCCGACTGTCTTGAATTCAGGTGTCTCCATGGCCAGCGATTATGGTGCAGGCTTCGTGCTGTGCCGTGGGTGCCGCGGAACAGGGAGGTGATCGGGGCAGCCGGACGCAGCGGACGCAGAGATCACGCAGAAGGCGCAAAGCCACCATGGTTTTTTCTGCGACCGGCGAAATCTCTGCGTCCGATCAGCGGGCTGAGTGGCGACGCAGCGCCTAATCGAGCCCTTGGCGCCGGCTGGCCGGCCGCCGGCGGCCCGAGGAGGCGGGAAGGTAGCGCCGGGCGGCTCAGCGCCGCATCTGCAGCGCGCCCGGGTTGACGATGTTGCTCGGCGTGCCGCGCAGGTAGTTGACGACGTTGTCGAACGCGGCGCTGAAGTACAGCTCGTAGCTGTCCTGCTCGACGTAGCCGATGTGCGGCGTGCAGATGCAGTTTTCCAGCCGCAGCAGCGCGTGGCCCTGCAGGATCGGCTCGGTCTCGAACACGTCGACCGCCGCCATGCCGGGGCGGCCGCGGTTGAGCGCGCCGACCAGCGCATCGGGCTCGATCAGTTCGGCGCGCGAGGTGTTGACCAGCAGCGCGGTGGGCTTCATGCGGCTCAGGTCCTCCAGCTTGACGATGGCGCGCGTGGCGTCGACCAGGCGCAGGTGCAGCGACAGCACGTCGGACAGGGCGAAGAACTCGGCGCGCGTCGGTGCCACGTAGTGGCCGTCGGCGCGTGCGCGCGCCATCGACTCCGGCGAGCCCCAGACCATCACCTCCATGCCGAAGGCGCGCCCATATCCAGCGACCAGCTGGCCGATCTTGCCGTAACCCCAGATGCCGAGCGCGCGTCCGCGCAGCACTTGTCCAACGCCGAAATTGGGCGGCATCGAGGCCGCCTTCAGGCCCGACTGCTGCCAGGCGCCGTGCTTGAGGTTGCCGATGTATTGCGGCAGGCGGCGCATCGCCGCCATGATCAGCGCCCAGGTCAGCTCGGCCGGCGCCACCGGCGAGCCGACGCCCTCGGCGACGGCGATGCCGCGCTCGGTGCAGGCGGCGATGTCGATGTGGCTGCCGACCCGTCCGGTCTGCGAGATCATCTTCAGCTTGGGCAGCTTGTCGATCAGCTGGCGCGTGATGTGGGTGCGCTCGCGTATCAGCACCAGCACCTCGGCGTCGCGCAGGCGCACCGCCAGTTGCCCGAGCCCCTTGACGTTGTTGGTGTAGACCTTGGCGGGGTAGGCCTCCAGCTTGGCGGCGCAGGCCAGCTTGCGCACGGCATCCTGATAATCGTCGAGGATCACGATGTTCATGCCGCGCATTGTGCCCGCAGCAGCAGGTCAATTCGGCACCGGCGCGCCGAAGCTGGCGTCAAGCTGTTTCAGATCCACGCCAAAGTGGTGGGGTGCCGCTGTCCGTCAAACACATGGTGGCGCCGCCCGGACATGCCGACGTCCCCCGGGCGCCGCAGGTGCGCAGGCGCCCGCCCCGATATCAGACGGCAGTTTGTCCAGCCAGGGGCGTCCGCGCCTTCACGCGCGGCGCGGCAACTGGGCGGCGGTTTCGGCGGCGGCCAGGCGCTCGAGTTCCGCGCACACGTCGATCAGCCGGCCCGAGATGCGCAGCCGGGCGTCGGGCGAGGGCGATTCGCCGCGGCCCGCTGCGCGCACGACGCGGACGCCAGCCGGCGCTGCGGCGGGCGGGTTCGATTCGCGCCCGATGGCCAGGCGCTTTTCAGCCGCGCGATCGCGCGCCATGGCCGACCAGGAGCCCGAGCGTTCCCGTGCTGCCGGCGCCAGCGCGCGGTCCGGGCGGGGGCGCCGATAGCTCGGCACCAGGTAATCGGCCAGTTGGATGACATTGCTTCCCATGCAAAACCCCTTGATCTGAGAGCTTGGACACAGGCGAGATTGCGGTGAGGTGCCGCGGGCCGCGGCGCCCCGTCATCGCACCGGCGCAGGGTGTGGGCGATGGCTGACCATGGCATGGTCGCCCATCGCCGGCACGCCCGCCACCTGGGCCGGTGCGCCATGGATGCCTACATCAGCATGCTGTTGCGGATCAGGCCGACCGCCAGGCCTTCGATCTCGAACGGCTCGCCCGGGCGCACCACGATGGTGGGGTAGTCTGGGTTTTCGGCGTGCAACTCGATCTGGTCCTTGTGGCGGTGAAAGCGCTTGACGGTGACCTCGTCGCCCAGGCGCGCCACCACGATCTGGCCGTTGCGTGCTTCGCGGGCGGACTGCACCGCCAGCAGGTCGCCGTCCATGATGCCGGCATCACGCATCGACATGCCGCGCACCCGCAGCAGGTAGTCGGGGCGCTGGGCGAACAGGCTGGGTTCGACGTGATAGGTCTGGTCGATGTGTTCCTGTGCCAGGATCGGTGAGCCGGCGGCGACGCGGCCGATCAGCGGCAGCGCCAACTGGCCCATGCCCGGCAGCGGCAGGCTGAAGCCGTCGCCGCGCGCCGAACGGTGGCGCGCGCCCTTCAGGCGGATGCCGCGCGAGGTGCCGCTGACCAGCTCGATCACGCCCTTGCGTGCCAGCGCCTGCAAATGCTCTTCGGCCGCGTTGGCCGACCGGAAGCCAAGCTGCGCCGCGATCTCCGCGCGCGTCGGTGGTGCCCCGGTGCTGGCGATGGCATGCTGGACCAGCTGCAGGATCTGCTGCTGGCGGGCGGTGAGCTTGGGCGCGTCGTTCATGGCAACCTGGTCACGAAACCTGTGTTGTTATCCAGTAGCTGTATTTTTGACCAGCTTGGACAAACTTGCAAGTGTTTCGACGACCGGTGTGGCACTGACCTTGCGCTGGCTTGGGCGCGCGACGCGGCAACCCCCGCGGTATCGCTGTCCCGGTGTCGACATGCGCAGTCCCCAGCGCCCCATGGGGCGGGCGGCCGGCAAGCGGGCGTTGCGCCACTCCGGCCGGTGCCGCCCGGGCCGGTCAGCGCTGCGCTGGCGCAGGTGAATCGAGCGCGCCGGCCCTAGCTGGCCAGTGCCTCGAGCGCGCGCGCCGTGATGTCCTCGACCGAGCCGGTGCCGCTGATGCGGCGGTACTTCGGCGCCGTGGCCGGGTCGCGGCTGGCCCAGTCGCCGTAGTAGTCGACCAGCGGCCGCGTCTGCTGGTTGTAGACTTCCAGGCGCTTGCGCACGGTCTCTTCCTGGTCGTCGTCGCGCTGCACCAGCGGCTCGCCGGTGACGTCGTCCCTGCCTTCGACCTGGGGCGGATTGAACTTGACGTGGTAGGTGCGGCCCGAGGCCGGGTGGCTGCGGCGGCCGCTCATGCGCTCGATGATGGCGTCGAAGGGCACGTCGATTTCCACCACGTAGTCGAGCTTGACGCCGGCGTCCTTCATCGCCTCGGCCTGCGGGATGGTGCGCGGGAAGCCGTCGAACAGGAAACCGTTGGCGCAATCGGGCTGGGCGATGCGTTCCTTGACCAGGTTGATGATCAGCTCGTCGCTGACCAGCCCGCCCGACTCCATCACGCTCTTGGCCTGCAGGCCCAGCGGCGTGCCGGCCTTGACCGCGGCACGCAGCATGTCGCCGGTGGAGATCTGCGGGATGCCGTACTTCTGGCAGATGAATGCGGCTTGCGTGCCTTTGCCGGCGCCGGGGGCGCCCAGAAGAATCAGTCTCATCGTGTTCCTCGGGTGGTGTGGCTGCGGATCGGGATGGCGGCACGGCGCACCGTCCCGGCCTTCGGTTCGGCGGTCGAGAATAGCATGCGATGTCGGCGCCGGACTGACGGACGCTGGCGGCTTCAGGCCAGCAGCGTCCGCACCCGTTCCAGATCCTCGGGCGTGTCAACCCCGGCGCCGGGAGCGCGCTCGGTCACATGCACGGCGATGCGGTGGCCGTGCCACAGCGCGCGCAACTGCTCCAGCGCCTCGCACTGCTCCAGCGGCGCCGGCGGCAGGGCGGGAAAGGCGCGCAGGAAGGCGGCGCGGTAGGCGTAGATGCCGATGTGGCGCAGCGGCGCCGGCTGGGTCGGCAAGCGCGTGATGCCGTGCGCGAAGCCATCGCGCCACCAGGGCAGCGGCGCGCGGCTGAAGGCGAGCGCCATGCCCCCGGCGTCGGTGATCACCTTGACGACATTGGGGTTGAGAAATTCGTCGACGCCGCCGATCGGGTGCGCGGCGGTGCCCATGGCCGCCTGCGGCTGCCGCGCCAGCAGGCCGGCCACGGCGTCGATCAGCGCCGGGTCGATCAGCGGCTCGTCGCCCTGCACGTTGACCACCAGGTCGTCGCCGTCCAGGCCCAGCAACTCGCAAGCCTCGGCCAGCCGGTCGCTGCCGCTGGGGTGGTCGGCGCGGGTGGCGACGGCGCGCACGCCGTGGGCGCTGCAGGCGTCGAGGATTTCGTCCGCATCGGCCGCCACCACCACCTGCGCGGCGCCGGACCGCTCGGCCCGCTCCGCCACGCGCACGATCATCGGCTTGCCGCCGATGTCGGCCAGCGGCTTGTTGGGCAGGCGGGTGGAGCCGAGGCGGGCTGGAATCAGGACGGTGAACAACATCAGCCCACCAGCGGCGTGCGCTTGGGCAGCGCCTCGAGCTCCTCGTCGGACAGGACGCGCGCCTCGCCCTCCAGCATGATCGGGATGCCGTCGCGGATCGGGTAGGCCAGACGGGCCGAGCGGGAGATGAGTTCGTTCTTCTCGCGGTCCAGGTCGAGCGGGCCCTTGGTGACGGGGCAGACCAGCAGTTCGAGCAGCTTGGGATCCATGGCGGGCTTCTAGGTGGGATAGACGCTGACCTCGATCAGGTTGCCGTCCGGGTCGTTGAAGTAAACGGATTCGATGGTGCCTTGCGCGCCGGACTTGGCGATCGGGCCTTCGAGCAGTGGCACGTCCTCGGTCGCCAGATGCGCCATTACCTCGGCCAGCGGCCAGCGGCTGATCAGACAGACATCGCCGGCGCCGACGGCGGCGCGGTTGCGCGGCTCCTGGCCCAGGGTCTGCAGCTTGATCTGCTGCTGGCCGAATTTCAGCGCGCGGCGGCCGGTGCCGAAGCTGACCGGCTCCATGCGCAGCACGCGCTGGTAGAAGGCCACCGAGCGCTCGATGTCGGCGACGGTGAGCACGAGGTGGTCGATGTGCGAGATCACGGCGTGGCGTCAGGATTCCCGGGGATGATAGCCCTGCGCCGCCAGGCGCTGATCCAGCGCGGCGAGGAACTCCGGCGGCACCTGCAATTTCAGCGGCACCGCCAGCGCGCTGGCATCGCGCCGCCACAGCTTCGGTGCGTCTTTCTCGGTGCAGATGACTGCCTGGTTCGTGTCCGGGTGTGCCCAATCATCGAAGTCGTGGTGATCGGGCAGGGCGATGGTGCGCGCCAGCGTCAGGCCCGCGGCACGCAGCATGGCAAAAAAGGCTTCGGGCCGGGCAATGCCGGCCACGGCGACCAGCGGCCGGCCGCGCAGCTCGACGAGCGGCAGGCGACTGCCGTCGACGCGCAGCGCCTGGTGGGCCAGGGCGCGGCGGGCCTGGAAGGCGGGACTGGGCCCATTCGCCGAAGGCTGAGCGCGCCCATTCGTGGCGGGCTCGGTCCACAGCACCAGATCGGCCGCGCGCGGCCAGGGCTCGCGCAGCGGGCCGGCCGGCAGCAGCCAGCCGTTGCCGACGCCGCGGGCGTCGAACACCACGATCTCGACATCGCGCGCCAGCGCCAGGTGCTGCAGGCCGTCGTCGCAGACCAGGATGTCGCAGTCCGGGTGCGCGGCCAGCAGGGCGCGGCCGGCGTCGGCGCGGCGCGCGGCGACGAACACCGGCGCGCCGGTGCGCCGACGCAGCAGCAGCGGCTCATCGCCGACGTCGCGCGGGTCGCTGTCCGGCTGCGCCTCACGGCAGTCGAGGCTGGCGCGCCCGTGGCCACGCGAGACGATGCCGGGCCGCCAGCCGCGTGACTGCAGATGCTGCACGATCGCCAACGTGGTCGGCGTCTTGCCGGCGCCGCCGGCGACGACGTTGCCGACCACCACCACCGGCACCGGCAGGCGCACGGAGGCCTTCGCGCCGCGCCGGTAAGCCGCCCGCTCGCGGGCCGCCAGTGCGCCGTACAGCCGCGACAGCGGCCACAGCAGCGTGGCCAGCGGCCCGCGCCGCGTCCAGGCGGCGCGCAGGCGATGTTCCAGCAGGGAGCGAGGCATGACGATCAAGCTTGCACGAGGTACGTCTTCGATGACGCACGGCCCAGGCGCAGGATCCTGGCGCGCGGCGCCGCCGTCGGGGCCGCGACGGCGGCCAGCCCATTGTGTCATCGCGCCGGTCCGGGCGGCCACGATGACGCGAGTCGGCTCCCACGTCGTGCCCTGGCCAGGGCGGGTGAACATCGCCTGCACTGGCCGGCGGCGTCGGTGCTGACGATAAGCGCGCTGTCCTCGGCGGCCAGATCGTCGAGCCGGCGGCTTGTATGATCCAAAAAGCCAGGCCGGGCTCTTGTCAGGCGCGGCGGCGCGTCGCAGCGACTTTGCGCCGGTTCCCGGTGGGCAAGCACCGGCCGTGATGAACCGGCGCCGGATGGACAGTGTGTGCTTGGCGCGTGCATCGGGCGCGGATTCGCGCGCCATCACCGCCCGTTGTGTGATGCACAAATTCTGTGGATAACTTTGTGAAGAACCTTGCCTGCATGCCTTCCAAAGCCAGCACTGGCCTGACGGATGACGTTTTGATGACGTTTTGCGCAGAGCAAAATCTTTATGAATCAATGACTTGGACCTGTTCAAGCGGGTTTGCCGGCTGCTTGGGCGTTCGCCGACCCGGTGGTCGTGGATTGTGGAATAGTGGTCCAGTCCGGCGCTGCCGAATCGGCCGCCAGGCCGCATGAACACTGGGTTTGCGTTGCCGGAGCCAGCGCTGGCGCAGCCGGTCTGGGCAGTCGGCGCGCTGACGCGCGCCGTGGCTGACGCGCTGGACGCGCGCTTCAACCCAGTCGCGGTGCGTGGCGAGGTCTCGGGCTTTGTGCGCGCGGCCAGCGGGCACTGCTACTTTTCGCTCAAGGACGCGGCCGGGCAGTTGCGCTGCGCCATGTTCCGGCGCGCCGCGGGCCTGCTGGACTTCGCGCCGGTCGACGGCGACCAGGTCGAGGTGCGCGGGCGCCTGACGGTGTACGAGCCGCGCGGCGATCTGCAACTGGTGGTCGAGTCGATGGTGCGCGCTGGCCAGGGCGCGCTGTTCGAGCAATTCCTGCGCCTGAAGGATCGGCTGCAGGCCGAAGGCCTGTTCGACGCCGCGCGCAAGCGTCCCTTGCCGCTGCTGCCGCGCGGCATCGGCGTGGTGACCTCGCCCGGCGCGGCGGCGCTGCGCGACGTGCTGCATGCGCTGGCGCGGCGCGTGCCGCACATTCCGGTGCTGCTGGCGCCGGCGGCGGTGCAGGGCGCGGGCGCGCCTGGTGAACTGCGGCGTGCGCTGGAGCGGCTGTATCGGCTGGCGCAGGGGAAGGCGTACGCCAGCGCGCCGCCGATCGACCTGATCCTGCTGGTGCGCGGCGGTGGCTCGATCGAGGACCTGTGGGCCTTCAACGACGAGGCGCTGGCGCGCAGCATTGCCGCCAGCCCGGTGCCGGTGTTGGTTGGCGTCGGCCATGAGACCGACTTCACCATCGCCGACTTCGTGGCCGACCTGCGCGCACCGACGCCGACCGCCGCCGCCGAGCTGGCCAGCGCGCCGCGCGCGCAATGGCTGGCCGAGGCCGCGGCGCGGCACGAACGCCTGCAGCGCGGCCTGCGCCGCCGGCTTGACGCCGAGGCGCAGCGCATCGACTGGCTGGCGGCCCGGCTGGGCCGCCCATCAGCGGCGTTGACCAGGGAGCGGCTGCGCCTGGACCGCAGCGCGCAGCGCCTGCAGCATGCGCTGGCGCTGCGGCTGGAGCGTGAGCAGGCCCGGCAGGCGCGCTGGGCCGAGCGCCTGCCGCGCACCACGCCGCCGCTGTTCGCTGCCGAACAGCATCGGCTGCTGCGCCTGGCCGAGCGGCTGTCTGCCGCGCTGGCCCGCCGGCGCGACACGACGCACGAACGGCTGGAGCGGGCCGCGCTGCGGCTGGCCACGCTCGATCCGCAGCATGTGCTGGAGCGCGGCTACGCCTGGCTGGAGGATGCCACCGGCCAGCCCGTCACCCGCGCGGCGCAGACTGCACCGGGGCAGGCGCTGGCGGCCACCCTGGCCGATGGCAAGCTTGATTTGCGGGTGATCGAGCGCCGCTCGGGCTGACTTCCTACAATGCCGCGGCGCCGAGCGGTCTATCATGGTCGTTCACACGATTCAACCCCCGAGATCAAGAGGACAACCGATATGGAACGCACCCTGCCCCCGCTGCCTTACGCCATCGACGCGCTGGCGCCGCACTACAGCCAGGAAACGCTGGAATACCACCACGGCAAGCACCACAAGGCCTATGTGGACAAGCTCAATGAGCTGCAAAAGGGTACCGAATTCGAGAACATGGAACTCGAGGACGTCGTCAAGAAAGCCAGCGGCGGCATGTACAACCAGGCGGCCCAGATCTGGAACCACACCTTTTTCTGGAACTGCATGAAGCCGCAGGGCGGCGGCGAGCCGGCAGGCGCCCTGGCAGACGCGATCAAGGCCAAGTGGGGCTCGATCGCCGATTTCAGGAAAGCCTTCGTCACCAGTGCCGTGGGCAACTTCGGCAGCGGCTGGACCTGGCTGGTCAAGAAGACCGATGGCAGCGTCGACATCGTCAACATGGGCGCCGCCGGCACCCCGCTGACCACCGGCGACACGCCGGTGCTGACGGTGGACGTGTGGGAGCACGCCTACTACATCGACTACCGCAACGCGCGCCAGAAGTTCGTCGAGACCTTCTTCGACAAGCTGGTCAACTGGGACTTTGCGGCGAAGAACTACGACTGATCGAGTTCACCGCCTGATGAGGAAAGCCGCCGTCAGGCGGCTTTCCTGCGTTGCAAGCTTCGGATTCAGGAGTCGCCGGGCGCCGGCAGCAAGCCCGCCTCGCGCATCACCTGGCGCTCGTCCTCGTGCGAGATGTAGAACGCCACCTTCGGCCCGCTGCCGGGGTTGAACAGGAAGTAGGTGATGTGGAAGCGAAAATCCTGCGGCTGGCCGGGCGTCTTCTCGAAGCGCAGGTGCCAGTGCACCTTGGCCATGGTGTAGTGCGCGTCCAGCGGCGTGGCGGCGACGTCGAGCACCTTGGCGAAGCGAAAACCGATGCGCTGCATGAAGGCCTGCCGCTCGGGGATGGCCTGGCGGAATGCCTCATCGTTGCGCAGGCTGGCAACCCCGTTGGGATCACCGCCCATGAAAGGGTCGGTGAACTGCGAGGCCACCAGGTCGGGGTCGAAGCTGTTGGCGCCTTCCTCGTAGCGGGCGAAGAAGGCGTCGATCTCGGTCATGCCCCCGAGCTTACAGCCGGGCGCACTGATCCTCCTTGTTGCCCTGCACGATGTTGCCGCCGCCGGTGGGCGCGGGGACGTTGGACTTGCATTGCAGGTTGCCGTCGATGCGGTTGTTGCGCACGCTCTGGGCGCCGCGGTTCTCGAACAACTGCACGTCGCCGTTCACGGATACGCCGGCAACGTTGGCGCCGCCGCCCTGCTTGAGCTGCACGCTGCCGCCGACCGTGCCGCCGGTCAGGTTGACCTGGCGATGGTTCTCGGCCTGGACGTTGCCGCCGATGCGCGCGTTCCGGGCAGCCAGCGAGGCGCCGGACTCGACCTTGACGTTGCCGTCCACGCGCGTGCCGGCGAGCGTGCACGACAGGCGGCTGGGCACCTTCACGTCGCCGTCGATGTGGACGGCATCGATGCGCCCATTGCACACCGTCTCGTCGGCGTGGGCGACACCGGCACCCAGCGTCAGGGCGGCCAGTGCGGCCAGCAGGGCGGTGCGATGCAGTGCGTTCATGGGATTCTCCTTGCGAGTGGCGTGCGGGAAGTGGGCGGCTGGATTGCCGGATCCGGCCGGTCACGCTCATTGCCCGCCCGGATCCAGAGGCGTGCCGGCCGACCGCCGCGGAAAGCGCAACGGTCATGGCCTTGCCTCTTGCCACGACAACGTGGCCATGCGAGGGAGTATTCCGGCAAGCCGGGCAACCGTGTGTAATGTCGGGCGCGCAATTGAAACCGATCGGCCGCTCCCGCCAAATCGCCTCGTCACCATCGTTTGCCACAATACGTCGGTGATCCGGCCGGCGCCGTGAGCCCCGAGTCAGGAATGTCTGTCACCATGCTGCGGTGGCCGCGCCCAGCGCCGGCCCGCACCATGCCTACAACGAAAAGCAGGAGATACCCTCATGAGCGACAAGCCATCGACCATCGTCTACACGCTGACCGACGAGGCGCCGTTGCTGGCGACCGCGTCGTTTCTGCCGATCATCCACGCCTTTGCCGCGCCCGCCGGCATCGACGTGGCCACCAGCGACATCTCGGTGGCCGGTCGCATCCTGGGCCAGTTTCCCGATTACCTGACCGAAGGACAGCGCGTGCCCGACAACCTGGCCGAGCTGGGCAAGCTCACGGGGAACCCCGACGCCAACATCATCAAGCTGCCCAACATCAGCGCTTCGGTGGCGCAGCTCAAGGCGGCGATCAAGGAGCTGCAGGACAAGGGTTACAAGATCCCCGACTTTCCCGAGAACCCACAGGACGACAAGGAAAAGGAAATCCGCGCGCGCTACAACAAGTGCATCGGCTCGGCCGTCAACCCGGTGCTGCGCGAGGGCAACTCGGACCGCCGCGCGCCCCGGGCGGTGAAGGAGTACGCGCGCAAGCACCCGCACAGCATGGCGGAGTGGAGCCAGGCCTCGCGCAGCCACGTCTCGCACATGCACCACGGCGACTTCTACAGCGGCGAGAAGTCGATGACGCTGGACAGGGCGCGCGACGTCAAGATGGAGTTGCTCACCAGGAGCGGCAAGACCATCGTGCTGAAACCCAAGGTCAGCCTGCAGGACCGCGAGGTGATCGACTCGATGTTCATGAGCAAGAAGGCGCTGCTGGCCTTCTACGAGAAGGAGATCGAGGACGCACACAAGACCGGCGTGATGTTCTCGCTGCACGTCAAGGCGACCATGATGAAGGTGTCGCACCCGATCGTGTTCGGCCACTGCGTGCGCATCTTCTACCGGGACGCGTTCGAGAAGCACGCCAAGCTGTTCGACGAGCTGGGCATCAACGTCAACAACGGCATGGTCGATCTGTACAACAAGATCGCCGAGCTGCCGGACAGCCAGCAGGAGGAGATCCGGCGCGACCTGCACGCCTGCCACGAACACCGGCCCGAGCTGGCGATGGTCGATTCGGCCCGGGGCATCACCAACTTCCATTCGCCCAGCGACGTCATCGTCGATGCCTCGATGCCGGCCATGATCCGCAACGGCGGCAAGATGTGGGGCCCGGACGGGCGGCTGAAGGACGTCAAGGCGGTGATGCCCGAGAGCACCTTTGCCCGCATCTACCAGGAGATGATCAACTTCTGCAAATGGCACGGCGCGTTCGATCCGCGCACCATGGGCACGGTGCCCAACGTTGGCCTGATGGCGCAGCAGGCCGAGGAGTACGGCTCGCACGACAAGACCTTCGAGATTCCCGAGGACGGCGTGGCCAACATCACCGACCTGGCCACCGGCGAGGTGCTGATGAGCCAGGATGTGGAGGCCGGCGACATCTGGCGCATGTGCCAGGTCAAGGACGCGGCGATCCGCGACTGGGTCAAGCTGGCCGTGACGCGTGCGCGCAACTCGGGCATGCCGGTGGTGTTCTGGCTCGACCCCTACCGCCCGCACGAGAACCAGCTCATCACCAAGGTCAGGATGTACCTGCACGAGCACGACACCGAGGGGCTGGACATCCAGATCATGAGCCAGGTGCGCGCCATGCGCTACACGCTGGAGCGCGTGATCCGCGGCCAGGACACCATCAGCGCCACCGGCAACATCCTGCGCGACTACCTGACCGATCTGTTCCCGATCATGGAACTGGGCACCAGCGCCAAGATGCTGTCGATCGTGCCGCTGATGGCTGGCGGCGGCATGTACGAGACCGGTGCTGGTGGTTCGGCACCCAAGCACGTGCAGCAGCTGACCGAGGAGAATCACCTGCGCTGGGATTCGCTGGGCGAGTTCCTGGCGCTGGCGGTGTCGCTGGAAGACCTGGGCCAGAAGACCGGCAATGCCAAGGCCACGCTGCTGTCGAAGACGCTGGACGCCGCCACCGGCAAGCTGCTGGACAACAACAAGGGGCCGTCGCCCAAGACCGGTCAGCTCGACAACCGCGGCAGCCAGTTCTACCTGGCCATGTTCTGGGCCCAGGAACTGGCCCAGCAGACCGAGGACGCCGAACTCGCCAGGACCTTCGCGCCGCTGGCCAAGGCCTTGGCGGACAAGGAACAGCAGATCATCCAGGAACTGACCGAGATCCAGGGCCGGCCGGCCGACATCGGCGGCTACTACCAGCCCGATCCGGCCAAGCTGGCGCAGGTGATGCGCCCGAGCCAGACCTTCAACGAGGCGCTGGCCACGGTCGCCGCCTGAGGCGGGTCACGGCGGACTGAATGACGGCGCCCGCGGGCGCCGTTTCCTGTCGGTCAGCGCGCGTTCTCGAACGGCTTGCCGCGCAGCTTCATGCCGGCCTTCAGCCTGCGCTGCTCGAACCAGCCCTGGTTCATCTCGAGCACGTAGCGCGCCGGCCGGCTCGAGCAGTGCGATTGCTCGTCCAGCGGCTGCATGTCGGCCAGGTTGATGATGGTGCCGTCGTCTTCCACGAACGCCGCCGTGAGCGGGATCAGCGTGTTCCTCATCCAGAAGCACTGCACGGCGGGCTGCTCGAACACGAACAGCATGCCTTCGTGCGCCGGCATCTGCCGGCGGTGCATCAGGCCGGTCTGGCGCTGCGGGTGCGTGCTGGCCACCTGCGCCTCGATGCGGTGCATGCCGATGCTCAGTTCGGTGCGTGGCAGGTCCAGCTGCGGCTGGCCGGCATCCGCTCGCTGGGCCAGGGCCGGCATGGTGGCGAGCGTGGCGGCAAGGAGGAGGGCGGCGCGGCGGGTGGCGTGGGGCATGGCGGGTGCGGTGGGTCGGTGCTGGTGCCGGAGATGGACTCCGGCCGGACGCAAAGGTTCTCGATCGATTCGCAGAACCTGCGGCTGGATCGGGATTGTCGCCGGCCGCGCAGATCGTCCATCGCGGCACCAACCATCGCCCGGGCGCTGCCAGGCGGCACACTAGAATGGACCGCGCTTAGCCGCTGAGCGTGCGATGCGTGAGGAGCGCTCCCAGCCAGCCATCATCCAGCCCATCCCGTGGAGACGACAGCATGTACCAGCACATCAAGGTGCCCGAAGGCGGTCAGAAGATCACCGTCAATCCCGACTCTTCGCTCAATGTGCCCGACCACCCGATCATCCCCTTCATCGAGGGCGACGGCACTGGGGTCGACATCACGCCGGTGATGATCAAGGTGGTCGACGCGGCGGTCGAGAAGTGCTATGGCGGCCGGCGCAAGATCCACTGGATGGAGGTCTATGCGGGCGAGAAGTCGACCCAGGTGTACGGGCCCGACGTCTGGCTGCCGGAGGAGACGCTGGCGGCGCTGAAGGAATACGTGGTGTCGATCAAGGGTCCGCTGACGACGCCCGTGGGCGGCGGCATCCGCTCGCTCAACGTGGCGCTGCGCCAGGAGCTCGACCTCTACGTCTGCCTGCGCCCGGTGCAGTATTTCCAGGGCGTGCCCTCGCCGGTGAAGGAGCCGCAGAAGGTTGACATGGTGATCTTCCGCGAGAACTCGGAGGACATCTACGCCGGCATCGAGTGGGAGGCCAGGAGCCCGCAGGCGCAAAAGCTCATCAAGTTCCTGACCGAGGAGATGGGCGTGCGCAAGATCCGCTTCCCAGAGACCTCCGGCATCGGCGTCAAGCCGGTGTCGATCGAGGGCACCGAGCGGCTGGTGCGCAAGGCGATCCAGTACGCCATCAACAACGACAAGCCCAACGTCACGCTGGTGCACAAGGGCAACATCATGAAGTACACCGAAGGGGGCTTCCGCGACTGGGGCTACGCGCTGGCGCAGCGCGAATTCGGCGCCGAACTGCTCGACGGCGGACCCTGGTGCACGTTCAAGAACCCCAGGACCGGCAAGGACATCATCGTCAAGGACGCGATCGCCGACGCCTTCCTGCAGCAAATCCTGCTGCGTCCGGCCGAGTACAGCGTGATCGCCACGCTGAACCTGAACGGCGACTACATCTCCGACGCGCTGGCGGCGCAGGTGGGCGGCATCGGCATTGCCCCCGGCGCCAACATGAGCGACAGCGTGGCCTGCTTCGAGGCCACGCATGGCACCGCGCCCAAGTACGCCGGCAAGGACTACGTCAACCCGGGTTCGGAGATCCTCTCCGCCGAGATGATGCTGCGCCACATGGGCTGGAAGGAAGCCGCCGACAAGATCATCGCATCGATGGAGGCGGCGATCCTGAGCAAGAAGGTCACCTACGACTTCGCGCGCCTGATGGATGGCGCCACGCAGGTCAGCTGCTCGGGTTTTGGCGATGTGATGATCGAGCAGATGTAATTGCCGCTCGAACCGCGGGTCGCGGCGCGCGGCGCCTTGGCCCGCGCATGACAGCAGCCCGGCGGCAAACCGCGCGATGCATCGGGTCGCGTGCCGCCGGCGTTCAATGCCCCACCGGGGGCAGATCCTGGTCGGCTGACTTGGCCGCCTGCTCTCCCGGCAGCGGCGCGGCGGCCTCGGTGCGGATGCTCTGCGCCAGCAGTCCCTTGGGGCCCTGGTTGACTTCGTAGCTGACCCGCGCGCCCTCCTTCAGCGTCTTGAATCCTTCCATTTCGATGGCCGAAAAGTGCGCGAATACGTCGGGTCCGCCGCCGTCCGGCTCGATGAAGCCAAACCCTTTGAGGTCGTTGAACCACTTGACTCTTCCTTGGGGCATGGGGCGCTCTCCTTTATCGACTTCCATCCAACCAAAGCGCAGTGTGCTGTAACAACTTCATGCTTGTCAACGAACCCCGCCCGCAGGCGGCCCGCGGCGCGGGCGGCCACGGGCGTCCGACCGGTGTCGACGCCGGTGCCAGGCTCTTTTCCCCACCGGCGGTGAACTCGTGCCGGCCTTATAGAATGATTTTCATGGCGAGATTCAACGCGACCAGGCCGCCGGTGCCGGCAGGACCGGTGGCCCCAGTGCGCCGGCCCGGCGACGGTGCCGGCGAGGTCGTGCTCGAGCGTGTGCCGCAAAAAGTCAAGCCGCCGCAGATGTACCAGGTGGTGATGCTCAACGACGACTACACGCCGATGGAGTTCGTGGTGGTGGTGATCCAGGAGTTCTTCGGCAAGGACCGTGAAACGGCCACGCAGATCATGCTGAAGATCCACCTGGACGGCAAAGGCGTGTGCGGCGTGTACTCGCGCGACGTCGCCGCGACCAAGGTCGATCAGGTGCTGGATGCCGCGCGCCAGGCCGGCCATCCGCTGCAGTGCGTCAGCGAGCCGGTCGAATGAGGCGTTCCATTGAAGGGAGACCATGGCGTTGAAACTGAAAGAACTTCCCCCATCTGGTACTGTCGAAGCCATGGGAACTCGTAAGCCCACGGCGTAAAGGAAATTAGCATCATGATCGCCCAGGAACTGGAAGTCAGCCTCCACATGGCCTTCGTCGAGGCCAGGCAGCAGCGCCACGAGTTCATCACCGTGGAACACCTGCTGCTCGCGCTGCTGGACAACCCCAGCGCGGCCGAAGTCTTGCGCGCCTGCTCGGCCAACATCGACGACCTGCGCAAGTCGCTGACCAACTTCATCAAGGACAACACGCCCCAGGTGGCGGGCACCGACGACGTCGACACCCAGCCCACGCTGGGCTTTCAGCGCGTGATCCAGCGCGCCATCATGCACGTGCAGTCGACCGGCAACGGCAAGAAGGAAGTCACCGGCGCCAACGTGCTGGTGGCCATCTTCGGCGAGAAGGACTCGCACGCCGTGTACTACCTGCACCAGCAGGGCGTCACGCGCCTGGACGTGGTCAACTTCATCGCCCACGGCATCCGCAAGAGTGATCCGCCCGAAACCAGCAAGCCCGCCGAAGGCCAGCAAGGCGGTGGCGAGGGCGAGAGCGAGGGTGGCGAGCGCAGCGAGAAGGCCACGCCGCTGGAGCAATTCACCGTCAACCTGAACCAGAACGCCAAGGACGGCAAGATCGATCCGCTGATCGGTCGCGACTACGAGGTCGAGCGCACCATCCAGATCCTGTGCCGCCGGCGCAAGAACAACCCGCTGCTGGTGGGCGAGGCCGGCGTCGGCAAGACCGCCATCGCCGAAGGCCTGGCCTGGCGCATCACCGAGGGCACGGTGCCCGAGGTGCTGGCCGATGCCACCGTCTACGCGCTCGACATGGGCGCGTTGCTGGCCGGCACCAAGTACCGCGGCGACTTCGAGCAGCGCCTGAAGGGCGTGCTGAAGAACCTCAAGGACAAGCCGGGTGCGATCCTGTTCATCGACGAGATCCACACCCTGATCGGCGCCGGCGCGGCCTCGGGCGGCACGCTGGACGCGTCCAACCTGCTGAAGCCGGCGCTGTCCAGCGGCCAGCTCAAGTGCATTGGCGCGACGACCTTCACCGAATACCGCGGCATCTTCGAGAAGGACGCGGCGCTGTCGCGGCGCTTCCAGAAGGTGGACGTGGTGGAGCCCACGGTGGCCGAGACGGTGGACATCCTCAAGGGGCTCAAGAGCCGCTTCGAGGAGCACCACGCCGTCAAGTACGCCAACGCCGCGCTGCAGGCCGCGGCCGAGCTGTCGGCCAAGTACATCACCGACCGCCATCTGCCCGACAAGGCCATCGACGTCATCGACGAGGCCGGCGCGGCGCAGCGCATCGCGCTGGCGTCCAAGCGCAAGAAGACCATCGGCAAGCACGAGATCGAGGAGATCGTGGCCAAGATTGCGCGCATCCCGCCGACCAGCGTCAGCCACGACGACCGCAGCAAGCTGCAGACGCTCGAGCGCGACCTCAAGAGCGTGGTGTTCGGCCAGGACCAGGCGCTCGAGGTGCTGGCGGCTGCCGTCAAGATGGCGCGCTCGGGGCTGGGCAAGGGCGACAAGCCGATCGGCTCGTTCCTGTTCAGTGGTCCCACCGGCGTCGGCAAGACCGAGGCCGCCAAGCAGCTGGCCTACATCATGGGCGTGGACCTGATCCGCTTCGACATGTCGGAGTACATGGAGCGCCATGCGGTGAGCCGCCTGATCGGCGCGCCGCCAGGCTACGTCGGCTTCGACCAGGGCGGTCTGCTGACCGAGCAGATCACCAAGAAGCCGCACTGCGTGCTGCTGCTCGACGAGATCGAGAAGGCGCACCCTGACATCTTCAACGTGCTGTTGCAGGTCATGGACCACGGCACGCTGACCGACAACAACGGGCGCAAGGCCGACTTCCGCAACGTCATCATCATCATGACGACCAATGCGGGTGCCGAGACCATGAACAAGGCGACCATCGGCTTCACCAACGCGCGCCAGGCGGGCGACGAGATGGCCGACATCAAGCGCTTGTTCACGCCCGAGTTCCGCAACCGGCTGGACGCCATCGTCAGCTTCAAGCCGCTCGACGAGCAGATCATCCTGCGCGTGGTCGACAAGTTCCTGCTGCAGCTCGAGCAACAGCTCGCCGAGAAGAAGGTCGAAGTCACCTTCACCGACAAGCTGCGCAAGTTCCTGGCCAAGAAAGGTTTCGATCCGCTGATGGGTGCGCGGCCGATGCAGCGCCTGATCCAGGACACCATCCGCAAGGCGCTGGCCGACGAACTGCTGTTCGGCCGCCTGACCGAAGGCGGGCGCCTGACGGTGGACCTGGACGACAAGGACGAGGTGCTGCTCGACATCGCGCCGCTGCCCAAGCGCGAGCGCAGCAGGGGCGCCGAGCCGGCCGAGCCGGAAGAAGAGCTGGCGGCCGACTGACGCGCCCCCGGCCGCTCGAAAAAGCCGCTGCCCGCAGCGGCTTTTTTTCGTCCGTCCAGCTTTTGGGGTGCTCAGCCTGCCGGGGCGCGCAGTGAATCCACCATCGCCGCCATGCCCTCGTCGTAGCCGGTGATCGCAAAGTCCGGGTAGCGGGCCATGAACCGGCTGCTGTCGAACACGTAGTCCTGCCGATTCTGGTAGAGCATTTCGCCATATTCACGCAGCAGCGGGACGAAGGGCTTCAGCAGCTGGGCCCAGGCCGCGGGCACGGTTCGTAGCTTGGCCGGGGCGCGCAGAAGTTGCGCCGACAAAGCCAGCAGCTGGCGCGGCGTGGGCGCCGGGCTGGCGGTGGGCAGGTGCCATTCCTGCTGCCAGGCGCCCTCGTCCTGCGCCAGCCGCACCAGGCCGCGCGCGGCGTCACCGGTATGGGTGAAGCTGTGGCGCGCATCGGGGTCACCCAGCCACAGCGCGGGCTTGCCTTGCAGCTGGCGCTCGATGGCCGAGGCGAACAGCACCGAGGTGCGCACATTCGGGCCATAGAAATCCGCGCTGCGGCCGACCACCCAGCGCAGGCCCTCGCGCTCGCCCGCGTTGTGCAGCTGGCGCAGCAGGCCGGCGCGCACCGCGCCCTTGCGCGAGGGTGGTTCGCGGCGGTGGTCCTCGCGCATCGGCACCTGAAGCGGCAAGGGGCCGTAGGCGTAGACGTTGTCGAAGAAGACCAGCGTCGCGTCGTGAGCGAGCGCCGCGCGGATGCTGTGCTGCATCGCGCGCGGCCAGTCGCGTGCCCACACGGCGCTCTGGTAGGGCAGGCCGATCGTCAGGTACAGGTGGGTGGCACCCCGGGTGGCGTGCAGCAGGGCGGCTGCGTCCAGCGCGTCGACCGTCAGATGCGGGTGCGGGCTGCCCGCCGGCGCGCTGCGGCTGCCGAGTGTGCAGGCCTGGCCTTGCGCGCGAAGCGCGTCGGCCACGGCCTGTCCGATGACGCCGTCGCCGAGGATGAAGTGGTGCGCACTGGCGCTGGAGGATGGGGATGGCGGTTTCATGACCCGATGGTGAACCGATGGCATGCGCAACAGAACGCCTGTCGTTGAATGACATCCATTCACCAATGAATTACCATGCGCGGATGCCATCCATCCCGCCAGCCACTGTCGATGGTGTCGCCGGCCTTGACTGGCGTCTGCTGCAGGTGTTCCTGGTCGTCAGCGATGCAGGCTCGCTGGGACGCGCGGCGGCGGTCCTGGGCACCAGCCAGCCGACGCTGAGCCGCCGTCTGGCGCAACTCGAGGCGGCGCTCGGCCAGGCCTTGTTCGAGCGCTCGCCGCGCGGCCTGACCCCGACGCCGGCTGGGCAGGCCCTGCTGGAGCCCGCGCGGCAGATGGGTGCACAACTGGCCCGCATGCGCGTGGCCATGGACCGCCACGCGCGCACGCTGGCAGGCACGGTGCGCATCACCGCCAGCCGCATGATGAGCCACTACGTCGTGGTGCCCGCGCTGGCCGGCCTGCGCGAGCGCTTCCCGGAGATTCAGCTCGAGCTGGTGCCCGATGACGGCGTGGCCGACCTGCTGATGCGCGAGGCCGACATCGCCGTGCGCATGTTCCGCCCGCGCGAGCCGGGGCTGATCGCGCGCCGACTGGCCGACGTGCCGCTCGGTCTGTACGCCCACGCGGGCTACCTGGATCGCCACGGCCCCGTCACCTGGGACAACGCACCAACGCATCACTGGATCGGCATGGACCGTGGCGAAGACATGCTGCGTGGCTTCGCGCAGGCGGGCCTGCCGGTGACGCGTGACTTCTTCGGTCTACGCACCGACGATGCGGCGCTCGGCTGGCAGGCCGTGTGCCGTGGGCTTGGTGTCGGGGTGGGGCTGCAGCGCGTGGCGGCGCGCACGCCTGCGGTGCAGCGCGTCCTGCCCGAAGTGGCGATCCCGCCGATGCAGAGCTGGCTGGTGGTGCACCGCGAACTGCGCGGCACGCCACGGCTGCGCACCGTGTTCGACGCACTGGCAAAAGCCTTGTCCTAGCCGGCCCTGCCTCGACCAGCGGGGCCGCTATGCTTGCCGCTCATGAGTGCACCCACCTTTGTCTGGCACGACTACGAGACCTTCGGCACCCGCCCACGGCGCGACTGGCCGGCGCAGTTCGCGGCGATCCGCACCGACATGGCACTGAACCAGCTCGGCGAGCCGCTGACGCTGTACTGCCAGCCGCCGCTCGACCGCCTGCCCGAGCCCGAGGCCTGCCTGATCACCGGCATCACGCCGCAGGAATGCGCCGCCAGGGGGCTGCCGGAGCACCGGTTCGCCGAGCGCATCCATGCCGTGCTGTCCGAGCCGGGCACCATTGGCGTCGGTTACAACTCGATCCGCTTCGACGACGAGGTGACGCGCTTTCTGCTGTGGCGCAACCTGATCGAGCCCTATGGGCGCGAGTGGCAGAACGGCTGCGGCCGCTGGGACCTGCTCGACGTGGCGCGCTGCGCCCATGCGCTGCGGCCTGGGGGCATCGAGTGGCCGATCGGCGAGGACGGCCACGCCAGCTTCAGGCTGGAGCGCCTGACCGCCGCCAACGGCCTGGTGCACGAATCGGCGCACGACGCGCTGTCCGACGTGCGTGCCACCATGGCGCTGGCGCGCCTGCTGCGCGAGCGGCAACCGAAACTGTTCGAGTTCTGCCTGGCGCTGCGCAGGAAGGATCGTGTGGCGCAGGAACTCGGCCTGCCGACCACGCTGCGCGAGGCGCGGCCGTTCCTGCACGTCAGCGGTCGCTTCGGCACCGCGCGCGGCTGCATTGCGGTGATGGCGCCGCTGGCCATGCACCCGACCAACAAGAACGTACTGCTGGCCTGGGACCTGGCGGCGGACCCCTCGGAACTGGCCGATCTGACGGCAGACGACATGCGTGCGCGCCTGTTCACCGCCAGTGCGGATCTGCCCGAGGGCGTGGTGCGACTGCCGATCAAGGGCGTGCACCTGAACAAGTCGCCGATCGTGATCGGCAACATCAGGACGCTGCGGCCCGCGCTGGCCGAGCGCTGGGGCATCGACCTGGCGCTGGCCGAGCGGCATTTCGAGCGCCTGCGCGCGCTGCCCGATCTGAGCCTGCTGTGGCCGCAGGTGTATGCACCGCCGGCGCAGGGTGCGACGGATGTCGACGAGGACTTGTACGGTGGCTTCCTGGGCGATGCCGACCGCCGCCGCCTGGCCCGCTTGCGGACGCTCGATCCGCGCGAGCTGGCGCTCAGCCGCGGCGGCTTTGATGACCAGCGCCTGCCTGAGCTGCTGCTGCGCTACCGGGCGCGCAATTTCCCCGACACGCTGAGCGAGGCCGAACGCGGCCAATGGGAAGCGCATTGCCGCCGGCGACTGATTGACGGCGAAGGCGGCGCGCTGACGATCCCCGGCCTGTTCGACCGTGTCGACGCCCTGGCCGAGACCATCGACGACGAGCGCGGGCAGGCCGTGCTGGAGGCCTTGTACGAATGGGCCGAGCGGCTGGTGCCCGGCGGTTGATGCCGCCTCAGCTGCGCAGCGCCGCCCACCACAGGCGCGCCCGCATGCCGAGCTCGCTGGTGTAGCCCACGCTGACGCCACGGATCTGTCCGTGCGCGTCGATCACCACGAAGGCCGGTACCGCGCCGATGCCGTAGCGGCGCGTCAACTCGCCCCACGAATCGACCACCGTTGGCCAGTTCAGCCCGCGCCGGCCCAGCGTCTGCCGCACCTCGTCCACCTCGCCCGACTGCAGTGCGATCGTCAGCAGCGGCCAGTCCTCGCCAACGCTGCTGACGTTGGCTTGCTGCAGTTTGCAGATCGGGCAGCTTTCGGACCAGAAGTTCAGCGCCACCGGGCGCCCGGGATGGGCCGCCTGCCATTGCGCCAGCGACAGCTGCCGCCCTGCCTGGACGCTGACTGCGGGCAGGCTGAAGGCCGGTGCCGGGCCGCTGGGTACCGCGCGCGTCTGCCACAACTGCGCGCCCAGCCACACCGCCAGCAGCAGCGCGAGCGTGACGCCGCGCTGGCGCCACACGCGCCGCGCGGGTGCAGGCGCGGATGCCGGTATCGGGTTTGTGCTCATGAACGCGGGCAGTGCAGTGCTTGAATCGGCAGGCATACTACGTGATTTCCGTTGATGCCGACCACGAGGAGAACCAAGTTGAGCACCCAGACCAAGTACCTGCTGCAAGAAAGCCAGATGCCCAAGTTCTGGTACAACATCCAGGCCGACCTGCCGCAGCCGCTGCCGCCGGTGCTGCACCCGGGGACCATGCAGCCGATCGGCCCGGACGATCTGGCGCCGCTGTTTCCGATGTCGCTGATCCTGCAGGAGGTCAGCACCGAGCGGGAGATCGAGATCCCCGAGCCGGTGCGCGAGGTGTTTCGCCTGTGGCGTCCGGCGCCGCTGTTCCGTGCCCATCGGCTGGAGCAGGCGCTGGGCACACCGGCCAAGATCTTCTACAAGTACGAGGGCGTGAGTCCGGCCGGCAGCCACAAGCCCAACTCGGCCATCCCGCAGGCCTTCTTCAACAAGGAGGCCGGCGTCAAGCGCCTGTCGACCGAGACCGGTGCCGGCCAGTGGGGTTCGTCGCTGGCGATGGCGGGGCAGATGTTCGGCCTCGACGTCACGGTCTACCAGGTGCGCGTCAGCTACGACCAGAAGCCTTACCGCCGCGCGCTGATGGAAACCTATGGCGCGCGCTGCATTCCCTCGCCCAGCCCCGAGACCGAATACGGCCGCCGGGTGCTGGCCGAGCGGCCGGATCACCCGGGCAGCCTCGGCATCGCCATCAGCGAGGCGGTCGAGATCGCGGCCAAGAACGACGACACCAAGTACGCGCTCGGCTCGGTGCTCAACCACGTGCTGCTGCACCAGACCATCATCGGCCTGGAGGCGATGGAGCAGATGCATATGGCCGACGCCTGGCCCGATGTCGTCATCGGCTGCACCGGCGGCGGCAGCAACTTCGCCGGCCTGGCCTTTCCCTTCATCGGCCACGGCCTGCGCGGCGGTGCCAAGCCGCGCATCCTGGCGGTGGAGCCGGCCGCCTGCCCGAGCCTGACGCGCGGCAAGTACGCCTACGACTTCGGCGACACCGGCCACATGACGCCGCTGACCAAGATGCACACGCTGGGCAGCACCTTCACGCCACCGGGCTTCCACGCCGGCGGCCTGCGCTACCACGGCATGGCGCCGCTGATCAGCCACTGCAAGGAGCTCGGCCTGCTCGACGCCGTGGCCTACACCCAGGGCGAGTGCTTCGCCGCCGGCGTGCAGTTCGCCCGCACCGAAGGCATCGTGCCGGCGCCGGAGGCCAACCACGCCATCAAGGGTGCGATCGAGGAGGCGCTGCGCTGCAAGCGCGAGGGCAAGGCCGAAACCATTCTGTTCAACCTGAGCGGCCACGGCCACTTCGACATGGGCGCCTATCAAGCGTACTTCAGCGGCAACCTGGTCAACGAGCACTACGACGAGAAGGAACTGGCACAGGCGCTGTCGGGGCTGCCGGCGGTGCCGGCCTGAGCGTCGACAGGGCGGGCAAGCCAGTGACGAGCGCGGCCTACGTTGTCGGTCACATCACCGTCAAGGATGCGGCGATGTGGGACGCCTATCGTGCCCAGGTGCCGGCGACGCTGGCACCGTGGGGTGCCGAACTGGTGTTCCGCGGCCAGCAGGCGGCCGTGCTGGCGGGTGACTGCCCGCACCACGACATCGTCGTCATCCGCTTTCCCAGCGTGGCGGCGGTGAACGGCTGGTTTTCTTCCGAGGCCTACCAGGCGCTGATCCCGCTGCGGCAGCAGGCGGCCGAGGTGCTGCTGCTGTCGTACGAAACGTAGTTCCGGCTGGGTTACTGTCCGGTCCCCCGCCAGCGCTGGATCCCGGCTTGGGCCGGGATGACGAGTTGGCGTGGCGCCGCCATCGTCACGGATCAAGCTTCTCGTGGCTTGCCGCCGGTCGATCGGATTCGTCCATGTCGACCGGCCGCACGCCGGCCGTCAGCGCCTGCAGCTCCGCCTCGTCCAGCGTTTCCTTGACCAGCAGTTCGCGCGCCGTGCGTTCGAGCAGCGCCCGGTGCTGCACGAGGATGCGCGTGGCGGCGTTGAAGGCGTCCATCACGATGCCGCGCACCGCGTCATCGATGTGCTGCTGGGTCTGCGGGCTGACCGCGCCGGCGCTGGCGGCGGCCGGGTAGGCGGGCGTGTCCAGAAAGCGTGGCCGCTCGGTCTCGTAGGCCACGTAGCCCAGCGCCTCGTCCATGCCGTAGCGCGTCACCATGTCGCGCGCGATGTTGGTCACCTTGGCCAGGTCGTCGGCGGCGCCGGTGGACAGATGGCCGAACACCAGCTTCTCTGCCGCGCGGCCGCCCAGCAGCACCATGATCTTGCGCTCGAGCTCCTCGCGCGTCATCAGGAAGCGGTCCTCGGTGGGCCGCTGCATGGTGTAGCCCAGTGCGCCGATGCCGCGCGGAATGATCGAGACCTTGTGCACCCGGTCGGTGCCCGGCAGCGCCAGCGCCACCAGGGCGTGGCCCATCTCGTGGTAGGCGACGATCTCGCGCTCGCGCGCGCTGAGCACGCGGTTCTTCTTTTCCAGCCCGGCGACGATGCGCTCGATGGCGACCGTGAAGTCCTGCAGCGTCACCTCCTCGGCGCCGCGCCGCGTGGCCGCCAGCGCCGCCTCGTTGCACAGGTTGGCCAGATCGGCGCCCGAAAAACCCGTGGTCAGCGCCGCCACCTGCTCCAGCTCGACGCCGGCGGCCAAGCGGATCTTCCGGGTGTGCACCTTCAGGATCTGCACGCGCCCGGACTTGTCGGGCCGGTCCACCAGCACCTGGCGGTCGAAGCGCCCGGCGCGCAGCAGCGCCGGGTCGAGGATCTCCGGCCGGTTGGTGGCCGCCAGCAGCACCACGCCGGAGGAGCTGTCGAAGCCGTCGAGTTCCACCAGCAGCTGCTGCAGCGTCTGCTCGCGCTCGTCGTGGCCGCCGACCAGGCCGCCGGCGCCGCGCGCGCGGCCCAGCGCGTCCAGTTCGTCGATGAAGATGATGGCCGGCGCCTTGGCGCGCGCCTGCTCGAACAAATCGCGCACGCGCGCCGCGCCCACGCCGACGAACATCTCGACGAACTCGCTGCCGCTGATGCTGAAGAAGGGCACGCCGGCCTCGCCCGCCACCGCCTTGGCCAGCAGCGTCTTGCCGGTGCCGGGCGGCCCGACCAGCAGCACGCCCTTGGGCATGCGCGCGCCCAGGCGCCCGTAGCCCTGCGGGTCCTTGAGAAAAGCGATGATCTCCTGCAACTCGCCCTTGGCTTCGTCCACGCCGGCGACGTCGGCGAAGGTGACGCCGGTGTTCTGTTCCACATACACCTTGGCGCGGCTCTTGCCGATGCTCATGAAGCCGCCCAGGCCGCCGCCGGCGCGCTCGGCAAAGCGGCGGATGAGGAAGAACCACAGGCCGAAGAAGACCACCGCCGGCAGTACCCACGACAACAGGTCGCGCAGCCAGGTGCTCTCGATGCTGCGCGCGTACGGCACCTGGTACTTGTCCAGCCACTCTGCGGTGGCGAGGTCGACCCGGTTGGCGACGATCACGGTGGTGCTGCCTTCGGGGTTCTTCAGCTTGCCGGTGATGGTGGTCTCGCCGACCACGACCTCGGCCACCCGGCCGTCGGCCAGCGCCTGCTCGAATTCGCTGAACGGCACCGGCTCCACGGTGCGTGCCTGCCAGAGGGTCTGCAGCACGAACAGCGTCAGCAGGGCGATCAGCCAATAGCCGACGTTCCACTGTGTCCTGGGGTCGGGTTTGCGTGGCATGGCGTGGATTCGCAGGTTCAGGCCCGGTGGGCGCTCGCTCGGGCGCGTCGGCCCGGTACGGATGCAGGGCCAACCGATCGGTGATCAAGTGTAGCGAGCGGCCCGCGATGGGCCAAGCAGTCGTCTTGGGCGAGTGGCGACTGGCACTGCTGGGCGCGCGGTGCGGCGCCGGTGGTGGGGCCTGTGGTGCCACGACAAGATGGCACGGGACACCATGGGACGGGACAGGATGTGCCGAGAGCGGGCACGCGCCTGCCATCTCAGCCGGGAAACCTTGCCGTGTGTGAGTTGTTCGCGATGTCCGCCAGCACGCCGGTGCGCGTACGCTACGACCTCGAGCGGTTCGCCGCCGAGGGCGGCGAGCGGCACCAGAACCGCGACGGCTGGGGCGTGGTGTTCTCCGACGGCCGTGACGGCCACTATTTTCGCGAGCCGCTGGCGGCCAGCGACAGCCCGCTCGATCGCTTCGTGCGCCGGCACGCCGGGCCGCATCTGCTGGCGCTGGCCTACGTTTGGCGCGCGTCGCATGCCGACTGGCGTCGCCACGAAACCGCGCAGGGGCTGAGCAAGCCGCGGGCGCCGGGCTTGCACATGATGTGTTCGATGGCGTACGAGCTGTCGGGACGGCACGCCTGCGTGGGCGCGGAGATCGAGGCGGTGTCCGAGCACATGGTCCTGCTGGCCAGCCTGCCACTGAGCGCGGGGCCATGGCGGCCGCTGGCGCAAGGCAGCGTACTGGCCATCGCGGCCGGCCGCGTGTTGCGGCAGGGAACGCTGGCGCCCGCTGCTGGCGAATGAGGGTGTGTCGAAGCCGGTGCGTGGCGGGGCGCCCGTCAGACCTCGTCGCCGAACAGCTCCAGCAGCCGGTCCAGCCCGCCCATGTCGATCGCCACCTTGGCTTGTTCGCGCACCCGGGGCTTGGCGCGGTAGGCCACCGACAAGCCCACGGCGTCCATCATCTCCAGATCGTTGGCCCCGTCGCCCATGGCGATGGCCTGGCTTGGGTCGCAGCCGATCAGGCTGCAGGTGCGCAGCACCGTCTGGCGCTTCATGGCGCCATCGCAGATGTCGCCCCAGCTTTGCGGCAGGATGCGGCCGGTGAGCGCGCCGTCGACGATCTCCAGCTTGTTCGAGCGCGCGAAGTCGAGCGCCAGCCGCTCCCGCAGGCGATCGGCGAAATAGGTGAAGCCGCCCGACACCAGCAGCGCCTTCAGGCCCGCCGCCTTGCAGGCCAGCACCAACTCGGCCGCGCCGGGGTTCAGGCGCAGGCGGGCGCGATAGACCTGCGCCAGGTGCTCCTCGCGCACGCCTTCCAGCATGGCGACGCGTCGCCGCAGGCTTTCCTTGTAGTCGGTGATCTCGCCGCGCATCGCGGCCTCGGTGATGGCCGCCACTTCCGCCTTGCGGCCAGCGGCGTCGGCGATCTCGTCGACGCATTCGATGTTGATCAGCGTCGAGTCCATGTCGAAGGCGATCAGCTTGAAGTCGCGCAGGCGCAGTGGCGGCGTGACGCCGCGCAGCGTCAGGCCGGGGCTGATTTCACGCGGGCAATCCGGGACGGGGGAGGCGCTCATGGGCTTCGATGGCGATCGGCACGTGGGATCGGCCAGTCAGTCGAGCCGCCGATTATCCATGGCTGACGCTTGGTATCGAACTCAGCGCAGCCGTCAAACGGGCGCTGGTGCCCCGCGCAGGCACCGCGGTGACCGCCGCACGTCAATCGGCATCGGCGTCGACAGCCCTCATCGCTCGTCGTGCTGCGCGAGCTTGGATTCCATCGGTTGGTCGACGAACGGAAACACGCTGGCCACGGGTTTGGTCTCGGGCAGCACGTAGACCACGCCGGGCGAGCGGCTGAACATCAGGTCGATGTGGCGGTCGTAGAAACTGGCCGGAACATTGACGCAGCCAAACGAGATGCGGTTGTCCGCCACCGTGGGCGTGAGCAGCCGCTTGGGCCGGTACTCCCTCGGCACGTTGCGCACCCGGTGCATCGACAGTGCATGCTCATAGTCGAGCCAAACGATGTCCTCGCCCTTGTGGTTCTTGCCGGGCTCGGTCACGTAGCGGCCGGCCGAGGTGACCTTCTCGTGCCGCTTGACCTTGGACAGTGGCCGCTGGCCGATGTCCGCCGGCGCCACGTCGCCGGTGGCCTCACCCACCAGCACCGGGGTGTTGGCCACGGCATTGCCCTGCTTGTCGAAGATCCACAGCGTCGCGGCCTGCTTGTCGATGACGCCGAACGCACGGCCTTCGGCGTCGCCGCTGCGCATCACGCTGCCGGCGAATTCACTAACCCGACTCGCCGCGGCGGCGTCCGGCGGTGCATACGCCGCAGCATCACCGCCAGCGGCCATGGCCTGGCTTGCGGCAACCAGGGCGACAGCGCACAAGGTCCGACGGCAGGAAACGCGAAATGAGGGCATGAGCGGGCCTGGGTTTATGTTTCGGGCGCGGATCAAAATCCGGCAACGCTAAAGCTTATACCCGCAGACGGTCGCCTAGTTCCCCCGACGTCGCGTGGGGCTGGCGGCAAGATCGACGCGAGTTGCGGATTCGTTGCCATCTCGCAACGCACCAGTTGCGGCTGCGCAACGCATGCTTGCTGAAAAAAGAGCCTCGCGGGGCGAGGCTCGTGCCGCATCAACCGCGGTCCGGACGCGGCGGCAGCGGCGCCGGGGCCGGGGGCGGCGGAGGCGGGGGTGGCGGCGGCGCCGCAGGTGGCGGTGGCGGTGCCACGGGTGGCGGGGGCGGCGGCGCTACCACCACGGGCGGCGGAGGCGGTACGTAGCGCCCGGTCGGGTTGAACTCACCCGCGTCGGGGAACCCCTTTTCCACCTTGTAGGGAGAGTTGGGGAACGAGGTGTCGCTGTTGACCGCACTTTGGTTCGGATCGTCTTGGGCCATCGCCGGGCTGCTCAGCGCGGCGACAACGGCAGCCAGTGCCACGGAAGTGAGTGTTTTCATCCTTAACTCCTTATCGGTTCTGATGCGGCTGTGCGGTTTGCCGGGTGGCGCGGGGTTTTCGCAAAGCCTGTCCGCGACTTTAGGAGCCCTGCCTGTGCGTGTCTGTGCAATTGCGGCGACAGCTCGCGTAGGACACCAGCGCATCCACTGCGGGCTCACGCCAGTACGCTGGTCCGGCCCAGGTTGCGCAGCACGTCGCGCACCATCTGCGCGCGGTCTCTGGGCTCCGGCAGGGCCTTCTCCACCCGCAGCTTGTCGTTGCCGGCCAGCTTGATGTGCCTGTTCTTCTGGATCATCTGGATGATGGCCATGGGGTCGATCGGCGGGTTCGGCTTGAAGGTGATGTTGATCACGCCGGGCGCCGCGTCCACCTTCTGCACGCCGTAGGGCTGGCTGAGCACGCGCAGGCGGTGCACGTCGATCAGCGTCTGCGCCTGGGCGGGCAGCTTGCCGAAGCGGTCGACGATCTCCTCCAGCAGCGCGTCGATCTGGTCGCTGGTCCTGGCGGTGGCCAGCTTCTTGTAGAACGACAGGCGCAGGTGCACGTCGCCGCAGTAGTCGCCCGGCAGCAGGGCGGAGGCGTGCAGGTTGATTTCGGTGACGGCCTGCATGGGCGCGAGCAGGTCGGGCTCCTTGCCGGCCTTGAGCGCCTTCACGGCCTCGGCCAGCATCTCGTTGTAGAGCTGGAAGCCGATCTCCATCATGTTGCCGCTCTGGTTCTCACCCAGCACCTCGCCGGCGCCGCGGATTTCCAGGTCGTGCATGGCCAGGTAGAAGCCGCTGCCCAGCTCTTCCATCTGCTGGATGGCGTCGAGCCGCTGGGCAGCCTGCTTGGTCAAGCCTTCGATCTCGGGCACCATCAGATAGGCATAGGCTTGGTGGTGGCTGCGGCCGACGCGGCCGCGCAGCTGGTGCAGCTGCGCCAGACCGAACTTGTCGGCGCGGGCGATGACGATGGTGTTGGCCGTCGGCACGTCGATGCCGGTCTCGATGATGGTCGAGCACAGCAGCAGGTTGTGGCGCTGGGCGATGAAGTCGCGCATCACGCGCTCGAGCTCGCGCTCGGGCATCTGGCCGTGGGCGATGGCGATGCGCGCCTCGGGCAGGATCTTTTCCAGCGCCTGGCGGCGGTTCTCGATCGTCTCGACCTCGTTGTGCAGGAAGTAGACCTGCCCGCCGCGTTTCAGCTCGCGCAGCACGGCCTCGCGAATCACGCCCGTGCCCTCGTTGCGCACGAAGGTCTTGATCGCCAGGCGGCGCTGCGGCGCGGTGGCGATCACGCTCAGATCGCGCAGGCCCTCCAGCGCCATGCCCATGGTGCGCGGGATCGGCGTGGCGGTGAGCGTGAGCACGTCCACCTCGGCGCGGAACTGCTTCATCTGCTCCTTGTGGCGCACGCCGAAGCGGTGCTCCTCGTCGATGATCAGCAGGCCAAGGTTCTTGAACTGCGTCTTTTCCGACAGCAGCTTGTGCGTGCCGACCACGATGTCCACGCTGCCGTCGGCCAGGCCCTTCAGCGTCGCGCCCACTTCCTTGGTCGAGTTGAAGCGGCTCATGCCCGCCACCTTGACCGGCCACTTGGCGAAGCGGTCGGCCAGCGTCTGGTAGTGCTGCTCGGCCAGCAGCGTGGTGGGGGCCAGGAAGGCCACCTGCTTGCCACCCGTCACGGCGACGAAGGCGGCGCGCAGCGCGACCTCGGTCTTGCCGAAACCGACGTCGCCGCACACCAGTCGATCCATCGGCTGCGGGCTGATCATGTCCTGCACCACGGCGTGGATCGCGGCCTTCTGGTCGGCGGTTTCCTCGAAACCGAAGTCGGCCGCGAAGGCTTCGTAGTCGTGCGGCGAGTAGCGGAAGGCGTGGCCCTCGCGTGCGGCGCGGCGGGCGTAGATGTTGAGCAGCTCGGCCGCCGCGTCGCGCACCTGTTCCGCCGCCTTGCGCCTGGCCTTGTCCCATTGGCTGCTGCCCAGCTTGTGCAGCGGCGCTTCGTCGGCGCTGACGCCGGTGTAGCGGCCGATCAGGTGCAGTTGCGACACGGGGACGTAGAGCGTGGCGTCGCTGGCGTACTCGAGGTGCAGGAACTCCTGCAGCGCGGGCGAGCCGTCGGGGTTCCTGGCGCCCATGTCCATGTTCACCAGCCCGCGATAGCGCCCGATGCCGTGCTGCGCGTGCACCACCGGGTCGCCCACCTTCAGCTCGCTCAGGTCCTTGATCAGCGCCTCGACGTCGCTCACCTGTTCCTGCTTGCGGCGCTTGCGCGCGCTGGTGCCGGTGGCGAACAGCTCGGTCTCGGTGACGAAGTCGATACCGGCCTCGACCCAGGCGAAGCCGCGTGCCAAGGCGGCGGTGGCGATGCCCGTCTTCTCGTCGCTGGCCTCGAACTCGGCCAGCGAATCGAAGGCGGGCGGGTTCAGGCCGCTGGCGCGCAGGAAGTCGAGCAGGCTCTCGCGCCGGCCGTCGCTCTCGGCCAGCACCAGGGCGCGCTGCGGGCTGGCGCGCAGGTGGTCCTGCAGACGCGCCAGCGGGTCGTCGGCGCCGCGTACCACGGTGAGCTCGGGCAACTGCTGCGCGAAGGCGGCGTCGGGCACGTCCTCCACGCCAGGGCGTAGCGCCAGCTGGGCGTGCGGCTTGGCCTGGAGGTAGAAATCCTCCGCGCTCAGGAACAGCGCCTCGGGCGGCAGCACCGGTCGCTCGGGGTCGCCCTGCGCCAGCCGGTAGCGCTCGCGCGTGTCCTGCGTGAACTGTTGGAACGCGGCCTCCAGGTCGCCGTGCAGCACCAGCGTGGCGTCCTGGCCGAGGTAGTCGAACACCGTCACCGTGTCGTCGAAGAACAGCGGCAGGTAGTACTCGATGCCCGCCGTGGCCACGCCGTTGCCCATGTCCTTGTAGATGCGGCTGCGCGTCGGGTCACCCTCCAGCAGCTCGCGCCAGCGGTGGCGAAACTTGGCGCGCGCGGCCTCGTGAATCGGGAACTCGCGTCCCGGCAGCAGGCGCACCTCGGGCACGGAGTACAGGCTGCGCTGCGTGTCCGGGTCGAAACTGCGGATCGAATCGATCTCGTCGTCGAACAGGTCGACGCGGTAGGGCATGGCGCTGCCCATCGGGAACAGGTCGATTAGCCCGCCGCGCACCGCGTATTCGCCGGGGCTGACCACCTGCGTCACGTGCGTGTAGCCGGCCAGCGTGAGTTGGCTTTTCAGTGCCGCCTCGTCGAGCTTCTGCCCCTGCTTGAAGTGGAAGGTGGTGCCGGCCATGAAGGACGGCGGCGCCAGCCGGTACAGCGCCGTGGTGGCCGGCAGCAGCACCAGGTCGGCCTGCTGCTGGCGGATAGCCCACAGCGTGGCCAGGCGCTCGCTGATCAGGTCCTGGTGCGGGCTGAAGCTGTCGTAGGGCAGCGTCTCCCAGTCCGGAAACAGCACGCAGCGCAGGTCGGGCGCGAAGAAGGCCAGCTCGTTCAGCAGCCGCAGCGCGTCGCTGGCGTCGGCGGTGACCACGGCGGTGAGCTTCTTCTCGCCCGCTTCGCGCCGCGCCAGCTGCGCCAGCAACAGGGCGTCGCTCGAACCGGGCGGACGCGGTATGGCGTGGCGTTTGCCTGCGATGAGTTTGGGTAGATGCATGAAAAACGCAAAAGGCAACGACAAAAACCCCCGACCCGGTTCGGTGGGGGGTGTGCAATGCCTCGCATTTTAGGGCGCGGGCCTGTATTTCATCGATGCCAGGCCGCTTCGCGGCGTCGCGAGGCCTGTCAGGGCACCTACTTCGACTGTGCGCTGCGCCTTGCGCCATAGCTCAGGAGGCCCGGCGTGCGGGTCATCGGCTTGATGCGACGCCCTAGAATGGCCGCCGTCCCATGATCGCTTCTGCCGCCTCCGACCGCTGCTTCGGGCTGCTGCCCTGCGCCGGCACCGGCTCGCGCGCCGGCACGACGCAACCCAAGCAGTACCAGCCGCTGGCCGGCCGAGCGCTGGTGCTGCACACCCTGGCGGCGTTTGCGCAGGTGGCGCGCATCGAGCGGGTGCTGGTGGTGGTGACGCCGGGTGACGGCTTTCTGCAGGCCCACGGCGCTGCTGCCGTTCTGATAGCCGATTGCGGCGGCGCGACGCGCGCCGAGAGCGTCTTCAACGGCCTGAATCGCTTGCTCGCCGATGGCGCGCAGGCCGACGACTGGGTGCTGGTGCACGATGCCGCGCGCTGCCTGATCGCACCAGCGCAGATCGATGCCCTGATCGACGCCTGCCTGCCCGATGCGGTGGGCGGCCTGCTGGCGCTGCCGCTGCCGGACACGCTCAAAAGCGAGCAGGGCGGGCGCGTGGCCGCCACCATCGACCGCGCCCACAAGTGGCTGGCGCAGACGCCGCAGATGTTTCGCATCGGCCTGCTGCGCGATGCGCTGGCGGCGTGCGCGGCGACGGGTTTTACCGGCATCACCGACGAGGCCAGTGCCATCGAATCGGTGGGCCATGCCCCGCTTCTGGTGCCGGGTAGCGCGCAGAATTTCAAGATCACCTACCCCGAAGACTTCGCGCTGGCGGAAGCCGTGCTGAGGAGCCGCGACGCATGAGTCCAGTTCAAGAGGTGCCTTCGTTTCGCATCGGCGAGGGCTGGGACGTGCACGCGCTGGTGCCGGGTCGGCCGCTGGTGATCGGTGGCGTCTGCATTCCCCACACGCATGGACTGCTCGGTCATTCGGACGCCGACGTGTTGCTGCACGCCATCACCGACGCGTTGCTGGGCGCAGCCGGGCTGGGCGACATCGGCCGCCATTTCCCCGACACGGACGTTCGCTTCAAGGGCGCCGATTCGTCCACGCTGCTGGCGCAGGCGGCGCATCGCGTGCGTGCCGCGGGCTGGCGGCTCGGCAATGTCGACAGCACGGTGATCGCGCAGGCGCCCCGGCTGGCGCCGCACATCGGCGCCATGGTCGAGGGCGTGGCGCGTACCCTGGGGCTGGCATCGGCGCAGGTCAACGTCAAGGCCAAGACCGCCGAACGGCTGGGGCCGGTCGGCCAGCAGGCCTGCATCGAGGCGCGCGCGGTGGTGTTGCTGTTGCGCTGACTCTTGCCCGGCGTCAGATGGCGCGCGGCAGGCGAATCCTGGCCATCAGTCCGCCGCCGGGCGCGTTGTTCAGAATCAGGCTGCCGCCCATGTTCTGCACCATCTTGGCGACGATCGACAGGCCCAGGCCGGCGCCGGTGGCTTCGGTGCGCGCGCTGTCGCCACGGAAGAACGGGCGCGTCAGGTTGGGCAGGATTTCCGCCGGCACACCCGGGCCGCGGTCGCGCAACTGCATGGTGATGTACCGGCTCTTGGCGCGGGTGCTGATGCGCACCTCGGCCAGCGTGGTGCCGGGCGTCTTGCCGTAGCGGCGCGCATTCTCCAGCAGGTTGGCCAGGACGCGCGAGAGTTCGGTCTCGTCCGCCGTCACGCGCAGATCGGGCGGGATGTCGATCTCCACCCGCATGTCGTCGCGCAGCGTGAAGGCACTGGCGCAGCCCTGGACCACCTCGGCCAGCGGCAGCGCCTGCAGGTTGACCTGGTCGGGGCGGGCGTAGTCCAGGAACTTGTCGATGATGGTGTCGACCTGCTCGATGTCGGCCACCATGTGCTCGCGCGCCTCGATGTCGGGCACGCTCATCTCCGCCTCCAGCCGCAGCCGGGCCAGCGGCGTGCGCAGATCGTGCGAGATGCCGGCCAGCATCTGCGCGCGTTCCTGCTCGATCTTCGAGAGCTGTTCGGCCATGCGGTTGAAGCCGATGTTGACGCTGCGGATCTCGGTCGACAGCGCGCTCTCGTCCAGCCGCGTGCCCTGGTAATTGCCCTGGCGCAGCCGCGCCGCTGCCTGCGACAACTGCCGCAGCGGCTGGTTGATGTAGCGCGCCAGCAGCGCGGCGCCCAGCACCGACAGCGCCGTCAGCAGGCCCAGCCATAGCAGCCAGGTGCCGCCGCCGAGCAGCACGCCGATGCGCGAACGGTCCATCAGCAACCAGTAGGAGTCGCCCTCGATCGAGAAGCCGACCCACAGGCCGGGCTCGTCGTTGACCTGGCGCGCCACCACGGTGCCGGGGCCGAGGCGGGCGATGAGCTCGTTGCTGATGCGCCGCTCCAGCTCGGTCTGCGCGAAGGGGTGGAAGGTGTCGCCCGGTTCGCGCGGCAGGATGCGCACCTTCTCCTGCTCGGCCAGCGTCTTCATCAGCGAGATGCGCGCGATCGCGTCGGAGTGGACCAGGGCCGCGCGCGAGAGGTTGACCAGCGAGGCCACCTGGCGCGCGTTGTCGATCACGCGCGGCTCGTATTCCAGGGTGCGGAACAGCTGGTACCAGCCGATGGCGCTGCCCAGCAGCAGCAGCCCGAGCATGATGAAGGTGCGCCAGAACAGGTTGATGCTGAACGGCGATCGGCGCGGCGTGGACGCGGGCATGGGTCAGTGGGGCAGTCTGGCCCCGGCATTGTCGGACAGTCGCGCTGGAGCTGGCGCTGGCGCCGGCAGCGCCAGCCGGTTCGCGTCGGGTGCGTCGCCGCGCTGCCGGGGGGACGCTGTCAGCCGATGCCGTCGGGCACGAACACGTAACCCACGCCCCACACGGTCTGGATGTAGCGTGGGCTGGCCGGGTCCTGCTCGATCAGCTTGCGCAGGCGCGACACCTGCACGTCGAGGCTGCGATCGAAGGGCTCGAACTCACGGCCGCGCGCCAGCTGGGCCAGCTTCTCGCGCGACAGCGGCTGGCGCGGGTGGCGCACCAGCGCCTTCAGCATCGCGAATTCGCCGGTGGTCAGCGGCACGTCCTGGCCGTCCTTCTGCAGCGCACGCGCACCGAGGTCGAACTGAAACGGCCCGAAGCTGACCGACTCGTTCTCGGCCGACGGCGCACCGGGCGCCTCCTGCGGCGGGCGACGGCGCAGCACGGCGTTGATGCGTGCCAGCAATTCGCGCGGATTGAAGGGCTTGCCGAGGTAGTCGTCGGCGCCGACCTCGAGGCCGACGATGCGGTCCACGTCCTCGCCCTTGGCGGTCAGCATGATGATGGGGGTCTTGTCGCCGGCGGCACGCAGGCGCCGGCACACGGACAGGCCGTCCTCGCCCGGCAGCATGAGGTCGAGCACGATCAAGTCGACCGTCTCGCGCAGCAGGATGCGTGACAGTGCCTTGGCATCCTCGGCCAGCATGACCTCGAAGCTTTCCTGCGACAGATAGCGTCGCAACAGGTCACGGATGCGCGCGTCGTCGTCGACGACGACGATCTTGTCCATACGGTTGACTGACTGGTTCATCAGGTTCCTGAGTCGAATTTGTAACAGCGGCATTGTGACCCGATTGCGTCGCGATCGCGGGTAAACCCGCGCTGCATTTCACAGTGTTACATCTGTTGCCCCGGCCGATGGCATTCAGGAAGACAAACACCGGCGGGCGTGCGATCGTCGAAGCCATGATGAGTGCAATGGTTTCCTGCAGGGCACTGGCGGTGGGCGCCGGGCTCTGGGTCTTGGTGGGGGGCGCGTGGGCCGCGTCGTCGGGTGACGCGGCTGCACCGCCAGCGTCGGCCGCCGGCGTGGAGCTGGCGGCAGAGCAGCGCAGCGCCGAGCGCAGCGCGCTGTGGACGGCCGTGAACGCGCAAAGCCGGGAACAGGGCGGTGCCGAGGCCGAGCCGCCGCGGCGCCTGAGCGCCGAGCAGTTGCTGGAGCTGCGCGAGCAGATCCGCCGCGCATCGGCGATGTGGCCGGTGTCGGCGCCGCCGCCGTCACGCTGATCGAGCGTCGGGGGCATGGCTGGCGCGGCAGCCGCATGCTTGGCACTTGTCCGACAGATCGGCGCCGCTGGCCGTGGCACCATCGGGGTTGCTGAAATCCCGCGCTGACGTGCTTGCATCGATCTCCATGAAAATCCCCATCTTCCCGCTCGCCCTGCTGGCGCTGGGCTTGGCCGCCACGGCATCGGCTCAGACTCCCGTCTCCGTGCCGCCACCGCAGAACGTGCTGCAGCTGAGTGCCAGCGGCCAGGTCGAGGTGCCGCAGGATCTGCTGACGCTGACCCTGTCCACCACGCGCGAGGGCGCCGACGCTGCCGGCGTGCAGCGCGAGCTGCGCCAGGCGGTCGACCAGGCGCTGGCCGAGGCCAAGAAGGCGGTCGAGCCGGGGCAGCTCGATGCGCGCAGCGGCAGCTTCGGCGTCTACCCGCGCCACACCCGCGACGGCAAGATCAATGGCTGGCAAGGGCGTGCCGAGATCGTGCTGGAAGGGCGCGACTTCACGCGCATCACGCAGACCGCGGCGCGCATGACCTCGATGACCATCAGTCAGCTGAGCTTCGGTCTCAGCCGCGAGGAGCGTGCGCGCGTCGAGGCCGAGGCGCAGTTGCAGGCGATCGAGCGCTTCAAGCAGAAAGCGGCGGAGATTGCCAAGGCATTCGGCTTCGATACCTACACGCTGCGCGAAGTCAGCATCAGCGGCGATGGCGCGGGGCCGCAGCCGCGCATGTACAGCATGGCGGCGCAGGAAATGCGGGCCGCCGCGGCTGACGCACCGGTGGCGGTCGAGCCCGGCAAGAGCGTGGTTCAGGTGACGGTGTCGGGGTCGGTGCAGGCGCGTTGAAACTGCAATGCCGGGGGCTGTGGGCGGCACCGGCTCTCGGTCTCGTACCTGCCGGCCCCCGCGCTGGCGACACGCGTGGCGTACGCACGCGACCAATGCGGTCGTCAGCGCCGGTGGTCGAGTCGATCCACCACTTTGATTTACGATCCCTGCAGGCCGCGCGGGCGGCTGCTCGTATGCCTCATTCCAACGCCATGACCGATCCCACGCTGCACCATGTCACCAGTGCCGATGCGTCCGGGGGCCATCGCATGGCATGGTGGCAGTGGGGCGATGCGCAAGCCGGATCTCTGATCGTCTGCGTGCACGGCTTGTCGCGGCAGGGACGTGACTTCGACGTGCTGGCGCGCGCCTTGCTGGCGCGGGCCGGGCAGCAAGGCCAGGCCGTGCGCGTGGTGTGCCCGGACGTCGTCGGTCGCGGCGAGAGCGACTGGCTGAAGGATCCGGTCGGCTACCAGTTCCCGACCTACGTCGCCGACATGCTGGCCATGTTGGCGGCGCTGCACGAGCGGGCGCCGATCGATCGCTTCGACTGGGTCGGCACCAGCATGGGTGGGCTGATCGGCATCATGCTGGCGGGCGCGCCCGAACTGCCGCTGCCGGTGCCGATGCGCCGCCTGGTGCTCAATGACGTCGGCCCGGCGGTGGCGTGGGTGGCGTTGCAGCGCATCGGCGAGTACCTCGGCAATACCGGTCACTTCGACAGCGTCGAATCCGCCGCCGCGGCGATGCGGGTGATTTCGCAGGGCTTTGGTCCGCACACCGACGAACAATGGATGGCGCTGTCGCGCCCCATGCTGCGCGCGCGGCCGCAAGGTGGCTGGCGCCTGCACTACGACCCCGGCATCGCCGTGCCCTACGCCGAAGTGACGCAGGAATCCACCGCGCAGGCCGAGGCCGTGCTGTGGCAGCTGTACGACCAGGTGACGGCCGAGACCCTAGTGCTGCGCGGCGCCGAATCCGACTTGCTGACGCCGGCCACCGCAGGCGCCATGACCGAGCGCGGGCCGCGTGCGCGCGTGCTGGAGTTCGTCGGCGTTGGCCATGCGCCCACCCTGGTGGCCGACGATCAGGTGGCGGCGGTGCTGGATTTTCTGCTGCCGGGCACGGACGCCAGGCCATGAAAAGCGTGCCGGTCGCGGTCCGCATCACCGAACCGCCGGTGGCCGACGTGATCGCGGCCACCGGCGACGGGCCGTGCGATACGGCCGGCATCCGCGCCCGCGCGCGCGTGTTTGCCGAGCCCTTGCTGACGGGCGAAACCACGACTTCGGGTGAGAACCTGCTGGCGCACGCGGATGCCGTGGCCGGCATCCTGGAGACGATCGGCGGCAGCCAGTCGCTGCAGGCGGCGGTGTACCTGAGCTACGCCAGCGCCCAGTTGAATCGACCCGAAGAGGTGATCAGCAAGGCCTTCGACGAGAGCTTTGCCCGCCTGGCGATCGAGACCGCCAAGCTGGAGCGGGTGCAGACGCGCTCGCGCGCGGGCCGCCAGGAGCGCGCAAGCGATTCCGACCAGGCCGGGCAGCAGACCGAGTTCGTGCGCAAGATGCTGCTGGCTTTCAGCCGCGACCTGCGCGTGGTGCTGTTGCGCCTGGCTTCGCGGCTGCAGACCCTGCGCTACTGCGCGGCGGCGCGCAAGCAGCCCTCGCCCGGCTTGCTGCGCGAATCGAATGAGGTGTTCGCCCCGCTGGCCAACCGGCTCGGCATCTGGCAGATCAAGTGGGAGCTGGAGGATCTGGTATTCCGTTTCCAGGAGCCGGACACCTACAAGACCATCGCCGCGCTGCTGGAGGTCAAGCGCAGTGCGCGCGAAGCCGCGCTGGAGCGCCGGCGCGGCGAGATCGAGACCGCGCTGCGTGCCCAGGGCATGCAGGCCACGGTGACCGGGCGGCCCAAGCACATCAGCTCCATCGTGCGCAAGATGCGCGGCAAGGGACTGGATTTCGCGCAGGTATTCGACCTGCGCGCGCTGCGCATCCTGGTGCCGACGGTTGATGATTGCTACAACGCGCTCGGCTGGGTGCACCAGCAGTTCGCCGCGGTGCCGGACGAGTTCGACGACTACATCGCCAAGCCCAAGATCAATGGCTACCAGTCGCTGCACACCGTGGTGCGCGACGCCGACGGCAAGGCGTGGGAGATCCAGATCCGCACGCCCGAGATGCACCAGCACGCCGAGCACGGCGTGGCCGCGCACTGGGCCTACAAGGAGGCCGGCACCAAGGGCTATGTCGGCGTGTCGGCCGGCAGCGACTACGACGCCAAGATCGCGGTGCTGCGCCAACTGCTGGCCTGGGAGCGCGACCTCTCCGGCAGCCCGGCGCAGCACGGCCTGTTCGACGACCGCATCTACGTGCTGACGCCGCAGGCGGCCATCGTCGAGCTGCCCGCCGGTGCCACCCCGGTGGACTTCGCCTACACCGTGCACACCGAGCTCGGCCACCGCTGCCGCGGCGCGCGTGTCGACGGCGCCATGGTGCCGCTGCACACGCCGCTGCAGAACGGCCAGACGGTGGAGATCGTCGCCGCCAAGGAGGGCGGCCCGTCGCGCGACTGGCTGAACGCCGACCTGGGCTACTTGGCATCGTCGCGCGCCAGGTCCAAGGTGCGGGCCTGGTTCAACGCGCAGCACATGCGCGAGACCGTCGCGCGCGGCCGCGAGATGGTCGAGAAGCTGCTGCAGCGCGAGGGCCGAACGGCGCTGTCGCTGGACCAGCTGGCGGGCGATCTCGGCTTCAAGAGCGCCGACGCGCTGTTCGAGACCGTCGGCAAGGACGAGCTGTCGCTGCGCAGCATCGAGGCCGTGCTGCACCCGCCCGAGCCGCTGCCGAGCGCCGACGAGCAGGTGCTGCTGCGTAAGCCGCGCAGCGAAGGCAGCACGCGTGGCGGCGTGCTGGTGGTGGGCCTGGATTCGCTGCTGACGCAACCGGCGCGCTGCTGCAAGCCGGCGCCGCCGGACGAGATCGCCGGCTACGTCACGCGCGGCCGCGGCGTCAGCGTGCACCGGCGCGACTGCGCCTCGTTCCGCGAGTTGCAGGCGCGCGAACCCGAGCGCGTGATCGAAGTCGACTGGGGCACGCCCGCCACCGGCAGCGCGCCGGCGTATCCGGTCGACGTCGCGATCGAGGCGGTCGACCGCCAGGGCCTGCTGCGCGACATCTCCGAGGTATTCGCGCGCGAGAAGATGAACGTCATCGGCGTGCAGACCCAGTCGGTCAAGGGCTGGGCCTGGATGACCTTCACGCTGGAGCTGAGCGACACCCGCAGACTGCCGCAGGTGCTGCGCCAGGTGCAGGATGTCAACGGCGTGCGGGTGGCCAGGCGCAAGTAGCGCCGGCGCCGTTAGCAGGCATCGTTCTGCTACAATCGCGGGCTTCGAATCTTCGTGCAGGCGCGTAGCTCAGCTGGTTAGAGCACCACCTTGACATGGTGGGGGTCGTTGGTTCGAAT